>NZ_JQMX01000001.1:1810333-2413778 GCF_000744945.1 Carnobacterium maltaromaticum DSM 20342
CATCAGCTGCTTCTTGCTCATGACCTAAAACATATGCATTCGGCGGCATAATCCCTACATCCGTTTGTTTTGAAGCCATTGCTTCTATAATTGTATTATAATCTGTTGATACAGTTACTTTCACAGGTATTCCGAGTTCATCTGATAACAACTTTTCTAACGGTTTAGCTTTCGCTTCAATCGTGTTTGCCTCAATAGTTGGAACAAATTGAACGGTTAATTCTTTTGGAGTATAGCTCTCTTCTTTCGCTCCAGACTCTTTTTTCGCTCCACATGCTGCTAAACTTACGACTAAAACCACTCCCAAAACAAGCAAAAAACCATTTTTAACAAATTTCATTTTAAGTACCCTCCAAGTTTTTTTATGTGTCTTATTCTAGTATAATAGAATAACATCTTGTTTACAACGTTATTTATGTAAAATAGAGGTAAATAACCGAACAAAAATTACTTTTTGTTAACTTATTGTTGGTTTAATGCTCAAATTAGAAATTTGTAACTTAATTGAAAGTACGCAACTTATTTTAAATACTTCAATCCGTAACAATAAAAGATAGTACTGTTACCTTATAATCAACCTTACACAACCAAATCCGTTATCTTGCCAATTACTTTCTTTATCCTGAGTGCCACAATTTTCTCACATTCTTTTCAGAAAAAGACTTATAACATCGCATTTAACCCGAATTTATGTTAAAATGATTTAGATATACTATAGAATAGAGGTAAAAAATCAAATGATTACAGTTAGTAATGTAAGTCTGTTATTTTCAGATAGAAATTTATTTGAAGATGTAAATATCAAATTCACTCCTGGCAACTGTTATGGACTTATCGGCGCAAATGGCGCAGGTAAATCAACGTTCCTTAAAATTTTATCTGGCGACATCCAACCAACTACCGGTGATATTTCAATGTCATCTGGTGAGCGTTTAACCTTCTTAAAACAAAACCATTTTGATTATGAAGAATTTGGCGTTTTAGAAACGGTTATTATGGGCCATAAACGTTTATACGATATCATGAAAGAAAAAGATGCTATCTACATGAAAGAAGAATTTACTGATGAAGATGGTATTCGCGCTGCTGAACTTGAAGGCGAATTTGCTGAATTAGATGGTTGGGAAGCTGAACCAGAAGCGGCTGTTTTACTACAAGGTCTTGGCATTGATGAAAGTCTTCAACAAAAAACAATGAGCGAATTAACTGGTGGTCAAAAAGTTAAGGTGCTTTTAGCTCAAGCTTTATTCGGTAAACCTGATGTATTACTACTAGATGAGCCTACCAATGGATTGGATAAACAATCAATTGAATGGTTAGAAGAATTTTTAATTAATTTCTCTAATACTGTTATTGTTGTTTCCCATGACCGTCATTTCTTAAACAAAGTGTGTACGCATATGGCCGATGTTGATTTTGGTAAGATCAAACTTTACGTTGGGAACTACGACTTCTGGTTAGAATCAAGTCAATTAGCTTCACGTTTAGCAAATGACTCTAATTCTAAAAAAGAAGAACAAATTAAAGAATTACAAGACTTTATTGCGCGATTTAGTGCAAATGCCTCTAAATCAAAACAAGCAACGTCTCGTAAAAAAATGCTTGAAAAAATTACACTTGATGATATTCAACCATCTTCTCGTCGTTATCCATTCGTTGGATTTACACCTGACCGTGAAATTGGAAATGATTTAATTCGTGTGGAAAATGTTTCTAAAACAATTGATGGCGTGAAAATTTTAGACAATATCAGCTTCTCATTAAACCGTGAAGATAAAACAGCATTTATCAGCCAACATGATATTGCGATTACAACATTGTTTAAAATTATCATGGGCGAAATGGAACCTGATTCTGGTAGCGTTAAGTGGGGTGTCACTACTACTCAATCTTATTTACCAAAAGATAATACGGCTGAATTTGAAAAAGGCGACTTAACCGTTGTTGATTGGTTACGCCAATTTGCTTCAAAAGAAGAAAGTGACAATACTTTCTTACGTAGTTTCTTAGGTCGTATGTTATTCTCTGGTGAAGATGTGATGAAAAAAGTATCTGTCCTTTCAGGTGGAGAAAAAGTTCGTTGTATGCTTTCTAAAATGATGTTAAGTAAATCAAATGTTTTGGTTCTTGATGATCCAACAAACCATTTAGACTTAGAGTCAATTACAGCTTTAAATGATGGCTTGATTGCTTTCAAAGGTGCTTTACTATTTGGTTCTCATGATCATCAGTTTATCCAAACAATTGCAAATCGCATTATCGAAGTTTCACCTAATGGTGTAGTAGATCGTGCTGATACAACTTACGATGATTTCTTGGAAGATAAAAACGTTCAAGAACAAGTAGCAAAATTATACGCAAACTAATTTAAAAAGTGTGGTTTCAAGTTTACGAACTTGAAACCACACTTTTTTATTTGGATATAACTTATTTGCGACGTGCGATATTTACTTTAAGAGTTTTCCCCTTAACATTTTTCGTTTTCATTGCGTTTAAAACCAAAGGCCCTTTGCCATTTAAAATTTCAACATAACTACCTTGGTCTCCGATTGTAATAATCCCAATATCATCAACCTGAATGCCAGGTATTTTAGAAATTGTCCCAACGAAATCAATCGCCCGAATTTTTTTCTTCTTTCCACCATTAAAATACAGCTTCGTAATATCTTGGCTTAAAACTGTGCCTTTATCTTTTTTTAAACGCGGACGTTCAGCAATTTTCTTTTCAAAGGCTGGTTTATGACGTAAAACAAAACGTGCACTTGGCGCCGTAATTTCGCTAACATCTGAAGCACTGTACCTTTTAATTTCAGCCCAACGCTCTTTTTCATAAGGCTCAACTAAAGTTAAAGCTACGCCGGTTTTTCCAGCTCGACCTGTTCGACCAATTCGGTGAACAAAACTTTCTTTTTCCACAGGTACATCGTAGTTGACTACATGAGTAATGTTATCCACATCAATTCCGCGAGCAGCAACATCCGTAGCCACTAAATAACGGAATTTTCCTTTTCTAAAATCGTCCATTACATCAAAACGATCTTCTTGAATCATACCTCCATGAAGTTTATCCACAGGTAAACCAGCTTTATTTAGGTATTCATAGACATTATTCACTGTTTCTTGACGATTACAGAAAACAATACAACTATCTGGGTTTTCCACTGTTAATAAGTCTAACAAGGTTGGCATTTTTTTATCCCCAGATACCATTAAAAATGATTTTAAAATTTTAGGTTTTGAATCTTCTGTGGTTTCAATCTTAATTGATACTGCTTCGTCCTTCATATAGTGACTGGCTAAACGTTCCACCTCTACTGGCATAGTTGCCGAAAATAGTAAGGTTTGACGCTCTTTTGGTAAGAAGCCAATTATTTCTTCGACTTGGTCAATAAAGCCCATATTTAACATTTCATCTGCTTCATCTAGAATTAAATATTCGAGTTTATCCACAGGAAACGTTCCTTTTTTCAAATGATCTAAAACACGCCCAGGTGTTCCTACAACAATATGACTTTTTTGTTTTAACTCTGATTTTTGACGCTCAAAAGATGCTTTACCAAAAACAGATGTCGCTTTTATACGACGAAAACGTCCAATATTTGCAATATCTTCATTTACTTGCAAAGCCAATTCACGCGTTGGAACTAAAACCAATGCTTGTGGTCGATTTTCTTCCCAAAGGATTTTTTCACATAATGGAATACCAAAACTAGCCGTTTTACCACTCCCAGTCTGTGAAGTTACAATCACATCCATATCTGCCAAAGCCACAGGAATTACTTCCTCTTGAACTTTTGTTGGTTGAAAATAACCTAAACCATTTAAAGCTTTTAGTACATCTTCGCCAATGCCATAATCTGCAAATTCTTTTTTTCCCATAATAACCTCTTCCAGTTCTTTGATTCCTTCATTATAGCATGATAACTGCCTTGATAGTTTGATTTAACTATAAAAATAACAATTTAGTCCTCTTAACCCTTATTATGAGAATTAGATTTAATTTAGATGAGTTTTTTTTCATTTAATTCTTGCATTTTTATTTTTTATCATTTATGATAGGAACAATCAAAGAAAATATAAAACCGTGATGAGAAAAGTAATTAATGGATGAATTCTTAGAGAGCCTTGTTTTGGTGTAAAAAGGCAATTCACAAATTAATGAACATGGCCTCGGAGTTTTAGTGATTGAACGACTAGTTTTGTCTTCAAATCCTACAGGGTTCGCCTGTTATAGCGATAGAGTCTCTTGCTAACTTAAGCACGGTACTTGAAGAGGTTTATTTTGTGAAAAATAAACAAATAAAAGGTGGTAACACGACTCGATATCTATCGAGCTCGTCCTTTATCAATCCCTTAATTGGGATTTGGTAAAGGGCGAGTGCTTTTTTTGCTACTTTTTCTGTCGGAGCTAAACAACTCAACAAACTTTTTATTTCATAAAGGAGGAATTACACATGACAAAAGCAAGACAAGCATACGGAAAAGGAACATTGGCTGTACAAGGGACTTATCAACCAAAGAATGGGGAACCTCGAGTTTTACCACTTTATCAAAGTACAACATTTGCTTATGAACAGGCTGAGGATGTCGCTGCTCTTTTTGATTTATCTGCTGAAGGACATCTATATTCTCGTATCAGTAATCCAACTGTTGCTGTTTTTGAAGAAAAAATTGCTTTACTAGAGGATGGTGTTGCAGCTGTCGCTACTTCTTCTGGCATGGCTGCAATTTTTAACAGCATTCTAAATATCGCTAAAGCTGGTGATAATATCTTAAGCTCCAAAACAATTTATGGTGGAACAACCAATTTATTTGCTGTTACGTTACCAAAATTTGGGATTACTACTCGCTTTTTCGATCAGGATGCGTCTCCTGAAGAGATTATTGCTTTAGCTGATCAGAATACAAAATTAGTTTTTGGTGAAACGATTGCTAATCCGGGCTTAAATGTTTTTGATTTTGAAAAATTTCATTCCATTTGCAAAATACTTGATTTGCCATTAATCATCGATAGTTCTTTAACTGGACCCGCTTTATGTAATCCTTTAAAGCATGGTGCAAATATTGTGGTTCATTCTACAACGAAATACATTGACGGACATGCTACTGCACTGGGAGGAATTGTCATTGATGGTGGGAATTTCAATTGGGATAATGGTAAATTTGACGAGTTAATTTTACCTGATGATAGCTATCACGGTGTACGCTATGTGGCTGATTTTGGGCAAGCAGCTTATGCAACAAAGCTCAGAGTTCAGTTAGTACGCGACTTAGGAAATATTCAAAGTCCTTTCAATGCTTATTTGAGCAATCTTGGTTCTGAAACCTTGGTCTTACGCTCCAAAAAACATTCAGAAAATGCACTAGCAGTTGCTAAGTGGCTTCAAAAACAAAAAGACGTTTCATTTGTTCGCTATCCTGGATTAGAAACAGATTCCCATTATCCATTAGCACAAAAGTACTTGCCAAATGGCGCTAGTGGGATGGTTACATTCGGAATTAAAGGTGGCGCCTCGGCTGCTAAGCAATTTATTAATCACCTTAACTTCATTCAATTAGTCATTCATTGTGCTGATATTCGTACCTCCATTTTACATCCAGAAAGTTCGACTCATCGCCAATTAAATTCGGAACAATTACTTGAAAGTGGAGTAACAGAAGATTTAATTCGATTATCGGTTGGAATTGAAGACACACATGATATTATTCAGGATTTAGCTCAGGCATTTCAGACTGTTCATTAACTAATTAAGGCCAGCCCTTTTGAGTCAACTCCTCGAGAAAAAGATAAAAATTTGAGAGGACAAAAAACGTCCTATCAATTTTTCCTATTTTCTTACCGGAGCTAACCGGCTCAACGAGCTTTTTATTAAGGAGGAATTTATATGAGTTCTAAACCAATTCTTTCCATTGCTATTTTAAACTTAATGCCAACTAAAGAAGCAACAGCTACTCAATTGGCATCCTTATTAAGTCAAAACAACCTATTTAAAGTTGAAATTACTTTGCTTTACCCTAAAACACACTATCAAGCTAAAGCTATTCCCGATGACTTACAAGAAAATTACCTTACTTTTGATGATGTCCGGGACCAACTATTTGATGGCTTTATTATTACTGGTGCTCCCGTTGAACAATTGCCTTTTGAACACGTTGATTACTGGCTTGAATTGAAGACTATTTTTACTTATTTAAAAGCGACTCACACTCACTCTCTCTTTATTTGTTGGGGAGCTCAAGCCGCCTTATATGAGTATTATCAAATACCAAAAATTCACTTACCCACTAAATTAGTCGGCATTTTTCAGCATCGTTTTTGTGTAACTGAACACTGGTTAGCAAATACTACTAAAACTGATTTTCATGCACCTCACTCCCGCAACACAACTGTTGATTCCTGTCTAGTTAGCCAGCATCCTGAATTGATTCCTGTAGCTCAATCCGATGCTGCAGGTCTCTATTTAGCTACAAATTATAATGGCTTAGAAACTTATGTTTTTGGTCATCCTGAATATGCTACAGAAACCTTAGAAAAAGAATACCTACGTGATGTACAAATTTTAACTAAACCAATTTTACCCTTATATTATTTCCCAGGAAATAACCCTTTAAATACGCCTATCAATACTTGGAATGAGCATGGAAAAAATTTGTTTAAAAATTGGATGGAATTCATACGAACTAAGAAACTAAACTAACTAACTATATTTTTTCAAAGTGAGATTCCTTCCTTAATTTGTGATAAAATAGTATCGAGATGATTGAGTATTTAGCCGACTCAACGAACTTTTTATCTAGGCTAGTTCTTTTGAGCTAGTCCTTCGGAAAAAAGACGAATTCCCAAAAAAGTAAATTAACACTTTTCTTGGAATTCCCTATTTTTCTGCCAGGCCTAAACAGCTCAACGAACTTTTTATTATTAGGAGGTACTTTCTTGAAGAATATTTTAGTTTTACACACTGGTGGAACCATCGCAATGAGCGAGGATCAAACAACAGGGAAAGTTGCTCCAAATTCTGAAAATCCTTTATTAACTCAAGGTCATTTATTTGAAAAGGAAGCTCATTTAATTGTTGAAGATATCTTCCAACGTCCTTCTCCACATATGACTCCGACAGAAATGCTACAGTTAAAAAATAGAATTGAACAGGCGGTTCTTTCTGAAGCAATTGATGGTGTCATCATTACTCATGGGACAGATACGTTAGAAGAAACAGCATATTTCCTAGATATTACCTTGGAACAACATATTCCTATCGTTATGACTGGAGCTATGCGTTCTAGCAATGAGATTGGGTCAGATGGCCTTTATAACTTCCAGAGTGCAGTTTGGGTGGCCACCTCTGATGAGGCTAAAGATAAGGGTGTCTTAGTCGTAATGAATGATGAAATTCATACAGCACGCTATGTAACCAAAACTCATACAACCAATGTTGCTACTTTTCGCACACCAACTTTTGGCCCAATTGGCTTGATTGCTAAAAATAAAGTCTTGTTTTTCCAAGAATTAATTGAGGAAGAAAAATTTGATTTAACTTCTGTTGATAAAAACGTTTATTTATTAAAAGCTTATGCAGGAATGGAAAGTACGATTTTTGATGCACTTGATAATCCTACAACTGATGGACTGGTCGTTGAAGCTCTTGGAGCTGGTAATTTACCTCCAGCAACTCTTTCGGGCTTATCAAAACTCGTTGCACGTAATATCCCAATCGTCTTAGTTTCCCGCTGTTTCAACGGTGTTGCACAAGATGTCTATGATTATGAAGGTGGCGGAAAACGTTTGAGAGAGATGGGCGTAATTTTTACTAATGGTTTAACTGGGCCAAAAGCTCGAATTAAATTATTAGTCGCCTTAAATAGTACCAATGAGCATGATGAATTGAAACGCTACTTTTACTAAAAAAAAACGAAAAAGTACGGAGTTTTATTTCTCCGTACTTTTTATATCCATTTTATTTAATTTCCATCCTTCTAATTCATATTCCATTAGGCCTTTTTCAACAAATAACCCAATTCCACTTTGTTGTTTTTCTGGAAATACTCTTGTAGTAAATACAGCTAATCCATCATTCACAAAAATCTCAGCAGATGTTGTATCTACAAATATATGCAGACTAATTTCTTTTTTATTATACTTCATTTGTCGCGATGTTCCGTATTCTGTAGCAAAAGGAATCCCACAATCTTTCCGCTCTACTTTAAATTTCCCTTTATTTAAATCAACTTCTAAATACAACCCTTTATTTGTTATCGGATCTTCAAATAAACAAAGCCCAAATTTTGTTTTTTCTTCCACACGTAGCTTTATTTTCACTTCGTAGCTTGTTCCTAATAGATTTCCTAAATGTACTCTTCCGTATTGTGAGTCTTGGTGTTTTACATGTGCTCCTCTTAGTGCGGTTAGCTCTGTAATTGGTCTTTGAATTAATTGTCCTTCCAGAACGGACAACTCCCGTGGAATCGTTAAGCAGTGTGCCCAACCATCTTGATCACTAGGATACTTAATTTCAGGTAATCCCATCCACGCAATCAAAATACGACGCCCATCAGGTGCAATTGTTGTTTGAGCAGCATAGAAATCAAAACCTAAGTCGAGTTCATGAAATCCATTATGTTCTAGTCGCAATGTTTCATAATTAAATTTTGTCCCCAGAAAATATCCAGTTTGATAGATATTTTGATAGAAATCCCCAGTAGGCTCTATACCCTGTGGAGAAAATAAAAAACAAGGACTACCATCTAATTCAAAAAAATCTGGACATTCCCACATAAAGCCAAAATCTTGGACCTGAGGATTAAACTCACCTAGCAACACCCAATCTGTTAAATTTTCTGATTGATACACAAGTGCAGTCCCAGTATGATTCTTTCTTTCTGCACCGATAATGGCATAATAATACCCCTCGTGTTTCCACATTTTAGGATCTCTAAAATTATCTGTATAACCCTCTGGAATTCCTTCAATGACAGGCTCTTTGATTTTTTTTATTTGTCCACTCTTATCCATAATTGCCATTAATTGGTGCGGTGTCCGGCTCCAGTTCTTAGATCGTGTATTTCCTGTATACATTAAGTGTAACTGGTTTTTGTCAACCAAACCACTTCCTGAGTACGCACCATGAGAATCATACTTAGTGCTAGGACTAATTCCAACACCACAATTTTCCCAGTGAACTAAATCGTCTGAAACAACATGATACCAATACTTTAACCCATGAACAGGACCTAAAGGAAACCATTGATAAAATAAATGCCATTGACCATTAAAGTAACTAAAGCCATTTGGATCATTTAATAAACCTGTTGGTGGTTGAATATGATACGTCTGCCTATAAACTGACTTCTCAACTTGATTAGCCAAATTTACCAAATATTCTGGCGATACTTCTTCAATTTTTCGGTATCTTTCTTTTCGTGTCCATTCCTTCATTTATCTTCTCCTATTTATCTACTCTGATTGATTTATAGTTAATTTGGCTCCACGTATACTAAAAATATACGTTAGGACAAACGTTAAAATTGTTGTCATTATAATCCCTATAATGAAATAAGTCATATAGCCAGGTGTAATGGCGATAATACCTGGTAACCCTGTAGCGCCTAAAGCAACTGCCTTAACTTTAAAGAAAGTTACATATGCACTACCAACAGCAGAACCGATCATAGCTGCATAAAAGGGATACCTTAATTTCAAATTCACACCAAACATAGCAGGTTCTGTAATGCCTAGATACGCTGAAATAGAGGAAGCTGTTGCCAAACTTTTTGTTTTACTATTTTTAGTAATAAAGATCATTGCTAAACAGGCTGCCCCTTGCGCTACATTTGACATGGATGCTATTGGAAAGATAAATGTTCCGCCAGTTTTTGCAATATCAGCTAATAATTGTGTTTCTACTGCAATAAAACTATGATGCATTCCAGTAATCACAAGCGGTGCATAAAATAGCCCGATGATTCCGCCTCCAATAAAACCTGTTGAATCATATAACCAGACTAATCCATTAGTTAGCATATCTCCAGCTGTTCGAGTAATTGGACCCACAATTGTAAAAGTTAAAAAGGCTGTTATAAATAAAGTGAATAATGGCGTTAGTAAATTATCTAAAACTGTTGGAATTACTTTATGACATAATTTTTCTATTTTTGCCAAAATATACGTTGCAACTAAAATCGGGAGGACTGTATTTTGATAGCCCACTTGAGCAATGTGTAATCCAAATACATTCCAATAAGGGACACTATTTTCTGCTACCGCTTGTGGATAACTAAAAGCTGTTAATAAATCGGGATGTACCATTAACATTCCTAGCACTGCTCCTAAATAAGCATTTCCGCCAAACTTCTGAGCTGCAGAAAAACCAATTAAAACGGGCAAAAAGACATAGGCCGCATTGGAAAATGTATTAATCATACTAGCTAAACCTGCCATTTGTGGATAAGCTCCAATTAAAGAGTTGCCACTGATAAATAAATCTTCAGCTGTAAGTACATTATTGATTCCCATCATTAATCCACAAGCAACAATCGCTGGAATAATTGGAATAAAAATATCTGATAACACTTTAACAAATTGTTGGATTGGGTTTAATTTTTTTGTTCCTAAGTTTTTTACGTCTTGAGTAGACATTGACTCAATATTCGCTAGCTGCACAAACTCCTTATAAACTTCGTCCACAACTCCACTGCCTAAAATAATTTGATACTGGCCACCTGTGGAAAAAGTCCCTTTAACACTAGCGTTATTCTCAATTTCTATCTGATTTATTTTTGTTTCGTCCTGTAACACTAAACGTAATCTGGTAGCACAATGGGTTGCTGCTACAATATTTTCTTTTCCACCTAGATTAACTAAAAGATCTTGCGCAATTTCTTTATAATTCACTTTAAATACCTCCTTTTAATTTTAAAGGAACCGGTTCCTTTTCGTTCTAAAAATTTTTTAACCTAACCAAATCAACGTTGGATTTGGAACCGGTTTCTATTTTTAGAATAAATGATTTCGTTTACATTGTCAAGAATTTTTTTCTTCTTAATTGTTTCAACCCAAAATAGACTAATTAGGAGGCCCCGCCTAATTAGCCTATTTTGGATTATTTAAGTCTTTTTGTTGATTCACGTTCAACTAATTGATTATCTAATTTAATGATTTCTGGAATCTTTTCCCCTTCAATAAGTTGATAAAGATTTTCTGCAGCTATTACACCTGATTGATAGTACGGAAATTTAATCGTTGTAATCATTGGGAAAACCGCTGTCGTTACATCATAATCTCCGAAACCAGATAACGAAAATTGATCTGGTATGACCATTTTCAATTCATGTGCCGCTTTTAAAACACCTAGTGCAATATTATCTGTTGCGCATATTACATAGCTAGATTCCATCTTAGGAAGAATTTGTAACGCTTTTTGGTATGCGGCCTCAATTGCAAAGGTTGTTTCAATAATCTTTATTTTCCCATTAGGTTTAATCCCATCTAAGATCCCTTGCTTACGTTTTTGTCCAACAGCAATATCATCTTCAAATACCCCAAAATAGGTAAAAATCCGGTGACCTAAACTAACTGCGTATTTCCCTAGCATATAACCTGCTTGATAATCATCATGAACAATACTGTGATACCCATCAGCTTGTTGACCTAAGATAATGACTGGAACTTTGCTAGAATCAATCGCTTTGCGGTGCTCATCTGTAATAACTGTTGCAAATAAAATTATTCCCGCTACTTTTTGCTTTGCGTAAGCATAAATAGCTTCAATTTCCCTTTGGATATCTTGATTGCTATTTGTAATCAACAACTGATAATCTACAGCACGTAATTGTTCATCAATCCCTTTTAAGCCTTGGGTCGTAGCATAGGAATCTAAACGAGGAACAATAGTTCCTATCATGGCAGTATTCTTAGCTTTGAGGCTTTGAGCAAATGTATTTGGTTTATACCCAGTCTCTGCTACAATTTTATCAATCTTAGCCTTTGTTTTTGCACTAACAGATCCACCATTCAAATAACGGGAAACTGTACTCTTAGCTACCCCAGCCAATCGTGCAATATCATTTATTGTAACCATTGATTGTCAGCACCTTTTATATTTTTAGAAAAAACCCACTACTTAAAGAGGAAGCCAAGTCATACTCGCCTCACATGACGGAATTCCATCATTATTAATTTGATGAGCAGTCAAAATCCGACCATCTTCTTGTACTTTTTGACTCACTTCACATTGAACCCAATTTCCATAAGACACTTCTTTTTCATATTTAACATTAATACTTTTTAGCTCATGATTTTTAATAAACTCAAGCCCCAGTGAATCTAAGAACCAATCTAAATACTTCGCATTATTAACGTGCTGATTCGCATCAATATCTAAATATCGTACGCGATAATCAATTGTTTTAGCCGCTTCTTGATCTACAATTTCTGGCTTCGGCGTGCGAACCAATTTTTTCGTTGCTTCTACCTCATAAGGGGCAACTAATTCGTCTACAATTCGAACCATTTTTCGTTTATTAAAATCCATCATAGCAAAGGTACAATGAGTTGTTACACATAACTCTCCCGCTTCATCATAAACTTTAAATTCACGATAGGTAAAAAACTTATTGTAAGATTGAGGCTGAGTGACCACAGTAATTTCTTCATTAGCCTTTGGCAAACGCTCTACATTAATCTCTGTCTGCAAAATAATCCAGGATAAACCATGTTGCGCAACCACGTCATCACCAACATTTAACAGTTTACCTTGTTTTCCTGAAACATAGAGCATAATATTTAATAGCATTGGTACACTAATTTTTTTAGTCGCATCACACTCGTAATACTTAATTCTATGTTTTTGTTCGTAAATTAAACCACTCATACTAGTAACCTCTTTTCATAATTTTAAGCTCTCTTAAGAGTATCACAATTCTGACGAAAAAGAGCCTTTTACTCTCTAATTTAATACTTTTTTTAGTTCCTTTTAAAATAAGTTCCATCCAAGCTTTAAATAACTACCATCGTTATGTTACTATTAAATCATTGTTAATCAATTAAGGAGGATCTACATGTTACAAATGGTTAAAGAAGTCCTTGCCAATCTCTCCATCTTAATCAGCAGCGCGTACTTATTATCTAAAATTTCAAAAACTCTTTTAACTCATCAATCACCTTTGATACATAAATTAGTTATGGGACTTGGGAGTGGGATTACAGGAATCATTCTAATGAATTTTTCAATCTCTTACCAAGATAGTTTCTTAATTGATATCCGTTTAGTTCCACTTGTAATGGCTAGTTTTTCATACGGTGGCGTAACACCCCTGATTGCTGGAGTTATTATTGGAATCTCACGTCTTTTTTATGGACTTTCACCACCGATTATTGGAATCTGTCTCACTTACTGTTTAATCGGGTTAAGCCAATATTTTATTAGCTCCTGGGTACAGGATAAAAAAGTTTATTTACGTCTCACATTTATTTTTACTAGTAGCATTGTTTTAGTTATCCTTAATTTTCTTATTCACTCACCTTACCAGAATAATACTCCGATTACCCTAGTCTTTATTATATACAATTTATTAGGAATGCTTATTAGTTATCAATTTTCAAAAGATATCGAAACAGAGAAAGAAGCCTTTTTGCATTATGAATCTGTTTCAAAATATGATTATTTAACTAGTGTATTCAATCGCTACTCATTTGATAAAGATTTAACTGCTCTTTTTAAACAAGAAAAATTAGTTACGATATTTCTTTTAGACATTAATAATTTTAAACATTTTAATGATACTTATGGACATGACATTGGCGATCTTATCTTAAAAAAAGTATCTAGTTCTTTACTTAACGCTTCCTTTCCTCAACATAAAGTTTATCGCATTGGCGGAGATGAATTTGTACTTGTTATCCCATCAGCACTTTCAAATAAAGCTACCATAGAAACAAAAGCTAAAATTAAGCAGCAAATTAGCCAACTAACTATCCAATTAGATAATCAATTTGTTCTTCGAATTTCAACTTCAATTGGTAGCAGTTCATCGAAACCCTCACAAACTATCGATGAGCTTTATCGCCAAGCCGATATTGAACTCTATATAGATAAAAAATCAAAAAGCACCTCGTCATAAATGCGAGCTACTTTTTGATTTTTTAATAGTTTATCCAATTATGAATTTTGTTTAGCAAAGACTTTCCCTAACTGAACTAATAAATCAGGTGAATCTTGTTTTCCCATAACAACTTCAATCCATTGTAATCGAGTTGTATCTTGACGAGCTTGGCTCATAGCTGCCACTAATTCTTCTTCAGTAGTGACTTTATAGGTCGCAACATTTCCTTTATTTCCACCAAATACATAAGGTAAATTTTGATAATCCCACATAGGAATATCATTATAAAGCTCATTAGGACCATGAATTTCTCGTTCAACTGTATAACCATCATTATTGATTACAAATACAATTGGAGTTAATTTTTCTCTAAATGTCATACCTAACTCTTGAATTGTCAGTTGCAAGGAACCATCCCCAATAAACAATAAATGACGACTTGCAGGATTGGCAATTTGGCTACCTAACATAGCAGGGAAAGTATATCCTATCGATCCCCACAATGGTTGACCAATAAATTTCATTTTAGATTTTAAAGGAACTAATGATGCTCCAAAAAAAGAGGTTCCTTGTTCTGCAACTAAAGTATCCCCATTGCTTAAATATTTTTCGACGAATTTCCAAAAATTATTTTGAGTTAAATTTGAAGCTTTTGCTTCTATATCCGCTACTCTTTCAACTTGCTTAATTTCACCTGTATAACCTAGATAATTCAAAGAATTTAACCCATTCACAAATTGAGCAAAGGCAACAGGCTTCATTATTTCACCATAAAAAGAAACTTCATCGCTGCCCACAGAAATCACTTGTCTATCTTCAAAATCATAGCTAAAACCAGCTGTAGCTGAATCTGTTAATTTCGCTCCTATAATTAAAATTAAATCGGCTTTTTCAACGCGTTCTTTAATGCTTTCAGCCGTAGGTGCACCTGTATAAACGCCAATGAAATGCGCATCTTCTTCATCAAAACCACCTTTGCCAAAAGGCAAAACAGTCACAGGTAAATTAAATTTTTTGACAAAATCGGCCAATGCGCTCTCTAGATGAAAACTTGCAATTTCATTTCCAATTAAAACTACTGGATTTTTAGAATCTTGTAACGCTTTTTCAATTTTATTTAAGACTAAAGTTGTTTCCTCTTCCACTTTTTTGGATTCTTCCATTAAAGGTTTAAGTGGTTTTTCAGCTACTACCTCAGCTACATCAATTGCTAAATTAATATAAACTGGGCATCTTTCAGTAACTGCAATCCGCAAAACTCGATCAATTTCAGCTAGGGCATTATCAGCTGTTAAGTGAGCAATCGCTCCATTAATTTCTGTCTGCATTTTTTCAAAGTGATCAAAACGACCATCCCCTAAGGTATGATGAACTAATTTATGACTATTTTGAACAGCCGTTGTAGGAGTTCCAACAATTTGAACTACAGGAACTTTTTCAGCATAACTCCCTGCTGTTCCATTAGCTGCACTTAATTCGCCAACTCCAAATGTTGTCACTAACGCTGCTATTCCTTTTGTTCGAGCGTATCCATCTGCTGCATAAGCCGCATTTAGCTCATTGGCATTTCCGATCCAATTAAGTTCTTTATGAGTCATTACATGATCTAAAAATTTCAAATTATAATCCCCAGGAACTCCAAAAATATCTCTAATTCCTAATTCAGTCAATCGGTCTAACAAATAATTTCCAACAGTGTACATAAAAATCCTCCTACTACTAATTTTGTATCCTTGAAACTCACTTTATCTGCTTTACGTTTTGTAGTATAAACCTCTCAAGAAAATAAGTCAACAAGATTGACCTATTTATTTTTTTATAACAATAATTGTGCTATACTAACATCATGAATAATCGGTTTTACTTTTAAAGCCATAGGGGGAATTTCAATGGAGCAAGAAGATATTAATTTTGATAAAAATTTGGCACTTTTTTATTTTGCCTATCGAGCATTTAGTAAAACTTCTGATGAATTAGTCGGAAAATACGGCATTACAAAAGTACACCGTCGAATTTTATTTTTTGTTCATCGTTTTCCAGGATTAACAATTAAAGAGCTTTTAATTGTATTAGATATATCCAAACAAGCATTGAATCGTCCAATGCAAGAACTAACCGAATTAGGATGGATTGAGAAAAAATCTCATGAAACCGATAAACGCAGCAAAAAAATTTACCTTACTGAATCTGGATTAGCTATTGATCAGCAAATTAGCCAAGCTCAGAATGACAAGATGAAATTATTATTTAAGGAATCTGGTGACCCATTAGGAACAAACTGGACAAAAGTCATGACACTTTATGCAAAAGAGACAGGCATTCCTTTAATTGATCAAATTTAATAAAAAAAGCTTCACACCCATTTTTACAAAAGGTGTGAAGCTTTTTAGTTCAATTCAAATAAAAAAAACTTAGACATTTCTGTCTAAGTTTTGAATAAACATAATTAATTAAAATTAAGCTTTAGTTACGTTTACAGCTTGTGGTCCACGGTTGCCTTCTTCAGTATCAAACTCAACAGCTTGACCTTCGTCTAAAGATTTGAATCCGTCTCCTTGGATAGCTGAAAAGTGTACGAATACGTCTCCGCCGTCTTCACTTTCAATAAAACCGAATCCTTTTTCTGCGTTAAACCATTTTACGTTACCTTTTGTCATAATATGTTTCCTCCTTGTGATGTTGCTAAATTTTTTATAGTTCTTGAATGGCACTTGGAAGAAGTTCATAAAACAACAAAAACCAAAATAATCCGATACAAAAATCAATAAACTAACTATAACATGGATTTCTTAAATATGCAAACAATACTCTACTATTCTTTCATTATTTTACAAATTCTTTTTAAAATCGACTAAATAACTCATTTATTGTCTTTTTTTTAACTAAAAACTAAAATTTCTTCAACAACAACAGAATCAGACAAGGATTGGATGACTGTGCAATGTTTGGCGATTAATTTCAAACCGCGAGTTGCTCGCTCTCTTGCTCCTTCATCAATCGTCACCTTAAATTGAATATTTATTTTTGTCACTGGATGAACAGTTCCTTCTGATGCAGTTTCATAATCAAATTCAACTCCATGAAGTTGGTACGCAATATTGGAATTTTCTAAAACACTTTGATACACATATGTGCTGCATGCTGCCACACTTGCTACCATTGTTTGGACTGGTGAAAACCCCACTTCTTTCTTTAGTACCCAATTCCCATTTCTATGCACTAACTCGAGACCATTCTCATCTTCAATTAATTCCAACTTTTCCAACCCCTTTCTCTCTATCTTTAGTTTACTTATTTTTATTAAATTAGCAACTTAGAATGCTCTAGATAACAAAAAGGCTAGCGTAAAATCTGGTCTGCTAGCCTTTTTGCGCATGTATCTATATTTCTTTTAATAAATCAAATTGAGATTGGTATAACTGATAATAATAGCCTTTCTCTGCCATTAATTCATCATGACTACCTGCCTCTTGAACCGTTCCTTGATCAATATAAAAGATTCTTGAGCTATTTTTAATGGTAGATAAGCGATGGGCAATAATAAATGAAGTTCGGCCTTCTAGCAACTTATCTAAACCATCCTGTAACAATGTCTCTGTTTTTGTATCAATACTTGAAGTCGCTTCATCTAAAATTAATATTTTGGGATCAGCTAACAAAGCTCGTGCAAAAGAAATTAATTGTCTTTGTCCTGCAGACAATGTACTACCACGTTCTTTTACAGCCGTGTGGTATCCTTCTTTTAAATCAACAATAAAATCATGAGCCCGAACAACCTTGGCAGCGGCAATCACTTCTTCTTCGGTTGCATCTAATTTTCCATAACGAATATTGTCTAGAATAGTTCCTGAAAAAATAAATGTGTCTTGTAGCATAACACCCATTTGTTTCCTCAAAGAATGTAATGTCACTCGTCTGATATCCACACCATCAATTAAAATTTCGCCTTCGTTGATATCATAAAAGCGGCTTAACAAATTAATGACGGTCGTCTTACCAGCTCCAGTCGGCCCAACTAAAGCAATTGACTCACCCGGTAAAACATGAAATGAAATATCTTTTAAAATATCTTTGCCTTCTTCATATCTGAAGGTTACATGACGAAAACGGACGTCACCCTTAATTGGGGGCAATTCAAATGCGTCTGGTGCATCTTTAATATCTGGTTCTACATCCAATGTTTCAAAAATTCTTTCTAAATAGGCTGTTGCTGTAATTAATGAATTATAAAAATTCCCAATATTAATGACTGGATTCCAAAAATTATTTACATAACCTATGAAAGCGATTAATGTACCGGTTGAAACCTCGACACCTAAGCCTCGGATTCCCACGAAATAAATTAGACAGGTCGTAATCACAGCGATATTTTGAACACCCGGCCATAAAAGAAATTGAACTTTTACAGCATGCATCCAAGAAGAGCGATATTCATTGCTAACCTCTGAAAAAATTTTGTAATTCTCATCTTCCCTAGAAAATGATTGTGTTACTTTAATTCCAGCAATACTTTCATGAATATACGCATTTAGATTCGATTGCTTGTTGCTTAAAACTTGATAGGCTTTTCGTTGTTTATTTTTAATGATCATTACAAAAATGAATAAAACTGGTAACAAAGCCAAGCTATACAGCGTTAATTTAAAGTCAATCGCAAACATAAAAATCAACGTAATGACCACACTAATCACATCTGAAATTAAATTAATTAATCCATTTGAAAGCAAATCACTTAATGTGTTAATATAATTCACTACTCGGATCAAGATTTTCCCATGTGGTCGGCTGTCAAAATAAGAGAATGGCAATTTTTGTAAATGTTCAAAAATATCTGAACGCATATCTTTAAGCATATCTTGACCGATTAACGTAATGGATTGGATTCGATACCGCATACACCAACCAGTTACAAATACTGAGACTATAAAAGCAACAGCTAACCAACCTAACAATGTCATATTTTTATTTGGAATTACATCATCAATAACTAATTTAGTAAAATAAGGTCCTAGCATTGTCGCAATATTTGCAATTAAAATGACAAACAATGTAGTTAGCATTGGTTTTTTATAAGGTTTTACATATTGAAATAAGCGTTGATAGTGTTCTTTATTAAACTCTTGTTCTAATTCTTCATCGACATCAAATTTATTTCTAGCCATTTGGTTCCACCTCCGTTACATCAAAGTTTCCAAGTTGTTTATTATACACTTCATAATAGTAGCCCTTATATGCCAAGAGCGATTCATGAGTTCCTCGTTCTACAATTTTCCCATGATCCATAATCAAAATTTCATCTGCATCCTTAACAGAAGATACTCGATGTGCAATAATAAATGTTGTTTTGTCGACAGTAATCTGATCTAGTTCTCCTTGAATCTTTGTCTCCGTCTCCATATCAACAGCTGAAGTTGTATCATCTAAAATTAAAATAGCCGGATTTTTCATTAAAGCTCTGGCTAAAGAAATTCTTTGCTTCTGTCCGCCAGATAATCCGACACCACGTTCACCAACAACCGTCTCATACCCGTCAGGCATCTTCTCGATAAAATGGTTAGCATCTGCTATGCGAGCCATACGCTCGATTTCTTGGCTATCTGCGCCTGGTACACCAAATGAAATATTTTCTTCAATCGTATCCGAAAATAAGAATATATCTTGCATTACGATCGCAATATGGTCACGTAGTTCACGTACATGCCATTTCTTTGCATCAACGCCATCAATTAAAACAGTTCCAGAGGTAGGATCATAGAAACGTGCAATCAAATTAACTAACGTCGATTTTCCTGAACCTGTTTCGCCTAGAATACCAATCGTTTGACCAGGTTCAGCTTTCAAAGAAATATGACTTAGGACTTCTGTTTCTGGGTCATCATCAAAATGAAAGGACACATCATCAAATTCAACATAGCCTTTTAAAGCTGTTGCAGGTTTTTCAGAGACAATTGGAATCCGAGATTTAGAACCTAGCATTTCACGAATTTTAAAGGAGGATGCGATAAATCGTTGGACATCATTAATTAACCAACCACTCATGCGCATTGGCATATTTAACATCCACAAAAAACCATTAAATGCGACTAAATCCCCTAACGTCATTTGACCAATAATAACAAAGTAGCCACCTAAAACTAAAGTAATTATTGTCAAACTGCTTGCTAATGAATCTAAAATTGGTAAATACTGTTTTGATACTTCTGCTGAATCAATATTTCGTTGCTTAAAATCATCATTATGGTGATTAAATTTTTCAATTTCAAATTCTTCTCTTGTAAATGCTTTAACAACACGATTCCCACTTATATTTTCTTCCACCATTGAATTCAAGCGTGAAAAACTTTCTCTGATTTCATAGAAAATAGGTTGTGCTTTTTGAGACATTCTCATTGTTAAAAAACCAATTAAAGGAGTAATTGCAACTAAAGCTAACATAAGGCGCCAGTCAATTCTAGCCATCACTACAACGGCACAAATAAATAATAGTAAATTTTCTAAAATATTGTAAAATACCCATGAAACAAAATGACGAATCGCATCCGTATCGCCAGTCATTCGCGCCATAATATCTCCAACACGCGTCTGATTAAAAAAATTAAAATCTAGTTCTTGCAATTTCATATACAAATCTTCACGAATTTGAAATAGTGAATTTTGTCCAATCCTTTCAAATAAAATCTGATAGCTATAACGTAATACTGTTCGAATAAATGTGACACCAATCATGGCACCTAATAATGGCAGTAATAATTCTGATTTCCCTTGATCTATGACTTCGTCCACTATCCTTCCACCCAAAAGTGGATACACAATACTTAAAATTGAGGTAATCAATACTAAGGTAGTTGCGAGTATTGTCTTCCATCGATAGACCTTAGCATATTGCCAAACCCATTTAATGCTTCCCATATAAATTCCTCCTAATTATAATATGTTGAACTCGCAGTTTTTACCATGGCAGAAAAATGTCTCTTTACTTTTTTGGAAAATTGTCTTTTTCTAGAATGGCTTGCGAGTGAAACTAGCCTAAAATCTAACCTTTCATATTCGTTATTATTGTTATAGATTACTGGATATAGTTCAAAAAAAGAATGGTCATTTTTATTAATTAAGATGGATAAACTTGTTTATTCTTGCCTAAAATAAAAGAGGACAATTTAAGAGACTTAGCTTGCCTATTCACATCAAAAAACGAGACATATTCAGTTATATCACCTTCTATTTACCTAGATATATAGACTAGTTCTGTTGCGGTTCCTCATTTTTTAACGTATAATAGAAAGCGCTTGAAAGAGGTGAATAGGGGATGTTACAACTAAATACAAAAACATTTAACCCAGAAATTTTATATATCTTTGATTGTTACAATAATGGTCCTTCAGAAGGACAACACCACCATCATGACTTTCTCGAATTGTCGATTATTATTGATGGTGCCGTAGATTAT
Organism: Carnobacterium maltaromaticum DSM 20342; assembly: GCF_000744945.1. Taxonomy (NCBI): domain Bacteria; kingdom Bacillati; phylum Bacillota; class Bacilli; order Lactobacillales; family Carnobacteriaceae; genus Carnobacterium; species Carnobacterium maltaromaticum. The sequence goes on from NZ_JQMX01000001.1 coordinate 1,831,878, forward strand.
GTAATCAATGATGAAACCGTTTTTTTAGAAAAAGAAACAATACTCTTGTTTAATCCTGGTGTTTATCATCATGAGCGTTATCAAAAAGGAATGGAAAGTACACAAATACACATTGGTTTTCGCAATTTCGCACTTCAAGGATTTTCACGTGATCATTTTCCTTTTAACACATCTATTCTTCATTTAACAAAATTTAAAACAGAATTTTTTGATGTATGCCAAGAAATTTTAATGGAAAAAGCCAAAGGTGAAGCGGGATATGACTTGATGTTAAAAGCATTGGTGATGAAATTGATTATCTATATTTTACGTGATGCCGACTCTAGTCAATTAGAAATCAATGCTCTAAAACTTTCCTATGAAGAGCAAGAAAAGCAAACCATCGTCAATGACATTATTCATTATTTAGAAAATCATCATACAGAGGAAGTTAGCCTAAGTTCTTTATCTCAAACATTGTATATCAGCCCAACGTATATTTCTCGAGTCTTTAAAGAAGAAACTGGAGAATCACCAATCAATTATCTGATTAAATTACGATTAAATCGTGCAAAAGAATTAATGGAAAATGAAAAAGATATCACAGTTAAAGAAGCGGCAAATTTAGTCGGCTATAATGATGCCTATTATTTTAGCAAGTTATTTAAAAAATATTATGGTTTGCCACCTTCAGCATTTCTAAAACGCACCAGTTAATAAAAAGACTATTTGGTTAGTTTCAATAGTCTTTTTTGACTTTATCTTACTAATAGAATAATTTGTGGTAAAATAAGATGAATTTGTTCATTCTATTTACTTAGATGGAAAGAAGGAGAATTATCGTGCACTCAATTTGTCATAAAATTAAACAGTTAGAATTTACTCAAATTCTCTTTTACCTGATTAAGTGGTTTATTTACGCTGGTTTTGTTGGTACTTTAACAGGCGCTTTATCTGCCTTTTTCTTAAAATCTTTAGAAAAAGTAACAGCTTTACAAGTACATTACTCTTGGTTACTTTTTTTACTGCCTTTAGCCGGGGCTTTTATTAGTTATTTATATAAAGACTTTGGAAAGAATGCCCATAAAGGCAATAATTTAGTCATTGAGCAAGCGATTGGTGGGGAAGAAAAAATCCCTTTACGCCTAATCCCTTTAACATTGATAGGAACCTTAGCCACGCATCTTTTTGGTGGTTCTGCTGGTCGCGAAGGAACTGCTGTACAAATGGGTGGTGCTACTGCAGATTTTGTCGGGCGAATCATTAAAATTAATGCTAAAGAGAGACGCATTCTCATTATCTGTGGAATGAGTGCAGGATTTAGTTCTGTTTTTGGCACACCTATAGCTGGAACTTTATTTGCTATGGAAGTGCTCGTATTAGGCTATTTCCGCGAAGAAGCACTATTTCCTAGCTTATGGTCTGCTTTAGTAGCAAACTGGGTTACACTAGCTCTTGGCGCCACTCATCACATTTATCAAATGGGACTAATTCCAACTAGCACACCACTCCTAATCTTAAAATTAATTTTGGCAGCAATTTTATTCGGCTTAACTGGACGTCTTTTTAGTCGACTAACGGCTTATCTAAAAACAAAATTTAGTGAATGGTTTCCTAACCCTATTTTTAAAAGTTTTTTTGGTGGGATCATAATTATCATCTTAGTCATCGTTATTGGCAGTCGTGCTTATCTAGGATTGAGTTTACCGATGTTAGAACAATCATTTAATGGCGACCTTCCACCTTTATCTTTTCTAATTAAATTAATTTTCACATCTGTGACCCTTGGAGCAGGTTTTCAAGGAGGAGAGGTTACACCACTATTTGTCATTGGGGCTACTCTAGGAAGCACGTTAGCACCTTTCCTAGCTCTTCCAGTATCATTCTTAGCAGGTTTAGGATTTATCGGTGTATTTTCTGGAGCAACAAACACTCCCATTGCATGTTTTGTCATGGGCTTAGAGCTTTTTGGAACAGCTAGTTTGCCTTATTTATTCTTAATTTGTGTTATTAGCTATTTATTTTCAGGAAACCTGGGCATCTATCATTCCCAATTAGTTCAAATAAAAAAAGGAACACTTTTCGAAGAAGACAATTAAAAAAAGCAGGCCATATTAGGCGCTGCTTTTTCTTTTAAATTTAAATATATAAGAATGGAACTTCTGGACGATTGTGAATTAGCCATTCATGCAAAGTCATTTCTTTAAAATGTTCATCTTCGTAATCAATTCCGTCATGCTTTTTCATGCACACTTCCATATAGGCAGATGCTGTTTCAGTGAAGATATTCATTTGATCCTGACGCATTTCATTAATAATACGAAACTCATCTTGATCCTCAATGCCTAATATTTCACAGGTATCTTCCCATTCATTCTCTTCAATTAAATTAAGCATAATCTCGATAAAACATTTTAATTGCATTTGGCTCATATATTGTTTCTCCTATCTGTTTTTGTTTTACGGTCACTAAATAACACTTTTAAAATAATGATTTTTCCATCGGTTTCAAATTACCTTTGATTTTAAAGGATTAAAAACAAATAAAATAAACAATTATTCCATTAAGATAACACAAATATATCATAAAAAGAAATGAAACGCTGTGTTTTTTTTATCTTAATTTATCAAAAATTTCTTCATATATCAAAAAAAATAAGAAAACTCTTTATTTTCGCTATTCTCATCTCTAAAAAATTCTTTTTCTTTCATTCATTATTTTTTCATATTTACATCAATTTTTAATAATCAGACCTAAGTGCCATATATATATGCTGTGTTTTACTGTATAATAAAAAAATAGTAGTATTTAATTAATGAATGAACAGGAGATGACCATTATTCATGCATTTATACCTAGTTTTAACTGCAACAAGTAGTTTATTATCAAAAACGATTAAATTATATACTAGAGCTAGCTACAATCACGCTTCGATTGCTCTGATGCCTTCTTTGAATGATTTAGCTAGTTTTGGTCGAAAAGACTTAAATAACCCGTTTATTGGGGGTTTTGTTCGAGAAGATATTTCACATGATTTCTTTTTAAGTGCTCGTTGCTCAATTTATTCTTGTGAAATCACCTTGGATGAATACAAACATATTCAAGAACAAATAAACTATTTTCATCAACATAAAGAAGACTTGCGGTATAATTTATTAGGTTTAATTACTTTAGCCGTAAATATAGATTATCAACGTAATCGAGCCTTCTTTTGTTCCGAATTTATAGCGACTATTTTAGAAGATAGTGGTCTTTATGAATTTAGCAAAAAGCCACATATGGTTACACCTCAAGATTTACAAGAATTAGCTATTTTTACTCATATCTATACTGGAACAATTTCAAATTATTTGCGTCAATTACAAAAACAAGCCCTTATACTAGAATACGCATAAAAAGACGCCTCAGTTAATATTAACTGAAACGTCTTTTATTTTTTGTAAGTGAAATTGCTTCAATGACATAACAAGTTTCAGTTAAAATAGTTAACAAACCACTCGCACCATAAAAAGGTAGTGTGCTTTCTTCCGACATTAGCTGAATCATTTTAGGTAATCCTATTTGATCTCTACCGTTAACTAACCAAAGTTGGTTCTACTACCATTAGAGATTTTTGACAGCTCAACAACAAAGCAAAGACAAGTAAACTAACACTTACATTCTTTATATATGTAATTTTATAGTACTCCTCATTAGTTAAATTTTATCTACAGTTATCAAACGGTACGTTGAAGAGTTAATGACTAATTTTATTCCTTTTGGCATATTAGATACATAGTAATTTTTACCTATTTTTTCAAATTGACTTCTGTTATCATTTAAAGTAGCTAGCACTAAGAATTTTATTTCATTTTGTGTCATAGTCTTACTAAGCTTTTTATTTACTCGCTCAAAAACTAAATCCGTGTAACAAACTTTTTCTATAATTGTATTTTTTTCCATCTATAATTTCTCCTATTTAATAAACTGTTCATATATCACCATAAGTCAAACTCTATTGATTACTTCAAAAAACTTTAAGTTTCAATAAAAATCAAGGTTTTTATGCTTTTCAGATGTAGCTGCCAGCCAAAGCAATCGGTAAACAGCGCTGTAAGGATGCCGTGTTCAGAGTACTCAGTTTTCTTGTAAATAAATTGCTACAATCACTAAATATAGTCTTATAGTTATCAATTAGTATTGTATCATAATTCGAATAGTTGAGAAAAGTAATAAGAAATTCTACATAATGATCATTTTTAAAATTTTGCATAAAAAAAGAACTATTTTTCAATAGTCCTTTTTTTCGATTGAATCTTTTGCGTGGCAACGTCCTACCCTCACAGGGGGAAACCCCCAACTACTCTCGGCGCTGAAAAGCTTAACTGCTGTGTTCGGCATGGGAACAGGTGTATCCTTTTCGCTATCGCCACCACACAATTTTTTTACAACTTACGGCGCTACTCTGCGTCTGTTTCCTTTACTCCACTCCTCATGCACACTAGTGCATTCCGGGGTTCGCTCAGTTACATCCTTGATTAGCTTGCAATTTGTTAAAAAATGCTTGTTTAGGTTGATGGTTACATCGACACTAAACTGCGATTCAATTATTTAATTGTAGAGAGTTTGATCTCTCAAAACTGGAACTGTTTAAAAAGTAATTGTTTGGAAACGTTCTTCACCGTTTATTTCTTGGTTAAGTCCTCGACCGATTAGTATTGGTCCGCTCCATACATCGCTGTACTTCCACTTCCAACCTATCTACCTGATCATCTCTCAGGGGTCTTACTCACTTACGTGATGGGAAATCTCATCTCGAGGGGGGCTTCACGCTTAGATGCTTTCAGCGTTTATCCCTTCCACACATAGCTACCCAGCGATGCTCTTGGCAGAACAACTGGTACACCAGCGGTGTGTCCATCCCGGTCCTCTCGTACTAAGGACAGCTCCTCTCAAATTTCCTGCGCCCGCGACGGATAGGGACCGAACTGTCTCACGACGTTCTGAACCCAGCTCGCGTACCGCTTTAATGGGCGAACAGCCCAACCCTTGGGACCGACTACAGCCCCAGGATGCGATGAGCCGACATCGAGGTGCCAAACCTCCCCGTCGATGTGGACTCTTGGGGGAGATAAGCCTGTTATCCCCAGGGTAGCTTTTATCCGTTGAGCGATGGCCCTTCCATGCGGAACCACCGGATCACTAAGCCCGACTTTCGTCCCTGCTCGACTTGTAGGTCTCGCAGTCAAGCTCCCTTCTGCCTTTACACTCTACGAATGATTTCCAACCATTCTGAGGGAACCTTTGGGCGCCTCCGTTACTCTTTAGGAGGCGACCGCCCCAGTCAAACTGCCCGTCTGACACTGTCTCCAGCCACGATTAGTGGCTAGGGTTAGAGTGGTCATACAGCAAGGGTAGTATCCCACCAATGCCTCCATCAAGACTGGCGTCCTGACTTCTATGGCTCCTACCTATCCTGTACAAGCTGTACAAACACTCAATATCAAACTGCAGTAAAGCTCCATGGGGTCTTTCCGTCCTGTCGCGGGTAACCTGCATCTTCACAGGTACTATAATTTCACCGAGTCTCTCGTTGAGACAGTGCCCAAATCGTTACGCCTTTCGTGCGGGTCGGAACTTACCCGACAAGGAATTTCGCTACCTTAGGACCGTTATAGTTACGGCCGCCGTTTACTGGGGCTTCAATTCTTAGCTTCGCCGAAGCTAACCAATCCTCTTAACCTTCCAGCACCGGGCAGGCGTCAGCCCCTATACGTCATCTTTCGATTTTGCAGAGACCTGTGTTTTTGATAAACAGTCGCTTGGGCCTATTCACTGCGGCTGATCTTTCGATCAGCACCCCTTCTCCCGAAGTTACGGGGTCATTTTGCCGAGTTCCTTAACGAGAGTTCTCTCGCACACCTTAGGATACTCTCCTCGACTACCTGTGTCGGTTTGCGGTACGGGCAATTTCTTTCTAACTAGAAGCTTTTCTTGGCAGTGTGACATCAGAAACTTCGGTACTGTAATTTCCCTCCCCATCACAACTTGTCCGTATAGAAGCAAGCATTTAACTCACCTCAAGACTCATTGCTTAGACGCACATATCCAACAGTGCGCATTTCTTAGCCTCCTGCGTCCCTCCATTGTTCAAACAAAAGAAACTGGTACAGGAATATCAACCTGTTGTCCATCGCCTACGCCTATCGGCCTCGGCTTAGGTCCCGACTAACCCTGGGAGGACGAGCCTTCCCCAGGAAACCTTAGTCATACGGTGGACGGGATTCTCACCCGTCTTTCGCTACTCATACCGGCATTCTCACTTCTAAGCGCTCCACTAGTCCTCACGGTCTAGCTTCGACGCCCTTAGAACGCTCTCCTACCATAGAACCCTAAGGTTCTATCCACAGCTTCGGTGTACTATTTAGCCCCGGTAAATTTTCGGCGCAGGGTCACTCGACTAGTGAGCTATTACGCACTCTTTAAATGATGGCTGCTTCTGAGCCAACATCCTAGTTGTCTAAGCAACCCCACATCCTTTTCCACTTAATAGTAACTTTGGGACCTTAGCTGGTGGTCTGGGCTGTTTCCCTTTCGACTACGGATCTTATCACTCGCAGTCTGACTCCCGGATATAAATCAATGGCATTCGGAGTTTATCTGAATTCGGTAACCCTAGAAGGGCCCCTAGTCCAAACAGTGGCTCTACCTCCATGATTCTTAATTCCGAGGCTAGCCCTAAAGCTATTTCGGAGAGAACCAGCTATCTCCAAGTTCGATTGGAATTTCTCCGCTACCCACACCTCATCCCCGCATTTTTCAACATACGTGGGTTCGGTCCTCCAGTGCGTATTACCGCACCTTCAACCTGGACATGGGTAGGTCACTTGGTTTCGGGTCTACGACCACATACTCATTCGCCCTATTCAGACTCGCTTTCGCTACGGCTCCGTCTTATCAACTTAACCTCGCATGTAATCGTAACTCGCCGGTTCATTCTACAAAAGGCACGCTATCACCCATTAACGGGCTCTAACTATTTGTAAGCACACGGTTTCAGGAGCTCTTTCACTCCCCTTCCGGGGTTCTTTTCACCTTTCCCTCACGGTACTGGTTCACTATCGGTCACTAAGGAGTATTTAGCCTTGCGGGATGGTCCCCGCGGATTCCGACGGAATTTCTCGTGTTCCGCCGTACTCAGGATACACAACAGAGTGAACTTTGTTTCGATTACGGGGCTTTTACCCTCTTCGGCGGACCTTTCCAGATCGCTTCTTCTACAAAACTCATTTATGACTCTTAATGTCGTGTCCTACAACCCCAAAGAGCAAGCTCTTTAGTTTGGGCTCTTCCCGTTTCGCTCGCCGCTACTCAGGGAATCGAATTTTCTTTCTCTTCCTGCAGGTACTTAGATGTTTCAGTTCTCTGCGTCTACCTCTACTAGCCTATGTATTCAGCTAGCAGTAACATTCTATAAAAAATGCTGGGTTCCCCCATTCGGAAATCTTTGGATCAAAGCTTACTTACAGCTCCCCAAAGCATATCGGAGTTAGTCCCGTCCTTCATCGGCTCTTAGTGCCAAGGCATCCACCGTGCGCCCTTATTAACTTAACCTAATTTTGGCACTACTACTTCACACTTCTTCGTTAATTTCGTGTTTTGTGATACTCACGTACGCTAGTACGCTCCGTTTCTCAAACACTCATTTCCTCGAATTGCTTCGCATTAGCACAAAATTTTTATCGATGGTATTCCCGAAGGAATCTCATGATGTTAGTCAATGATTTTATTCATTATCTTACGATAAGAACTAATTAAAAAACTCATTTAAAACGCGGTGTTTTCTCGGTTTCTTACTTTAATTACTTTTTAAACAGTATCCAGTTTTCAAAGAACAAAATGTGATTGACCTCTAATGAATAGAGATGAATCGTTTTGAGAGTTAGACCTCTCAAAACTGAACAAAGTAAAAACGAATGTGTGGGATTTCCGTAATATTCCTTAGAAAGGAGGTGATCCAGCCGCACCTTCCGATACGGCTACCTTGTTACGACTTCACCCCAATTATCTATCCCACCTTAGACGGCTGGCTCCTAAAAGGTTACCTCACCGGCTTCGGGTGTTACAAACTCTCGTGGTGTGACGGGCGGTGTGTACAAGACCCGGGAACGTATTCACCGCGGCGTTCTGATCCGCGATTACTAGCGATTCCGGCTTCATGTAGGCGAGTTGCAGCCTACAATCCGAACTGAGAATGGCTTTAAGAGATTAGCTTGGCCTCGCGACCTTGCGACTCGTTGTACCATCCATTGTAGCACGTGTGTAGCCCAGGTCATAAGGGGCATGATGATTTGACGTCATCCCCACCTTCCTCCGGTTTGTCACCGGCAGTCTCACTAGAGTGCCCAACTAAATGCTGGCAACTAGTAATAAGGGTTGCGCTCGTTGCGGGACTTAACCCAACATCTCACGACACGAGCTGACGACAACCATGCACCACCTGTCACTTTGTCCCCGAAGGGAAAGCTCTATCTCTAGAGTGGTCAAAGGATGTCAAGACCTGGTAAGGTTCTTCGCGTTGCTTCGAATTAAACCACATGCTCCACCGCTTGTGCGGGTCCCCGTCAATTCCTTTGAGTTTCAGCCTTGCGGCCGTACTCCCCAGGCGGAGTGCTTAATGCGTTAGCTGCAGCACTGAAGGGCGGAAACCCTCCAACACTTAGCACTCATCGTTTACGGCGTGGACTACCAGGGTATCTAATCCTGTTTGCTCCCCACGCTTTCGAGCCTCAGCGTCAGTTACAGACCAGAGAGTCGCCTTCGCCACTGGTGTTCCTCCACATATCTACGCATTTCACCGCTACACGTGGAATTCCACTCTCCTCTTCTGCACTCAAGTTCTCCAGTTTCCAATGACCCTCCCCGGTTGAGCCGGGGGCTTTCACATCAGACTTAAAGAACCGCCTGCGCTCGCTTTACGCCCAATAAATCCGGACAACGCTTGCCACCTACGTATTACCGCGGCTGCTGGCACGTAGTTAGCCGTGGCTTTCTGGTTAAATACCGTCAGGGGATGAGCAGTTACTCTCATCCTTGTTCTTCTTTAACAACAGAGTTTTACGATCCGAAAACCTTCTTCACTCACGCGGCGTTGCTCCGTCAGACTTTCGTCCATTGCGGAAGATTCCCTACTGCTGCCTCCCGTAGGAGTCTGGGCCGTGTCTCAGTCCCAGTGTGGCCGATCACCCTCTCAGGTCGGCTACGTATCATTGCCTTGGTGAGCCATTACCTCACCAACTAGCTAATACGCCGCGGGTCCATCCATTAGTGGTAGCCGAAGCCACCTTTCCTTCAAGAATCATGCGATCCCTGAAACTATGCGGTATTAGCATCCGTTTCCGAATGTTATCCCCCTCTAATGGGCAGGTTACCCACGTGTTACTCACCCGTCCGCCACTCACTTGGTTAAAGAGCAAGCTCTTCAACTTCGTGCGTTCGACTTGCATGTATTAGGCACGCCGCCAGCGTTCGTCCTGAGCCAGGATCAAACTCTCATATAAAATGATGCTTGAAGCTCATTAGTTTTGCTAGCGAATAATTATTCACTTTCTTGCTTATTTGACTCAACCTTGTTGAGTCATCCTACACATTTGGTTCGTCTTACTTTGTTCAGTTTTCAAAGGTCTAAGTTGTTTCGTTTGTCGTTTTGACAACTTCTAAATATTAACACATGGTTAATTTGTTGTCAACACTTTTTAAAACTTTTTTTAATTTCGTTTTCCGTCGAGACGTTGTTACGTCCCGGCGACATGTATAAATATAACAGCTACAGCAAGTTTCGTCAACACTTTTTGGTAAATAAATTAAATTAATTTTTAAAACTGAAAATCTAGTTTTTTTTATATTTTACACAACGCTTACATCCTTTAAAACCGAACAAGAATAAGTTGGGATTACTCTTTGTATGCTTTTAAATATTTATGCATTTCAGAGTGAATATTCATTTTTATTAAAAGCACCGCAAAAATAGCTACTTTATTCCTTTTTTAGTTAAAAACTAACTAAAAGGAGTGGCATTTTTCATTTTATAAAAAATATTTTCCTGCTTTCTTCTATATAAGATAAGAAAATGGAACCCATTAATCAAAAATGATTAACACGTTCCATTCTTTAACTATTTATTTTAGTGATTGCGCATTGTTGGGAAGAGTAAAACATCACGAATAGCCGATGCGTCTGTTAACAGCATAACCAATCGATCAATCCCAATTCCTAAACCGCCAGTTGGTGGCATTCCATATTCAAGCGCTTCTAAGAAATCTTCATCTAATTGATGCGCTTCGTCATTTCCACCTGCACGTTCACGCATTTGTGCTTCAAAACGTTCTCTTTGATCAATAGGATCATTTAATTCAGTAAAGGCATTACCATATTCATTTCCAACAATAAACACTTCAAAGCGGTCTGTGAAACGTCCATCTTGTGGATTCTTCTTAGCTAATGGAGAAATTTCAACTGGATGACCATAAATGAATGTTGGTTGAATTAATTTTTCTTCAACAAATGTTTCAAAAAACTCGTTAACTACATGACCATACTGCATATGCTCTGTAATAGTAACATTGTTCTCTTTTGCTAAAGCACGAGCTTCTTCATCTGACATTACAGGCCAAAAATCAACACCTGAATATTCCTTGATTGCATCTAGCATGTGCTGACGTTTCCATTTAGTATCTAAATCAACGGTTACTTCACCATAAGTGATTTCACCAGTACCTAACACACGGTTGGCTACAGTTTTAATAAGACCTTCCGTTAAATCCATTACATCTTTATAGTCTGTATATGCTGTATAGACTTCTAACATGGTGAATTCAGGATTATGGGTTGTATCAACACCTTCGTTACGGAATACTCGACCAATCTCGTAGACTTTCTCCATACCACCAACAATTAGACGTTTTAAATGTAACTCTAAGGCAATGCGTAAATACAATTCCATATCTAATGCATTATGATGTGTAATAAATGGACGAGCTGCTGCTCCACCAGCTAAGTTATGCAATGTTGGAGTTTCAACTTCTAAATAATCTTGCTCATTTAGGTAATTACGGACCTCACGAATAATCTCACTACGTTTTGTAAAACGATCAAAACTTTCTTTATTACTAATTAAATCTAAATAGCGTTGACGGTAACGTTGTTCAACGTTTGTTAAGCCATGATATTTATCTGGTAATGGACGTAAGGCTTTTGATAACTGAACCAATGATGTTGGTTTAATTGTCACTTCACCAGTATCAGTTTTCATGACTTCACCTGTTACACCAATAAAATCACCTAAATCAGCATTTTTAAAAATATCATAAGCATCATCACCAACTGCATCTTTACGTACATATATTTGGATTTGGCCTTTACGATCTTGGAGATGGGCAAATCCAACTTTACCTTTGCCACGCTTTGTCATGATCCGACCTGCAACTGTTGCCGTTTCTTTTTGTTCCACTAACTCTTCTTTAGTGAAACGATCATAAGCCTCATGTAATTCGCTTGATAAATGCGTTCTTTCAAAGCGTTCACCGAATGGATCAATATTTTTTTCTCGTAATTGCTCCATTTTTTCGCGGCGCACTTTTAATTGATCGTTTAATTCTTCTTGTTGGTTTGTTTCGTTACTCATTTTTACCGCTCCATTTCTACTTAATTATCGAACTGGGGTTTATAGTTATTTTTTACATAACCTTTATCCGCAATTTTCTTAGTTAGATTCATTTTTCTTTCATTACTCTTAATAATGCCAATATAATCAAAAAAAAGCAAGGAAATTAAGCGGATTTCTCCATTAATTCCTCACATTTTAATTATTTCGCTAATTTCATTTCGCGTTCTTCGGTCGCATCAACAAAATCATCTAAGATTCGCGCCATTTCTTCTGGACGTGTTGCTTGATTAACGGCAACTTTAGTTTTTGCCGCACGAGAAATGCCTTTTAGGTAGTATGCAGCATGTTGACGAAATTCTCTGGTTGCGATAACTTCACCTTTTAAATTTACCAAACGTTCTAAATGTAATTTAGCTGTTTTTATCTTTTCTCTTGCCGATGGTTCAGGTAATAAAATGCCTGTCTCTAAATAGTGTTTAGTTTGATAAATCATCCACGGATTACCTAAAGCAGCTCGCCCAATCATCACGCCATCTGCACCAACTTCATCCAACATTCTTTTGGCATCCATCGGAGTTCTAACATCTCCATTCCCCATAAAAGGAATTGTTAACTCTTGCTTCACTTGTCGTAAAACATCCCAATCTGCTTGACCTTCGTACATTTGGACACGCGTTCTTCCATGCATCGCTACCGCTCCTGCTCCTGCACGTTCAGCTGCCAATGCATTTTCAACAGCAAAGACATGATCTGAGTCCCAGCCAATACGCATCTTAACTGTCACAGGAATCTTAACAGCATCGGCAACAGCTGCTACCATTTCATAAACTTTGTTTGGATCTAATAGCCATTTTGCTCCAGCTTCAGCTTTAATTATTTTGTTTACTGGACACCCCATATTAATATCAATAATAGCGGCTTGAGTATTGGCTTCAACAAATTTTGCAGCTTCAACTAAGTTCGCTTTATCTCCACCAAAAATTTGAACACTTAATGGATATTCATTTTCTTCAATATGCAACATATCTAAAGTTTTTTTGTTACGAGTTTGAATTCCTTTGTCACTAATCATTTCACAGACAACAAGACCAGCACCAAATTCTTTGACTGTCACTCGAAAAGCTGCATTACTGATTCCGGCCATTGGAGCAACTACTACTCGATTAGGAATCTCAACATCTCCAATTTTCCACATATTATTTGTTCCTCTTTTCTATTTATATGTAAAGTTCTACTTTACTTGTTTTTAATTAGCATTTTATCAATTTTACAACTCGTATCATATCATACTTCACAAACTACGAAAACATTCTTGCTTATTATTTTAATTTTTTCTATAAAAAAGAAGCTAAGAATAGGTTCATTCTAGCTTCTTATAGTACATTTCATTTATTCGCCTTCTACAGTTGGATACAACGCTGTTGAAAGGTAACGCTCACCGTTATCTGGAACGACGGCCAAAACAGATTTACCTTTACCTAGTTTCTTAGCTACCTCAATAGCGGCTTTAATTGCAGCACCAGATGAAATCCCTACTAAAATACCTTCTTTAGCGGCAACTTCACGACCCATTAGTAAAGCTTCTTCACTGGCTACTTCTAAAATTCCATCATAAACTGTTCGATCTAATACTTCTGGGATAAAGCCAGCACCGATTCCTTGAATTTTGTGTGGACTTGGTGAACCACCAGCTAAAACAGGTGATTCTGCCGGCTCTACTGCATAAATAAGAACATCTGGATTAGCTTGTTTTAAAACATGTCCTACTCCAGTTAACGTACCACCTGTTCCTACACCTGCTACAAAAGCATCAGGGCCTTTTCCATCAAAAGCTTCTAGAATCTCTGGACCAGTTGTCACTTCATGAACTGCTGGATTCGCTAAGTTCTCAAATTGCATCGGCATAAAGTAACCTGGCTGAGCTGCCAATTCAGTTGCCTTAGCGATTGCTCCCTTCATACCTTCTGCACCTGGAGTTAAAATAAGGGTCGCACCGTAAGCACGTAATATCTTACGTCTTTCAATACTCATTGTATCCGTCATTACTAAAATAGCCTGGTAGCCCTTAGCTGCAGCAACCATGGCTAAACCGATACCTGTATTTCCACTAGTAGGCTCGACAATAGTATCACCTGGTTTCAAAATACCTTCCTCTTCAGCAACTTCAATCATGTTTAAAGCAATCCGATCTTTAACACTACCTCCAGCATTAAAAAATTCAAGCTTTACATAAACATCCGCTGCATCCTCTGGAACCACGCGATTTAATTTAACAATTGGCGTTTCCCCAATTAACTGTGTTACTGACGATACAATTTTTACCATTATTTTTCCTCCTATCGAATAAAAAGTTTGTTGAGCTGGTTAGGCCTAGTAAAAAACAGACACGACTTTCCTACACCTGTTTACTCTTAAACTCATTCTAGAAATCTTACTTACTTTTGTCAAGTAAAAACCATTAATAAGCCGTACCTTTATAGCTAGTTTAATTTTAGAGCCGAGTCCTGATTACAGGCCAGCCGCTTCTATTTTTAGTTCAGCTAAATCTTCTTCTGAATAATGGTAGCTATTTCCACAGAAATTACAATTTGCTTCTGCGCCATGATCTTCATCGATCATATCTTGAATTTCTGTTGGACCTAATGTGATAATCGCATTAGCAAAACGTTCTTTTGAACAATCACATTTAAATGTTACTGGCATTTTTTCTAGAATTTTAACGTTTTCTTCCCCACCTAGTAGTCGAAAGAGAATTTCTTCTGGACTTTCACCTTCGTCCATTAGTTTTGAAACTAGAGGAATTTCAGCGATATTTTTTTCAATAGCGTCTAAGGTTGCATCTGTTGCTCCAGGCATGACTTGAATCATGAAACCTCCAGCCGCTTTAATTGAATTATCTGTATCAACTAAAACACTTAAACCAATCGCTGATGGTACTTGCTCTGAGTTTGCCATATAATAAGTGAAATCCTCGCCAAGCTCACCGCTTACTAATGGTACTTGACCTGAGAAAGTTTCTTTCATTCCCATATCTTTAATAACTGTTAATGTACCTTCTGTTCCAACTGCACCACGAACATCTATTTTACCTGCTTCATTTGGCGGCAAGTGTACTTTTGGATTGGAAATATAACCTTTTGTTTCGCCAGCTCCGTTACTATCGACAATAATCGTGCCTGCAGGGCCATCCCCTTCAACTTTAACGGTCATTTTGTCTTGACCTTTCATAGTTGCACCTAATAAAAGAGCACCAATCATAGTCCGACCTAATGCCGCTGAAGATGCACTCCATGTATCATGTCTTTTTTGTGCTTCACCAACTGTTTCAGTTGCACAAACAGCGTAAGCTCTAATTTGACCATCGTAACAAACACTTTTCAATAAATAATCTGACATTTTAAGCACCTCTTTTTTACTTTTTCATCATTTGTTTTTTGATAAAGAAGGGATACAACAGCAAGTGTTGTATCCCTTCTTGTTTCTATTTGGAATCAGTAACCACTTTTATTCGTGGCTATCTTCTTCCTTTTTTTCTAATTTAATTTCTTTACTTGCTTCTTCAGCGCCTTTTTCCTCTTCAACGGTAGCTTCTTCTTCAGCTTTTTTACGAGCTTCCAATTCTGCTTTTTCTTCTTTCATTTTTTCCGCTTCTTTAGCTTCTAAGGCTTTTTTAGCTTCTTCAAAACTTGCGCCATCTTCACGTGGATATTCTTCTTTTGCTTCTTTTCCACGAGGCATTTCGCCAGTTTCAAATAGACTCTTGATTGTCTTCTCATCTAATGTTTCTAATTCAAGAAGTTTTTCAGCAATTAATTTATGCTCAGCTCTGTGCTCTTCTAAGATACGACGAGCTTCTTTATGTGCATCAGTTAAAATCTTGCGAACTTCTTGATCAATTTCGTAAGCAACTTGTTCTGAATAAGCTTTTGTTTGACCGTAGTCACGACCAACAAAGACTTGGTGATTTCCTTCATATTGAACAGGTCCTAATGCATCGCTCATTCCATATTCAGTTACCATACTACGAGCTAAACCAGTCGCTTGTTCAAAGTCATTACTTGCTCCTGTTGATTGAACATCAAAAATCATTTCCTCAGCTGTACGTCCACCTAAAAGTCCAACAATTTGTTCAAACATTTCAGTTTTTGTCATTAAGAAGCGATCTTCTTTAGGAAGCATGATGGCATATCCACCAGCTTTACCACGAGGTACAATCGTTACTTTGTGAACAACACGTGCATCATTTAAGACCATTCCAACAATCGTATGTCCTGCTTCATGGTATGCAACCATTTCACGTTCACGTTTGCTGATTACACGATCTTTCTTAGCAGGTCCTGCAATCACACGATCTTGCGCTTCATCAACATCTAATGCATCAATTTTCTTTTTATTTCGACGAGCAGCAACTAAAGCTGCTTCGTTTAAGACATTCTCTAAATCAGCACCAGCAAATCCTGGTGTTTGTTGTGCTACAACTTTTAAATCAACATCGTCAGCTAATGGTTTATTTTTAGCATGAACTTTAAGAATTGCTTCACGTCCTCTAACATCTGGACGACCAACTAAGATTTGGCGGTCAAAACGACCTGGACGAAGTAATGCTGGATCTAAAACGTCAGAACGGTTAGTCGCAGCAATAATAATTACGCCTTCGTTTCCACTAAATCCATCCATTTCAACAAGTAACTGGTTCAAGGTTTGTTCACGTTCGTCGTGTCCGCCACCCATTCCAGCACCACGTTGACGACCAACTGCATCGATTTCATCGATAAAGATAATCGCAGGAGCATTTTTCTTCGCTGTTTCAAATAAATCACGTACACGGCTTGCACCAACACCGACAAACATTTCCACAAAATCAGAACCGGAAATAGAATAGAACGGTACGCCAGCTTCACCAGCTACAGCTTTAGCTAATAATGTTTTACCAGTACCAGGAGGTCCTTCTAATAGAACACCTGCTGGAATTCTAGCACCTAAAGCGATAAAACGTCTTGGATCTTTTAAGAATTCTACAACTTCAACTAATTCTTGTTTTTCTTCTTCAGCACCGGCTACATCAGAAAAACGGACCTTATTGGCTTTATTGTCTGATTCTTTGGCTTTTGATTTACCAAAGTTCATCACACCACGTCCGCCGCCACCTTGTCCACCTTGGCTTTGTCCCATCATTAGATAGAATAATAAAACCAAAATTAGAATTGGAGCAAATGAAATTAATAAACTTAACCAGAATCCCATTGTTGCTTCCTCAAGAGGAGTCATTGTCACTTTATTTTCTTGTGCAATTTCATTAATTTGATTGATAGTTGAATCATTTGATAAGACAGCTGTTGTAAAGTTTTTAGATTCTGCCTCTTTATTTGAGCCAAATAAACTAAATCCTGTTCCACCTGTACTACCTTCTACTTTTTGTGCTTTACGATATTCCCCAGTGATTTTATATACCCCACCACTTGGTTGAATGCTAAATTCTTTAACTTCATCTTCTTTTAATTGTTTTACGAATTTACTTGCTGAGATCTCACTGCTTTGTCCGCTTGACGCGCCATTTCCTGCCCATGACACGATCCCAATAATCCCTAAGAAAACAATTGCATAGAAGATGCCGTTTTTAAAGAGTCCGTTCTTCTTCATATTCGCCCTCCTTCTACTAATGAGTGATCTCATTGTAAGGTATTTTTTTGTCTCGTTACTTTAAATTATTTTTAATTCCCAATAATCATAACACATTTGACCATCATTGACCATTTATTTCTCTTGATAAATTTCAGGTTTTAAAATGCCGATGTAAGGTAGATTACGATATCTTTCTGCATAGTCTAAACCATAGCCTACTACAAATTCATTTGGAACTAAATATCCAACATAATCAGCTTCCATTTTAACTGCACGTCCTTCTGGTTTATCCAGCAACGTCACAATTTTCACTGATTTAGCTTGGCGGTATTTGAATAAATCAACCAAATAAGCTAGTGTTCGACCACTATCAATAATATCTTCCACGATTAAGAGATCGCGTCCAGCAACGTTTGTATCTAAATCTTTGATGATTTTCACTTCACCAGAGGAAACCATTTCATTACCATAGCTAGAAACATCCATAAAATCCATCTCTAAGTATGTGTCAATTTCTTTGACAAGATCTGACATAAAGAAAGTTGCACCTTTTAAAACACCAATAACCAAAGGATTCTTACCTTCATATTCTTCCGTCAAAATTTTTCCTAATTCAACTGTTTTTTCTGCTAAATCTTCTCTTGAAAACAGAACGCGTTCGATATCATTTTGCATAATCTAATTTTCTCCTTTTCAATACAACTCATGATTTTGATAAACGAGTATGTATTGTATTTTATCAGTTTCTTTCCCAATAGACAATTGAGATTCCTTATATTTTACAAGCCAAATAATTTTTTTTGTCAAATCTGTCACCAAATAGGCGCTATTACGCTCTTCTATTGGAATTTTTTGATCAATTAAAATATCTTTAATTTTTTTCGTACCGCCATTCAGTCCTTTTATACTCATTCGATCACCATCTTGCCTGTGACGAACAGTCAATGGTAGTTGAACTGAGTGACAGTCTAGATAAATTTTCAAACCGGGCACAGAATCTTCTAGCATATGAGAGTTGAATAAACCTATTCGATCACCATTTGGTAAATTTTGCCATTGATTCATTTCTAGAATGACTGTGAAATCTATAGCTTTTTTCGGCTCATTTAATTCTTTACTAATAACAATGAGCTGATAACCTTTTCTACAGATAAATCCTTCTGGTAAAGTTAAATAACTATTTGATTTAGAATCATTGGCCAAATCGACAATTTGATTGATATGCTCTCTTTTATACTCAAATGGATTCTGGTCTGCTAGCTGACTTAGCAACTGGCTAACAACTTGTCGCTGCATTTCTTTAGGATGCGTAATTAATTCGGGAAAATCAACTTCATAGTATTCTGGACTTCTAATTTTTACCACTTGCTTAAAAACTTCATTAATCAAGGGTTGAACTAAACTTATTATATCGCTTAGGTCATCTGAAAAATCCATGAAATGTTCAACAAGATTCGTATTTTCCTTTCTTAATAAAGGGACAATTTCGTTTCGATAACGATTACGTGTATACATTAAATTCTGGTTACTTTCATCTTCGTAATAAGGAACAGCATACTGCTGGCTATAACTTACGAGCTCCTTTTTAGTTGAACTTAACAAAGGTCGAACCAATATGCCTTTTGCAAAAGGACGCTTGGTTTTAATGCCACTAATACCAATTAAATGACTCCCTCGAACTAAACGCATTAAAATCGTTTCAACTTGATCATCACCATGGTGAGCAGTGACTATGTGAGTCGCTCCAACTTGTTCCATTATTAATTGAAAATAGGTATATCGCGCTGACCGAGCCGCAGCTTCCACCCCATTTTGAGGAAGATCTACTGATTCCCACCGTTTACTATAGAAAGGAATCTCCCGTTCAAGACAATAGCTCTGTAAAAATTGTTCTTCTATATCAGAAACTTCTCGTAATTGATGGTTGAAATGAACAACAGCAAACCATGGTTTAATTGAAGGTGGTAAATGACTGACTAAATCTAATAGAACCATTGAGTCAACTCCACCTGAGACAGCTAATAAAATTCGTGATTCAGGCGACCAATAGCAATCCTTTTGACAAGCCTTTAGAAAGGTTTGTTTTACACTCACTTGTCATCACCTCCTGCTATCAAACTTCAATTCCATAAACAATAAAAAAGGATAAGTTTCCTTATCCTTATCATCTGATTTTAGCTACGGCGTCCGCCGCGTCCACCACGTTTTCCTTCAGTATTACGTTTTAATGAAGTTAAACGGTCATCACTATCTTTTATAAACGAGCTCATTAATGAATCAAAATCCTCTTTTTTAGGTGGTTCATTACGAGTATTACGTGTATTTCTTTGATTTTGGTAACCACCACTACGATTGCTATCGCGTCCGCCACCACTTCCGCCTTCACGACGTCCTTGATATCCGCCAGTACTTTCACGGCGAGGTGTTGTTTCTGAAGCTGGTTTATCGACTGCACGACGAATTGAAAGACCAATCTTTCCATCATCTCCAATTGACATTACCTTAACTAAAACTTCATCGCCAACTTTTAAAACATCTTTAATGTCTTTAATGAAGGTATCGGATACTTCACTAATGTGAACCAATCCTGTTTTTCCTTCACCTAAATCAATAAACGCACCAAAATTTGTAATACCTGATACTTTACCTGAAATTTTACTTCCTACTTCAATTGACATAAAAAATATGTTCCTCCTTAAAACTTGTATGCCTATTATAGCATGTTGTGCTGAGACTTAAAACGACTATTTGTCTAAATTCAACTAATTTTGCAAATAATTTTTATTTAAGCACTTTCCCTTGTCAGATAAATCAACTATTTGGCTCTGGAGCTTCATTTTCTTTACCTGATTCTTGTGTTTCGGCTTTTTTATCTGCATCAATTTTTTTCTTCGACTCTTCTAATGATTTCGTTGTTGCTTCACCAGATAAATTAAATATAATTTCATTATCTTTAGATAAATCATACTTAGCTCGAGCTAATTTTTCAATATAGCTATCGTCTTTTAATTGTTTAATTTGATTATTTAACAAGCGTTGATCAAGATTGGCTTTCTTTAATTCTTTCGCCACTTGAACTTCTTCAGATTTCATTTTAGCAAGCGCTTGTTGATTTGCCATTATTTTAAATCCCAGTCCACCAATTATTAGGAGTCCTACGAACAGAATTGCAAATAAGCGACGACGTGTTTGACGTTTATGCTTTTTTTCCCGATGTGACTGTAAGTTTTTCTCTTGAGTATACTCATTTCCTAAACTCGTGACATTCATTGCTCCACGCTTCTTATTCATTCAATCACTCCTATCTAAAAAGTTTGTTGAGACGGGTAGGCCTGAATCATCAGAACTGGCTAAATAGCCTCATAATTCTTACTATTTTTAATTTTATCTGAAAAGTAATTTGTTATCTAAAATTTTTTTATTCAGCATCTTTATAATACAAGATTCCGCTTTATTTGTCCAATATTTATAGTAGTCAAAAACGGCTATTTCCGGTTATTCTCGTGAATTTTAAAAAAAATTAAAGCTAGGTCGGTTAGACCTAACTTTAATTTCCATAGTGTACTTTTTTATGCTTTCATTTCAGGATCATTTTTATATGTTTCGCTAATGATGGTATACATATGAGCAGCTTCATCTTTTTTAGTTGTTTCAATAATCCGATCAATCTTAACAACCAATGTCTTGTTTCCAAAAGCAATTGATAATTCATCGCCTATTTTTACATCTGTTGAAGACTTAGCTGTGATTCCATTCACTTCAATTCGGCCTTTATCTGCAACTTCTTTAGCAATTGTTCGACGTTTAATAATTCGAGATACTTTCAAAAATTTATCTAGTCTCATGTTAAATTCCTCTTTTCTTCTGCTTTTATTTTTTGCCATAAGGCATCTAATTCTTCTACTGTTTCTACTTTAACTCCATCGAAAACATGCGGATGGCGGCGACGTAATTTATGATTTAGAGTTTCAAGAACATCTTCTAAATTAAAGTAGCCTGTTCGCTCACCATAATTCGTTTGATACATAACTTGCATCAGAACATCGCCTAATTCTTCAATTATATTGTCAATATCTTCATTTTCAATAGCTGAAATCAACTCAGCTGTTTCTTCTTTTAAATAAGGAATCAACGTTTCATGGGTTTGCTCTAACAACCAAATATCCCCATTCTCTCCACCAATCTCATCCATATAAGTTTGCACTGTTTGAAAAGACTTTGCCCGATCGTCCAAAGCCAGTGGCGGCACATAAAGCGAGGTCAAATTATGAACCCCTTCCATACGGTCCATTTCATATAAAGGCAACCAGTCAATTTGCTCAGCCTCACTACCGGCACTATGAACTAGCGCAACTTGATGATCATCTGGGTAGATTTCTTGAAGTGTTAATTTCACATCGCTTGCAATATATTCATTAAAAATCTGCATTACAATGACATGTTGTCCCATTTGAACAGCATTTTGATCTAAATCTAGACCATCTAACAATTGAAATCCTTCCACGGGATCAACTTTTACAGCAGTAAAAAAATCGTCTAAAAAGCTTTGTCCGCCCTTAATTTCAACGACAATTCCAGCTGTGTTTTCTAACAAGAGCTGAACAGATTTTTCAGCAACCATCGGGTGACCAGGCACAGCATAAATAATGTCTTCTTTACTTATCGTAGCTTCTTTTAATAAATCACCGACAATTTTTTCATAAACCGTTTCAAATTGTTCATTCGCTTCATAGACTTCATCAAAATCTTCAAACATTAACCCTTCTGATTTTAAATTTTCTACAACAGGATGCAATTTCGTTCTTAAATAAATAGGCAACCCTTTTTTAAGGAGTTGATATACACCAAATGGCAACTGTGCTAAATCTCCTGGTCCTAAACCGACAACTAAAATTTTTCCCATTTGAATTTCCTACTTTCTATTCCTAATTCGTACTATTCTTTTTCCGAAAGGCATATAAAGCCATTCTCTTATAGTAAATAACTTGAATTTAAAAATCAACCACACAAACAGTGGAACACCAATACTTATACCAATGATAATTGCTACTAAGGAACCTGATCTGGTCGCAATAAATGCCCATTGGCCTAAAAATAAGAAGACTATTGTAATGACAAATGTCATAATCCAACAACAAATAACTAATTTTAATAGAAAGCTACCTTTTAGCAAACTTCCTTTTAAACGGGTTGGCATAGCGAGCCAAAGTACCAATAAAATTCCACCTAAACTAAAGACTGTAGCAATACTTGCACCCATAGTTCCAAAAGGTCCAATTAGGAATTGATTAAAGCCCCATTTTAAAAGAAGTCCAAAAACTAAAGCTAGCATAGCCATTCGATGTTGATTACGGCTTTGCAAGATTGTGTTATATGCACCAATTAAGGAAGCAACAATAATTGCTAAAATATAGACGCTTAACACAGCATTCCCATCTCGATCACCAAAGAGTAAATCATTGATAAAAGGCATAAGTGTTAGCATTCCAGCTGTAGCTACCATTGCAAATGCTGTTGTAATACGCAATAAGGAAACCGCAGTCCGATAAAACTCACCTTCTTGGCGGTGCACAAAATGTTTGGTTAACATTGGGATTAGGCTTGACGCAAACCCTGTCCCAACAACCATTCCTAGCTGAACTAATGGTTGACCACGATCATAAATTCCCTTTAAATTTTTTGCTTCATCTGCAAGTACACCTGAATCCATTAGCCCATTAAATAAGGTAAAGGAGTCAATTAATTGTAACAAAATAAGTAAGGCACTTAAAATACAAATAGCCGAGCCTTCGGTTAGAAAACGAAGAAACAACTTAGAGTAGCTAGGCGCATTAGTGACCTCTCCATAATTCAAAGAAGGAACTTCTTTCAACGCTTGATTCCCGCCTTTTAAATAGTAGTAATACATCATCACAAATAGGGCTGCAATTCCGGCAATCCAAGCGCTACTCATGGCATAGGTCCCCATACGATACTCAGACCAATCTGATTTTAAAAATAAAGCTGCTGCAATAAGGATAACCGCAACCCGAACAATTTGTTCCACTACTTGTGAAATAGCTGTGGGAATCATATTTTCAGTTCCTTGAAAATAACCACGCCAGACTACTAATCCCGGCATAAGGAGAAACATCCATGATACGGCTTTAACAATCGGGGCTAACTGGCTGTCTCCCATACCATTGGCAATCACATCTGAAAAGGTATAGATTCCCAAAAATAATACAATGGCGAAAAGAGTTAGGATTAGCGACGCACGTTTGAGAATAATTTTTCGTTCTCCATTGTGTTTTGTTTCGGCTATTAATTTAGATAGAAAAATTGGAAAACCAGACAAGGCAAAGGTCATTCCAATTCCATAAATAGGGTACACTTGCTGATAAACATAAAATCCAGTATTTCCAACCATATTTTGGAATGGAACCCGGTAAACAGCACTGAGAACTTTGGCAATCAAAGAGGCAACAGATAGAACAACTGCCCCTTTCATCATTTGCTTCATTTGTTTATTTCCCATGATTCACCTCCAGATTCTGTCGAACTACACTTGTTTTGGCTCTTTTTGACTCGTGTAGCTTACAGTTGGCCTGCGACCAATTTAGAACGGTATTTAGCTATATTAGCTACAAATTTCTCTATATAACCTAACCACTCAAAACTTGCATTGATATCTTTAAGATGCATTGTCACAACTAATTTTTCTTTTTTCACAGACATCGTTGCTTGCAACGGAATATCTCCTAGTGCTTTCATAATTTCTTCCGCTGGCAAACTTGCTGTTCCAGATGTAGATAAGGTTAAATGCACACAGTCATCTACACGACGAATCGTTTCAAATAAAGCCCGCTCGCTTTCCATTTTGATTGCACCAATGGCTAGTAAATCTGCAACTTCATCTGGGAATACACCAAAACGGTCAATTAAGTCATCTTGTAAAGTAGTGTACTCATCACGATCCGTTAACTCACGAATGCGTTTATAAATTTCAATTTTTTGACGTTCATCTTCTATATAGGTGCTTGGTAAATAAGCATTGATTCCTAAATCGATTTCAACAACTGTTTTCTCGTCTTTCTTCTCAAGTCCACGTTTGCGTACGACTGCCTCACTTAACATTTCAGAGTATAAATCAAATCCGACTGAATCAATAAAGCCATGTTGTTGGGCTCCTAATAAATTACCTGCACCACGAATGGATAGATCTCGCATCGCTATTTTAAAACCAGAACCCAATTCAGTGAAATCTTTAATTGCTTGTAATCTCTTTTCACTGACCTCAGTCAATACTTTGTCTGGCTGATACATAAAGTAAGCATAAGCTACGCGGTTGCTTCGTCCAACCCGTCCTCGCAATTGATACAATTGTGATAAACCCATATGATCGGCATTTTCAACAAATAAAGTATTTACATTAGGAATATCTACCCCAGTTTCAATAATGGTTGTTGTCACCAGAACATCATACTCACCTTCCACAAATTGATATAAGATGCTTTCTAATTGCGCTTCGGTCATTTGGCCATGTGCATAAGCTATTTTAGCATCTGGTACAAGCATTTGCAGCTCTTCTACTTTTTTACCGATTGTTTCAACACGGTTATATAAATAAAAAACTTGTCCGCCACGGGTTAATTCTCGTTCAATTGCTTCTCGAATTGCGCCGGGATTTTGCTCCATAACATAGGTTTGAACTGGATAACGATTTGCTGGTGGTGTTTCAATAACCGATAAGTCACGAACACCTAACATAGACATATGCAAGGTTCTTGGAATCGGAGTAGCAGTCAATGTTAACACATCTACTTGAGCTTTTAATTGTTTTAGTTTTTCTTTATGCTTCACACCAAATCGTTGCTCTTCATCAACAATCAGTAAGCCTAAATCTAAAAACTCAATGTCTTTAGATAAAATTCGGTGCGTTCCAATCACAACGTCAACTAACCCTTTTTTTAATCCGTCCATTGTTTCATTTTGTTGTTTTTTTGTTCTAAAACGACTTAACAAACCGATTTCAACTGGAAAATCTTCGAAACGCTGCACTAAACTTTCGTAATGCTGTTGGGCTAATATTGTTGTCGGTACTAAGAAAGCAGCTTGCTTTCCATCTTGAACTGCCTTGAAAATAGCACGCATCGCTACTTCTGTTTTCCCGTATCCAACATCTCCAACCAATAAACGATCCATAGGTTTTTTACTTTCCATATCATGTTTAATTTCAGCAGTACTACGCAATTGATCATCTGTTTCAGTATAAGGAAAGGCATTCTCAAACTCTTGTTGGTAAGGGCTATCTGGTGAAAATGCAAAGCCAACTTCTGCTTCACGAGCTGCATAAAGCTCAATTAAATCATCGGCAATATCTTCAATTTTAGCCGCTACTTTTTTCTTAGTTTTAGCCCACTCTGTTCCGCCTAATTTATTTATTTTTGGTGTTTTGGCATCTGACGATACATATTTTTGGAGTAAATTGATTTGTGTCACAGGAATAAATAGTTTTGCATCGTCCTTATAGAGAACGGACATGTAATCTTGATGGACTCCACCTATTTCTAAAGTTTCCATTCCAGTGTATTTTCCGATTCCGTGATTTACATGCACGACAAAATCACCTGGGTTTAACTCTGTGTAACTTTTTAAACGTTCTGCATTGGATAAAGTTTGACGCCTAGCTACTTTTTTTGTGACTTTATTGAACATTTCGCGTTCATTAATGATAACAATTTTTTCTTTTGGAAGCTCAAATCCATTATGAATTGCTCCCATCATGATTTGAACTTTTCCTGTTTCGATTTTCTTAGGTTTTACAATTTTACTTTGGATTTCAAAGTCTTTAAAGGTTTGATTGACTTTTTTCGCTCGATCTTCATCAGATACAATCACTAATACAGTATTTTTCTGTTTCACCCAACGATCCATTTCCGTTTTCAATAAGGGCATTTGTCCAAAAAATTGCTGCATATTACGGTACTGAAACGCATGAATTTGTTTAAAACGAATATTTCCCATCCCTTTTTGGAATAAAGAAAAATAAAGTGTTCCTTGTTGAACATCTTTAAGCACGCCTCTCAAATCGTTAGCAAATGTTTGGTGCTGTAGAATTTTACGTTCTTCCAGCTTACTCGTAATCCACTCTGCTTCTTCTTCAATTAAACGGCGCTCCGTTTCCATAATCCGTGGATATTCATCCATAATTAATAAGCTATTTTTATGCATGTAATCTAAGACACTCGTATGTTGTGGATAAATAAAATCTGTATACAGAGCTAAACTATCCATTGGTTCACCTTTATCAAAAGCATCAATAATAGGGGTCAGATTTTTTATAAATAGGCCTTTTGTAGCCGCATCAAGAATCAAATCGCTATTTCTTTCCACAGCTTC
The DNA here is from genome assembly GCF_000744945.1 of Carnobacterium maltaromaticum DSM 20342. Taxonomy (NCBI): domain Bacteria; kingdom Bacillati; phylum Bacillota; class Bacilli; order Lactobacillales; family Carnobacteriaceae; genus Carnobacterium; species Carnobacterium maltaromaticum. Next base: position 1,858,505 of record NZ_JQMX01000001.1, read on the forward strand.
ACTAAAATCTTGCGCACCAGCTTTTAACATGCTTGATGTATAAATCGTATCCGTTGCCGGAAGTATCGTAATCTTATCAATAGAAGCTATCGAACGCTGTGTATCTGCTTCAAAATAACGTAGAGAATCCACTTCAGTATCAAATAGTTCAACACGAATAGGGTATTCTTCCGTTAATGGATAAATATCAACTATCCCACCACGCATACTAAATTCACCTGGTTTTCCAACCAGGTGTTCTCTTGTATATCCCATATCAACTAAATCTTGAGCTAAATTAGTTGGATCAAGTTCGCCACCTTTGGTAATTTTAAAGCGTGCTTTTTTCCAAACTTCTTTTGGTGTAATTAGTTTACGAACACCGGAGAGAGGAATAATCACAATACCTTTTTTACCACTTAGTAAAAAATCCAACGCAGCTACTCGCTCTGCTCGGTATTCAGGTGAAGAAATAGACATTTCTGCCTGAATCATTTCATCAACAGGAAACAAATGCAACTGATCCTCAGGAACAAAACCAGAAAAATCCTCAATTAATTGACTAGCATGAAATAAATTATGCGCAACTAAAATGATTGGTTTCTTCTTTTTTTCTAAAATCGTACTGATGACTAATGTTCGTGCAGAACCTGATAAACCTGTAACTAATTGTGTTTGATTCTCTTCAAGAGATTCTAATAAATTTTCTATGTCAGATGTATCTGCTAATAACTGTTTGATATCTACCATGTTTTTACTCCTTAATTCAATTTAATCGTTCTTTTCGGACAACTCTTCAGAAAAAAGATGAAATCCCCTCAAAGTTAAAAGATACTTTGGGTGTATTTCCCTATTTTTCTGCCAGAGTTAAGCGCCTCAACGAGCATGTTTGTTTTTTAAGTACTTTTTTATTTGAATGGTAAAAGAAGCGCAGATTACTCTGTGCCTCTTTTATATTTTTTGATTCTTAATTTATTTAGCTTTTACGGTTAAACTGATTCATTGTTTCTAAAAATGTGTGGCCTTCAATCCAGTAATTTAAAGCCTCGGCAGCATCTTTAACCGCAAAAAGTATGTCTTCATGATGCTCTTTTGGAAACGCACCTAACACATGGTTAATAACTGTCTGACCTGGGAAAGGTCTGTCAATGCCTATTCTGATTCGATTAAAGTCGGAAGTACCTAGATGTTGGATTAAACTTTTAATCCCATTATGCCCACCTGCACTACCTTTTTGGCGTAATCTAATTTTCCCAACTGGTAAATCTAAATCGTCATACACCACAACTAAATCTTCAATACCTAAATCATAATAATCCATTAATGGTCTAACTGCTTGTCCTGAATCATTCATAAAGGTCTGTGGTTTGACTAATAGCACTTTCTCAGTTCCAATAAAAGCTTCTGCATAAACTGCATCAAACTTACTTTTGTTAAACTGCAACTTATGTTGGAAAGCCATTTCATCCATAGTGATAAAGCCAATATTATGTTTTGTTGCGGTATATTTTGCACCGGGATTCCCTAAACCGACGATTATCTTCATTTTCTAGCTCCTTATTTTACGATTGTTATTTTTACAATGCCTAAAAACCCAAAAATCAACAGATAGTCTGCTTATTTCTGGTTTCTTTACTTTTTTTATTGTGTAGGTCTGCAATAGCGCATTTATTTTACGGATGTACAGATAGTCATATTTTATTAGTATACCATATTTTAGATCTGATAAGGAGGATATGCATTTTTTTCTTCGTAAATTTTACTGCCTTGAAAAACTACATTGAATAATGAGACTTTTTACCCAACATTCTGAAATAAACATGATATACTGTTCTTGTCCTATGAAAATAAGTTAAGGGGGAACTATTTATGAAACAAACTGAAATTAAAGATCATCAAAAAGTCATTGTTGTTGGTGATGGAGCGGTTGGTTCTAGCTATGCTTTTGCACTAGTGACTCAAAATATTGCGCAAGAAATTGGCATCATTGATATTGATAAAGATAAAACAGAAGGAGACGCGATTGATTTATCTCATGCGCTAGCTTTTACTTCTCCTAAAAAAATATACAGTGCAACCTATCAAGATTGCCACGATGCTGATTTGATCGTGATAACTGCTGGAGCAGCTCAAAAACCTGGAGAAACACGTTTAGACCTAGTCAATAAGAATCTTAAGATTTTCAAAGCAATTATTGCTGATATTATGGCTAGTGGCTTTGACGGTATTTTATTGGTAGCAAGTAATCCCGTTGATATCCTAACTTACGCTACTTGGAAATTTTCTGGTTTACCTAAAAGTCGTGTAATCGGTAGTGGAACTTCATTAGATAGCGCTCGCTTCCGTCAAGCTATTGCTGACCTAGTTCATGTTGATGCCCGAAATGTTCATGGTTATATTTTAGGAGAACACGGCGACACAGAATTTCCTGTTTGGTCACACGCCAATATTGGCGGTCTTCAAATTTATGAGTGGGTGAAAGACAATCCAGAAGTTGACGAAGAAGCTTTAGTTAAAGTCTTTTTCAAAGTGAGAGATGCCGCTTATGAAATCATCGAGAAGAAAGGCGCGACTTTCTATGGAATTGCTGTGGCTTTAGCTCGTATTACCAAGGCGATTTTAAATGATGAGAGTTCTATTTTACCTTTATCTGTTTATTTAGATGGTGAATATGGTCAAGAGGATATCTTTATTGGAGCTCCTGCGGTGATTAATCGCCAAGGTATTCAACATGTAATTGAAATTCCTTTGACAGATGCAGAAATGGACAAAATGATTCATTCCGCTTCGACCTTGAAGCAAATTTTAAACGATGCTTTTGATGCATTAGACTAAAATATCTAAAACATTAGATTTATTTTTCAAATAAGGAACTTAATTCTTCTATTAAAGAACAGTTCCTTTTTCTGCAACATGCTATAATTATCTTGTAGAAAGTTAAATGGATGGTGGCTAGCTCGTTGTAAAAAGGGGGCGATGCCTATGTTTTTAGTGTTTGCTCCTAGAAAGGATTAAACGTGTCAGTTTTTGAAGCGTTGATGTTCGCACTTACGTTCACAACTCTGGCTTTAAAAATTTATGATCATAAAAACAAAAAATAACTACTCCTAAACTTTGACCGGTTTAAGTAGTTATTTTTTTTAACGAACAACAGTTGTCATCGTCTTTTGAACGATCTACCTAAAAGGAATCATGTTAACGCATGGTTCCTTTTTCATTTTTATTCTACCATGTTCCTATGCTAAATGCTAGATTATATCCTTATTTTAGAGATTCCTACAGATTTTCTAGTTAAAAATTTAGCTCATTCTATTGAAAAAAGCTGTACTCAAGATAAAGTTTCTTGACTACAGCAACATTTAACTAGCTTTCTTCTTTTTCACTTAGCTTTTCTAACAACTTTTGTTGTTGTTCTAAGAGCGTAATAATTCGTTCATCTACTGAAACTTTTTTATTTTTTCTGATTAAATGCTTGTTTAATTCAAAAATTCTATACAGCTCAACTAGATGTCCACTAATAATCACAACGGTACTTGCACCAACAAATCCCCGTAAATAGTTACGATAAATCGTTAGATTATCAAACCAAACTGTAATTAAGTCTGGAATATTGGCTATTTCTTTCGTTGTAGCAATAATGTGCTTTACTGTGTTCATTAAAGTTGTCGCATCACTAATGATACTGTCTAATGACCATGTAAATTGACTAACTACTCCTGTCACTTCATCTGATAGCTTCGTTAATTCTGCCACACTTAATTTTTGCAAAGAACTATTAATCGTATCCACTAGCTGATAAGAAACATTTCCTAGTATTCCTGCTAAAGAAATCGTACTAACTAGCATGAAAAGATACCCAACAAAAATCAACTTGTTACCAAAGTACCACTTTGTAGCTTTAGAGCTTTTCCACTGTAGGACTAAAATAAGAACAATTCCAATACTAAAGAATAACAATTGAGCGCTAATTACGATGCTTAAGTTAATCAAAATCGTTTTAAAATTCTTGATTAATACATCTAACCACTGCTCATTCAAAAAGAATTTAAAGAGGTTAACCCATGATAAATTAAAAGGTGCTGTAATAATATCGGTCACAATTTTTGCTTGATTGAACAGTAAATACCAGACACTAATTAAAAACACCGGACTACCTACAAACAAACACTTATTTTTTAGACTTAACGCTCTCCAATAGGCCATTTATACCTCCATTTAATTGCTATGCTGTATTGCTTACTCGATAAGTTAAACTTTAGCATATCTATAAAAAGAGCGCAATATTTAATAACATGTACTCGTTAAAAAGAACCATGTGTTTGTTCCCCTTGATGCATAACTATGACTTTTTTACTGTTCCGGGCCACGGCTTCTGCAGAACAACTAGCTTCTACAAAAACAAAATCAGCCTTGTCACCTACTACAGGCCAGACTTGTTTCCCATTTGGATTAAGAGGGGTAACGCCATCTGTAATAAATCCCAGCGTTTGACTAAGTTCTTGCTCTGTAACTTGACCAAAAACTTCACCTAAACGTCCAACTCGCTCTAAAATATCTCCATTTCCATAGGGAGACCAATTATCAAATATATTGTCGCAACCAACGGATACTTTTACACCCGCTGCTTTTAAATCCATCACTGGTGGTATCACACCAGTAATTGGAACGCTAGTCATGATTTCAACTTGATTTTCTGCCAAGCGCTGAAACAGTTCTGCTTTTTGACTGCCACTAACATCACCTAAAGCAAAAGCATGACTGATAGCAACTTTTCCCTGAAACTTATGATTTTCAACCAAACTCAAAAAATACTCAACCGTTTTCAAACCCATTTCTCCGCGTTCATGCAAATGGATATCAATTCCAGCCTCATTTTGATTAGCTAAAGAAAAAGTTGCCTCTAAAGACTTTTTCATATCGCCATCAACTGCTGTTGGATCCACACCTCCAACAATTGTCGCTCCCTTTGTAAGTGCTTCTTGCATTAGTTCGATACTATTACTTCGTAACAATCCATGCTGTGGAAAAGCTACAATTTCAGAAGAAAGCTTTTCTTGATAATTGTCTACTACTTCTTTAACACTTGAAAAATAATGTAATCCCGCTGTTGGATGTACGTCTACATGGCTTCTTATTTTTGTAATGCCATTGGTTAAATAACGGTTTAACAGAACTTCTGCTCGTTGAGAAACGGACAAAGGTAACTTCTCAAGCTCTACCATTTCCGATTCAAAGCGTTGAATAATGGAAGGAACTTTAGTGACTGCTTGCCAATTCGTTCCTAAACGTGATTTATCCAAATGACTGTGCTTTTCAATAAAGCCAGGTAATGCCAATAAGCCTTTAGCGTCATAATACTCAGCATCTTCCCTTATAACTGAATTACTCGGTAAAATTTGCTTAATCAAACCTTCTTGGATCAATAAATCAACTAACTCTGTTTTTGTTCCTACAATAGTTTCTCCTTCGTACTCATATCCTGTTTCTACTCGAACATTTTGTAACCATTTCTTTCTAGTCATACCAACTTGCTCCTCTCTACTCATATGCACCAGCATTACGTAATTCTTCGGCTATTTTACCATATCCCATTTGATTGGCGTGCCTTAATGGTCTGATTCCATTAGCATCAGCTAAGTTTGGGTCAGCACCATGTTCTAACAAGACTTGAACAATCTGTTGTTGAGTCGTATCACCATTCGTTAATACGATTGCTTCTAACAAGGCTGTCCAACCTGGCTGATTTACATGATTTACATCAATATCTGTTTGTTCTAATAATAAGCGCACATTATCTAAATGTCCTTTTTCTGCTGCAGGAATTAAAGCCGTTCCACCAAAACGATTTGTTAATGTGGTATCTGGATTGTAAGCTAACATCATTTGTAAAATCTCCGTTCTGCCTTCTGCCCCAGCATATAAAAAAGGACTATCCTGAATGGCATCTTGTTGGTTGACATTCGCACCATTTAGCAAAAAAATTTCAGCCATCTCTAAATTATTTTTATGTGTAGCGACTAGTAAACCAGTTTGTTGTTTTTCGTCCATAGCATCAACATTTGCGCCAACTGTTAATAATCGTTTTATCTCTGATAGATTCTGATTAGCGGTTGCTGTGATTAACTCTTGATTCAATTGAGGATTATCTATTTTCATGACTTCTTTCTCCTTTGATTCTAGTTCTTGGCTTGATTCAATTTGCTTGGAATCACTAGCTTGACTAGTTGGCTGTTTTTCTGAAGTTGACTGATCTTTAGATCTTGTTGAAGAATCTTTCAATAAAGTGACACTAAAAATACCAATACTGATTAAGACAATTCCGATTAAACTAAAAAATAGAACATAATTTTTTTTCATCTGAAGCACCTCCGTATTTATAAGACTAATTAAAGCATACCACGAGCTGTTATAGATGAAAAATATCCATATAATTGTTAAACTATACGAAATAGATATAGTTAGGAGGAAAATATGGATATTCGTCAATTACGTTATTTTATTGCAATCGCTGAAGAAAAAAACATTACTCAAGCTGCAGCCCGCTTGCATATGGCACAACCTCCTCTAAGTCAACAACTTAAGCAAATGGAGGAAAAATTAGGTACAATTCTAATCGAGCGAACATCACGGAAAACTCATTTAACGACAGCTGGAGAAGTTTTATATCAAGAAGCCGTAAAAATTTTACAACAATTGGAAGAAACGGAACAATTAGTCAAAGAAACAAGTTTAGGATTAAAAGGTCAATTACGTTTAGGCGTTAATACCTTGTCTGCAGAAGAATTAGCTCCGAGTTTGCAAAGTTTTCAGAATAAATTTCCGGAGGTTACTTATGCAATTCATCAAAATGAATCTAAGTTGCTTGCCGAAATGGTTCGGAATCATACCATTGAATTAGCTTTAGTCCGCTTCCCTCTGGAATTGCATGGCTTTGACATCACCTATTTAAATGTGGAACCTTTTTACTTTATTTGTGATGGCAAAAAAGACGCGCTTCAACCTGGGCCAAATCCTAATGATTATTATGGTATTGCCAACAGTAAACTTTTATTGCCTAGCACAGAAGGCCTTGGAGTTTATCATTCAATCATTGAATATTTAGCTAAATTCCAATTAAATCCTACCTCTATTTCAACTTGTTCTGATTTATCTTTACTTTTTAATTTAGTTGAAAGTGGTTTTTGTACAAGCATCGTACCAAAATCGGTTTTACAGCTCCACGCTGGTCGAAAAATAGAAGCACATTTATTAGATGATCCTCTATTTAATTCCTCTTACGGGCTTATTTGGTCGAAAAATCGAACCTTAACTAAAGTAGCTGAACATTTCTTAGCTGAATTCGTTGGGATTCACGATTAAGATTGGAGGCTGATTTAATTGAATAACTCCCCTTACTTCTATATACTAAAAATATAAAAGGAGTGATTTCAATGGAAGAATTATTTTCAGCTGTTGATGCTTATTTTATTGATAAGCTCATTGAGAAAGAGGCTATTTTTGACCAAGTTCTAGCAAACAATCAAAAACACGGATTACCACCTCATGATGTTTCACCTTCTCAAGGGAAATTTCTTTACTTATTATCTAAAATTGCTAAGGCCCAAAGAATTCTAGAAATTGGTACTCTAGGCGGATATAGCACGATTTGGTTTGCTAAGGCTATTCCTCAGAATGGTAAAATTATTTCACTAGAATTTGATCAAACTCATGCGAAAGTCGCTCAAGAAAACACTAAATTAGCTGGTTTTTCAGATAAAATTGATATTATAGTCGGTCCTGCTTCTGAATCATTAGCACAGTTGGTTAATGAAAATTCGTTGCCTTTTGACTTAATTTTTATTGATGCTGATAAAGAAAATAATCCTCTTTACTTGAAATATGCACAACAATTAGCAAAATCTGGAACTATTACTATCGGGGATAATGTTGTTCGAAATGGTGAAGTCCTTAGCACTGAGAGTAATGATGGACGTATTTTAGGAGTAAGACAATTTGTTGAGGAACTCGCCACTAACCAAAAACTGACTTCAACGGCTATTGAGACTGTTGGTGTTAAGGGCTATGATGGGTTTACGATTAGTATTGTTGAGTAATATCATTTTGTTACTAAAAAGACCTTGTCTCTCATCAAAATTACCATAACAAATTTCACAAAAAATGAATATACTTTTAAAAGACCCATTTAAAGTTTTTTCGACTTTAAACAGGTCTTTTCTATTTTATTTACAACTAACACTATCAATTTTACTCACAACATAATTTTTTTATTGCTGCAGCATAAATTTCAGTAGCTTTATATAATTCTTCAAGAACTAAACCTTCATTTGCTTGGTGCGCTAACCCGACAGATGTCGGAAAATGAGCTCCAAAAGCGACCATATTTTTCATAGTTCGTGCATACGTTGCTCCACCAGACGTTATCGGTTCAGTAAGATCGTTTGTAGCTTCGCGGTAAACCCCCAGTAAAGTCTCAACCAACTGACTATCTTTTGGTACATACAATGAAGGAACATAATCAAATTCATGATACTTTAAATTATATTCCTTGGCAGTAGCTTGTAACTTATCTACAAGTTGTTTTTTATCAGCCGTGACTGGTATACGCATATCAATTTTTATTTCTGATTGGTTCTTATTTATGGTTAACATCCCCACATTAAAAGTTAGTTCCCCACTTACATCATCCTTAACTTCCCCAAAAATAGTGGCACCATTGGTCTGACTACCAACCTGTTCAGCTAAAAAATGAATCATTGGATGAGGGTAGTTAGCTACTAAGCCTTGAGCCAACAAGTTAATGGCGTTAACTCCACTCCCTGCTAAACTAGTATGAACGGCTTTGCCTTCAACAGTTAATGTCCCAGCTAATTCCTTAACAGGTAATCCTAGTTTCATAAAATGAGGAAGCAACGCTTTACTATCACTACCAGTATAGGATGCATTTCCAGGAACCACATTAAATGCATCGCCACAATCCAAGTCTAATTCTTCGCTACCTGGACCCGTTAAAGTCACTTGTAATAAGCCTTTTTCTGCGTAAATCAAAGGAAATGCCCCGTCAGGAACAAAACCCATTGTTGGCGCTTCTTCATTTTTATTGTACTGCGCCATACACCGCCATAAGGTTTCCTCATCCGCTCCAAAAACAAAACGAATTCTTTGCTTAAATGTATAACCTGCATCAACAACCGCTTTAAATGCTGATAAAGCAGCAATTGTCGGCCCTTTATCATCTTGAGAACCTCGACCATATATAATCCCATCTTTGACAACTGCTGAAAAAGGATCTGTATTCCATAAAGTTAAATCTCCCGCAGGTACAACATCTAAATGACACAAAACACCAATCAAATCCGTTCCTGTTCCATAATCTGCATAGGCATAAAACCCATTTGGGTCAAGATACGTTGTCATTCCAAGCTCTTCACAAATAGCTAGCGCCTCTTCCAAACATAGCTGCACACCAGCACCAAAAGGCGGATTTGTCAGCCCATCAGATGTATTGAAAGAAGGACAGTTAATTAAACGAGTTAGGGACTTCACACTTGCTTCTTTTTGCTCTTCAGTTAATTGAATCGACATTTATTGTTCACTCCTAAATAAAAAGTTTGTTGAGCCTGTTAGCTCTGGCAGAAAAATAGGGAAATTTGATGTGGCGCTTTTTGCCACCTCGAAATTTCATCTTTTTTCCGAAGAGCTGGCTCATAAGAACTGGCCTTGATAAAAAGTTTGTTGAGTCGGTTAGCTCTGGCAAGAAAATAGGAAAAATTGATAGGACGTTTTTTGTCCTCTCGAATTTTTATCTTTTTCTCGAATAGCTGGCTCATAAGAACTGGCCTTGATAAAAAGTTTGTTGAGTCGGTTAACGTAGATAATATACTTACTCTAATCTTCTTGAATAGAGACATATTTTAAGTTGGGTGAGCCAATTTGATACTGAATATAATCTTTTACCTTACTTTTCAGTAACATCGAATCAGCTTTTTGATACAATGGAACAATACCAACATCTTGCATCAGCAATTTCTCTGCAGCCAAATCGTCAGCCCATTTCTTATTAGGATCACTACTATCTTCTCCCGTTGCAGCTATGACAAGCTTGTCGTATTCTTGATTTTTATACTTCCCACCATTAAAAACAGAATCTGATAAAAATAGATTTAAAAAGGCATCTGGATCGTTGGAATCCGCTCCCCATCCGGATAAAAGCAAACCAAATTGCCCGGTATCTCCTAACTCAATTCGATTTTTAAAAGGTACATTTCTTATTTTCACTTTTATTCCTTCTAACTCTGCTTCTATTGAGCTTTGAATAAACTGACTAACTTTCTTACTTGTTTCATCATCATCGGTGACTAATTCGATTTCTGCTGTTGAACTACCTAACTCTTTTTGAGCTTCAGTCCATAATGCTTTTGCTTTTTTTGCATCATAATCTAAATATGAACCTGATGCTTTTCGGAAGTCTTCCTTTGTTTCAGTATTTTTAGCTAAATCATTCGTGACTAAACCACCTAGAGCCTCGGAACCATTGGCTATAATCATTTTAACTAAATCCTCACGATTGATTGTTAGGGCAATTGCTTCTCTAACTTTTTGATTTTTCAACGCTGGGTGATCAATCTGGTTCAATTCCAAATAGACAGATCTAGCTTCCAATGGCGCTTTAAATTCTGGATTATCGATATATTGTTTTGCTTGTTCCCCAGTCAAACGAACTAAATCAATCGTATCATTTTCATATAAATTAATTCCAGTTGTTGCTTCTTTAATCACTTGATTAGTCACTTTATCCAAGGAAACATTTTTCTTATCCCAATAACTTGGATTTTTTTCATAATTCCAAGATAAGCCTGTGCCATCCCATTCAGTCAACACAAAAGGTCCATTATAAATAGCTCGTTCGCTATTCGTACCAAATTGTTCACCTTCTTTTTTTACAAATTTTTCATTTTGCGGAAAGAAAGTTCCTCGAGTAATCGTTGTCAAAAAGTTTTCTGTAGGTTTTTCTACCTTAACTTCTAATGTTAACTCATCCATTGCCTTTATTCCTAATTCTTCGCTAGCAACAGTACCATCCATAATTTTTTGTGCATTTTTAACATCTTTCATAATAAAGGCATAGTTGGCTGCTGTCTTTGGGTCGATAACTCTCTTCCATCCAAATTCAAAGTCAGCTGCAGTAACAGCATCTCCATTTGACCAAACTAAATTAGGTTTTAATTTAAATGTATAGGTTAACCCATCTTCACTTACTTCAGCTTCCCCATCTGCTGCTGCCGGAATTGGATTGCCTTTCTGATCAAGTCGATAAAGTCCTTCCATAACTTGATTAAGTGCATTAAAACTGATTGCATCTTGAACCAAGGCTGGATCCACTGTTGGCAACTCCGCTGGCACACTTAAATTCAATACTTCTAATTTTTCATCTGCACTACTACTTGATTGACTGTTATCCTTATCATTTCCTCCACATGCAGTTAACATAGTTATACTTAAAATGGATAAAAATACAACAAAAACCATTTTTTTCATTTTTATATTCCCCCCTAAAAAAATTAAACATTGCTTTATCAGGTAATCTTTTTATTATTTAAACCATCATACACAACAATCACAACGATTACAAGTACTTTCATAAAAGAAAAACCTTCCATTTGATTATACATAAAAAATGTATATTATATGTATTTTATTTATGAGTGATTTTTTTCAATCAATCGCTGATGTTATCCACTTTATATTTACGAGGTTGATTTCAACTTACAAATTTTTCTTATTTCCAACTATTTTTATACATTTTATTTTTTATAATTAATCTTCAACACTTCTAAAAGGATGGATAAGACAAAAAAGGCATCTAGAACAAATTGTTCTAGATGCCTTTTTTAGCTTCTAAATGAATGATTTAGTTTTTGTCGCGTTTAAATTTCTTTTCAAATAACGGACTTACAGATTTGTTTTCATGGATACGTTTGATTGCATCTCCCATTAAAACACCCACGCTAATTTCAACGATTTTCTCACATTTACGATCTTCTGGTAAATAGATAGAATCTGTAACAATTAATTGTTTAATTGCTGAATCTTGAATGCGTTGTAAAGCTGGGCCAGATAACACTGGATGAGTACAACAAGCATAAACCTCTGTTGCACCTGCTTCTGCTAATGCACCTGCTGCTAATGTGATCGTACCGGCAGTATCAATCATATCATCAATCAGAATACATTTTTTACCTTCAACATTCCCAATGATATTCATCACTTCTGCAACGTTGGCTTTTGGACGACGTTTATCAATAATCGCAATTGGCGCTTTTAAAAATTCTGCTAACTTACGAGCACGAGTTACTCCACCATGGTCAGGTGAAACAACGACTACATCATCATTAGCAATATCATGATTTAAGAAATAGTTCGCTAATAAAGGTGCGCCCATCAAATGATCGACTGGTAAATCAAAGAATCCTTGAATTTGTGAAGCATGTAAATCCAATGTCAAAATACGATCTGCTCCAGCAGCTGTAATCATGTTGGCAACTAATTTTGCTGTGATTGGCTCTCTCGAACGAGCTTTACGATCTTGTCTAGCATATCCATAATATGGAATAACTAAATTGATTGTTTTAGCACTTGCTCGTTTTAAAGCATCAATCATAATCAATAACTCCATTAAGTTATCATTGACAGGACTAGAAGTTGATTGAACAATATAAACATGGTCCCCTCGAATACTTTCTTCAATGTTGATTCGAATTTCTCCATCGCTGAATTGATCCACAGATAATTTTCCTAATTCTACCCCCACCTCGTTAGCAATTTTCTCCGCTAACGGTCTGTTTGAGTTTAATGCAAAAATCTTGAGCTTTGGATCAAAATAATGTTCTGACATAATAGCCTCCACTTTCTGTTTTTAACTTGGTTGTTGTTTCTTCACTATTAATACTATGCATTTTTCACTAAGAAATCAAGCTAAATCATTCATATAATCATAATATTTAAAATTTAATTTTTTTGACTTATTTTAGCAATATTTTTAATGAGGTAACCGATCAAAATAATCAGGTTTATTCTCTTGTCTAGCTCTAGCAATTGCCAAGCTTCCAGTTGGAACATCGCTTGTAATGGTTGATCCAGCAGCAATATAGCTATCCTTTTCAATCGCTACTGGTGCTACTAAATTCGCATTACAACCAATAAAGACGTTGTCTCCAACAGTTGCACGATGTTTATTTTTTCCATCATAATTCACAAAAATTGTCCCACAACCAACATTGATATTTTCGCCTAAATCAGCATCACCAACATAAGTTAAGTGCCCAACTTTTGTATCATTCGCAATTGTTGAATTTTTCACTTCGACAAAATTACCTAAGTGCACACGCTCACCAATCTTACTCGCTGGACGTAAGTGACTATAGGGTCCAATATTGCTATCACTTGCCATTTCTGAAGACTCAATATTTGAGCTAGTTACTTTAATACGATCCCCTAAAATGCTGTCTGAAATTTCTGAGTTGCTACCAATATAACAATCTTCACCGATAACTGTTTTGCCTTTTAATGACACTCCAGCTTCAATAATTGTATCTCGACCAATTTCAACATCTACATCAATATAAGTGTTTTTTGGATCAAGTAACGTTACTCCATTTTCCATATGCTTACGGTTAATTCGATTACGCATCGTTTCAGCAGCTTCTGCTAAAGCAATTCTATCATTAACACCTAGTGCTTCTTCTAATTTTTTCATACGATAAGCCGCTACAATTTGACCTTTGGATTTCATAATTTCAATCACGTCTGGTAAATAGTATTCGCCTTGCGCATTTGCTGTACCAACTTTTGTAAGTGCATCAAACAACATCTTATTGTCAAAACAATAGGTTCCTGTATTGATTTCTTGTACACGAGCTTCTTCTTGAGTAGCATCTTTTTGTTCAACGATACGTGTCACAATCCCTAGATCATCACGTAATACGCGACCATATCCGGTTGGGTCTTCCGCAACAGCCGTTAAAATAGTGGCCTTAGCACCTTTTTCTTGATGGTAATCAAATAAATCATTTAGCGTCTCTGCTGTCAGAAGTGGTGTATCCCCACAAATGACCAATGTGATTCCATCTTTATCTTTTAACAAACTTTCAGCTTGTAAAACAGCATGACCTGTACCTAATTGCTCCGCTTGCAAAGCATATTCTGAACGGTCACCTAAATGTTCTTTGACTTGCTCAGCACCAAAACCAACAATTGTAACAATTCTATCTGACCCAGCTGCTTCAACTTGCCCAACAACATGTTCTACCATTGGTTTTCCTGCTACTGGATGAAGGACTTTGTATAACTTTGATTTCATTCGAGAACCTTGACCGGCTGCCAAAATAATCGCATAACGTTGTGTCATAATAGTAAACTCCATTTCTATTCGTTTTATTTTATTTAACTATGGAAAAGTCTTTCTCTTAAAGTGTCTATCTCTTAAAAGTAAAGAACTACTTAAACGCTTGATTGCTTATAAAAATTCAACTTACGATTTTTAAAAAGTCAACAACCTCAACTCTTATATGATAGCGTAAAAACGGCTTATTTTCAAGAAAACTTTCGCTTTTATCATCTATTTATTCGTTAACTCTTACAATTTTAATATTGTTTTTGCACTTCGAATAAAGGTGTCCTTAATTTCTGTTTTATGAAATAGACCAATTTTATAAAATCAGTAAATTTTAATTTTATTCATCAAAATCAAATACTTATTTCATACTAAATATGCTAAACTATAGGTAGAGTATGAAATTGATTAAAGAGGTGAATTGGAATGACGAAGATACCTAAAATTACTTATCAATTAAAAAAAGAAAAATCAAATGAAAGCTCTACCATCAAAAAAAATCCAATCACACAAGAATTAGAAGACTTTGCCTTCAATCAAGTTGACCCTTTAAGCGTACTTAGCAGTTACTACCTAAATCATCAATCGGCTGACCCGATTGACTCTATAAATGAAGTCCCACAACTAATTGAGAAAAAAGAAATTACAGATGCAAAATACTACATTAAAATGAATTTGCATCGTACCATCACATTAGATGAAACAGCAAAAAAAGTCTTTTTAAGTCCTTATTACTTTAGTAAGCTTTTTAAAGCTGAAACAGGAATTACTTTTGTAGCCTATGTCAGTCAACAAAAAATGGTGCAAGCAACAGAATTATTACGTCATTCTGATTTAAGTATTAGTCAGATTGCTAAAAGTTTAGGCTTTAATCAAACAAGCTATTTTTCAAGAATTTTTAAGAAAGAATATGCCATGACGCCAAAAGAATTTAGAAGTTTTTCAAAACGTTAAAAAAGGAAAGAATCAGCTACTAAATAGACGATTCTTTCCTTTTTTTAGTTCGATAAATTCTTGCTCATTTAGTTGCTAATTGATTGAGTACCTTCTTCTAGTATTTCTAATTGACGAATCGTTTCTTCGTCCTTAACACTTTTCTCTTTGCCGTTAATGATTGTTTCATACAGACCTTCGTATACACGGCTGTAATCTCCTACTTCAGAAACAACTTTTTCTTCATGATAGATTCCTTCATCGTCAATATAGGTTAATGTACCATAATGTTCTGGCAAATCAATACCAAAATCAGCATGGTTAGGCATATAAAACATCTTTAAATGCTCTTCTTGACGGTCTTTTGTCTGTTTTACAAAGCTACCTTTTTTTCCATAAACCACAAAACTAGGACGTTCTTTTAAACGGAAATAACTAGATTTGACAGATACTTTCATTGCACCATAATAAAAATCTAAATCGAAATAATCATTCATTCGACCTTTACCAAGTAGCTGGCGAACATCATAATGAATTTTTTCTGGATTGCCAAAATAAGACAATACTTGATCAATCGTGTGGCACCCATGACCATACAGATAACTAGTATCCTTAGAATAGTTAGTTACACTTTCAGGCACTTCTGGTCTGAAATAGTCGTAGTGCATTTCTACCTCTAAAATTTCTCCTAACACACCACTTTCAATCACCTTTTGAACGGTTAGAAAATCAGAATCAAAACGACGATTTTGGTAACATTGTACCAGTAAGTTTTTTTCTTTAGCTAAAGCAAATAGCTCCTTGGCTTCAGCGGATGTTTCAGTAAATGGTTTTTCAATTAGAGCATTTTTACCATGCTCTAAAATCATTTTTCCATAGTTATAATGAAGCGAGCTTGGTGTGGTAACAACAACCAATTGAATTTCAGGATCATTAAAGATATCATCAATATTGGTTGTATAGTGCACTCCTTCAATCTTATCCCATTCATTTTTATCTGTCCGTGAATAAATAGTTTTGACCTTAATTTGATTCGGTAATTTCGTAGAAAAAGGCAAATGGTAACGGTTTGTGCTTTTCCCGTTAGCTATATAGGCAATGGTTAACATAGTGATTCCTCCAATTAAACTCGTCATACTTTCTGTTCACTTGATTATAAACTATTTTTAAACATTATAATAGAACTGAAGCTAAGATAATAGAGAAACGCACTGTAATCTTGAATCTAAAACTAAATGAAATTACCTTAATCCATTTGTAATTTTCCGTTAAACTCAATATAATCTGTTAATGGAGTTATAAAATCAACTTGACCGTTTGTTAGATAAACATTGGGTTTATTTTGATCTTCATAGACTAATAATTCAATATATCGATTAAAGCCTACTGCAATCCCTAAATCAGCGCTAGCAAATATAAAGGCTTTTGCTTGGCCTTCTGTTAGCTTTCCTTTTTCAAATTCGGCTTTAATTAGTTGCCACTCATTGTCTTCTAACCGACTTTGTATCTCGGAACTATCTGTCACAACCCTACTTGGTTCTCCTAATAACTCAATAACTTGTTCTTTTGTATAATGAGAGTAGTCAGGAATTATAGCACTTATTTGTCCTTCTCCGTCGGATTCATACATCACTTCTTCGTCAGCCTCTGCAGGATTTGGCCTAAATGTATTCCCCAACACTTCACTAATTTGTGTAGAGTCTGCTTCTTTTTGATTTTGAAAAGAGGAATCTTTTTTTTCACTCTCATTAGTAGTAGATTTCTTTTTTCTATCTCGCTTTTTCTTGCTAGAGTGGACAAGCTCTGAATCAGTCTCTTTAATTTTTTTTGATTCATCTTTCTGTGTTAAACTACATCCACTGGCCATTAAAAGAACTAAACTACAAGCAATAATTATTTTTTTCATTTCATTCTCCCTTTTTCTATTTTATAAATTCATACAAAAACTGCCCCACTTGATATCTTTTTATAAAAAATAATTTTCTCTTTATAATTATTTTAACAACAAATAAAATCAAACACAACCGTTTTTATATTAGTTGTTTTTTTATAGAGCATTGTGGTTTAGTTGCTATCTTTATTTCCTTGATAATTCTAATAGGGGCATGGAGTATTAGTAGACAAGAAAATAGCTAAACCTCTATTTGAATGTATCTTTTTTGTGTAGCATTCTGCCAACTTGGCTTTTGTATTTTAAGTATTAGGTAGGTACGATTGATTTTTTATTTGCCTTAATAAAAAATAGAGAATGGGAGACGATAATAACAATCGTCTCCCATTCTCTATTTGAATTTAATTAAACTAAATCAGAACAGCTTTTTTCACACCTTATTTAATTTGGTTCCAAAACCTTGATATTACTGTGATTGCCAATCAGCTGGGTAGGTCACATAAATAAATCTCGCTTCACCTGTAACTGAGAATTGAATGCCACTACCTTTAGGAATTAAAATAATTTCTCCAGGTCCAGCAGAGATTTTACGACCTCCAACTAACACATCTAATTGTCCTTCAATAATGTAATCAACTTCATCATATTCTAAGGTCCAATCAAAGGTTGTATTTTTCATCACCATTAACCCACAACCTAATCGTGGGCTTTCTGATAAATTGACTAAATCTTTACAGTACACAACGTCTCCTGCTTTACCCGTATCTAAACGATCTTC
Organism: Carnobacterium maltaromaticum DSM 20342; assembly: GCF_000744945.1. Classification (NCBI taxonomy): domain Bacteria; kingdom Bacillati; phylum Bacillota; class Bacilli; order Lactobacillales; family Carnobacteriaceae; genus Carnobacterium; species Carnobacterium maltaromaticum. The sequence goes on from NZ_JQMX01000001.1 coordinate 1,876,475, forward strand.
TTCTGATACGTCTAATTGAGGCAATTTGATCGATAATACACCACTTGGGTCCACTGTTTTTGTGTCAGCTTTTCCTTTGGTCATTTGTTCCATAATCACTTCACGAACTATGCGCTCTAACATATTTTTGTCTATATCAGCCATCGTTTATTTCGCTCCCTCTGTTGTTTTCTTGCCTAACATGCGGTTAGCCATAAAGACTGCAACTAAAATAGCTGTGACTCCACCGATTAGTTTACCTACCATCATTGGGAAGATCATTTCTTTCGCTACACCAGCTGTAAAGCCTAAGTGATCGCCTAATACAAAGGCTGCTGAAACAGCAAACGCTACGTTGATAATCTTGCCACGGTCATCCATGTCTTTCATCATTTGGAACATTGGAATACTATTAGCTAATGTTGCAACTAAACCTGCTGCAGCAATTTCATTCATACCTAACACTTTACCTAATTTCATTAATGGTGTTTTGAAAACCTTTGTAATAACAAAAACAAAACAGAATGCTCCTGCTAAGGTTAAAGCAATACCACCAACGACTTCAATCCCACTTGTAATTGGTTCGATTCCTGGAATTAAGGTTACTCCTACTAATAGTTGAATCGCTCCAACAACTAAACCAATAATCGCTACAATCACTACAAATTTCCCGAAAACAGTAAAGCCTTTAATCATCGCTTCTGGCTTAAACCATAAGCCTAGCATAATGATTGCTGCCACTAATACGATTGGAATTAAATTCATTAAAATCATTTGAATTGGGAAACCAGCTACTAAACCACCGGCTAAACAACCGATTGGAATGGTAATAATTCCTGATAAAACACCTGTCGCTAAAAATTTATGGTCATTTTTATCAATAATTCCTAATGCTACTGGAATAGTAAAGACTAAAGTTGGTCCCATCATTGCACCTAGTATTGTCCCAGCAAATAGACCCGCTTGAGGATCGATTGCTAATTGTTGAGCTAATGCAAAACCACCCATATCGTTTGCTAGTAAAGTTGTCGCAAACATCGCTGGATCTGCTCCGAGTGCACTATAAAGCGGTACAACTACCGGGCTAAGTACCTTTGCTAAAACTGGAGCTAAGGTGATAATTCCGATCATTGATAGCGCCAAAGCACCCATAGCCATGATACCTTCTTCAAATTGTTCTCCCAAACCAAACTTATTGCCAATACATTTATCAATCGCTCCTAAAATCATAAAGAAAACCATGATATACATAATAATTTCATTAATACTCAAATGTAATCCCTCCTATTTTTTAATAGAAAAATGGCGAGAGTCTTTCTATATGCCGTTTTGCATCTTGAATGACTCTCGTACTTTTTTTATTTCTATCCTTCTCGTTCAACAGAATCAATAATTCCAACGATAACCGCATCAACTGGAACGCCTTCTTTATCCAAAGATAACCGCGCTGCGCCTCCAGTCGTTACTAAAACTAAGTCACCAAAACCTGCTCCAGCATTGTCTGCAGCAACAAGTGATTGAGGCGCAGATTGATGTTCATCGGTCTCAGTTTCAACAATTAAAAATTTCAATCCGTTTAATTTTTCATCTTTTCGTGTTGCCCAAAGACTTCCTGTAACTTTTCCAATTATCATCTACTCGGCCTCATTTCACTTCACTTGACTAGGTTTTTTCCGTCGTTCCCTAGCGCCAGTGAATGTTTTTTTCTCGTAAATAGTCTTTTGCTAACGCTGTAAGTAATGCATTATTTTCAAGTTTAAAGCTTGTCCCTGAAACTAAATTCAATTCTTTGATTTTTGCTTCAGTCCAAACTTTTTTCGTAACCATACCTTGATCAAGTTGCTCGTTTTGACTTCTAGGAAGTTGCCACGTTTTTTCTTCTTCACTGACTATCTCTGCACCATAACGACGCCATTGCAACTCAAATTCTTCAAGTTTTTGACGTAAGCCGTAGGATGCAGATTGGCGATACGCATAAAACTCAATTCCTTCTTGTAAAAGCAAGACTTTCTTCCCTTTAAGAAAATGTTTTAAAATACTACTCTCTTCTAGTGTTTGTGGACAAGCATTCGCAATTCTACCCATTTGATCCACAGATAATTGACTAATAAATAAAATATCTGCTTCTTCAATCGAGCAGTCAGCTATGGAGACTTTTGGGAGCCTCGCGATTAAATTGAGAACATTAGAATCACTAGTTCCAATTAGTTTCAGTTTAGGCTGCGTTTCATTAGTTAATTTAACTAAAACAGCTTCCATCACTTTTTGAACAAGCTCATCTACGCCACTCATAATGATTTACTCTTCTTAATAATTTGAGCGCGGGTGCCTTTACTCCAACCACAAGCATTCGCTTCATCATAATCAATGTGCATAACTGTCGCAAATTTTGAACTAACACGAATAACAACATCATCAAAAATCAGTGGTCTACCAGCGTTAATTTTAACTTGAACAATTTCTCCTTGTTGAAGATTCGCTTTAACTGCATCTTCAACTGTCATATGAATGTGTCTTTTCGCTACAATTAAACCTTCCGATAGTTGGACAGATTTAGAGCCATTCATCACTAAAATTCCTGGTGTTCCAGCGATATCTCCACTTTCACGAACAGGGACTTTTACACCAATCGCTAAAGCATCCGTTGCTGAAATTTCAGCTTGCGCTTGATTTCTTTCTGGTCCTAAAACGATCACATTATGCAATACGCCTTTAGGCCCAATCAATGTTACACGTTCTTTACTAGCAAATTGGCCCGGTTGAGACAAATACTTAGCTACTTTCAATTCATAGCCTTGGCCAAACAGAGCATCTATCGTTGCTCGATCTAAATGAATATGGCGTCCACTCGCTTCAACTTCGACTCCATTTTGATTTTCCACACGTTTTACAACTTCATCAATTAGGCGGTTTAAATCTTCCTGATTCATACTCAGCCTCCTATCTTTTCTTGTATTTTCCTTTGTTGACATTATCCATTAATTTCCAACAAAAACGAGCTAACTTAGTTAGTACTTCTAATAACTCAACTTCTTTGATTGTTCCATCAGCCTCTTTTAAGCTTTCATAAGCCATTAAACTGGTTTGTTCAATCATCAATCTCAATTGGTTTAAAGCAATAACTAAAGCACCCATTTGATAATCAATCGAAAATGTAACGACTTCTGTTTCGCTTGGATAAGCTAGCTTACTTGGTAAACGACTTTCCTGCATAAATTGACTGCACCTAGCAATTAATTCTAGCTCTTCTATTAGATCAGAAAAACCTGCTTCACTTGCTAGCAGTTGGACCTTTAAAACTTCGCCATGCAACATGTCCAGTTGTCCACGCAATTTAATTTCAGGATGATCATTTGGTACAATTATATTTCCTTTTAAAACACTCATATGAACAGGTTTTTCAACGAATTGGCCACCATCTAATGTTTTATATAAAAAAGGATTTTGGACAATTTTTACTTCTTGATTTCCAGTTAATTCGGCTTTATTTTTTTGATTATCTTCCCGGTTAGTCTCACAGCTAGGAATTTCTTGTAGCTTAATTTGATGATCCGACAAAAAACTGCGTGCAGAAGGAGTAATAATCGTGCCCTTTTCAACTTCAACCACTTTAGTTTCTTGTATTTCAGTTGTTTTAATCAACCTTCTAACAGTTTCTTCTGTTAAAATAGCCATCTACTCACTTCTCCTATCCCGCTAGTTCCTCTTACTCGAACTATTTGAGAATTAAAGGAGCACCTTGCAATAAGAGTGCTCCTTTTTTTCTAAGATTCCCCTAAAAAGTATCTTCAGGTTTTATAATGATCTTATAAAGCGCCCTTTGGTAAAATTGCATCTACCTCTGAGTGTGGACGTGGAATAACGTGTACTGATAATAATTGTCCAACACGTTCTGCCGCTGCAGCCCCTGCATCAGTTGCTGCTTTTACAGCTCCAACATCGCCACGAACCATAACTGTTACTAATCCGCCACCGACTTGTTCTTTACCAATTAATGTTACGTTTGCTGCTTTCACCATTGCGTCTGCTGCTTCCACCGCTGCTACTAAACCTTTTGTTTCGATCATTCCTAATGCATTTGCGTTTGCCATAATATTGTTCCTCCTAGTATGTTTTTAATTTATTTTTATTAATATTCATTACAAATATTATTGTAACTGTGCTAAGACTTTCTCTACTAAAACATCAATTAAATCTTCCTTACTTGCATCCATTCCAACACTTGTTGTACATGGTGCATCTGATCCTCTTAATTCTTCTAATTCGCGCACGCCATAAGCAACACGACGAATATTGAATAAGTTTGCTGGACCAATATTATCAGAAGTTGAGCTGCCACCAACTGCACCACAGCCTAAATTTAAAGCTGGCATTAAATTGGTTGAAGCACCAATTCCACCCAAAGAACCACCTGTATTTACTAACAATCTTGAAACAGGTTTTTTCAAAGCAAACTCGCGAATAACAGCTTTGTCTTCTGAATGAATAATCATTGTGTGACCGGCACCTTCATGATTTAAAATATCCATACTTAACTCACAAGCTGCTGACCAGTTTGGCGCTGTATAAAAGGCCAAGATTGGAGCTAACTTCTCACGAGAATAAGGAACTTTAGAACCAACACGACTCTCTTCAGCAATTAAAACTCGTGCGCCTTCTGGAATCGATAAGCCTGTTAATGAAGCAATACGTTGCACAGATTTCCCAACGATTTGCGGATTCATTGAACCATTCGCACGCATAATGAACTTCTCAAGCTGTTCAGCTTCTTTCGCATTTAAGAAATAAGCCCCTTGTTTTTCTAACTCGTTAATGACTTTTTCTCGATTGATTTCTTCAACAATGATCGACTGTTCTGATGCACAAATTGTACCGTTATCAAATGTCTTAGAATCTAGAATGCGTTTAACGGCCATTGGAATGTTGGCTGTTCTTTCGATAAATGCTGGACCATTTCCTGGACCAACTCCGATTGCTGGCGTACCTGATGAGTATGCTGCTTTGACCATTGCAGAACCACCTGTCGCTAAAATTAACGACGTATCTTTATGTTTCATTAATTGATCCGTTCCTTGAATCGTTGGAACTTGCATTGAACTAATCGCTCCAACAGGACAACCTGCTGCTACTGCTGCTTCTTCAATCACTTTAACTGTCTCCAAGATGCTGTTAATTGCATTAGGATGTGGTGAGAAAACAATACTATTACCCGCTTTAATTGAAATCAACGCTTTATAAATGACCGTTGAAGTTGGATTTGTTGAAGGAATTAACCCTGCAACAACGCCCACTGGCACTGCAACTTCCATGACTTTTGTTTGTTCATCATCACTTAAAACGCCAACTGTTTTCATATCTTTGATAGCTTCAAAAACACCTTTAGAACCAAAAGCATTTTTAACCACTTTATCTTGCCAGATACCAAATCCAGTTTCTTCGTGAGCCATTTTAGCTAATTTAACGCGATTATCATAACCCGCTTTTGCGATGGCTTCACAAATGGTATCAATTTGTTGTTGCGACATATTCGCTAATTCTTTTTGCGCTTTTTTAGCATGTCCAATTAAATCGCGAACTTCTTGAATGGAGACTAAATCTTTATCTTGGATTGTCACTATTTATCATTCCTTTCTTTTTCTGCTTGAATCGCATCGATTAAGGCTTTTTTATTCGCAAATTTAATCTCTTTTTTAGAAAGGGATGTCAGTTCCATTTGATAAGCTAGTTTTCGTAAATCAACAACTTTCATTTGGGCTAATTCTTGCTCTAAGCTTTCTTCAATGACTTCTTGAATTTCTTTTTTCAAGCTCTCTTTTACTTCTTTTACTATTGAGTTTTCAGCCTGTTTTACAACATTTTCAACTGGTTCTGCAACATCTTGTTTAGCTATTGCGGAAAAGACCATTTCGGCAGTTGCTGCATCCATTCTTGGAATCACATGGCTTCCAACTAGACAACCTAATTTTTCTGTTACAGACACTGCTGCTTCAACGGCTGCTTGAACCGCTCCAACGTCTCCAACTACTTGAACTGTTGTTAACCCGCCACTGATAACTTCTGCCTGTAAAAGCTCTACATTTGCAGCTTTTAAGGCTGTATCCGCAGCTTCAATGGCGCCTAAAAATCCTGTTACTTCAATCATACCTAATGCTTCATATTTCAATAGCTTATGCCTCCTTAACTCTAATATGCGATTGGATTGCTAGCTACAACTTCAACAGCTTGAGCAAAAGCATCGCAAGCTGCTTTACAGGCTGATTGGCTTCCTGTTAGTAGTGCTCCACCAAAGTTTGTTTCTGATGGTGGGCCATAAAAAGCTGCAATATCAACATCTGCTGCTTTTAATGCTGCATCTAATGCGTACATTGCTTCTAACGGTGGGGCAATTAGATAAGCTAAAGCTTCACCTTCTGTAACATTAGCTTCTTTTGATAAAAATGAACCCGTTCTAGAAACGCAGTGAGCAAAATAAGGAATGGAGTCATCTTCATTACTACTGATAAAGCTAGCACCCGATTCAATTTCTTGAATTGCAACTTCTAGACCACTTTTAACCTCAGCTGGACTTGGACCAGCAATAATCCCAATCACTTCTCCAGCTAATTTGGTTGAGGCGTTGGCTGCTCCAGCATATAAACTTTTTGCATACACAACATCAACTTCTGCCGCTTTTGTTGCTTCATCTAATGCTACATAAGTCACATCATCACAATCAGAAGTAATTAAACCTAAGCTGCGTTGATTTGGTCCTAAATTTAATGATTTAGCCATTGCCGCATCGACATTAGAAATGACTTTAACGCTTAATACACTTGCACCTAAACGATCATTTTTCATTCAAATTTTCCTCCCTTATTCAGCTTCTTTTAAATCAATTCCTGATTTCTTCTTATCAAGCATATTTTTAATTAATTCAGCAATATAGGCACCTGCTTCAACGGCTGGTGTTCCACCACTGTGAATATTTGAAATAACTGTTCTTCTTGCTTCTGGCATTCCAACTGTTGGTTTATAAGCAATATACGCACTCATTGATTCTGCTGTAACTAAACCTGGACGTTCACCAATCAAAAGACACACAACATCAGCATCTGTTAACTCACCAATTTTATCCATTGCCGGAACTCGAGCATGCTTCACAAAAACAACTGAATCAAAGTCTAAATTAAACATTTTTAGCCCTTGTTTAATAGAAGGAATAATATCTTTAATGTTCGCTCCGATTGCTGCTGAACTTAATCCATCTCCAACAACCACTTGAACTTTTGCTCCATGAGTTGTATTATCTTTAATAATTTCACACATTTCTGGAGAAAACTGACGACCTAAATCTGGTCTAGTTACATACTCATCTTTATCGTGACATAGGGTTTCAACCGAAACAAAATTCATCTCTTTGACTAATGCTTCATCTACATAAGAGAAAACTGCATCTTGAGCAGCGGCATGATCGGCTCTAAAACGTAATGTTGATTGAGTTTTATAACGGGTCCCCGCGCGCCATAAGCCTAACCTAGCTGGTGTGAATTGCTTCATTTTTTGATAACCTTCTGGGTCTTCTGCATGTGGAACTAAAAATTGTTTTTTGATATCTACTTCTGTAATATCTGGAATACACCCATCTTCAACGTCATTTTGAGCTACAGTTTCAGTAACTTTTACAGCAATTGCTGATTGAACATCATTGCTTAAATCAACGTTTCCATCTGCCATTTCACTCAAAATATTTTCAATAATTGTTTTTAAGTTTTTTTCATCTACCATTTTATGCTACTCCCTCCTTTACTTTTTCAAAAATACAGATGCATCGCCAGCACGTTCAGTTAATTTACCATTGATACTAAAGCCCATTTTTTCCATCCATTGGTCAAATTCAGTTGTTGGACGTAAATTGAACATATCGCGTAATGTAGCCGTTTCATGGTATCCAGTTGTTTGATAATTTAACATAACATCATCTGCATGAGGAATTCCCATAATAAAGTTACAGCCTGCTGTTGCTAAAAGCACTGCTAAGTTTTCAGCATCATTTTGATCAGCTTTCATATGGTTTGTATAACAAACATCACAACCCATTGAAATACCTGATAATTTACCCATAAAGTGATCTTCTAAACCAGCACGGATAACTTGTTTTGAATCATATAAATATTCAGGTCCAATAAAACCAACAACAGTATTCACTAGATATGGATCGAATTTTTTAGCAAATCCATAACAACGAGCTTCCATCGTAACTTGATCGACACCATAATGTGCGTCAGAAGATAATTCAGATCCTTGGCCCGTTTCAAAGTACATAACGTTTGGTCCAGCTGCTGCACCAACTTCTAAAGCTAATTTTTTCGCTTCAGCAATGTCAGTCGCATTGAAACCAAAGGCTGTATTTCCTTTTTCAGAACCTGCAATTGATTGGAATACTAATCCAGTAGGAGCACCTTGACGCATCGCTTCCATTTGTGTTTTAACATGAGCTAAGACACAAGTTTGAGTTGGGATTTCCCACTCTTGACGGAAGTCTTCAAAACGATGTAAGATACGTTTCACACTTTCAGTTGAATCATCCACAGGATTTAATCCAATAACTGCATCACCAATTCCGTAAGATAAACCTTCCATTAACGAAGCCATAATACCATCAATATTATCTGTTGGGTGATTTGGTTGGAGACGCGCTGAAAAATGACCGGGCATCCCAATTGTTGTATTTGCCGTCTTCATGACAACCATTTTTTTCGCTGCATAAATTAAATCCATATTAGACATTAATTTAGCTACCGCAGCAACCATTTCAGAAGTTAAGCCACGGCCAAGAATTTTGATATCGTGATCGGTTGTTCTTAAGTCTAATAACCACTCTCTTAATTCTTCAACTGTCCAGTTTTTAATTTGCTCATAAGTTCTTTTATTGACACCATCAACGATGATTCGTGTCACTTCATCCTCTTCATAAGGTACTGCTGGGTTGTTGAATAAATCTGACAATTTCAACTGTGCTAAAACAACTTTAGCTGCAACCCTTTCCTCTGCCGATGTTGCGCTGATTCCGGCTAAACTATCACCAGATTTAACTTCATTGGCTTTTGCCATGACTTCCATGACCGTTTTAAATTGATACGTCTTGCCAAATAGTATTGTTTTTAAAATCATTACTAAATCCTCCTTGTCCTTCTCTAACATTTATTAATCAGTGGTTTAATTAAATTGCTTCTGAAAACTTTAGCTGCAACCATCGTTTTCAGATACTACCTAATTAAAAACCAACGTCTTCACAACTACGGGTAGCACTGTTCCATTGGCAATCGGATTCCCAATATCAATATAATCTCCATTTTCAACACGGACACTGTCTAAACAGACAAATGGATAATCTTTTGGTAAAAGACTATGAATGCTTTGTCCCAAAGCTTTCGCCATATCTTCTTGCACCATAACAATTAATGGATCTTTGCGCTGAATTAAAGTATCTAACCCTTTGACAATTGCTTCAGCTAAATTTAAAACAGTTTGAAAACTGGGACTCTTCTCACCAGATAGCCCGAGGGCAATCATTTGAAATTCATTTTCCAGTTGATACCATTGCAACTTTTCACTAATTTTAGAAGCAATTTCCTGACTCGTTCCAACTTCATCAGCTAGTGCTAATTTTAAGATTGGAATATTTTGAATTGGTAAAATTTCCTTTGTATACGTAATCGTACTCCCACTAACTTCAGCAGTATGAGAACCAGCACCTACAACCGTTGCACGAATTGTTTCAACAGATGGAATGACTTCTTTCTCTTCGACTAATCTTGAGTTCGCAATTCCTTGCCCTAAGAGTAAACCAATGTCACCATATTTAAATGGATTTTCCGGTAAGTTTTTAGCAATACAATCCGCAACTCCGCCTGAAAAGGAGATACCTTTGATGCGTTGATCTAAGCGCAAGCCTTTATTTGTTAGAATTCGTTCATAAAAATTACTTTGCATGCCTAAGCCAACACTATTTTCTAGCAAGCGCACCATTTCTTTAATAATTGGTTGGAGTTGTTCAACACTTGTTGGTTGGTTTAATTGGATTGGCAGGTTTTGCTTGGCAATGATTTCTTGCAATTTTGGTGCAATATACGTAATTTTCTTAGTTGTCGAATCAACTTTAATTAAGCGTCCACCAATATCCAAACAACCTGTATCACTAACTTCACCGTCTTCAAACAAAGCTAAGTTGGTTGTTCCACCACCAATATCTAAATTCACAACGGACATCCGATTTTCCTTTGAGTATGTGTGAGCACCAGCACCTTTACCAGCAATAATACTTTCCAAATCAGGACCTGCAGTCGCAACAACAAAATCACCAGCAAATCCACTTAAAGCCGTTAAAACTTTACTCGCATTTTCTTTACGGGCCGTTTCGCCAGTTATAATGACTGCACCCATTTGAATTTCTTCTTTTTGGATACCCGCTTTTCGATATTGTTCCTCAACAAATTGTTTAATTTCTTCAACGTCAATTAAATTATCGGCTAAAATTGGTGTAAAACGAATATCACTTTTATAGATAACTTTTTTATCAGAAATCACAATGCGTGGAATCGAAAAGGCTGAGGCCATATTTTCAATGAATAGTTCGGATAAAACTAGCTGGGTAGTGGATGTGCCTAAATCAATCCCAACACTTAGAATTTTTTCTGTCATTGTACTGAGCTCCTCCTTTGCTAATGAACTGGCTTCGTGACTAATTTAAAACAATACAAAATTCAATTTAACCCTTAAAAACTAAGCTGACTTTCTAAAAAAAGCATAATAAAAAGCAAGGACGACAGTCGGCTTTTGAGCCGCTGCATACCTTGTCTCTAAGGCGCTAAAGCGTCAAGAGGCAAGGAAAAGCGTCATTGCTTAATGAAACTGACATCGTTGTCAGTCTTAGTTTTTAAAGAAGAAACGCGTACTTGTACCAGTTTCTTCTTTTGATTTAATTTTTATTTTGCCACGTAATTTATCTTTTACATAGCTATTTACAATTTGTAAACCTAAACTTGTTGTGGATACTTTTTTAACATCAAATCCAGTACCATCATCTATTACTGAGATCGTAATAACTTTTTCTTCTGCTTGGGCTGTTAATTTAATCAACCCTACTTGTTCATTTCCAAAGGCGTGGTCATAACTATTTTGAAGTAATTCATTAACTATTAAGGCAATCGCAACTGTTCGGTCACTATCTATCACAATATCCGGGCTAACATCACTGACAACTGTAATGTGGTTTCGATCCAAAAAACAGCGCTGGATATTATAGACAACTGATTCTAAAACAGTTTTTAATTGAATTCCGTCTTCAACTTGTTTTGATAGTAATTCATGCGTAGCTGAAATGGCTAAAATGCGACTGACACTCTCATTCAAAGCTGTTTTTGCTTCTTGGCTCTCACAACGCCTAGCTTGAATACGTAATAAAGAAACAACGGATTGCAAATTATTTTTTACTCTGTGGTGAATCTCTCTAATCGCAACCGACTTAGAAATAATTTCAGCTTCTTTATTTTTAATTTCAGTCTTGTCTTGTAACATCATAATAAAAACATTTTCCTTATCAACAAAAATTTGCTTCATTGCAAAATAATAAGTATCAAATTTAATTTCTTTGATTTCTGAATTTGACCATTTCCCAATTGATCTCAAGTAGACTAATTGTTCAAATGTAGATAAGTCTAGGGATAGATTATCATAATGTAAACCGATTATATTCCCAATATAGCCAAATGCTTCATAGTAAGAATCTGCTGCTTTATTTTTTTGTAATAAGTAACCAGCTTCATCAAAAATTAAAATTCCATCATTTAGATTATCAACAATAGATTCATTAAATGAGTCTATCGCCTGCAAAACGGAGGAAACTTCAACAAAATCCTGGTATTTATTGCTAACTTCAAAGCTTTCTTTAATTGTTTGACTAACATCTTCTTCAACAATTAAAACGGCAATATTTCTTTTATGATTTCGAATTGGATAGACTTTTTGTCTGATTAACTTGTCTTCTTGATTACGTGCAAGCAAGCCTTCTGAATTAAGAGCTGTTTCAAAAGTGCGTAAAACGCCAGGTTCATTTTCACGCTTCGCTGCTTTTCCTACAACTGTCTCTTTATATAACGAAGGAATAGTTAATGGAGGTTTATGATAAATAACCACCGCTTCACTAGTATATATGTTAATAATATCAATGAACGCATCTTGCTCAGAATACATAGGACTCATTTCTATTTTGCTAGCTTGAAAACTAATTTCAGCAATATCTTCTTCAGTTAAATCAGAATATTTTTGACATAGTTCAGCAATCTGAGCTTTAATCATCTGTCATCACAATCATTTCAGCGATTTCAATCATTGGTGAACGTTTATCCATACTGAGAGTTCGAATCATCTGATAAGCATCTTCTTCAGTAATTTTGTTTTCAATCATTAAGATGCCTTTAGCACGCTCAATAATTTTTCGTTCTTCTAGTTTTTTAGTTAACTTGTTTAATTGTTCTTCTAATTTTTGTGTTTCTTTGCCTTTAGCAATACTCATTTCAACCGTCGGAATCAATGATTTCTCATCTAAAGGTTTCACTAAGTAGCCTAAAGCACCGAAATTTTTTGCTCGTTCAGTATTTGTAGGATCGCTAAATGCTGATAATAGAATAATGCCGCCTGCTAAATTCTCAGAAGCAATTTTCTTTCCTGCTTTTAAACCGTCTAATAAAGGCATTTGAATATCCATAATGACTAAATCGGGATGTTGACTTTTACAAAGTTCTATTGCTTCAAACCCGTCTGAAGCTTCGCCTACAACATCGTAGCCGCCTGCTTCTAAAATATCACGAATATCCATCCTTGTAATAGGTTCATCATCGACTATTACAATTCTTCCATTCATTCTGTCACTTCCTATTCTTTTTTATTCAAATAAAACGTTAACAAAGGCATTTAAGAAAATTTCAAAGCTTCTTATCCAAACAATCACTACACAGTTAGACACTTATGTTTTTGTAATTCTAGTACCTGTGAAACCTAAAATTGTTTCAAGTCCACTTAATACTTCAGATAATGCTGACTCGACTGAAGCAACATCTCCTGTAATTACAACTGATCCGCTAAAGCGATCAATAAATCCAATCTGAACGTTTGCCGCTTTCGTTGCAATATCAACAGCAATGATGGCTGCTTCACTAGGTGTGATTGTTAAAATGCCAATCGCATTATAGTTACTTTCCAATAAACCTAATTTTTCATAGATTGTTTGATCTGGACTAGCGATAATGTGCGCTAATGTGACTTGTTTTCCTGGTACATACTCTTGAATCATTCTTTGTTTCTCTTCCATTTTTCCACCTATTTTCTACATGTTATTGGAAAATCTGACCTAAAATTACTTGTTGATATCATACTTATGTTAGAAAAAAGAACATAAAAAGCCCCTTAAAAAAAGACAGAATCTCTTTTAAGGAGCATCATTGCTCAGTAATTGTTTATTACGCACGCCTTTGTGCTCGTCATTATTATATTCTAGCTGGAAAGCGATGTCAATCCTCTAAACTAACATTGTCTCTAAAATCTCTTCAATCTCTAATTCTTTTGGTATTCTTGGATTTGTTGCCGTACATCCATCTTTTAGTGCTCCAACAGCAATAGCATGCTTTTCTTTTGTGAACACTTCTTTAGTTATGCCACATTCACTTAACGTTGTTGGCATATTTAATTTTTTTTGTAATTGTTTAATTTCATTAATTAAACTACGGACACCTATGCGTGTATTACTAGCCGGTAAACCTAAAAGCTTAGCTAGCGCCGTGTATCGCTTAGCAGCTTCACTTGTTGGAATACTTTGGAAGTCTGTGATTCCAGCGTTATAACGAATAACATGTTGCAAAAGTAATGTATTCATACGACCGTGTGGAATATGGAATTTCGCACCAGCGGTATGAGCAATTCCATGGTTCAAACCTAATGACGTAATGTTAAAAGCCATCCCAGCTAAACATGAAGCATTGTGCATTTTTTCCCGTGCTTCCATATCGTCTCCATTGCGATAAGCTCGTTCTAAATAATCAAAAACAAGCATCACGACTTTTTCACATAAAGCATCCGAATAATCATTGGCTTTAGTTGACACGTAAGCTTCTAGAGCATGGGTTAAAACATCCATTCCTGTATCAGCTGTAATTGCTGGTGGAACTGTTCGAACTAATTCTGCATCTAAAATGGCTTCGTCTGGCAAAATTGCATCTGTTACAATCGGATATTTCATCGCTTTTTCTTGGTTGGTAATGACTGAGAAATTGGTTACTTCTGAACCTGTGCCGCTAGTTGTAGGAATCACAACAAAAGGCATTGCTTTGACTGTTCCTAATTTTTGACCAAAAAATTTCATAGCTTTGGCTGCATCAATTGCTGATCCACCACCAATTGCTACCATCATATCACCATCAAACTCATTTAATGCACTGATCCCTGCCACAACATTTTCAATTGGCGGATCTGGAATAATGTCACTAAAAATTGCAAATTCATTTTTAGCACTAATTCTTGAAGTTACAGCATCTATCATGCCTGAACTAACAATAAATGGATCGGTTACAATAAATATTTTCTTGTTCTCATACTCTTTCAAGCGATCTAACGCATTTTCTCCAATAAATAAATCCGTTTTAAAACTTATTTTTTCCATATCTATCAACATCCCTTTCAATCCTTTTTACAGGTATTTTTGTTTAATTTAATAAAAAAAGAAGCTTTAGAAAAAAGGCAGTCATCCTGCACATCTTTCTAAAGCTTCTTTGCTATATTAGATTATCCCCACACCATTGTGAGAAACTATTCAATTCATTTATAATTTACTACTTTTGAAGAACCCTGTCAATACCAATCTAGAAATTACATAGTAAGATAGGCAATCGAAGCACGTCGTTGTACTTATTCCTTCAGCATCGTTGAGAAGGTTATTGCCCACTGTCTTTTTATGCACAACATTGTGCAATTGGCGCTGTTTCCTGCAAGTTAAGACAGGAAACTCGATAAAATTTCTACTTTTACATAGAACAACTTGTTCACTTGAAGGCACCTACTAAAAGCAATGGACAATTTGGTTACACACAATTTTGTGTGACAAATAAAAAAAGTCCCAGAGACAAGTGCGCACTGGAACAAAAGCCTATTGTTTTGCCTCGAAACAATAGTACCAGAGTATCTTAGAAGAAAAGACCTGACTTAAAGCAATCATTGCTTATTACAGTGGCGGGACCGCGTTGGATTTTCACCAAACTTCCATTTTTCTAAAATAGCATGAACAAGCTATATTTTATCTGCTTTATTATAACATATTTGAATTTCTTTGCAATCGTTAGACTTTATTTTGTCGGACCATTATGAAAAACTTTTCCACTACGCTTGTAGCTAACATCTGGGCAATTAGCACGAAAGTTTACGACTCGAGCAACTGCAAAAAAGTAATCTGATAAGCGATTCGTAAATTTCAATACATGGCTATTTATTTCGGCTGTCCAAGCAACACTAACGATATGTCGTTCTCCTCGCCTAGCAACCGTTCTCGCCATGTGCAATTGGCTCGCAACTGGTGTACCACCAGGAATAATAAATTCCTCAATTTGAGGAGGTAACTCTGTATAGAAATCAATGCGTGACTCTAACCATTTTGTTGGCTCTTTTGTCATACGATAATCACGAATACCTTCTGGTGTAGCTAAATCTGTTCCACAATCGAATAAATATTGTTGAATTTCTGCTAATTCAGCTTTAATATCTGGATTTTCACTATCATTCATTTGACTGACAATATAGCCAAGTAACGAATTCAATTCATCCAATGTTCCATATGCTGTTACTCGTGCTGAGTCTTTGCTGACTTGCGCTCCACCTACTAAACGAGTCATACCTTTGTCCCCAGTTTTTGTATAAATTTTCATGATAGAATGAACCCCTCTCTATTGTAAATAATCGACTAATTCTTTAATCCCAGCATCTTCATAAGATGAAACTCTAAATACCACTTTAGCACCTGCCAAATAAAGTCTTTTTTCGGCAGCTAGAATATCGGCCTCATTTTCTGCTAAATCAATTTTTGTCACAATCCCAATCGTTGGTTTTGCAAAAAGGGTAGCAAAAAGTGGCGCAAAAACTTGTTCTTTTTCACTAACACTGGCTAGTAATGCCACTACCTCAGCTTCAGCTGCAGTAACTGTTAGGGCGCTATAATATTGACGATGTTGAATAAACTCACCTGGTGTATCAATCATATCTGCATGAAATTGAACAGCTTGTGTTTTATGATAAGATAACTCAACACCCTTAATTCTTTGACACAAGGTTGTTTTCCCACAACCAATTGAGCCAATAAACATAACTTTTTTCATAAGTTGTCTCCTCCTTAATAAAAAGCTCGTTGAGACGTTAAACTCCGGTAAGAAAATAGAGGAAATCGATATGGCGCTTTTTGCCATCTCGGATTTACATCTTTTTCTCGAGGAGTTGGCTCATAAGAGCTAGCTTTTTTATTTTTTATAGCTTGGCTATAATTTAAGCTAAATAAAAGAAAAACACAAGCTTTGATTTTTTGCATGGCTTTATTCTAAATTTATCAGTCCGTATTTTTTTTGAAAACGTCGAATAATTTTTAGCCATGATGGGCTGAATAGCCACAGGAAAAAAACATTCGATAACGCGTGGGCTAAATCAAAATAAAAACTTGCGGCATAGGCTTGGACAAATGCAATCCAACTCAACGGATTAATATAAGCCACCACATACCATAAATTCATAATCCAGCCAAAGAGAAATCCCCAAATGAAGCCAAAAACCAAGCGACTCCACATATCTTTTAGGATGGGAGAATCTTTTAATAAACCCGCTGTAAATCCTACCATTCCCCAGCAAAACATTTGCCATGGAGTCCATGGTCCCTGTCCTAAAAACATATTCGAAACCAAAGCTGCTGTAGCTCCAACTACAAACCCACTTTCACTACCTAACACCATTGCTGAAACGATAATGACGAACGTCGTTGGCTGAACACTTGGAATCATAGCAAACGGCACACGACTCGTTGCAGCTATCGCTCCTAGCACTGCAATAAAAACAATTTCTCGCGAATGAATTTTCTTCGTTTCAAAGCGACGATACAACGGTACCATTGTCGCAATTAAAAATAAAAAACTGACTAATAAATAATACTTATCACTAATCGCTACGGAAAGTACTAGCATAAAGATTAAAAAAAGAATCAATCCCCATAAATTCTTTTTAGCTCTTAACATATGGAATCACATCCTCCCATGTTAAAGCCCTTGGTAATTGTTTACGGACCAAACGATTAATTGCTGTTGTATAAAAGAAATTATCACTAAAGAAATCTTGGACAAATCCTTCAGAAATAATTTTACCATCAAATAACAATGCAGCTCTTGTGCCATATGCTGCCGCAAACTCCATATCATGTGTCGCCATTACGATAGTGGTACCTTCTTCTTTTAGTTTTTTTAGAAGCGTACCTAAATGATGCTTCCTAACTGGATCTAACCCTTTCGTTGGTTCATCTAATAACAGGATTTCTGGATTAGATAGCAATGCCAATCCTAAAGAAACGAGTTGCTGTTCTCCACCACTACAGTCTAATGGGTTTCTAGCAGAAATATGTTCAATTTCTAGTTCCATTAGCATTTCTTTTGCCGCCAAATCGGGATTATTCAACTTGATTTGGATACTACGCTGATAAAATTCATCAAATACAGTATCATAAGCAAAATGATAAGCAGGATTTTGAGAAACATAGCCAATTCGTTCATAGCGCTCCTGTAAATCAATTTTATTCAGTCTTTTCCCTTCTAGCGTAACCTTACCTCTACGGCAATTTAATAAACCTGCTAAAACCATTAAAAACGTTGACTTTCCCGTTCCATTTTTCCCAACAATACCGATCCATTCACCTTTTTTGATTGAAAAATTTAATTCTCGCAAAATGAAACGCCCATTTTTTTCGTATTGAAAAGCAATTGATTTAGCAACTAAAAAACGATTCTCATCCCTTTTTTCTGATTCATTTTTTTGTTCATTTTCCGGTGTAGATAAAGGTGGCAATGCTCGTTGGCCTGACAATACTGAAAAAGGTAACGAGGAGGATCCCATCTCTAAAAATAAACGTGGAACTTGCGGAATAAATAACTGCTTTTCAGCTATTTTCCATAAGTTTTGAATAGCAATCATCGGTGGACTGTTTTCAATAATTTCCCCCGCATCCATCATTACTAATTTTGTAGCTAAAGGGATAACTTCGTCTAGTCGATGTTCACTCATAATGATTGTAATACCTAATTCTTCATGGATTCTTTTTAATAATCCTAAAAAATCACGTGTAGCAATCGGATCAAGCTGTGCTGTTGGTTCATCTAAAACTAGTAATTTGGGTTGTAAAATCAGAACCGATGCTAAATTTACTAATTGTTTTTGACCACCAGAAAGAGTATGAATCGACTGCTCAAGTAAATCTTGGAAGCCTAAAAAGCTGATTAATTCAGCAATTCGTTTCTCAATAATTTTAGGTGGACAACCAATATTTTCTAGCGCAAAAGCTAACTCCCCCATGACATTATCCATCACAATTTGGTTTTCTGGATTTTGAAAAACCATACCGATTTCGGTTGCTGACCGAATATCCGACAACTCTTGATAGTTTTCATTTTTATAAAATAAGGCTCCAGTTCGTGTACCAATTGGCCATAATTCTTTTTTAAAATGACGTAATAATGTCGTTTTTCCACTTCCAGAAGAACCTGCTAAAACTAAAAAATCACCTTCTTCAATGACTAAAGAATTCATAACCAAAGCTTCTTTTTTTTCCTCTGGGTAGGTAAAACTTAAATTCCTTATTTCTGCCAACGCCACCATAACAATTCCCTCCCTTCCAAAATCAACGGATAGCTTACAAATAACAAAGTTAAAACTAATAAGACTTGGTTCTGAATAATAGATAAACCCAAGGTTCCTAACTCAGGATAAATTTGTAAATTTCCAAAACCATTTAACTTACCATATATACAACTAATTAAAATTAAAGCGCCAAAAATCAAACTAAGAATATCTCGCATTTCTAATTGATAACTTAGATAAGTAGTCCGTTTTTTCACTCCATATCCTCGTGCTTCCATGGAATCAGCTGTCTGTAAAGCTTCTTCCAAGGAACACACTAATAAAATTTGAACTAAATGCATGCCATTATACGCGCGTGTTTTTATTTTCCCAGTTTCCATTTGAATTCCTCGTGTTTTTTGAATCGCTGTTATTGTTGTTAATCGACGAATAAAAAGCGGAACAAAGCGCATCGTTATCATCGTTAGTAAAGCCAATTGAGGCGATATTCGCGAAAATAAATAGAGGAATTTATGACTAGAAATAACGCTATTGTAAGAAATAAAAATAATAAGTAAACAACTAAAGGATAATGCCATCAGAATACCATAGACTACAGCTTCTAACGTAATTGGATTAGGGCCAATATAGAATAAAAAATGACTTCCTCGATGATTTAGTAATGGATTAATAACAGCAATTGCTAAGATAAAAATCCACGAGCCTTGAATCATTTTTTTCATTTTTGCGCCATTATTTTGATAAAGATTAAACATAATTAGTACGATTAATTCCCCAATTAAAAAAATAGGATGTAAAAACATCATACTTAAAAGAATGACACCAATATAATAACAAAAACTTGTAAATGGATGAACTGAATTTAAGACAGTGCGCACTTTTTCACTCCTTTACTTTGTTCTACTTGACTCATTATCATAGAAAAGCATCAAATAAAATAGGTATCTATTTTATTTGATGCACAGAGCATATACATTATTTATAAGCGTATTGAATTAAGCTTTAGCGGTTTGTTTCTTTTTATTTTCATACCAAACGATTAAACCAATAAGCACAATACTCGTTCCTAATAACGCAGTAAATATGCCGAATTCGCTTGATTCACCTGTTTTCGGAAAATTATTTGTCTCATCTGATTTCGTATTTTCAGCTGTATTTGAAATCGGTGCTTTGATTAAATTTGCTGGTTTATCAGCCTCTTTTACAGCAACAGGCTCAACAACAGTCGGTTTCTCTGTTGGTGTAGGATCTGGTGTCTTCTCTTTTTCTGGATTAGTTGTTTCTGGCTCTGTTACTCCTGGATCTGGATTTGTGACTTCTGGTTCTGTTGTTTCTGGATCGGTTACTTCTGGATCAGTTGTTTCTGGATCCGTTACTTCTGGGTCTGTTACCTCTGGATCTGGATCAACAGGTGTTTCAATTAATTGAGGTACAGGATTGTTCACAAAATCGTAAATTGATGCTCCACCATTTAAAAAGGCTTTATACTGAGCTAAAGTGTAAGCTGCTTGATCTAAAGCCATCGAATTGCTTCCGGCATCAGTTAACAACCATTTAAATCCTCCATCATCTGTTCTATAAGTCATTAAAGCATCAATGGCATTGAAGTTTTTGGTAAATCTAGGTCCAGTAGGGTCATTTCCAGTCATTGTAAGACCCATTATAGCTTGTGAAAGGGAATTTGAATTTTCATTTGACCATCCTTTAAACCCACCTGATTCCAATTGAACTGTCGATAAATAATCGACACTTCGGTCTAAAGCTGCTGCTACTTCAGGCATATCTTTATATTTAGCTAAAGCAGTCATTGCCATTCCTGTAATATCAATATCACTAGCTGAACCAAAAAGCGCCCAACCACCGCTAACTTTTTGTAAACTAATTAATTTATCAATCAAATCTTGAATTGAAAAGACTGCATCTGCTGGCACTTCATAGTCTTTTGTTTGTAAAGCTAAAATCCCATAGATTATGCCGTTCGTTCCAGAATTAGCTACATCCATATGATATAAATCATCAATTAAATTATTACGTTGTGTTGCTTCAGAAATATTTGTCGGATCAGCCCCAATAGACACTAAACCGATAATTGTGCGCTCATAGTCAGTTGCCGAAAAATAAGATGAATGACTAATAGAAGAAACAATAGAATCATAATAGTCTTGGCGTAGTTCTTTACTCGCTGGTGTATTCGATCTTGCTATAGCTAATGCTTCCCAATCACTTGATATAAACCCATCAGCCAACATTTTAGCCGTTGCGCCATCAATTGCTTCGTCTACGGTTACCGCAGCATAAGCCGAACTTACTGGTACTGCCACAAACCCAATCATTAAAGTAAATGTTGCCAACAGCGTAATCAATCTTTGTTTCATATTTTTCAATTTTTTCTCCTCCAATTTCTATTTAGAAACACAAAAATAGACATCCAATGTTTATAAAAGGATGCCTAGAGACAGACTCATGCTAAAAAATAGATACACAAAGAAGCGGTTAAACTTTGCTTTATCTGATGAATTGTACTAGACAATTCATCCAATAAGAATTGTAGTAACTATGGGTATTAAGAGAGGTATCCTGACTCAAATTCATCCTACTTTCTCACCTTCCCGAATAAAAATCTATTCAGTGGTATTTGAGATTTCGTCATTTTTACAGTAGATTGGGGCTGTAGAGGATTTACACCTCTTTCCCTACTTCCTAATACATGTCGGTTTTGTGCTTTCTAGCACTCATTATAGGTAAATTTTTTACTAGTTACAAGTTCAATTTTAGCGAAGCACAAATTTTTACTCTTTTTTAGTTCTTATAAAAATTACCGTTTAGCTTTGTTTATACCGTTTTCATTCCTCTTTCAGTTCCGATTATCTTTTCGTACACAACAAAATAATGCTATTTACTTTATCAACTATAAAAAGGCTAGAAAAAATTCTAACCTTTTTAAAACACTCTATTTAATTAACAGCAACAAATTTTTTCAATAGTGGTGTTAAAATTGGAGCAAGTATAAAATAGAAGCCACTATTGCCAATTGCATGCATTGCGTCAAAAGGAACCCCAGCTAAAAAATAGGGCCAAAAAGCTTGAATACCAAAGAATGGGGCTTGAACTAAAGAGATAATAAAGCCATAAAAAAATCCCATCAACCCGCAATAAAAAACCATTACTAAAAAGGGAATTTTATGAATGTAAGGACGAATCACTAGACCCGTTAATAAAACAATCATAACAAAAGATACAATCTGGGCAATCGTCCAAACACCCATTCCTAACATCAAATTAGACGTCAAAATAGATAGTGTTGCTACAACAATTCCATCCCAAATACCTAAATGTAAGGTCAACAAAATTAAAATTACAGTTACAGGTTGAACATTAGGTAAAAATTGGAAAATCATACGACTAACTTGGCACAATGCCACCATCAAAGCTAAAAAGGCAATCCTACGAACAGTAAATCTAGATGAAATAGTGTTATTGTCCACTTAAATCCCACACAATTTCATCGCCATCTTTAAGCTTCGTGTCACTCGCTCCCACAGTTGCTGGAGCTCCATTGATATCATACATCCAGTAACTACCTTTTGTATTTTGTTCTGCGTTATCTTGTTCTTTACCCTCTATACTTTTGATAAAACCTTTATCTGTTACTACGTCAAAATTCTTTTCCATAGCTGTTTGTAAGTCTGTCTTTTCAGCTACTTCAATTTTTTTCTGATCAAACTCTTTGTGATTTTCTTTTAATATGACTGTTACTGTCACATCTTTAGTCTTAGAACTAGATGAATCTTCTTTGGTAACAGCTGCATTGCCACACCCAACGATTAAAGCAATAACCCCTATAGATAAAACTAAACGTATTATTTTTTTCATAAAAAAACCTCCATTTTTATTGTTAAACTTGCTATTAGTATAAAGAAGCCAGAGCACCACTACAACTAGTTGTAGCGAACTAAACAATTTAAGGCAAATCAAACCACTTAAAATTGAAATCGTTTAGTCTGCTAACGGCTCATTATCGCTAGTTTCAATTTTTATTCATGTTTAGTAAATGCCAAAAATGTGCTACTTTTTTCTATACTTGTGGAGCACCTACATCTTTCCCCATGTTTTCCGTATACATCCATTCAATTGTATCCCCAACTTGTACTGCATATTGAGCAGCACCATAACTAGGAAATACTCCATTCACTCGGTAAAGCCAACCGCTTTCCGCACCTTTAGCAAATTCATATAAGTTGTTAATGCCTGCGACATACGTGCCCCCACGAATACCTACTTGAATCCCATTATTTCGGCAATAGTCTGAAAGGACATCCATCACGCTTTGCCCCTCTTTCATTTCAACTTTTTGTGGACTAATAAAGTAAGAACTTGAGTTAGTAGCCGTTCCTTTAATAGAAAAAGTTACTTCTTTTTTCGGTTCTGGTGTTGGTTTATTTTCAGGAGTTGGCTGCGTTGGTTCTGGTTGACTTGGCGTTGTCGGAGGAGCATTCGGCTCTTCTTTATGTTCTACAACAGGATTTTTAGTTTCGTTATTGGTCGTACTATTAGCAACTTCTTCTTGCACATCATCAGCTGATTCTATGACCGTTGAAGTTGCTTTCTCAACATTCTTATCTGCTATTTTTTTCTCTGTATCTGCTTCTTTAGAACTATCTTTAGAACTTTCTTTACTACTTTCGTTCTTTTTTTCTGATTCAAGCGATTCCTTTTTTTCTTTCGCTGTTTTTTTAGAATTAGCCACTGTATCTTTTTTTGTTTCTTTTTTGACTACTTGTGTTTTATTCTGTTGAGGTGTTGCCACGTGAGCATATTTATTATTTAAAAAAGCACCACCCAATGTTAGTACCGCAATGATTGAAATGACTGCTATTTGAATTTTGCGTTTATTCACAAGATTCCCTCCAACTAAAATATTCCGCTTTTAATTACTTTCTACTCCATAATAAGTGCATAAAAATTTCCCCAAATCAATTTTTATTCCTATTTCACATGGAGTATAGAGCATAAGGAAAATTCCTTATTTTGTTTCATCTTGATTATAGAGAACTATTTAATGGAATACAACTAGAAAAATACCATCAAGCAAAAATGTGTTAAGGAGTTAATTTTTAAATTGCACATATAATTCATGTGTTCACTTCTGATAGTTTGTTCTTTCTCTCTCAGATATAATGCTCTTCTTTTTTTATGAATTTAGTATTTAATTTTGATAAATCTACACCTAAATATGAAAAAATTGATACAACTTTCATTTTTAAAACAAATTTTTAAAAAACAACTTACACTTTTAAATCACATAAACAATAAGTTCTTTTTTTCATATTTTAGTTATAAATACCAACTTTTTTCTTTACATTCATGTAAAAAAATATGCATAAATACATGAATTACTTATGCTAAGATGAAAACCTATTAACTAATAAAGGAGTTTTATGATGAAAAAATTGACAGCATCAAAAGCAATGAAATTAGGTTTATCATCAGCAATTTTAGGAGGAGCTCTTTTCTTTTCTACAAATTTCGCTTCGGCGCATGGTTATGTAGAGCAGCCTGTTAGTCGAGGTTATGCAGGCGAGTTAGCAAAAAATTCTATCGGTTGGGGCCCTGCTCTTGAAAAATATGGAAATGTTATCACAAATCCACAATCGCTAGAATCTCCAAAAGGTTTTCCAGAAGCTGGACCGGCTGACGGTAAAATAGCTTCAGCTGATGGAGGTTTAGGACAAATAGGCGATTTTGTTTTAGATCAACAATCACTTAATCGTTGGGATAAACAAGAAATGACTGGTGGAGTTAATTCTTTCGTTTGGAAATATACTGCCGAACATAAAACAACAAAATGGCATTATTATATTACCAAAAAAGGTTGGAACCCTAATGCGCCTTTAACACGTTCTGAATTCGAATTGATTGGCACTGTTAATCATGATGGTTCAATGCCATCAAATAATCCTGTGCATAAAATTAATGTTCCAACAGACCGCACTGGTTATTATGTGATTCTTGCAGTTTGGGATGTTGCTGATACGCCAAATGCCTTTTATAATGTTATTGATGTTAACTTAAAAAATGATGGTTCCGGAGAAGAAGGCGAAACTCCTAACCAACCACAAAATTTAAAATCAGATGAAGTTACAAACAAGTCTATTAAATTGTCATGGACAGCTCCAACTAATACAGATGTTAAAGAATACAATATCTACCGTGATACTATTAAAGTAGGAACTGTCGGCGGAACAACTTTTACTGATATAGATTTGCAAGAAAAAACTACTTATGGTTACCAAGTAGAGGCTGTTGGATTTGACGGTAAAGTATCAGAAAAAAGTTCAGTTGTCTTTGTAGAAACAAAAGAAATACCAGCAGAGGATACAGAAAAACCATCTGTTCCAAGTAAAGTTCATTCAATGAAAACTACTTCAAATTCTGTCGATTTAATGTGGACAGAATCAACACATCCGATTGCAGTTAAAGAGTACACGGTTTATCGCGATGGAAAAAAAGTTGGAACGACTAAAACAAATAGATTTTTAGATACAGGATTAAATGCTGAAACAAACTATGTCTATACTGTCAAAGCAGTTAGTATTGGTGGAAATATTTCAGATAAGAGTGATTCATTCAAAGTTACAACCGCAAAAGAAATGAATGAGCATAGAGAATGGAAAGTAGGGTCATTCAGTAACCCTGTAAGTTACACTGCCAATGAATTAGTTTCTTACCAAGGAAAAAATTATAAAGTTCTAAACACACATGTAAATTATGGCGACTTGACTTGGGCTCCCGGCATACCAAATAGCCTTTTTGAAGAAGTAAAATAAAGATAGTAGAATCGCTTCCTAGCTTAGACTTAGTAGGAAGCACTATTTATATTAAGGAAGAAGTACCTACTAATAAATTTTAAAATAACTAAAAAATTTTTTACTGAGAATAAAGTGATTGAATATGCAACTATTCCAAAAAGCTTAATTTAATGATGCCACAAATAAGTATATTTACCGTAGCTAGAGTATACAGAATGTTGCAAAATCCAAAAATAAACGAAGCATACTCATAATATCTAATTAGTTGCATAAACTATTTTAATTACGATTTAGACAAAGGAAGAACACCTTAGATCGACTGAATAATAGGAACCATGTTATACTTAAAAATACAAAAGGAAGACGTGCGGTTAACACGTCCTCAATGTAAATCTGTTTAAGACGGTAGCGAAATTAAATTAGAGAATATAACCGTTTAACTCTGCTAAAAGTTAATGAACGGTTATTTTTTTGTCTTTTTTAGTACGTCAATCACTAGCTTCATCAAGGCAAGAATAAAAATTCCTACAAAAAAATAACTACCTAGTATTTAACTAGATAGTTATTTTTTAATTCGTTATTTTCTTAGATATCCATTCTAAAACTGTTTGAATCTGTTGGTCCCAAAAGACCCAGTCATGCGTACCTTTTTCTTCAACCCAACTATAATTAAAACCTAACTCCAGTAATTTCTTTGAGAAATTAAGATTATAATCATATAAAAAATCCTCTGTCCCACAAATTTGAAGAATCTCAGGAACATTAGTTTGTCCTTTAACCTGGGTAATTAAATAAGACAAATCATTTGTACTACCTTCTAATTTTTCTATCGAACCAAATAATCGTTTGAATTCCAAATCACGATTTGCATCATCTTTCCACATTGTGACTAAATCTGTTGCACCAGACAAAGATGCGATACCAGCAAATTTATCAGAATAATTTAAGCCCCATTTCAAAGCACCATAACCACCCATAGATAAACCAGCAACAAATGTCTTGTTTTTTTCGAGAGAAATTGGCAACCATCTTGCAACTAAATCAGGAAGCTCTTCCGTCAGAAAAGTCCAATAAGCCCCACCTTCAACCATATCTGTATAAAAACTCCTATGGACTTGTGGCATAACAATAACTAACTGCATATCTGATGCATAACGCACTAGAGCTGTATTATCTAACCACGAGTGATCGTCATCTGATAGTCCATGGAGTAGGTAAAGAACTGGTAAGGGTTCCTTAAATTCTTGCGGTATTATAACTTGAAAAGACATAGCTAAATCTAACGTTTTGGACGTAAAGCGACTAGAAAGAACCGCCATTCCCATTCGCTCCTTTATAAATCTGATTTTTCTCCGACAGAATTTCCTCGGATTAAACTAGTATAAATCAACTCATTTTCAGTCTTCTCACCTTGAATAAGTTCAAGTAACTTGCTAGCTGCGACAGCTCCCCATTTATGTTTAGAATATTCAATAGTCGTTAGACTAGGAACCAAATATTCACTAACTGTTGTATTATCAAATCCAACTAAATCAATTTCCTTGCCAATGTTCAATTCAGTTTTAGCAAAATATTTGTACATGCCAATTGCCATTTCATCATTTAAAGAAAAGACCGCTACTGGCTCTTGGTACTCTCGGTGAATTTGTTCAGCTGCTAGACGACCGGATTTCTCAGTAAAGTCACCTTCAATAAGCTGATAAGGTGTAGCAGAACGATCTAATTCAATTTGACACGCTTTCAGGCGTTCTCGACTATCTTGGGAATCTACGGGTCCAGTCACAATATAAAATGGACGCTCACTTTTATACTTTAAGCAATCAATCGCCAATGTAGCACCTGCTTTATTATCTAACAATACCTGTCTAATATTTTGATGCTCCAACTCACGATCTAAAACAACAATCTGATGTCCTCTTTTTGCATAACGCATTATTTCTTCATCTGAAAAAGTAGCATCTAAAATAATTGCGCCATCAATCATCCGCTCTGGTAAAAATAAATGTGATTTATCGCCACAGCAAACAATCATTTCATAACCTTTAGCAAATAGTGTATCCATTACCCCTTCTAATAGTTGTCCATAAAAAGACCCACCATAATTAGTTAAATAGACACCAATAATATTTGTTTGTTGACGCTTTAACGTACGTGCTGCCATATTTGGCACATAATGCAGCTCATCTGCAATAGCCCTAATACGATTTCTAGTTGCCTCTGTAACCTTCGGACTGCCATTTAAAGCGTACGAGACCGTTGAAATAGATACTCCTGCTTTTTTTGCAATATCTTTAATACCTACCACTATGTTCCCTACCTTCTATTGGCTAATTTAACTCAATTATACCATCCGTTTTACTATCAAACAATCAATATCGAAACGTTTCTTTTTCTGAAAGACCTTTATTTAGCTTAGCAATAAATATCGATTTTTTGACTTTTCAGCAAAGCAGCTTTAAGCACATCATTAGCTACCTTAATCCCACCATCTCGATAGCGGTTCGTTTCTATTTCACTTGGTAACAACTCACCATTAACTTTAATTCCTTTTACTTCTTGTTGTCCCACATGGTAGTGAATTTCAACAGGAACACCTAAACACTCATACTTAAAGATCAATCCATCTAGTTCCTTCGTTAGAATAGGATCAAAGATTAGATGGTCAGACTCCTTACGAATTCCTAAACCATTTGATATCAATTGATTCATATATATTCCTGGTCCACTAGAATAAATTCTCCAGCCACCTTTAACCGTGACATCACCTGTCTTCAATTCCGAAAAGTGTTCTTGAGCTGCATAACGCGTTTTAAAGTTTCCATCAGAACTACTGAAATAAGCGTTACTTTGACGTCTTTCAGCATTGGCTACCACATCCGTAATTTGAACCGGATTAATAACAGAAAAGCCACGCCAAACTTCATCTGCTTTCCCTACTTTTGCCATCGCTTCAGTAAAACGAATATGCGCATGCACGTATTGTAATCCCACTTCGCGCCCAAAGTTTGCAGCTTGTTCTGCTCGCTTAAAGTTCGTGCTTACACCACCTTGATAGGTTGCAGGACGGTTCATCAAACGCACGCCATCTGGATGATAAAGCTCTTGGCGAATCAATTGATAATGAGCTTCTGCTTCTTCTGGCGTTAACAACTCACCAATCATGCTTCGAGTCATTGGCAATAAACGATATTGGATTCCAGTTTTCGTATCAGTTGGATGAATCATTAGTTCCACATGCTCTGGATCTTCCATATAGACAAAGCCAGGAATTACGTCTGTTTGAAGCATATATTTTTTGAAATCTTTTTCAATTCCAGTAACTAATTCAGCAATTTCCAGTGAAAATTCTGGTGCTTTTCCAGCCAAAACTTCAGTTAATTGTTTTAATGTTTGATAAGTTAAGGCTACTGTCCAGCTACTTGCCATATTCTTTTTCAAGCGACTATCGTAAGGTTGCAGCGTATCATCCCAATCACCATCGCCATAGCAAGATAAATAAGTTCCCGCCAAGAAATTGCCTTTAATATAGTCGATTTCTTTTCTTAAATGCTCTAGTAATGAAACTGTCTTAGTAGTCTTTTTAAAAGTATTTCGATCTGTATAAGGAATTTGGCTTTCTAGTAATGAATAATCACCCGTACGTTTCAAATAATCTCCAACTACTTTTAACGGCCAGACAATCACATCACCGTGGCTTTCTTCGGCCTTAATTTGATCATATTTATCAAACATAAACCATTGTGGCCAATTCCCGTCATTTTCAAATTGATTGGCAAATAATGTTTGAATAATATCTCGAACAATTTCGGCCTTATCCGTAGCAAAGAAATATTCAACAGGACCTTGAGAAACATCCCTGGTCCCCCAAGCTGCTCCACCGTATTGCTCTAACCCATGAGGCATCAAATAATGAACTAACATATTGTGTGTATACCACCATGCTAAAGTGTTTAAGCGACTCATTTCTGTTTGAATGTCTTTATTTTCATGAGTTAATTTAAATTGATTCATGATTTTTTCAAAATGTCGGTTATATTTGTTCACTTCTGTTGCAAAGTCACGCTGAGCGAATTGAAACCCATTTCCTTGTGTTTTCCCTTGTATCGTTAAATCAAACTCTGCTGTTTCTGCTAGCGCAATTACGACAAGTGGATATGCGCTATCTAACTGGCTTTCCACTAACAAATGGTCATCTGCTACAATAAAATCAGCCTTGTCTATTTGCATATAATAAGCTAAATTAGGATAATTCTTTGCCATTGTTGATTGATTATCTGGTGTAAAAGTTAACGTATTTCCATCTTTTTCCATATTAAAAGGCACATTATATTCATTTTCATTCATTGTAATTTGATTCGTCACAATAAATTTATATGCATGACCTGACTGACTTCTTACTTCTAATTTAAGTTCCGCATCTGCTACGGTTGTATAATTTGTGATAATTAGCATGTCATCTGCCAATTTATAATACCATTTTGCATAATTGAAACTCATTTCAAATGCAGAAGGCATGGTTAACAAATGATAGCTTCCATTTAATTCAATATAAATCCTCTGCCCAGATGTTTTCATAACATTCAGTGCATTTCGAGCATTACTCATTAATTTATTCATAGAAGTATTTCCTAAAACTACTTGAGCGTTAAATAAACCATACATATAGGAAGTCGTCGTAATAATTTCATCAGAGATTGTTAAATGCTCTCCGCTTAATAAAATATGACCATGGGCCCGTTCCATTTGTAATTCTTTTTCTTTTAGAACAATATGCGCTTCGCGATCTGTAAAGAATGATAAAAGCTGTTCCCCATCATATTCCTCTGCTTGACGACTCGGAAAAAGATGCATAATCTCAGTTTTTGTTAAGGATTCTGTTTGAACGGGTTCACCAAAATTAACTGCTCTTTTAACTGTTTCCTGTAAAATAAAATCGCTAGAATCTTTTTCTTTCAACTCTTGCCAAGCTTGTTGAATTTTTTCTTGATATTCAACCTTTGTGATAGCTACAGGATGATTTTCCGCAGCAAATCCATAAAACACAAATGTCGCTTTCCCATTAAGCTCCACTTGTTCTGATTGCAAAGCTGTATAAGCCATTTCATATTGATAGATTTCATTTGCTAGATTTTCTTGCGTTAAAGCAAATGGGCTGTTGGTTTCTTTATAGGACAAACCATAAAATTGGAAGCCATCAGTAGAGTATCCGTTATTTTTTGTTAAGCTTCCTTGTTGGAAATAAGGAAATTGGTTATCTGATTGAGGTTGATTTTGTCTTGAACAAACGGTAAAACCAGTCTCTTCATCTTTAAAAACGGCATGATCAATATACTGACCAACATAGGCCTCATTAGATTGCAAAGCTCCAATGCCTGCTAACCCAACATCTTGACCATAAATCACATCTACTTCGACTTGATTTCCTTGTAAATGAACTTCCCAAAACCAACAATCATCTTCAGTTAAGCTAAAAATAACTTCATACTCAACTCCACCGGCTATGCCAGTCCATTTTAATTGATTATCCCCTTGATAAAGAGCACTTTGAGATTGAACACCGACTAAAGGAAAGAACTTAATTTTTCCATTCTCTAATTTTCGTAAATAGATATTGTTCAGTGAGCCATCAATCATATTTGTATGGACCTGATTATACATTGTTCCTGCGTGGTTAATTTCATAAATATCGCCACTTTTTAAAAATTGAACTGTTGTTTTTCCAGCTTGAAACTGGATTAAATTTTGTGTTGTTGTCATGATGGACTCCTTTTTTAAATTACTTGATTAACTTAAATCTTGCACTTTGAACTTCAGCACTACTTGGGCCAACCATTACTTCAAATACTCCGCTATCACTACTGAATGAGCAGTCTTGATGTACATAACGTAACTGTTCTTCTGTCACTGTAAAGCTCACTGTTTTTTCAGCACCTGCAGCCAATTCAATTTTTTGATATCCTTTTAACTCTTTAACTGGACGAACGACTTCTCCAACAATATCTCGTAAATACAGTTGCACAATTTCTTTGCCTGCATATTTACCGCTATTTTTGACTGTTACTTCAACTGTTAATGTCTCAGAATCTTTTAATTCAGTAGCTGATAAGGTCATATCTGAATATGAAAATGATGTATAACTTAGTCCAAAGCCAAATGGATAGAGAGCTTCATTTGGACTATCTAAATATTTAGAAACATATTTTTCATCTACTGATCGACCTAATTCTGGGCGTCCTGTATTATCTGGATTATAATAAACTGGAACTTGACCAACATTGTAAGGAAACGACATACTTAGTTTAGCCGATGGATTGACTGCTCCCATTAAGATATTGGCTAAAGCTGCTCCGCCCTCTGTTCCCGGGAACCATGCTTCAACAATCCCAGCAACTTCTAATTCATGAATATCTAATGGACGACCATTAAATAACGTTACAATAATCGGTTTACCTACTGATTTCAGTTGTGCCAATAGTTCTAATTGAATTTTTGGTAAACGGATATCACTTCGGCTAGCCGCTTCACCACTCATATCTGAATTTTCACCTAAAGCTAAGACGATTACATCTGCTTCTTTAGCGACTGCAACTGCAGCATCTATTTCGGCTTGAGTACCACTTAAAATATCGCAGCCTTTTGCAATCAATAGTTGTTCAGCAGGTACATGTTGAGCTAGTCCTTCAGCTAATGAAATAGCCTTTTCAGACTCTCCTTGCCAAGCCCATGCTCCTAAAATATCTTTTGACTCTGCTCCCGGACCGATTAAAGCAATTTTTTGATTTTGTTTTAAAGGTAGAACCCCTTCATTTTTTAAAAGAACAATCGATTCTTCAGCTGCTTTTCTAGCAAGTGAACGATGCTCTTCGCTCAAGACTACTGCTTTCTCTTTCTCTGCATCTGCCCCACGATAAGGATTTTCAAACAATCCTAAATCATTTTTCAAATTCAAAATGCGAAGTACGGCTTCATCGACTAAAGCTTCTTCAATTTCTCCAGCCTCAATAGAGGCTTCCAAAGTATCCATATAACACATTGTCATCATCTCAATATCAACACTGGCATTTAAAGCTAAAATAGCCGCTTCTTTTTCATCTGCTGCGACTCCATGAGGAACTAATTCTTTCACTGCACCCCAATCAGAAATCAAAACACCATTGAAATCCCACTCGTTGCGTAATAAATCACGCATCAACCATTTATTTGCTGTTGCAGGAACACCATCCACTGTATTAAATGCCGTCATCACTAACTTAGCACCTTCATCTAAAGCGGCTTTGTAGCCTGGCAAATAGGATTCTCTCAATTGTCTTTCTGACATATTCACTGTATTGTACTCTCGACCAGCAATAGGTGCGCCATAAGCAGCAAAATGCTTCACACAGGCAGCAACTCGTTCAAAATCATTTTTCAAATCCGTTCCTTGATAGCCGCGCACAAAAGCTTTTGCTAATTCAGCATTTAGAAAAGCATCCTCTCCAGTGGACTCCATAACACGACCCCAACGCGGATCACGTACTAGATCAACCATTGGTGAAAAAGTAACATGCAAACCTGATACTGCTGATTCTAAAGCAGCAATTCGAGCCGTTTCTTCTGCTAATTCAGTATTCCAAGAACTCCCTAAAGCTAGCGGAATCGGGAAAATAGTTTTATAGCCATGAATCACATCAGCCATAAAAATTAACGGAATGCCTAAGCGATTTTTTTCTAAATAACTTTTTTGCGTCCGAATAACATCTTCTGCGCCAGAAATCCCTAAAACGGTTCCAGCATTTTCAATCATCTCTTCAGTTAAGCCCATTTCTTCAATCGGCCCAGTCACTGCATCTAAATCAATATAAAAACCAGCTGCTAATTGCAACAACTGAGTCACTTTTTCTTCTCGAGTCATCTGACTTAATAAACCTTCTAATTCTGCTGTTTGCATGGGTGGTTCCTCCAAATTTTGATTTTTAAAAGCACCCTCTTCTTGTAAAGAAAGAGTTAGTTCCCCCAACTTTGACATAGAAAAGGATGCTGATACTAAAAACTAACTGATTATAAACTTATTTCAATCCTGAAACATTAAAGCCTTGTAAAATATACTTTTGGAACATCATAAAGATAATAATGATTGGAATAACCATGAAGGTTGATCCCGCCATTTGTAAGGCATAATCGTTGCCGTGTTGACCTTTTAATAATGATAAACCAACAGATAGGGTATAGAATTTTTCATCATTTGCAATAATTAATGGCCACATAAATGAGTTCCAGCCACCAATAAAGGTTAAAATTCCTTGAACAGCTAGAATTGGTTTAGAAATTGGCAAAATAATTCGGGTGAAAATATAAAACTCACTGGCTCCATCTAAACGAGCAGCTTCAATAATTTCATCTGAGATGGTAGACATAAATTGACGGAATAAGAATATCCCGAAAGCACCGACTAAACCAGGTAAGATAATCCCAGCCATAGTATTAGTTAACCCTGCTACATTTAGTAATAGGTAAACAGGTATCATCGTTACTTGTCCTGGAATCATCATTGTTGCTAAAACGAGCATAAAATATTTTTCTTTACCTTTAAATTTAAACTTAGCAAAACCATACCCTGCCATCGCATTTAAAAAAAGTCCAAAGAAAGAAAAGCCAGTAATAATTAACGTATTTTTTAGATAAACCGCAAAATTCATATCACGGAATAACTTGATAAAATTGTCAAACGTAAAATTTTTCGGTAAAATACTTGGATTTAATTGCATAATTTCTGGATTTGTTTTAAAGGAAGATAAAATCATCCAAATAAACGGCACAAACGTGATGAAGCCCCAAACCGCTAAGAACAATCCAACAATCAATTTTTGTCTTTTTTGTCTTGCTTGAAAATTTCCCATAGTTTTCTCTCCAATCTAAAAATTTACATTTGATTATCTGCGTCTTTTTTCTGTAATCTAAACTGCAATAGTGTAATAACAATAATCGCAAGAAATAGAATAAATGAACCGGCAGCTGCATAACCAAATTTGCTTAATTGGAAACCGTTGCGATAAATAAATAGTGCAACACTGGTTGTACTATCTAATGGTCCACCTTTGGTCATAACAAACGGTTCCTCGAAGAATTGCAACCAACCAATCATGGTTGTAATGGTTACGAAAAAGATTGAAAAGCGCAACATAGGAACAGTTATGAATCGTAATTGATTCCAAGAGCTTGCTCCATCTAACTGAGCAGCTTCATAATATTCTTTCGGAATTCCTTGCAATGCTGCTAGGAAAATAATCATATTAATCCCGATTGAGCGCCATAGAGCCAAGATAACTAATGACACTTTTGCGATAACTGGATCTTGTAACCACGGAATAGGGCCAATATTAATGTAAGCTAACATATGGTTAATTAATCCAATGCTGGGATTGAATAAATAAGTCCATACAACTGCCACTGCTACTACGTTGGTAATTGATGGTGTGTAAAAAACTAACCGCATAAAAGAAAAAAATCGGTTTTGCCCAAAATTAATTAATAAGGCGATTGCTAAAGAACACACAATCACTAATGGCACGCCGAGAACTACATAAAAGGCTGTATTAAAAATGGATTTCAGAAAAATCGGATCACTGACAATGTTTTTATAATTATCAAAGCCAATAAAACTAATTCGAGACCAGTTGGCAAGACCCGCTAAATTAATATCTGTAAAGCTAATAAATAGTGCAATTACAATTGGAATCAATGAAAATAATGCCAATAATATCAATGATGGACCTACAAATAAATAAGGTATTTTTTTATTCAAGAATGCTTTCATAGCTTTTCCCCTTCTTTTAAAATATTCGTTGAAAAGTGTTTAAATCCTTTTCAATTTAGAAATAAGTATTATGAAAAGGTTCTGCTAAATGTGAGTTCACATTTAGCACACCTTTTCTAATTTTGTTCCGAAAGCTTGCTTTTTCCTATACTTCACTTCAATAACTACCCTCAACCATAAACCCAATTGATTGTACTTATCTTCTGTGTCGTCTGAGGAAAATAGCTTTCTTCACATCTTGAATTATTTACCTAGAATTGTTTCTGTTTGTTTATTGAATTCTGTCATTTCTTTTTGAGTGTCTGCTCCATTTGCATAAATTTGTTCCCAAACTTTTAAATAAGCTTGGCTAATTTCTTCCCATTCTTTCATCATTGGCATTGGTTCAGAATTTTTCAATTGTTCTCCGAAGACAGCAATTTTTTCGTCTTCTGCTAAAATTGGATCTTCCCAAGCTTTATGTGATGTTGGTAATGAATTTGAATTTTTGAAGAACGTTAATTGATTTTCTGGACGAGCTAAAAACTCAATTAATTTCATGCCATTTTTTTCGTTTTTACTGCTTTCAAACATGGCTAAGTTAGCTCCACCTGTACTAGACATATTATTTTCTTTTTTAGGTAACACTGCTGTTGCCCATTTGCCTTCAATATCGGGTGCATCTTTTGTAATAGCTGTAATCATCCATGGTCCACTAATGAACATCGGCACAATTCCTGTACTACCAAATGTTTGCGATACATCTAAACCTAAATCAGCTTTTGGTGCACTGCCATTTTGAATAAAGCTATCTAAATAATCAACTGCTTCAACAAATGGTTTCTTATCAAATAATGGTTTGCCACTTTTATCAAATAACTCAGAACCGTTTTGACGAGCAAACATAAATGCAGATGTTGGTTCAGCTAAATCTGCTCCAAATCCATACATGTCTTTACCACGAGCGGCTAATTTTGTAGCAGCATCTTGTAACTCTTCCCATGTCGCTGGTGCTTTATCATAACCAACTTCTTTTAATAAATCTGTACGATAGTATAATGCACGGGTTTCTGTATACCAAGGAACTGCATAGTATTTATCATCAAATTTTGTTGTTGTAACTGAACCATCGAAGAAATTATCTGATTTCAATGTATCTTCAGAATCAATGTAAGACGAAATATCTTTTAAGGCACCTGCATCAACAAATTCTGCCATCCATGTTGTTCCCATTTGAACGACATCTGGACCATCGCCA
The DNA here is from genome assembly GCF_000744945.1 of Carnobacterium maltaromaticum DSM 20342. Lineage (NCBI taxonomy): Bacteria > Bacillati > Bacillota > Bacilli > Lactobacillales > Carnobacteriaceae > Carnobacterium > Carnobacterium maltaromaticum. The sequence continues at coordinate 1,913,196 of NZ_JQMX01000001.1, forward strand.
GAAGCTACTGCTGTCAGTAATTTATCATGTGAAGCAGACCATGGAATACTTTGAAGATCAACTTTTACACCGCTTTCTTTTTCAAAGTCATCAATAATTGGTTGGATTTCTTTACTACCATCACCCATATACCAAAAAGTAACTTTTTCAGCTGAATCTTTTTTGCTATCTTCTTTACCTGAGGAACAACCAGCTAATAATCCAATTGATACAAGTGCAATAGAACTTAAAAGAATAATTTTATTCTTCATCTTCATTTCTTCCTACCTCCAAATAATTTTTAGTTTATAGAAACGTTTCGATGGATTTATTATATATTTTTTTGCAATCGTTTGCAAGCTATTTATTTTATTTTTTAAAAACACCTACATTAGTTCGTTTTTTCACTATCTAGAATACTATGTATCAAACTAAACTTAATTTATAAAACGCTTACTAGAAACGTTTCTATGGTTATTGAGACTGGTATCTTCTTTTAATCAACCTCTCTATTTCTATCTGTACTTTTTAGGTTAGAAAAGTTATACTTTTGATAGAGTAGAGTATGAACAAATGAAAGGATGTTTTATCATGACAAATCAAGATGCGACTTATTGGATTAAACAATTGGAGCTTGAAGCCCATCCAGAAGGTGGATACTACAAGCGAATGTTCGAATCAAAAGAACTATTTGAAACTACAGATAAACGGGTACGCCATCATTATTCTAGTATTTATTTTTTATTAAACCAAGCAAGTCCCTCTCATTTTCATCGTCTTAAATCTGATGAAATTTGGTATTATCACACAGGATCGCCTTTAACTGTTCATTTGTTGCATCCTGATGGGCACTATGAAAAAATTAAACTTGGCCTTGATTTAGCAAACGGAGAAGTTTTACAAGCTGTTGTTCCTAAGAATGTTATTTTCGGCTCAAGTATTGAAGGAAATGGTGATTTTGCAGTAGTTAGTTGTATGGTTTCACCAGGATTCGATTTTAAAGATTTTGAATTATTTACTCAGGCAGAGCTTCTTTTAGATTATCCTGATCATCAAGAGATTATTGAGAAATTGGCTTATGAAGTCCTTCCGACTCTTTAAAAAAATAAAATTTAACAAGACAATCTTATTTTCCCACTTTATAAAAAAACACACGAAATCATTTTTAATTATGATTTCATGTGTTTTTATTAATGTTTCTTATGGAATTATGGAGCGTCTTCTAAGGTCCAGTTCACGCTGCCTTTATACTCACCCACATAATTGGATTTATTCATCTTATAATGTAATCCTTGTTTGTTTCCCCAAGAATTTGATAGATTGATAACTTCATTTATACTATCGCTTTTTCCTTTTTCAAGTAAATATTTCTGCCCATTCATAATTGAATGTATTTCTCCACCTTTATCTGTATAGGTATATTCACCTTGTAAAATTTTAGTACCTTGCTTTAAGTCACTAGGTGTGATGCTCAATTTCCAATTGGCATTTTCTCTATTATCAAAGATGGCCAATTGACCGTCTAGTGTAACAGGTTGTGCTTCAGCACCTATTTTAGCTTTAATTGACATTGATTTTGGCGTTTCTTCAAATTTAAATTCATCTACTTTGCCCGAAATAATCAACACACTGTTTGGATTTTTTTCGGCATCGTCTACACTGACCGTATATAAAATTCCTTTGTAGTAAGGAATCTGTAATTGTATGTCTCTCTTACCTTTGTATAGAACTGTTCCATCAATACTATTTTTAATTGTATATAGATGTTCATCATAAAGTTCTTGAGTTGTATTTCCTTGAAGAACCTTTAAATTGAAATATCCACTATTCAATGGATTAAATGGTTTTATCACGTTGCTAGTACTCGCTATTTTCGTATTACCAGTTAATTCCAACCCCTGAATAAAAGTATTATCATAAGACTTAATTTTTGCATTTTGTAAAAACTCAGGAATATCTGATGAATTATATGTTATTTGGTTATCATTAAAACTAATATTATCCATATTCAAAGGAAAATCAGGTAAGCTTCCGCTTAATTTATTTTGATTTACCCTAATGTCTTTTAAGTTATTTAGTAATCCAAGACTTGTAGGTATCGATCCAGTTAACTGATTATCAACAAGTACTAATGCCTCTAAATTAGTTAAATTGCCTAATGAGGATGGAATACCTCCTTCAAAATTGTTCCCGAAAATGCTTATCGTCCGTAGTTGGGATAAATCTCCTAACTCTGTTGGTAAGCTGCCTTTCAACTGCACATTTCCGATAACAAGGCCTCTTAAATTTTTTAATTTATTAATTGAAGCTGGAATATGCTCTGCTGGATAATTTTTTCCGTAAGAATTTAATACCCATATATCTTTTAAATCAGATTCAAACAGATCTATTCCAATTTTTTTAGGAGCTAATTTACTATTGATTGCATCAATTATCCATGATTGGTTTTCAAAATCTTCATTCGTTACAAGCTTGACCTTCTGAATCGACATTTCCACTTCACTATTGTCAATATAGTTATCAGCATTTAGTGAATACTTAATTTTAGATTTCACATTTTGACTGGTCACAACTTTTGGACTTACTTCAAAAGAAACAATAAATTTATTATTTTGATTTGTTAGATTTTGCGGTAATTTATAAGTTAATTTGCCTCCTGAAATGATATCATCTACTGATTGACCATTTATAACTAAAGATCCTTTATTGTACGATAAATAATCGTCTAATTCTAAACTAAAAACTGGATTTATAAGATCTTGTTTTCCGCCATTATAAGTTGTTTCATACTCTACTTTAACATTGCCATCTGCAGCAGACGCTCCTGTATTTGTAATATCTTTTCCATCTTTAGTAATCTTCATACTTGAGTCAATATTTACTAAACCTGGAATTTTTTTAAAAGCAACTTTTGATTCTTGAGACTGTGCTCCTGTTGATCCTGTAAATCCCCAATAAACCGAATTGGTTCCAAATACACTTATAGGATCCATTGGAACGCTTACCGTTGATGCATTATCAAAATTGTAGGTTAATCTCTTACCTTGTGGATCCCAATCTACACTAAATGGATGCCACGTACCATTAGAAAGGTAATCACTTGGATAATAAAGTCCCTGATGAACCAAGTAACCAATTTTCCCAATAGTTGTAGTACCATATGAAGACCTATTACCTGGAAAAGAATAGGCAACATGACCCTTATTTTGATTCCCAAGAACATTCTTGTCTAAAGTAGACCCATTGTAATACGTATCAAATTCTATAGCAAAACTATTTTTAATTTGCTCGGTCATAAGACTATCATACTTAGCATAAACGCCTAGTTGATCACCTTTACCTGCTTGAAATCTTTCGGTAATTCCTTTATCCGCATGCATAACAAATGCCATACCATCTGCTGCCAAAGAAGTTTTATTGCCTAAATAAACATACATCTCTGCGGAGAATGATTTGGTCATATCTATTTTATTCGTTTCTGTTGAAAAAATAGAACCGACTTTATAGTTATCACCATCAGTTACAACTGTTATATTTCCGTCAGTATAACTATTCGCTCCGGAAGGTACCCTAAATACATTTGTGATTGGTACACTGCTTGGGGGCAATGAGCTTGCTTTTACTGTTGGGTTTAAAAAAAATACCAATAAAATAATACTCCAAGAGGCTAATAAAATCTGCTTTTTTTTCATAGTATCCACTCCTTTATATTCTAGATTGATCATTAAACAGTAAATAGAACTTTCTTAGATTTGTCTATTGTTTAGTAGTAATCTTGTTTTTATATCTAATTTTTATACTATCTAAATTATGCTTTTTACTCACTTCCCCAAAGTATTTTCTACTGCTTACTGTTCAACTACTATCATTTTAACGTAACGTAACACATAAAATGATATTTCAAATACAAATAATCGTTCATGCATATTCAAAAAATCTCCCCATATCGGATATGTAATAGGAATTATATTTATCCAGTATTCCTTACAAAATCTAGCAAATCTCCTCATTAGATTAATAATTGAGATACTTAAATTTCAAATTCTAATTGTGACAAAGTTTCGAATTTTTACGAAAAAAATTAGGATACACTCTAGTTCCGAGTGTATCCTAATTTCTAAAATTTCTATTTTGTTTTATAGTAATTCCCTGGACTAACATGAATCGTTTTATCACGGATATCAACTTCGTCAACGCAAAGTAAAGAAGAGTAATCATCGATCATCCGATTGCCACTAAAAGTTGACTCTGCAAAAACAGTAATACCGACTAATTCAGCTTCAAATTCTTCAATCAGGCTCTTCATTCCGTTAACAGTTCCGCCACCTTTCATGAAATCATCCACGATTAAGACACGAGAACCACGTTTTAAGCTACGTTTTGATAGTTCCATTTTCTCAACACGCTCAGAAGACCCAGAAACATAATTAATGCTAACAGTTGAACCTTCTGTGATTTTTGAATCACGACGAACAATAACAAAAGGCACATTTAAGTAACTAGAAACGGCTTGGGCAATTGGCACACCTTTTGTAGCAACAGTCATCACCGCATCAATTTTTTGATCCAAATATTGGGTCGCAATAATTTTACCAACTTGACGCAAGATACTAGGCTCACCCAATAAATCTGATAGGTAGACGTAGCCTCCTGGTAATAAACGATCTGGTTCTGATAGACGGATACACATTTCATTGACGAATTCATCTGCTTCTGTTTTAGCAATTTCAGGAATAAATTTAACTCCGCCTGCCGCTCCAGGAACAGTCTCTAAGGTCCCCGTACCACGCTCTTTAAATGTTTTTTTGACAATTGTTAAATCTTCACTGATAGAAGATTTTGCTGAATCAAAGCGATTCGCAAAGTATGTCAAAGAAACTAATTTATGGGGTCTTTCTAATAAATAACGAGTCATGTCGATTAGACGCTCACTTCTTTTTACCTTCAAAATTGTCACCTCTTTATCCTATTTTATCTGCAATTTTTCACTTTCCTTATTATAAGGGTTTTTACCGAAAAAAGGTAGTTATTTCTTTTAATTTTTGCTAAATTGTTCGTTTTTATTATCTTTTTCTCATAAAAAAAGAAGCGAATTTTCGTATTCACTTCTTTTTTTGCTTTTTAAGTTTAGTTTGAAGTATTTTTTTTCTTAAACTTCGCTATTAATTTTCCAATCACACCACTGAAAATAAAAATAACAATAAATATCAGTGTAATCGTAGCCCCAGGTGGTGTTCCAAATTCATAAGAAGTGGTTAGTCCACCAAACATACCAATTAAACCTACAACTACACCCATCAACATAACCCAGTTAAAACTTTTTGATAGTCGCATCGCGATAGCAGCTGGCAAAATCATAATTGCAGAAACTAATAAAGCACCAGCAATTGGCATAATCACAGCAATTGTTACTCCTGTAATAACATTAAATAATAGTGACATTAAACGAGTTGGCAAACCTGCTGTGAAGGCTGTATCTTCATCAAATGTTAGAACATACATTGGTTTTCTAAATAAGAAAAAGAGCGTCACAACAATTGCAAACAATACAGCTAACAAATAAACTTGTTCACGACTAATTGTTACAATTGATCCAAATAAATACTGCTGAACACTTGCCGTTCCACTTCCTTGGTCTAAACTCATCAACACTAACGCAATCGATAAACCTGCTGACATTAGGACAGCAATAGACACTTCTGAATACGTTTTGTATAGACTACGAACATATTCAATCGCAACTGCTGCAATGACAACAACAATCAAAGTTGTCACTGTTGGATTAATATTAACAAACATACCTAGCGCTACCCCAGCTAATGAAATATGCGATAAGGTATCTGCCATTAGCGACTGTCTTCTTAAAACTAAAAAGAGTCCCAATAAAGGCGCAATAACAGCAATTAAGAATGAGGCTTGGAAGGCATGTTGCATGAATTCATGGCGAAACATCTCCATGGCGAATCCTCCTTTCGCACTAACTGAATATGACGATCAGCATAGTCTTTAATATCGTCGTGGTCATGGGTTACCATCAGAATTCCTTTTCCATGAACTTCACTATTATGACGCAATAATTTGTAAAAATCTGCTCTGGCTTCAATATCCATTCCTGTTGTTGGTTCATCTAGTACAAATAAATCAGGATCTGTCGCAAAAATGCGCGCTAAACAAATACGTTGCTTTTGACCACCAGATAATTCTCCCACTTTTCTATCACGCATTTCCCACATACCTACTGATAACAAAGCTCGTCGCACATGTTCATGATCCTCAGGGGTTAGGCGTTTAAACCAGCGGCCTTGTTGGTAACGTCCTGAACGAACCAATTCCAAAACAGTACTTGGAAAACCTGCATTAAAAGAGGCTATTTGTTGGGGAATATAACCAATACTTAATTTTTCTCCATTCACATTAACTGGAGAAATCGTAGCTGTTCCCTTAGCTGGCTTTAATAAACCTAAAACATTTCGTAATAAGGTTGATTTTGCCGCTCCATTTTCACCCGTTAACATCACAAATTCACCAGGATCTACATGAAAAGAAATATTTTCTAGCACGGGCTCTTGTTCATAATAAAAAGTTAAGTCTTTTACTTCTATATAATGCACGTATATATCCCTTCTTTCATCTTTGGTACACTGCTCTATTTAATCGCTTTTTCTAAAGCTTCTAAGTTTTTTTCCATTACCTTGATGTAATCCACACCTTTTTCCTGCTCTTCTTGCGTGATACCTTCAATCGGGCTTAATACTTCTAGCTTGGCTCCTGTTTCATTGGCTACGGTTTTAGCAATTTTTGGCGATGCCGTTTCAGCAAAATAAATAATTTTAATATTGTTTTCTTTAATAAAATCGTTTAATTCAGCTAATTTAGCTGGGCTAGGCTCTTGATCTGGTGATAAGCCTGCTATTGCTACTTGTTCTAAATCGTATCGATTAGCCAAATAAGCAAATGCTGCATGTTGAGTGACAAAAGTTCTATTTTCAGCATTTTTCAAGCCCATTTCAAATTTTTCATTTAAAGCAGCTAATTTTTCTTTATAGGCTAAAGCATTTTTTTCATAGGTTTCTTTATTTTTTGTATCGGCTTTGATGATACCCTCTTTGATTGTATCAACTTGTTTTTGTGCTAAGACAGGATCTAGCCAAATATGTGGATCATGGGCATGAGAATGTCCTTCATGTTCAGCTTCTGTTTCATCATCACTGTGATTTCCCTCTAAAAGATCAATTCCTTGACTAGCATCCACGACTACAGTTTTTTTCGTATCAATATTCGTTAACACACTGCTGACCCAAGTTTCCATTTCTTTACTATTGTAAACAAAAACATCAGAATCTGCAATTTTGGCAATATCTTTTGCACTCGGTTCATAGTCATGTGGCTCAGTACCAGCCTTCATTAAGACCGACACTTCAGCATTATCACCAGCTACATTCTGAGTAAAATCATACATTGGGTAAAAACTTGTAACAATTTGTAATTTAGTGCTATCTTTAGTTGCTTCCTGATTTCCACAACCAACCATTATAAATAGAATGGCTAAACTCGCAATGAGTAAACTGCCTTTTTTTAAAGATTTCATACTTACCTCCTTGAGTATGGTGAGACTTATTATTTTGTTCCTTCTATAAAGAAAGATTTGAATAGTAAAATTTAATTTGAACTTCAAATCGGAACGATTACTATTTGACTCGCATTAAGTAGCTTATCATTATCTGAAACTTACGTCAAGATAAAAAACCGCAAAATAGCATAAGAGAAAAACTCCTTGCTATTTTACGGTTTATATTAGTAAAACAAACTTAATTTAGTGTCCGTTTTAAAAATTCTTTTGTACGTTCTTCTTTTGGATGATTAAAAATTTCTGCTGGTGGACCTTCTTCAACAATCACGCCTTTATCCATAAAAACTACGCGATCGGCTACATCTTTAGCAAAATCCATTTCATGGGTTACAACTAACATTGTTAATCCTAATCCTGCTAGCTCTTTCATGACTTTAAGTACTTCTCCAACCATTTCTGGATCCAAAGCAGACGTTGGTTCATCAAAAAGTAAAACGTCTGGATCCATGGATAAAGCTCTAGCAATCGCAACACGCTGCTTTTGACCACCTGAAAGTTGACTAGGTTTTGCGTTGATGTATTCTTCCATTCCTACAAGTTGTAGATTTTTACGAGCGACGGTTTCAGCTTGTTCTTTGGTCCGTTTCAGTACTTTTATTTGTCCGACCATACAGTTGTTCAGCACATTATGGTTGTTAAATAAATTAAATTGTTGGAAGACCATCCCTAAATGTTTACGGTATTCGTTGATATCATGGGTGTCTTGCATGATATTTTTCCCTTTATAAAGTATGTCTCCGCCGCTTAGTTTTTCTAGTAAGTTTATGCAACGTAGCAAGGTTGATTTGCCTGAACCAGATGATCCAATCACACATACAACTTCCCCTTTGTTGACTGTAAAATCAATATCCTTTAAGACTTCGTGATTCCCAAAGGATTTCATTAAATGTTGTACTTCTATTACTTTTTCCATTAGATTCGTCCTTTGTTGTTAGTTATTTTGAATGTCATTTTCAATTTTAGCTACTTGCATTTGGTTCGCATACATAATGTAATTATCTGGTCCATCTAAACGTCGTTCCACGTAACGTAATATTCTTGTCACGGTAAAAGTCATGACAAAATAAATCACGCAGGCTACAAAAAACGATTCAAAGTAACGGAAATTATTTCCGGCAATTGATTTTGTTTGGAAGAAGAGCTCTGTTACAGAAATAACATTTAAAACAGAGGTATCTTTGATGTTAATCACAAACTCGTTACCTGTAGCAGGCAAGATGTTACGAAATACTTGCGGCAAAACTACATTGGTCATTGTTTGGATATGATTCATCCCAATTGCTTGTGCCGCTTCAAATTGTCCTTTATCGATAGATACGATTCCACCGCGAACAATCTCAGACATATAGGCGCCGGTATTAATAGACACGATAAAGATAGCTGCCACAATGCGGTCGATATCAATTCCGAAAGCCAGTGCAGATCCATAATAGATAACCATCGCTTGTACAATCATTGGTGTTCCACGGAATATTTCAATATAAACAGATAAAATACCATTAACAATCTTTAGAATAATCCGGTTAATTTTTAGATCTGGTTTAGGAATTGTCCGAACTACCCCAATTAGTAAACCAATAATTGATCCTAGCACGGTTCCAATCAAAGCGATTAGTAAGGTGACGCCTGCTCCTCTTAAAAACATAGGACCATTTTCTGATATTATTTTTACAATCCACTCAAAACTCATGTTAAACCTCCATTAGTTATAGAACTAGTCTTTCAAATTAGCTGCTGGTTGATTTTTAATTGCAGCTTCCATAATTTCAGCTTGCTCTTCTGGTGAAATTTCAGTCAGAATTTTATTGATTTTAGCAGTTAAAGGGCTACCTTGGACTAAACCTACGGCAATTGCAGTATCCTCATCTGAAGTTTTAAACCCATCTTTAAATTCAACTAATTTGAAATCAGAATTAGCTGACTGAGCGCTGATTCCTTCTGGTAATTCTGAAACGTAACCATCAATCACACCTGATTGTAAAGCCACACGCATGGCAGAAAAATTATCCATTGCTGTTTCTTTTTTAACACCTTTGATTTGGTCAATTACACTATAGTGGAATGTATTTAACTGACCAGTAACTTTTGCTCCTTCAAAATCTTGAATCGAAGTTGCAGACTGAAATTTACTGCCATTTTTCACCACCATAACTAAATTTGATTTATAGTAACTATCTGAAAAATCAATTGATTTTTTACGTTCTTCAGTTGGCGACATTCCTGCCATCACGGCATCAATTTTACCTGATGTTAACGCTGGAATTAAACCATCCCACTCTGTTTTAACAATCACTAATTTTTTTCCAAGTCCATCTGCGACTTTTTGCGCAATTGCCACATCATATCCACCAGCATATTCTTTCGTTCCATCAATTTTCACGCCACCATTTGCATCATCACTTTGAGTCCAGTTAAAAGGTGCATAACCAGCTTCCATTCCAACAGTAAAAGTTTCTGATTCTTTCCCCCCGGCTGCTTTATCTTTTGAGCCACAACCTGTCATAATTACTAATGCAACAAGCAAAATAGACCAACCAAACATACCTCTTTTTTTCATTTTAATCTCCTCTTTCCTTCATTAGATTCTTTATTTACCATTCAAAATACAGTTTAAATACTCCAGAAAAAAACAAAAAACGCCCTAAGTTTTGAGCTTAGGCCGCTGAAATATCGTTACGTAACCCCTTCTCTCATTCGAGATAGCACAACTTAATAAACTGGGTAGCTTATTAAGACAGTTCTGCAGTTATTCGCTACAGACCCAACAAATAATAATGAGGTTATTATTCATTTCGGCACTATTTCCTTCTCCCAGTTTCATCGTTTCCTCAAACTCAACATAGGACTAATAAATAAGTGCGCCTCTACCTCACAATAAAGTGAGGTTGTATTCAATTATATCTTGAAGTTTACAGTAAGGAATCGTGGCTGTCAACCTTCGATTTTTATATCAATAAAATTAGCATAAATCATTTACCCAGTGAATAGATGGTTATTTCTCATTATATTTACTAGCTACCGTCTTTTGAAGAGCTCTAATTTAAAAGGAAGCATGGTTTCTTTTTCATGCTGAGTATACCAAACTTTGTTTATTTCATTCATCAATTTAATGCAGTTTCGCTAGATTAAATTTCTTTCACCGAGTAACATAGCAATAACGTTCCTATCAATGAAAAAATTACTCCCGCTACTAACATTACAAAAATAGTAAAGTTATCTAATAATATCCCACCAATTAAATTCCCAAAAACACCACCAAGCGTCATTGCCACCATTATAATAGCTTGTCCTTTAATTCGGTCAGTAGGTTCCATTAGCTCATTCATATAATAAACGGATGCAGGAATATACAATGCAAAGGATAGTGCTTGTAAAATTTGTCCCAAATAGATAACACCAACACTAGGAGCTAATAGAAAAACCAAGGCTTTGACTGTAAAAAAAATTGCCGATACTTTTAACAATGTGCTTCCTTTTATTTTCCGAACTAAATAAGCAAAACCCATCATAGTTGGCAATTCAACACTAGCAGCTAAAGCTAAGGAGATTCCAAAATCAGTGTCGCTTCCTCCGACATTTTGCATAATTTGAATCAAATAAGTGCTAATAATATTATGAAAAATAAATAAACAACAAACGGAAATTAAAAGCAGATATAAATTATGGTACCGTTTAAAAAAAGTAGTGAGTTCAGCTAATTTAAACGTTTTTTTACTAGGCGAGCTGCAAATACTCAGATCTGGTTCCTCTTTCAAAACCCTTGGCATTTTAAAGCTATAAGCAATCAATAAAATAAACGAGTAGAAAAGTATATATAAATAAGGTAAAACTGCTGGACTAAACCGATTAACAATAAAACCTAAAACAAAGGATATTGCAGCAAAAGATAACGAACCTAGCCCCCTAGCTAAGCCATAATTGATCTTGATTCCCCGATTAATGTACTCAAAAATAAGCGAATTTAATAAAGGCTGAATCGTTAAGACAACTGTTCCAATCAAAATAAATAATAAGGCAATAATTACTTTGTTTACAGGAATCAATACTAATAAGATGGTTAATAAAATAACAATAAATGCTAAAAAACTAATAATTGTTTTTAACGTAACGTGCTTTGAACGATCCGCAAAACTTGCAATAACGGGTTGCAATAATGCTGCACAGATATTTGACACAGCTAAAATAACGCCGATTTGTTGTCCTTCAAAGTCTTTGTACAATAGAAAAACGGTTGCAAATCCCATAATAACACAAAAACCCATCCAATACATGCTTTGCAAGAGCCCATATTGAATCGTTAATCGTCGTGCCAAACTCTTTTTCAACACTCTTCATCACTCCCCCAAGTCATTCTGTTTGAATCATACCATTTCTTCTAAAAAATTCCTATAAAACTCACGATTATCTCTCACTATTTTTATTTATTTTTCTATATAAACACCTGGTTAAATAACAAATCAAAGCCGTTTATTTTCTTTTTTAATTTTTTTTTAACAAGTACTGGATTTATTCCCTAAAAGTGGTACACTAGAGCAAGTGATTTACACTTAACCTATTAAAAAAAAGGAGTCTTACCATGCGCATTTTAATCTTTGGTGCCGGTACTATTGGGCTATCTTATGCCTGGCTTTTATCCGACAAACATGACGTTTCAGTTTATGTTCGACCAGAAAAACAAGAAAACGCTTACGAAACCTATTCTATTTCAGCACAGGATCTAAGAAAAGAAAAAAGTTATGCTTTTAAATTCAGTCCTAATTTAGTAACTGATTTAACTGCTGAGTATGATTTAATTATTGTAACAGTCAATCGCTGTCAGCTTTTAAAAAGCTTACCGATTTTAAAAACAAATAAAAAAAATGCGAATATACTATTTATGCTCAATCATTGGGATATCACGACTGAAATTGAAAAATATTTTACTAAAGAAGAGTATTTATTAGGCTTTCCATCTCAAGTTGGTGGTGGAAAGCAAGATGACAAACTCGATATCGTTGTATTTACTGAAGGAACTATTTTAGGGATTCAAACACCTGAACAAAAAAACTTATCTATGACTATAAGGAAGAATTTGAAGCAGCTGATTTACATGTAACGATTCAAGAACATTTAGTTGATTGGTTAAAAGTTCACTATCTGCAACTTGCAATTAGAGCTGGTGCAATTTTAAAAGCTGGGGGATTTGAAGCTTTTTCAACAAATTCAAAAGCCATTTCAGAAATGATTGTCGCTTGTCGCGAAGGATTAAAAGTCTGTGAAGCATCTGGTGTTGCAACTAAAAAATTATTACCAGCACGTATTTTTTATTATCCAAAAGCGATTGTTACTCCTTTTATGAAACATTTATTCCAAAATAATGAAACAACAAAATTAATTGAATACTATATGCAAAATGGATTAAGTGAATGGATTTATGGCTATCAAGAAGTACTAAAAGCTGGTGAGGATTTAATGATTCCTATGCCCACTTGGCGTTCATATGAAGCTTATGTAGCTGATTATATTTCACAACACCCCAAACTTGAGGCTGTTTTACAAAAATAAAAATAAAAAATCGTATAAAATCAGCATTTGCAAAAATGGATTTTATGCGATTTTTTCTATGTCTTATTTGTATTCAGAAATTATTCGTGCTCTTTAGTCAATTTTTGTTACATGCTTTTCAATAAATTCCATCATTCGCTCAAAGGTGTACCTACCTGCTTCGCTATCTAAAATAAATTGGTATTCATGCTCTGTTCGATTTTCATCTGTTGAAAAGAAGATACCTTCAACTTCAATCCCATTGGCTTCTAGTAAAGCCACAAAATCACGTCCATGATCTTCAAAAGAATTTGTATTTCCATCTGCAACTAAACAGGGCGGATAATCACTTGTAATATGATTTTGAATTGACACTTGTTCTAAACGTTCATCTAAAAGCCATTTTTTTTCGCCTACATAGGCCCAAGCAACTTGATTCATTAAAATATTCATCAAGGTAGATTTGCTATCTGTTCCTAGTTTTGGAATATCAAATGGACCACAAAATAATAACCCACCTTTTAATGTCTCTTTTGGAACAACGGCTTGAATAGATACCGCATCTGCTAACTTAGGATTTGTTTGAATGGCAAAAAATTGACTAACTATTTGAGCACCTGCTGAATCACCAGCAAAAAACACTTGAGTTAAATCAATATGAAATTCTTCTGCATGTTCTTTTAAATATAAATAGCTTTCGGTTAATTGAATCAGCGGACCTGGATAGGGTTGCTCTGGTGCTAAAGCATAATTAATATTGGCAACAACATAACCAAAACTCGCAATGGTTGCTGCGTAATGTGTCACATCCCGTTTATCACCACCAACATAGGCTCCCCCATGAATCCAAATAATTAACGGACTTTTTTTCTCTGCTTCTTTTGGCATAATCACATCTAAAAAACCATTAGCTAAGCTTGATTCATAATTTAAATCATTAATTGATTTTGTTTTAGCCACTATTTCAGCAACATTTTGAGGAATATACTGACTTTTCTCTTTGCTAAAACGTCGACGCAATAATCGTGAGACTGGGGTTGGCGTAAACTGCATCACTACAGTCGGAATCGCTATTGCTGCAAATAAAAAAGGAGCAACATAGCGCAACGCTTTTCTTGTTTCATTTTTCTCTTGTTTCACTTTGCTCACATCTTTCTTTATCGTTTTTAATTGACTATCTCTATTTTAGCACAATTAAAAAGCTTTCGTTACCTTCAAACCTTTCTTTAATAAAAATCTAATACATATAAAAACTTGTAAAAAATTACAATAAAACCTAAATATTGCACAAAAACTTAAACAATGTTACAATTTGTATTGAGGTGATGGTTATGGATCAAAAACAACGACTAGCTAAAATTTTAGAATTGCTAGAAGAGAAAAAAAAATTATCACAAATAGAAATTGCCGAATTTTTTTCAATTTCTAAAGACACTGCCAGAAGAGACATTCTGTTGTTAGCTGAAAGTAATTTAGTTGAACGTTATCGTGGTGGGATTACCCTACCTTATACAAAAGCCAAAATAGAAAAATATACAGAACGTTTAATTACCCATGCCCCAGAGAAGGAGCGCTTAGCTAAATTAGCAATCACTCGCTTTATGAAAAATAACATGACAATTATGTTAGATGTTTCAACAACTGTCAATTTTATTGCACAACATATCCGCCAAGAACACATCTTACTTGTCACTCATTCAATTGATAATGCTCTTGCGTGTTCGCAAACTAATGAAAAAAATCGTATTTTTCTTTTAGGTGGCTTTTTTAATCCAGCCTCACATATGCTAGCTGGTCCTTCTATTGTTGAACAATTAGATCAATTTGAATTTGATGTCGCCTTTATTGGAGCGCTGGGAATCAGTTCAACAGGTATTTTCTATTCTGAACTAGATGACCTTTATATGAAAAAAAGAATGATTCAAAATGCTAGAAAGGTTTGTTTACTCGTGGATAGCTCAAAGGTCAATCAAACGTCTTCATTTAAATTAGATTTTACCGGTATTGACTACATTATTACGACAACTCCTTTTCCTAATGAAATTGAAAAAGTTCTTAGCACACACAATATTGAAGTTATTTATGAGAAAGAAGGTGGAATGAAATGAAAACCATTATTTCAAATGTTCGCTTAGGTGAAGAAAGAGATAAAACAACAAGTAGTGTCTATATTGAGAATCAAAAAATCACTGCCATTGCTCCTTTTGACTCCCTAAAAGAAGAAGCTCAAACAACTTATAACATCATTAATGGTCATGGTCATCTACTGATACCAGGTATGATTGATGTTCATATTCATGGCGCAAATAATTATGACATGATGGATGGTACCACAAAAAGTATTCAAGAAGTTTCAAAAAAATGTGCTGAGACTGGTTGTACAAGTTTTTTAGTGACATCAGTTAGCTCTTCTTTAGAAGATTTATTAGCAATGATTCACAGTGTAAAAAAAGTTATCGGGCATGAAGAAGGTGCTAAAATTGTTGGGCTACACCTTGAAGGTCCTTATTTAAATGTAGAAAAAAAGGGGATGCAAAATCCGAAGTTCCTTCGACACGCTGACTTCGATGAATTAGATCGAATTTTTGCAGAAGCGGGAGATTTAATTAAAATGATGACAATTGCACCTGAACTGCCTGGTGGGATTGAATTAATTGCCTATTTAAAACAAAAAGGGGTTGTCGTTGCAATTGCCCACTCTAATGCGACTTATGAAGAAGCTCAAACAGCTTTTAAAGCCGGAGCATCGCATATTACTCATTGTTTTAATGCGATGCCAACTATTCATCATCGTTCCCCTGGATTAGTAACTGCTGCATTGGAAGAGGATGAAGTGAGCCTACAAGCAATCGTTGATGGCGTTCATTTACATCCTGGAATTGTTCGTTTGATGCATAAAATAAAAGGTCCAGATAAAATTGTTTTAACCACTGATGCTCTGCAAGCTATGGGAGTTGGGGATGGTTCATATCTATTTGGCGGTCATCATGTCACCGTAACAGATGGCATTGCTCGATTGAAGGACGGTACGCTAGCTTCTAGTACTGTTACAATGAATAAATCCTTGCAACACAGTGTTAATTTTGGAATTCCTTTAACGGATAGTATTGCTATGGCATCAACTACTCCTGCAACTATTTTAAATCTAACTCAACTTGGAAAAATTGCGCCTGGTTATGATGCTGACTTGGTATTATTAGATGGTGAATTTGATGTAGTCAAAACATTTATTAAAGGTAACATATGTAAAGTAAGCTAGAGAGAAAAAAACGACTATGTTGCTCTTTTAATAGAACAACATAGTCGGTTTTATTTATTTTAACGTTCTAACTAAATAAACTTCATCACAAAAGCCTTTTAGTCCATTATAGACTCGTTGAGCTCTGGAGTATTTATCACATAAAGCAAAAATTGTCGGTCCGCTACCACTCATTAAAGCTGCATCTGCACCAAATTTAAGCATTTTTTCTTTTACACGTTCAATATCAGGATGACGTGCTATCGTAACTTCTTCTAATAAGTTTCCAACTTTTTGTGTCATTTTAGCATAATCTTTGGCTTTAATTGCGGCTACCATTCCAGCTGTATCTGGATGAGTTACTGTATCGAAAGAAAGAACACTAAACACAGAACCCGTTGAAACACCTACTCGTGGTTTGACTAAAACCACCCAACACTGCGGCATCTCTCCAATCGGTTCAACTTTTTCACCTCTGCCAGATACAAAAGCCGTACCTCCATGAACACAATAAGGTACATCCGAACCAACTTTGGATCCAAGTTCTGCAACTTCCTCCAGTGTTAAATTCAAGTCCCATAGCCGATTTAAACCACGTAAGGTAGCAGCTGCATCACTACTCCCACCTGCTAATCCGGCTGCAATTGGAATCTTTTTTTCAATCGTGATTTCCACGCCTGTCTCAATAGCGAAGGTTTCTTTAATTAACTTAGCTGCTTGAAAGGCATGATTACGACGATCCAGTGGCAAGACACCATTTGTCGTTCGAATGACGATTTGATCTTCTGGCAAGCTTTTAAGTGCAATTCTGTCAGCTAAATCGACGGTTGTCATTACCATTTCTAATTCATGAAATCCATCTTCGCGCTTATATAAAACATCTAGCGATAAATTAATTTTGGCTGGAGCTTTTTCTATAATTTCCATCTTATCTCCAATCCCTTCCTCTTGTTTATACTCTTAGGATATAGTAGCTTAATTTACAAGGTTTGGGAAGAGTCTTTGCTATTTTTTAACCTAAAAATAATAGTTAATTTCTCATCCGATTTCGTTTTAATGCAAGAATATTGCTCGTTGTAAAAATTGCAATTCCAATCCAAATACTACCAAATGCTAAAAGTTGTGGCAATTCAAAGCTTTCGTTAAACAAAAAAACAGCCGAAATTAGCATTAATGTTGGTGCAATGTATTGTAAGAAACCTAATAAGATATATGAAATGTTTTTAGCTGCTTCAGCAAATAAAAACAACGGAATCGCTGTAACAATCCCCGAACCAATTAGCAATAGATTAATTGGTAAATCAAACGTCATAAAGCCTTCTTTAGAAAAGAAAAGTAAATAAATGATTGCAAATGGTGTCATTACTAATGTTTCTAGCGTTAGACCTGTAAAAGAACTAACTTGAGCTATTTTCTTGATTAATCCATATAAACTAAAAGTTAAGGCCATTGCTAACGATGCCCAAGGAATCGTTCCACTTTCAATAGCTAAAACTAAAACGCCAGTTGCCGCCAATAAACAGGCAATAAATTCAGCACGACCTAAGCGTTCTTTTAAAAAGACAGTGGCTAAAACCACATTAACTAACGGATTAATATAATATCCCAGACTCGCTTCAACCACATGTCCACTACCAATTGAAAAAATAAAGATAAACCAATTCGCACTCACTAGTAATGCGGCTAAGATAATGGCAATCACTCGTTTATGATCTTGGAGTAAGGCTTTTGTTTCCGCTATAAAGGCTTTTGTTTTACCAGAAATAACTAAAACAACCACCATAAAAATAAATGACCAAAAAATACGGTAACATAAAATCGACAAAGCCGATACCTCACCGACACTTTTCCAATAAAGTGGCAAGACACCCCATAAAATATAGGCTATTAAGCCTGAAATCAACCCTTTTTTTTGATTTTGAACTTGTTCTTGATTCAAAAAAACACTTCCTTTCATGCCTTTTGATTATACCTGTTCTTGTCATAAAGTACACGATTTTATTTAATAATACTAAAAAAATAAGCGCAGCACCCTGCACTTATTTTTTTTCTGGAAAAGCTGTTAGCTCTAATGTATCATAAAAATTTCCATAGGAGTTCAACAACTCTTTTTGTTCTCTTTTGATAAAATAATAATTGCCAAGCTTACGAGGATTCATGACTTCTTCTAAAAATTGCTTAGAATCATTCACATACTGACTATAATGTTTGGCATCTTTTTTGCTTAAATTTAGACTTTTGCGAGACTCACTCCATTTAAAAGGTAGATATTTCAGTTTTTTTCTTAACTCTAAAAATTCAGCTTTTTTAATCATGGTTGTACCTGTCTTAGTGTTGGATGGATTTTGAATCGCAATTTCCATTGTGGCTGTAGTTGTTTGTAGTGTTTGTTTTTTTGTATTTCTTTCGTTCTCACTTACAAATGATGAATCGACCTTTTCTTTCACATTAACTTTACTTGCTGTTGGGCGAGTTTTTTTCTGACTTGTGTATGTGTCTATTTTTTCACTTAAGCCTAACAAGGCTTCGTAATTTTGGTTTTCTAAATTCAATAATTTTTCAATCGTATTCGTTAGCACATCTATTTTTTCACTCTGTTGTTTTAAGACGACTTCTTGGTTTTGCAATTTTTTTAAAACATCTGAAAGTTCCTCTTTTTTTACCTCTTCAGAGCTTAGATTATGTTGAGTATTCGCATAATTCCCAAATATCGCGGCGGCATAAGTTAATTTATTTTTCTTTTTTATAGTTAGGATCGCTTCCAACTCATTAATATTGGCATGTGTGTATAATCTTCTATTACGTTTATCACGATAAAAATAATCTGTATTCATCAATGTTTTTTCGATTAAACCAGATAGTCTTTGCAATAACGCCAACTCAATATCTAATTCACGAGCTACTTGGTTTGATGAATAGTATTCCAACTCCTCCATTAACGCTCCACTCCTTCAAATTCAATCCTAAACCTTGAGTATATTTTTTATTAATCTCATTTAGCTAAATGTTTAAATTCTATTTTTATATCCATTAATAATGAACAAACCAATCATTATATTTTCATATAACTTTAGCTGTAACTATAGTTATTCATCTAAAATCATAGCATTCTATTCCCTTTTCCTCAACCCTTTTAAATACTTTTATTTCCCTTCCTAAGGAATTTTTTAACAAAATACATCTTTTTACATGCATTTATGCAACAACGTTCTGATTTTAGGGAAACTCTTTGCTTGCAAATCTTAAAAATAAATAGAAAAAAGCCAACAATAATTGATACATTGTTGGCTTTATAGTATTAATATTTGCTCTTTTTGATTAAATCACTTTTTCTAATAAGCTTCATCACTACTTGCGGTACATCTTAAACTCTAAAAATAAATCATTATAGATAGCTAAATATTTAGCACCTAAATCTTCATAGACTTCTAAATGTGACATTGTTTCATCTGACGGATAGAACTGTTCGTCTTCAACAAGCTCTTTTGGTAAATAAGCCATCGCTGCCTTATTTGGTGTTGAATACCCAATGTATTCAGCATTTTGGGCTGCGTTTTTTGGCTCTAACATAAAATTGATAAAGGCATAGGCTGCTTCTTTATTTTTTGCTGTTTTAGGTATGACAAAATTATCAAACCATAGATTCGACCCTTCGCTTGGAATAACGTAATGTAAATGCTCATTATTATCAAGCATTTCAGAAGCTTCACCAGAAAAGGTTACCGCTACTGCACTTTCTTCTTGAACCATGTACATTTTTATTTCATCTGCAACAATCGCTTTTACATTTGGTGTCAGGGTGCTTAATTTGTCTGAAGCTGCTGTCAATTGCTGCATATTCTTACTATTTAATGAATAGCCTAAACTGTTTAGGGATAAGCCTATCACTTCTCTAGCTCCATCAATTAACATCACATTATTCGCTAACTTAGGATTCCATAAGTCATCCCAGTGCTGCATTTCTTCTTCTTTGACAAATTTATCGTTATAAATAATGCCTAGCGTTCCCCAAAAATAAGGGATTGAAAATTTGTTATTTAAATCAAAATCTAAGTCTAAAAAGCTTGAATCTATATTTTCTAAGCCTTTAATTTTTGATTTATCTAGCGGAATTAGCATCTCTTCTTTAATCATTTTTTGAATCATATATTCACTAGGAATGGTTAAATCGTAAGCTGTTCCACCTTGCTTTATCTTGGTAAACATCGCTTCATTGGAATCAAAAGTCTCGTAGGAAACCTTATAGTTCGTTTCTTTTTCAAACTTTTTAATTAAATCTGGATCAATATAGTCGCCCCAATTATATAGAGTTAGAACGTTATTTCCAGCAAAGCCTTGGGCCTTTTCTAATTGCTTGGTCATAAAGTACAAACCACTACTTAAGATTAAAATTAACGCTGTGAAGGTTACTAACTTTTTCATTTAATTTCCACCGCCTCTAAATGACGTTTATGCCGATTTTTTTGTTTTTTAGTTTGGCTGTGTTGTTGGATAAAATAATAGCCAGCAACTAAAATTAATGAAAAGACAAACATCAATGCGCTCAAGGCGTTAATTTCCAAACTAACTCCCTGTCTTGCTCTTGAATAGATTTCAACAGACAGAGTTGTAAATCCATTTCCTGTTACAAAAAAGGTTACGGCAAAATCGTCTAACGAGTATGTGAATGCCATGAAAAAGCCTGCTAAAATTCCTGGTGTAATACTTGGTAAAACAATTTTACTGATTACCTGAAATGTATTTGCTCCTAAGTCACGGGCTGCCATGCTCATGGAGTCATTCATTTCTTGTAATTTAGGTAAGACCATTAGAACCACAATTGGAATGCTGAAGGCAATGTGCGAAAGCAACACGGAACCGAATCCTAAGCCAAGTCCTAAGAAGGTAAAGAAGATCAGGAAACTAGCTCCGATAATAACATCTGGCGAAACCATCAAAATGTTATTGAAACTCAACAAGGCATTCCGTGCTTGGCGGCGCTTGGTATAGTAAATCCCCATCGCTCCAAAAGTTCCAATTAATGTGGCAATTAAAGCGGATAAAAAAGCAACTAATAACGTATTTAGGACGATTGTAATCAACCGTGTATCAGCAAAAACTTCTGCGTAATGTTCCCAGGTAAAACCGGTAAATTCATTCATATTTCCACCGGCGTTGAAGGAGTAGAAAATTAGATAAAAGATTGGAATGTAAAGCAAAAGAAAAACGAAGGTTAAATAAATAGTTGACCATTTAAAATTTTTCATTTATGTTTCGCTCCTTTCCGTTTCTTTTCTCCTGTAACCAACATAATGATAATCATCGCAACAATCAGGACGACTCCAATGGTTGAACCCATGCCCCAATTTTGTGTGACTAGAAAATGTTCTTCAATGGCTGTACCTAGTGTTATTACTCGATTTCCACCAATTAAACGTGTTAGCATAAAGAGTGAAAGTGAAGGAATAAAGACGGCTTGCACACCGCTTTTAACGCCATTTAAAGTCAGTGGAAAAATGACACGACGAAAGGTTTCGACGTTATTTGCTCCTAAATCACGACTAGCGCTAATATAAGAAGGATTCAGTTCTTGAATCGCATTAAAAATCGGTAAAATCATAAAAGGCAATTCAATATAGGCTGCAACAAACATAAAACTAAAATCCGTAAATAAAATTTGCTGTTTTCCGATGCCAATAAATTCTAAGAAATGGTTAATGCTACCGTTCATACTGAAAATCCCAATAAATGCATAGGCTTTTAATAACAAATTAATCCAAGTTGGCAAAATAATCAGCATTAACCATAGTTGTTTGTGTTTGGTTTTATTTAAAAAGTAGGCTGTTGGGTAGCTGATTAAGAGTGTGAAAAATGTAATCAATGACGCATACCAAATGGAATTAAAGGTCATTTTTAAATAAGTTCCCGATGTGAAATAAATTTTATAATTTTCTAATGTAAACTGACCATTTACATCAAAAAATGATTGGTAAATAATTAAAATTAATGGAGCTACCACAAATAATGCTAACCACATCACGTAAGGGATAAAGTAAAATAGTTTTGTTTGTTTTGCCACGAATATCCCTCCTTAATCCTCATCATAACTGTCTAAGCGTGCATCAAATTCTTCTTCTGTTTCACCAAAACGCATAACATGAATGTCTTCTGCTTCAAAGAAAATACCAACTTCTGCACCAACAGTAGCTTTTTTAGTGGAGTGGATTACCCAGATGTTCTCGTCCATGTCCTTACAAACAATTTCATAATGGACACCACGGAATAATTGCGTCGCCACGGTTGCACTTAATTTACCTTTTTCTACTGTTGTGATGGTTAGATCTTCTGGACGAATCACAATTTCAACTTTTTCATTTTGACGCATGCCTGCATCAACACATTCAAAGGTATGATTCACAAAGCGGACTTCATAATCAGCAACCATTTGGCCTTCTACAATGTTACTCTCTCCAATGAAGTTTGCTACAAAGCGGTCTATTGGCTCATCGTAAATATCAACAGGCGATCCACTTTGCACGATTTCGCCTTTATTCATAACAAAAATTTCATCGCTCATAGCCAAAGCTTCTTCTTGATCATGAGTCACAAAGACAAAAGTAATACCTAAACGACGTTGTAACTCACGCAATTCATACTGCATTTCTGTCCGTAATTTTAAATCTAGTGCCGATAAAGGTTCATCTAATAAAAGCACTTCTGGCTCGTTAACAAGTGCTCTAGCAATTGCAACACGTTGTCGTTGACCACCAGACATTTCACTAATATCTCTTTCTTCAAAGCCAGGCAATTGCACCATTTTAAGGACATCTTTGACTTTTTCTTCAATCACTTTTTTATTCATTTTTTTGATAGTTAACCCAAAAGCAATATTGTCGAAAACATTCATATGGGGAAAGAGCGCGTAATCTTGAAACACTGTGTTTACTTTGCGTTTATTGGCAGGGATATCATTAACTCGCTGACCATCTAACATAATTGTCCCAGATGTCGCTTCCGTAAAACCAGCAATTAAACGTAAGATCGTGGTTTTACCACAACCTGATGGTCCTAACAAGGTATAAAATTTGCCACGTTCAATTTCAAAATCAATACTTTTTAAGACTGGTTCGTCATCATCGTATTGTTTAATGATATTTTCAAAGGTTATAATTGTGTTCTTTGTCATTTATTTTCCACTCCAATTCTACAAATATGAATTCGTCACGACTACTAGCAAATTACTTATTCCATTAAATTCATTTTTTATTTGATGGTGATCGGTCGCATGAAAATAGATTGATTCACCTTTTTTTGCAAAATAACGTTTCAACCCAATTTCGATACAAACAGCACCTTCTGTTACATACGCAAAAGTTTCGGCTAAGGAAGGGGGAAATTCTTTGAATTCACCTTTTTCTTTAAATGTTAATTGGATTGGTTCCATTTCATTTTCATTTGATTCTGGCACCAACCATTGAATTTTATAACCTTTTTCTTCATCTTCAAAATTGGTCATTTCATTTTCTGTATAAACAACACGTTGTTCTTCTTGTCCTTCGTCAAAAAAATCTTTTGGACTACAACCTAAGACTTCAAGTAAATCAAAAAAAGTCTCTAACGAAGGGGAACTTAAGTCACGTTCTAATTGAGATATGTATCCTTTACTCAAATCGGTGCGTTCTCCCAACTCTTCTTGCGTTAAATTCTTTTGAATGCGCAAATTTTTAATTCGATTGCCAATTTCCACTTTGTCACCGCCTTTTCTTGAGTTTACTGTGGGTAAACTTGAAACAACTATTGTTTACTTATACTAAGTATTAAGTTTACTCAAACCTTTTTTAATTATACAGTTTTTTTCTAAAAAAACAATCAAAAACTGTTATTTTTTTAAAAGTTTCTATCTCATTTAATAACATAGAAACAAAAAAAGCTGAACTTATTTTTCAACAAGTTCAGCTTTTTTTACTTATTCTTCTTCACCAATATCCATGACGGAACTTTCAGTGTAATTTACAAAACGACGTAACTGTGTCGCTAAATCACGACTGATATCTCCATTTTCAAACATTTTTTGAATATCTGTTCGCTCAGCATTTAAAGCCTTTAAGCGCAATTCCTGTAACTGTTGATCATACTCTTCAGCATAATCTTCGCCATAACGTTTAATTCGTTCAATCTTATTACGGTATTCAACAATTAAATGATACGCAACAGCCTTATCTGTTCGTGAGCCTTTTTTTCGATCTTTCTTCATAAAGGCAGATACACTGCGAATAGCACTCTTTGCTGCTTCTTTTTCCAAAGCCAAACGTTTGCGGTATTCTTCTTGGTAAGCTTCTCTTGTACCTAGAGTGAAAAACAAGCCTAAATTACGACGGTAAAAACGACGTGCTAGAATCCATAAACGTTTGAATTTAGAGGACCAATCACTAGTTAACGCATTTCGGCGACGCGCCAAAGCTTTTAGATATTGCTCAGCTATCTCTCGTTCAACTTCCCCGTTATCTCGCATTTCTTTGACTCTTGCAACTTCAGCATCCAATGCAACTAAACGAATTGCAATCTCTTCTTTTAAAAATTGAGCAATGCTTTCTTTGCTATTATACTCCATTTGCAAACGACGAATCATATGATTGTATTCATGGATCAAGTCGTAAGAGGCCATCCGATTTTCTGGTCGGCTTTCTTGCTCAATAGTTCGAATGGCAATTTGCATAATCCGAATTCGTGCTTGGGCTTCTTTCAGCTCCTCTTCTTTTGGATCTTCTAAAACAGAATTTTCCGGAAAATCAATCAATTCATCGCCAGATGTTTCAAAACGTTTTTTGGAATCTGTTAAAATTGGCAATGCAATTGTAGCGGCAATCAAGGTTGCTACAATAACACCTGATGCCACAAATAACATGACTGAACGCTGTGGAAAGGCTGCACCAGATTCTAAGAGATACGGAACGGATAGAATCCCCGCCATCGTTACAGCTCCACGAACTCCCGTTAAACCAGACATCAAAGCAATTTTGAAATCAGGTTTTACACCGGATTTATTTTTACCAAATGAGAAACCAAACCACATGTAGCTATAGGTCCATAGTATCCGCGATACTAAAATAACTAACCATAATAAGATAACATAACCAAATAATAAGTAGTTAGACATTAAAGGATTTTCTAAAGCTGTTCGCATAGCAAATGGCAATTCAATTCCTAAGATTAAAAACATCATTCCATTTAATAGATAAATAATGACATCCCATGTTCGTTCTGTAACGATTCGAACTTCAGCCATTCGATTTTCAGTGACTGTTTTCTTATTATTCGCTACAACACCTGCGGCTACAACCGCGATAACTCCAGAGGCATGAAAAAGTTCCTCAACAATAATGTAGATAATAAACGGTGTTAATATTTGGATTAACGTATGCAAGACCACATCTTTAATTCCTTGAGCACTTAACCATTCTTTGATAGCCAGTAAAACTAGCTGTAAAACAATACCTAATAACACTCCGACAATTGCCATATAAAAGAAATCAATGGTCGCTGTTTTTAATGAAAATACTCCCGTTACAGTTGCGGCTATTGCATATTTAAATGCAATTAGTCCACTTGCATCATTGACTAAACTTTCGCCTCGAACTAAACGTAAAACGCCTGTTGGAAGCTTTACTCGCTCCGCAATCCCATTTACAGCAACTGGATCGGTTGGAGATAAGATCGCAGCTAAGGCTAAAGCTGCTGGCAATGGCATTTTTCCATCTGTCACAAAATACATGATATAACCACCAATGACAGTGGTTAAAAAAACTAATAAGATTGAATTACCAAAAATCGGAATTCGTAAATTCCATAAATCCCGTTTTGGATAGTGACGCCCATCATTATAAAGTAAGGGAGCCACAAAAAGTAACATAAACCAGCTAGTCTCTAATTCAATCTGCGTGCCGAAGACTAGCGCAACAATTAAGCCTAAGCCGATTTGAATTAAAGCCGTGGGGATGGAGACAATATAATGACTAATGATGTTCGATAGAACAACCATGACGAATAAAATTATCGCACCTTCTAAAATTGGCAAAAGCGTATTCACTTCCTTTTTATACATTTATTTAAAACCTACATTAAATTATAGCATAAAAATCACTAAAAATTTTTTTTATTCTCTTTTTATGCTGAATGTTATCTTTAAATAAGGAGGCCAGAATTATAATTTCTACTTAGAGGCCGTAACAAATTAAATTTGCTTTACTTACTTACTAAAAATAAGTATAATGAAGGAA
Source organism: Carnobacterium maltaromaticum DSM 20342 (assembly GCF_000744945.1). Lineage (NCBI taxonomy): Bacteria > Bacillati > Bacillota > Bacilli > Lactobacillales > Carnobacteriaceae > Carnobacterium > Carnobacterium maltaromaticum. The sequence continues at coordinate 1,939,822 of NZ_JQMX01000001.1, forward strand.
ATAACTTAGAAACAGGTGAGGACTCAATGAAAATCGAATTTTTCCATGACGTAATATGTAGTTTTTGTTTCCCAATGTCTTACAGAATAAGACAATTGAAAGCAGATATGCCTGAGCTTGAAATTGTCCATCGTTCCTTCGCTTTAGTCAAAACGCCAACTGATTTTATTGCGATGTTTGGTTCAAGAGAACAAGCTAAAGCAGAAATCATGAGTCATTGGAAGCATGCCAATCAAAATGATGATTTGCATCGTTTTAATATTGAAGGAATGAAAAAAGAATCTTTTCTGTTTCCCACTTCAATGAATGGACTAACTGCAGTCAAAGCTGCTGAAATTATTGAAGGAAGCAATGCTGGCTGGGATCTTTTTGATGCTTTACAAAAAGCATTTTTTGTTGAGAATAAAAATATTGAATCACCAGATATTATCAAGCAAGAAGTCGTCAAACTTGGACTAGATTTAAATACGTGGGAAGAAGCATTTCAGGCTACTTCTACTAAAACACAAGTCGAAGAAGACTTCAATTTAGCAAATAACTACTCCATTAAAAGCATTCCAACGTTAATCGTCAATGGAAAATATGAAATAAGCGGAGCACAACCGTTGGCTAAAATTAAAGATTATTTGAAAATTATTCAAGAGAAAGAAAACACTAAAGTCGTTCTGCAAGATATTGGTGGTGAATCTTGTAATCTCGAAGATGGAAAATGGAATTGTGACTAGATAATTTCCTTTGTACCAAAAGATAAAAAGGAATAAGCAGTTGACTCTTTTTATTATTTTAATAGTAGCTATAATCATTTATTTTCTTCTGCCATGGAATTTATTAGTACTAAACTTAATAAAATAAGAGTGCTTAGATAATAAGTACTCTTTTTTTAATTTGTACTTACAGAAAATCAACCTATTTGATATAATCTACCCTAACAAAGCCTACTATTTTTTAGCAGACTTGTCACCTTGTAGAATTTATGTAATTCAACCTAAAAAAATACTAACTCAATCCTAGGATAATTTTTCATCGAAAGCATCTATAAAACAAGTGGGATTAATTTCCGAAAATTTTACTTACGAAATTTTTTTTGTTATGTTACGATGGCTTGTGTACAAAAACTAAAAAGGAATGGAGCGGTATATAGATGCCCACAAACAAAAAAGAAGGAATATTTTTTACAGTAGTCATGTGTAGTATGATGGTCTTAGGTATGACAATTTACAACATTGCGTTGGTAGAAGGGATTAGCACAGAATTAATAAAGCTCGTTGCTTTTGGTTTTTTTCCTGGTTTTATCGTAGCTCTAATTATTGATGTAGCTATTGTTTCACCTGTAGCTAAAAAATTAGCTTTTAAATTACCGATTAATAAAGAAAAACCTTGGCAAATAATTTTGGCGATTTCTGGTTGTATGGTTTGTGGAATGGTCCTATTTATGTCAATTTTTGGTTTAGTGACTGAAGGCAATTTTTCAGGTAATATTTTTATGAATTATTTAGTAGTGGTACGCAATAATATAGTAATGGCCTTGCCCTTACAATGGTTAATTGTTGGTCCTTTAGCCAGAAAAATTTTAGGTATGTATCAAAATCAGCAATTAAAAACTGCATAAAAAAGACTCTAAATTCGCAAGATATGCAAATTTAGAGTCTTTTTCCTTTAAAAGGGATTGTAAAAACGGCTTCCATTTAAATAGATCAATGTGAAGCTGATTATCGTTAAGATTAAAGCAATAGCTACTGCAAAATAGTCACTCGTGTGATAAGGCTTTTCAGCATACCATGTGCGTTTTTTACTTTTCCCAAAACGTCTAAGTTCCATAGCAGTACTAATGACTTCAATCCGCTCTAAACTAGAAAATATTAATGGCAAGACAATTCTGGCCGTACCCTTTAAACGTGAAAATAGCTTACCTTTTTTTGACATCTCATACCCTCTTGCTTGTTGAGCTTGAGAAATATTGAAAAAGTCTTCTTGAATGTCGGGAATATAGCGTAGCGCTAAGGCCACCGAATAACTAATCTTGTAGCTCACGCCAATTCGATTTAGACTAGAAGCAAATTCACTAGGATTTGTAGTTAATAAAAAGACTAAGGCAAGCGGGATTGTACAAATATATTTCAAAATAAGATTAAATTCATAAAATAACTGTTCACTAGTAATTGTATAACGCCCAATCCCCTCCCACAAAACTGTTCTTGAGCCATATAATTCAACACCATACTCTGGCGCAAATATATAAACAGCAAGGATATTTAACAATGAAAAAATTAAAATGAATTTAACGACAAAGGAAATTTGACGCCAACGAATTTTTGACAGAGCAAATAATAAGACTGAAAAAGCACACATAAAAAGTAAAAAACGAGTATCGTACGTCGTCATGCAGGCAACTGACAGTAAAATTAAGCAAATCAATTTCGAGGCTCCATTTAGTCGGTGAATCGGTGTTGTATTCGGTATATAGCCTAAAAGTTGTTGTTGGCTCATCGTAAACGCACCTCTCGATCATAGGCGATAAATTTCCGGGTAAAAGCAAATGGATCTTGCATTCCTAGCGCTTTGGCAAATGTAAATAATGATGTTTCTTTTAGTGAAGCTTCTTTAATTAGTTCTTGATTGGTTAAGACTTTAACAGACTCCGTATCTGCTAAAATTTCACCATCGGCAATCACCAACGCCCGATTTGTGTATTCTAGCATCAAGTGCATATCATGCGTAATCATTGCTACTGTCACACCGCCACGATTTAACTCCTCTAAGAAACTCATCATTTCAGTATAATGTTTGAAATCTTGTCCTGCTGTCGGTTCATCTAGAATAATCATAGCAGGATTTAAAACTAAAATAGATGCGATTGTCACACGTTTTTTCTGTCCAAAACTCAATGCAGAAATTGGCCAGTTTCGAAATGTGTATAACCCACAAATTTTTAAAACATGCTCAACACGCTGTTTAATTTCAGCTTCTTCAACACCTCTTAAAACCAAACCTAAAGCAACTTCATCAAATAAGAGTGTTTTCGAAATCATTTGATTTGGATTTTGCATGACATAGCCGATTTTGTCTGCCCGTTCTTTAATAGACAGTGTACTAAAATCCATTCCTTGCCACTCCATCGTGCCAGATTGTGGTTGAATAAAACCACAGATTGCTTTAGACAACGTTGATTTACCTGCTCCATTTTTCCCTACAATACTCAACATTTCACCTTTATGAAAACGAGCTGAAACTTGGTTTAGCACTAATGGACGATCTTTATTATAACGATAGACTAAATTTTCAACCTTAAAAAACTCTTCATTATGAGTCACGGTATTGAATTCTGGTATGGCAGCTAACCACTGCTCCATTGCTTCTTTCAATTGTGGGCCAGCAACCTTATGAATATCTGCTAAATCAGCTAATTCTTCTAAATCTACTCCAGCATATTTCATCGCAGTTAGATAAAGTGGTTCACGAATCCCTGTTTCACTTAAAATTTCTGTTTTTAATAACTCATCAGGCGTACTATCTGAAATAATTCTTCCTTCATCAAAAACCAAAATACGGTCGACTTCACGATGTAAAACATCCTCTAAACGATGTTCAATAATCAAAACTGTCGTTTCAGATTGTTGATGAATCTGATCAATCAATTCGATTGTTTGTTTACCTGCAGCTGGATCTAAATTAGCTAACGGTTCATCAAATAACAGAATCGGCACTTCATCAATTAAAACACCCGCCATTGAGACACGTTGTTTTTGACCACCAGATAAATCTTGTGGACGTTGACTTAATTGATGGGCAATATCAACAACCTTAGCCCATTTTTCAACTGCAGGAATCATCTCATTTTGCGGGATGCAATCATTTTCCAATGAAAAAGCAATATCCTCTGCCACAGTCAATCCAATAAATTGACCATCTGGATCTTGTAAAACCGTTCCGACATCGAAAGATAGCTCAAATAAGCTAGTCTCTTGTAAATTTTTCCCATTAACTATAACAGATCCTGTAATTTCGCCTTCAAACGAGTGAGGAATCAGTCCATTAATACATTGAGCAAAAGTTGATTTACCAGACCCACTTGGACCTAAAATAAGAATTTTTTCACCTTCATAAATAGTCAAATTCAAATCATATAAAGTCGTTTCTGCTTGACTGTGGTATTGAAATGAAAAATTATCAAATATAATTAGCGGCTTTTTCATGAACAAGCCCCTTTCATTTAGTCTGCTTACTAGTATGTATTGTGTTATTCCTCTGATACATACACGGCACCTAGGACAAAATACCTAAGTGCCGTTCCTCTATTCTATCATTTAAACTAGTCTTTTTTCAAACTTCCTTTTTTCGTTCGTGTTGCTGCATAGGCCACCATTAATAAAGTACCAAGTATTCCGACTGATAAACTATTCGTTATAACAGCTCCAACACCCTGTGTATAGACTTTAGAAGCTGGCTCACTATAAATTAGAACATCCAAGGTAGGAGCAATCAGCCCCCAAACAATCACATTACCTAAGACTTGATAAAGATTAAAACGAATAATAGCTTTCTTTCCAAATTCACCTGCAGATAAATTAATTTTACTCCCAATAAAACCATAAACTGCGCCAATAATTCCAGAACAAATAATCCAACTCCACCATGGTCCATAAGTGGTTAAATCTTTAAGTGTGTGCCCAATCAAGCCAATTAATGCTCCGGCAAAAGGACCGTATAAGACACCCATTAAAGCTAAAAATGGGTAAGCAGTTTCTAAATTTGTATTTGGAATCCCGATTGGTATAACTGCAAACCGTCCTAAAATAACAAAAACTGCTGAACCAATCCCGATAGCGAAAATTGTTTTAACTGAAAAATCCTTCTTCATAAAATTCCTCCTTTTATATTCTAGACATTTTACTCAAAAATAACCTTTGGTGCTTTGCGTAGCTGAATCGTCCACGCCGTCCCAGTACCTATATGATACAAACGCGAAAATGAGTCCTGATTTACAGCCACCCCAACATTGACAAGAGAATTCACATAAACTAAAGGCTCGCCAATATTAACATCTGCAAATGATTTGGCAAACATCATGATATTTTGATAGACTTTTTTTCCTTGGTGGAAAATCGTCACTTGAATACTGTCACCATGCACAATTCCAGCTTGTTTAAATAAAGCCAATGGAATGTTGCTCCATAATGAACCGAAGCGAATATCTAATACATCGATACTCCCTGTTAAAATACCATTTTCCTCTTTTGCATCAATTAAATCTAAATAGGTTAAACTATCTTGTGAAACGACATCTCCCAACTCAGAAAAATTAATTTCACCACTCGCTAAACGAGCACCATTATAAGCATAAATATCACGACCATGGAATGTATGACTTTCTTCAGAATGTGGTAAGCGGCTTACAACCTCATCAATCGCTCTAACTTCACGAATCCCTTGATAATGTCTAATATGTGTTAGCGAGCCATTATCAGGCGTTAAAATATAATGCCCTGATTCAGTTTCACAAACAATACTTCTACGATCACTGCCTACTCCTGGATCCACAACTGAGACAAAAACTGTTCCTTTAGGCCAATACTTGACTGTTTGCAATAAACGATATGACGCAACCCAAATATCATACGGCGGAATATCATGTGTCAAATCTTCAACAACAACTTCATCACTAACCATGTGAGCCACACCATACATAGCACTCACTGCACCGTCCCCTAAACCAAAATCCGTCTGTAATACTAAATATTTTCCCATAACATCCTCCTATAAATTGTCTATAAAACCTATCAAACAAATAATTGCTTAGAACTAGCTATTCCTCTTAAATGAATGGAACACTTTTTCTTGTATTCATTATTTTCTTAACTAATTCTCATTTTAGTTTTCTTTTCTTCAATAGTCAATTAAATTATCCAGATAAAACACCATTTTTGAATAAAAAAGCGAACTTTATTGTTTTTTAGTTTTAAAACGTTCATATGGGTGAGTATAACTTCTGATTTGAATCAGTCCCTTAACCCTTTTTAACAAAAAAAACAAGCTAAAATCAATTATCAGAGCCTCTGATATTGATTTCAGCTTGTCTTCTTATTCCTTATTATTTGTAGCTATATGAATTAATTTTATTTTTAGCTAACTCTTTTTTCAAAGTTTCAGTTAATTCATCATTTTTATTTAGCATTGAAACAGACAAAGCGTGGAAGTAATAATCTTCAGCTTCTTTAACATTTTCAAGTTTAAATAAATTATGCGCTTTTTCGTAAAGCAAGTTTTCTAAACCATGCATTTTATCTTCTTTTTGTTGTAGTTTGATACCAATTGTACAAAACTCAATTGCTTTTTTATAGTTCTCAGTTGCTGAATAATATTTAGCCGTATTAAAGTAAATTTTAATCACTTCCATACTATCTAAAAGATGATCTCCAGCACTTCTAAGTTCTTCTAATTGTGCAATTGATTTTGTGAAATAAACGTGTGCTTTATCTAATTCATCATTTAAGAAATAAGCAACCGCAATTCCATTTGTTGTTAAAACATCAATGATATCTAATTTTTTACCAGTTTCTGAGAATAAAGCTAAATTGAAGTTATAATGAGCATCAGAATAGTTACCCTCTCCAACTAAACTAGTTAAACCTAAATAATAGTAATATTCTTTAATTTCATAATCGCGTTCTAATTTATCAAGTTTGATTGATTTTTTCAATAATGTTTGAGCTTTTTTATATTCGCCTTTGTTACATAAAGCTTTAACTTGATTGAATATTTCAATAAAACTATTATCATTTGTTGGCATATAATCTGAAATCTCACTAAAATTGATTTTCAAACGATCAGCAATTGCTAATAATGTTGTAACTGATGGTAAACTTGCACCGTTTTCTAAATTACTGACTGTCGCTTGAGTACAAATTCCCTCAGCTAATTCATTTTGTGTCAGACCTTTAGAGCGTCTAATATTCTTGATTTTTTCCCCTAATTTTTTCATATGTCGACTTCCTTTCCCTATTCCTATTCACCTATTGTAACGCATTTTTCTTTATTAAGATAGTGATATTTCTTTTTTTTCGTAAAAATTAGCAATTTAATTTATATCTATCTCATATATAATCGTATTAATTTGAAGGTATACAGATGTATTTTTTCAATACTATCAAAAAAACACTTACCAACCTTTTAACAAAGGCTTCCACTATATATACATTACATTTTAGAGCCACTAATAAATGATTTATAAAATAAAAATATGCTTTTTTTCCTATTTTTTACTTTTTATCAAAAAACACCCTAATTAAATCTTTTTTGCTTTTTTCTTGAAATTCTACCTTTTTATTCAATTTCCCCATTCGAGTAAAACTCAATTTAATACCCAAAATAGAATTTACTTTTATAAATCTACAGTTGTTTAATTCAAAAAATTTTATTAAATTTTAAACTAAATATGTATTGAATTTATATCATTCTATTATGGACTTATTTATCATTAACTACTAAATTTCAATTTAGAAAAAAGCAGCTTGCAAGATAACCTTGCAAGCTGCTTCTTAGTTCATTCGTTTATTTTACAACACGAACTGCAAATGATGGAGCGTATCCACCCATACTTTGATATTTAACAACGTCGCCTTCTGTTGGAGCATGGATATAAGTTCCTCCGCCAACATAAATAGCTACATGATAGGTATTTCCACGAGCACCCCAGAATAATAAGTCTCCCGCTTGTAAAGCACCCATTGACACTTCAACACCTGCTGATTCTTGAGGAACAGTATAGCCACCGATTGACTTACCTAAGACACGGCTATAAACATAACCAGTAAAACCTGAACAATCAAAACCACCTGGTGATTTTCCGCCCCATACATATGGTGTGCCTAAATAGTTTGCTGCTTCTGCAACAATTGCTTGACCTTCTGCTGCTGTTACAGTTCCACTTGTTCCACCACCGATAGGAGCTGGAGGATTACTCTCTTGATTTGTTGTTGTTACTGGTGCTTTTTTATCTTCTGTTGAAGTTTGTAGAACAGGAGCTTTTTTAGCTGCTTCTTCTGCTGCTTTTAAATCAGCCGCTTTACGATCTGCTTCTTCTTTTTGAGCAATAAAGCCATCACGTTCACCTTCAGCAGACGCTTTTGATGCTGCTAATGTTGCCACAACTGATTCTTGTTCAAGTTTCTTGCCTTCAAGTTCACCTTTTAATTTCTCTAATTGTCCAGCAACTTCATGTTGCTCAGTTAATTTTGTTTCTGTTTTTTTCTTGTTACTTTCAACTGTTGCTTTGTCTTCTGCTTGTGCTTTTACTAATTCACGGTTAGCTGAAACCATTTGAGCAACTACATCGACACGCCCAACAACGTCTGATAAAGAATCAGCTGATAAAATGAAATCAACGTAGCCTTCACTACTTGCACTTACTTGAACTGCACGAGCTTGTTTTTCTAATTGAGCTGTTCTTTTTTCAATTTTAGCATTTAAGCTATCTACTTCTTTAGTTAATTTTTCCATTTCAGCGTGAGTCGCTTGGCTTTGTTCAACTAAAACACGAGCTTTTTCTTCTGCTACAACAATTTCTTTTGTTACGCCTTCTAATTTAGTTGTAACATCTTTTTCTTGTGTTTCAATCTCTTTAATTTTTTCATTTTGTGAGTTAATTTTATCTGAATAGTCATCTGCCAATGCTGTAAGTGGCGTTGCTAAAGCGGTCATTGATAATGTTCCTGCAAGTACTAAAGTAAGTATACGTTTTTTCACTCTAAATTCCTCCGTAGTTGTTTAATAGTTTATATGTCAAATTTAAGTTTAATAATCAATTTCATTTTTTGCACTGACAACATTGTATCATAACCATTTAAGCTAAAACTACCAATTTTAAACAGATGACTCACAACTGTAATATTGAATACATCAGACTTTAGTCCTATTTTTTTATTTCACTAACTTTCTACAGCTAAACAACATGTAACAACAGTTGAAATTTTATTTAAAAAGCTTATTTTTTTGTTATTTATATAGAAAAAGCCTAAAACCCATAAATGGATTTTAGACTCCTTATTAAGCTTCGCTATCTAGTAATAATTTACTTGTAATAGCTGCTAAAATTCCACCAACAATTGGAGCTACAATAAAGACCCAAAGCTGACTTAATGCTTCTCCGCCAGCAAAGATTGCTGGTGAAAAACTTCTAGCTGGATTAACAGATGTTCCAGTTAAAGGAATACCTAATAAATGGATTAATACCAATGTTAAGCCAATAACTAAACCTGCAAATTCAGGTGAACCATGTTTGCCAGTTACGACAATAATGACTAAAATAAATATAAATGTTAAAATTGCTTCTACTAAAAAGGCACCACCTGCACCCAATGCTCCAAAACTATTTTGACCTAAGTTTGTAACGGCCATATCTGAAGTTGATAAAATAATTTTTAATACACCTGTTGCTACTACTGCTCCTAATACTTGTCCAACAATATAGTAAGCTAGCTCACTGAATGATAAACGTTTATTGACATACATCGCGATTGATACAGCTGGGTTCACATGACAACCTGATATTGTACCAATACTATAAGCCATCGCCACAATTGATAAACCAAATGCCATGGCAATCCCTAATGTACCAATTCCTTCAATACCGCCACCTAAAACAGCTGCACCAGTACCAAATAAAACTAATACAAAGGTTCCGATAAATTCTGCAATTCCTTTTTTCAACAAACTTCATTCCTCCTATACTAAATTATTATAAAGATTTTCTACTATAAATTAGTAGACGGTTAGTTTATCATAATCGTTAAGAAAAACATACTATTCGCCCTTCATTTTAATGATTATATCATCCTTATTATTCCCCATCTTAATGTAAAAATAAATAACCATCGCAATAAAAAAATACGTCCGCTTGTTATGAAAGAAGTTCTGTTATTTAAATTTCAACCATCAAAAGATTGTGAAAATTTCCAAGCAAATTAAATAAAAATATGACAAAATGAAATCATTTTGTCATATTTTTATTACAAACCTTTTTTCCCTAATAATGGGAAAAATTTAGCTGTTTTTTCAGCATAGTGAATAAAATCTGGACGATCTTTATATTTTTTTTCTAACAATGGGACACCTGAAACAAACAAAAGTAACAAAGTAATAACTAAGGGACCAACGATTCCGGCTAGTGCAGAGAGTGATGTCAACGTAATCAAATAAATCCCCCACCAACTTGTCGCTTCACCAAAATAATTAGGATGCCTTGTTAAAGACCACAGACCCGTTGTTAACAGTTTTCCATGATTGGATTTATCTTTTTTAAAAGCTGTTAATTGCCAATCACCGATAACTTCAAAGAAAAAGCCGATTAGCCAAACTGCTATTCCAATATAATTCCACCAATAAAAATTCATTACATTTGAAGTATTAATCATTAAAATTGGCAATGAAACAATATACAGTAAGACACCTTGTAAGACAAAAACATTTAAAAAAGCTTTTAAACGTGGCAATTTTGTGCCCCAGCGCTTGCGCATATTTACATAGCGATAATCTTCTGGCTTGCCAATATTTCGCTTAGCTAAATGAATAAATAAGCGCGTTCCCCAAATAGTAACTAAAATCGTTACCCAAGTAGCAGCCAAACTTTTTTCTGACATCAACCAATAACTTGAGACTGCAACAATAATAAAACCCGGCCCCCATGCTAAATCAACAATTGAGTTATTTTCAATGACTTGAGCAATAATAAATAATAATGTAAAGTAACACAGTAGCAAACCTGCTACAATTAGATAAGTCGTATTCATCCTTTTCCCCCTCTTCCTTCAGTCCAAGATAAAGCGATCGCTACACACCCCTCACCAGCACTCATCGCCACCACTGTCGATATTTCCATCAGATACGTGGGTGGAAAACCAATTTCTTTAGTGAATTCTTGACTAAGTTTTGTAGCTCGTTCTAGATCATTCGCGTGAATCACGGCATACCGTAAAATTTCTCCCGCTTTTCTTCTTTTTTTAATCTTATTCATTATTTTTTTTTCGTTGCCAGCTGTACTAAAAGCGACGCCATTTATTTTGCCACCACCTGCTTGATCTAGTCCAACAATTGGTTTTAAATTAATGAACTTAGCTATTTTGCCTGCAATTCCAGGTAAACGTCCAGAGCGTACCATTGCATCTAGTTCGTTGACACTGACAAGGATTTCTGTTGTTTGAGTTGCTAGTTCAACATTCTCAACGACTTGATTGAACGGTAACCCTTCAGCAATCCATTCTGCTGCATTCATGACAACTAATCCTTCTGCCGCTGAGTTTTGCTTCGAATCAATCACTGAAATTTTCAAATTCTTTGTTTGAAATTTTTTAGCAACTTCCTTAATCATCTGATAGGTTCCGCTTAATTTACCAGCGACAGTAACGACGATAATTTCTTGATAATGGCTCCCTAAAAATGAGAATAAATTTTCGACTGTTTTGCTATTAGGTTGTGCTGACGTCGGATTTTCTTTAGCTAATCGATTTAATTTATAAAAATAGCTAGGCTGCAATGTTACTTTATCTAAATAACTAACTGAATCAATTAATAAATTCATGGGCAAAACTTGAATTTGATTGTTAAAAATAAATTCTTGTGGCAAATCAGCAATCGAATCAGTAACCAACGCGATAGCATGTTTTGGTCCCTTTTTCAATTGATACTGCATCAACATATCATCCGCTTTTTGTTGTTGAATTTCACCCACTTGTCTCAAACGATGTACGACTTCTTCCGGTTGATTTGTATGAATGTGAATCCGTGTTCTTGACGGACTATTTGCCACAATCAAAGAATCACCTAAACCTGCAAGTTGCTCTTTAATCGCAGTTGATGTTGCTGTGGTCTTCGCTAATAAAACTTCTGTACAGTAGCGAAAAATCGGTTCTTCATCACTTTCATGTTGGGTGCCATCTCTTTGCATTAATGTCACATATTCTGTGCCCTCTTCTTTATTTTCCAATTGAAAGTTTGAATTACAAATAGCTTCTGTAAATCCTTCTATAAAAAGAACAAAGCCTTTAGCTCCAGCATCTACAACTGATTTCTTTTTTAATATTTTTAATTGCTTAGGTGTCTCACTTAAAGCTTTTTTTGCTGCTTCCAGACCTTTTTCTAGTAACGGTTCAATATCTCTTTCAGTTTCTTTGTGCATGAACAAGGTTTCAGCCCATTCACGAATAACCGTTATCATCGTTCCTTCAACAGGTTTCTCAATAGCTTGATAGGCATCTTCAACGGCAAATTTTGCACTGGTTGCAAATGCACTGGTAGAAAATTTCTCTGTTGAATCTGTTAAACGAGATGCTAATCCATTTAAATACTGAGCAAAAATAATACCTGAATTCCCCCGAGCTCCAATTAAGGCTGCATCTGCCATATTCGTAAAAACTTCTTGAGTTGTCTGCATTTGTCGTAACGCCTCTTCTAACAGTGAACTCATTAAGGAGGCTAAGTTACTACCTGTATCACCATCTTCAACAGGAAAAACATTAATCCCATTTAAATGATTTTTTTGCTGAATAACTCGCTGGGCGCCCGCTTGAAAGGCCACTACTAAATGATCACTAGTTAGATCTCCGCCTCTTTCTCTCATCATCTTGTCTCCCTATCCCCTTTTATTACCAGTTAAAATACTTCGCTAATCCATAAACTAAACCTGAGGTAGTTGCAGTAATAAAAGCTCCCCATGCTAAATCAATTACGGTAACAACTGTCGACCAATTTTTTAATGTCGCTAAATTAGTTAAGTCATAGGTGCCATAACAAAGTAAGCCTAAAAATCCACCCGCTATTAGTGCATAAGATAAACTGCCTTTATCCAAAGCCGGTTGAAGAACAAAGAAGATAATTCCAATTATATACAACACATAAAAAATAGCTGCTGGAACAACCTTGGTTGGACCTAATAAGCTACCTATCTGATTTTGATAGGTTTGTCTAGCTATCACAATCAACCAAATTAAATCAATAACAAGAAAAATTAGTGCACTCGCTATAAATAGTTTTACAAAATAATTCATTCTCTCCACCCTTTCGTTTATCATCTGATAAACAATTATATCATTTATCATCTGATAGATGAAAAGATATGCTTACTATTTTGTCAAGTTAGTAGATATCAGTTCAAATAGTTGACAGTTGAGAACATTACCTATAGAATAAAGCTTACAATTAGTAAGCATAAAACGATTTATAGAAAGAGGTACATGAACATGAAAATTGATATTTGGTCTGATTTTGTCTGCCCATTTTGTTATATTGGCAAACGACACTTAGAAGAAGCTCTAGGCGATCGTGAGGATGTTGAAGTGATTTTCCATAGTTTTGAGCTGGATCCTAATGGAGCGATTAAACATGATGAAGATATTCATCAATTGATTGCCACAAAATATGGGATTAGTTATGAACAATCAAAAGCGAATAATGATTCTATTGGGCAAACGGCAGCAGCAGCTGGTTTAACTTATGATTTTGATAATATGAAAAATACAAATAGCTTTACGATTCATCGTTTAGCTCAATTTGCTAAAGAGGTCGGCAAAGGCAATGAATTTGTTGAAGCTGGTATGCATGCCTACTTTACAGATGGGGCTTTTTTAAATGATGAGGAAACCTTAGTTGCAATTGCAACTTCTGTTGACCTGGATGAAAAACGAACACGAGAAATTATTCACTCTCAAGAATATTTAGCTCCTGTACGTGTTGATGAAACAAAAGCCATGGAATTAGGCATTCAGGGCGTGCCCTTCTTTTTAATTGATGATCAATATGCCGTTAGTGGTGCACAACCAGTTTCAGCTTTTGAAAATATTTTAGCACAAGTTGATGCTAAAAATGCAACGAGTCAACAAACATTGGTTACAGAAGATGGTGCAAATTGTAAAGACGATTCTTGTACAATTTAATGAATTGATTTAGCTAGCATAATCCCTCTTTTAGTTTGAGGATATGCTAGTTTTTTATTTCCTGATAACCTAACAATAATGTAAGGTTATCCCTTCTTATTGCTTAAAATAGTTGATACTGTTGTGCTCTACATCGCTAGGTCAATTTTTCACTACGCCCATAGCTTGATGAAAGAAAAACCTAACTGTTACATAATAAGCTTATCAACTTATTGGAGGAAAAATAAAATGAAAAAAACAATCAAAATTGCTTTAACTATTCTTGTATCTGGGGTCCTTTTACTTAGCCTTGCTAGTTTCTTACTCCCTAAGCAACAACAAACAAAAAATGATGATTTGAGTCAACAACTGGACCGCTTCAACCCATTTGTTTCCAAAGAAGATGTTTATGTCCTTACAAGTAGCGAACACGGTACAAAACAAAGTCCAGGTGGGTATATTTATTCTCAAGATGCTTATAAATCTGACGGTAATCATTACGAAGTTTCGTTTTATGCAGGTGATGAATTAAGAGAAGGAGCCTATTTAAAACTGGATGCTAAAGGTGTCTATATAAATGATTGGGAAGAAGTTTCTCAAGAGGATTTACCTGAGAAAGTAAAAGAAGCCTTCACGAGTAAAGAATAAATAAAAATAGGGATCAAAAAAGTTTTTCGACTTTTTTGATCCCTGTTTTTATTTTTCTAAATGCTGCAGATGAAACTCAATATGCTCTTCGATATAAGTCGACACAAAGTAATAACTATGGTCAAACTCTGGCTCTAATTTGAGTGTCAAAGGTATTTTTTTGCGCTGAGCAACTGTTTGAAGTTTTTCAGGTTGTAATTGTTCTTTGTAAAAAGGATCACTTTCCCCTTGAGAAATTAAAATCGGGCTAGTCTCTCCAGTTGGGGCTGCAGCTAGCAACTCAACAGCATCCCATTGGCTCCATGTGGTTTTATCTTGGCCTAAGTAAGTAGAAAAGGCCTTGATTCCCCATGGAACTTCACTTGGATTTACAATAGGAGCAAAGGCTGAAATCGAACTAAAGCGCTTCGGATTACGCAAACCGATAACTAAAGCACCGTGTCCGCCCATTGAATGGCCGGCTATTGCTTCTGGACCTGTTAAATTGAATTTATCTCGTAAAATCCCGGTTAATTCTTCAGTTATATAGTCATACATTTTGTAATGAGTTTGCCAAGGTTCTTCGGTAGCATTCAGATAAAAACCTGCACCTTGTCCTAAATCCCACGCGTCATCGTTTGGAACATCTGCGCCTCTAGGACTAGTATCTGGCATAATTAATGCTAACCCTTTTTTGGCGGCTACCTTTTGGGCCCCTGCTTTATGGGTAAAGTTATCATCTGTACAAGTCAAGCCTGATAACCACCAAAGTAGGGGGGGATTGGCAAAGACTTCTTTGTTTGGTAAAAATAGGCTAAAGGTCATTGAACAGTTTAAGAGGGTTGAATAATGACGGAATTTATATTGTGTTCCATCAAATACTTTATGCTCTTCGATGGTTTCTATTTGTACATTTCCCATAATTTAATCGCTCCTTTTGATTAATCGTAAGATAAGACGGTTCGGATTGATTTTCCGGCATGTAATAAGTCAAAGGCTTCATTGATTTGGTCAAATGGCAAGGTGTGGGTAATAAATGGATCCAGTTGAATTTCGCCACGCATAGCTTGTTCAACCATGGCTGGCAATTCGCTTCTGCCCTTCACTCCACCAAATGCTGAACCTTTCCAAACACGACCAGTGACTAATTGAAACGGACGAGTACTAATTTCTTGACCAGCTCCGGCAACTCCGATAATAATACTTTGTCCCCATCCTTTGTGGCAACATTCTAAGGCTGAACGCATCACGTTTGTATTTCCGATACATTCAAAACTAAAATCGACTCCACCATCTGTCATTTCAACAATTACTTCTTGGATTGGTTGAGGATAGTCATTTGGATTAATGAAGTCTGTTGCACCCATCTCTTTTGCTAGTTCAAATTTATCTGGATTCGTATCAATTACTAGAATTCGTTTGGCTTTTGCTTGTACTGCACCTTGAATGACAGCTAACCCGATTGCTCCAATCCCAAAAATAGCGACCGTATCTCCTGCTTGAACCTTGGCTGTGTTATGAACCGCACCGATTCCTGTTGTCACCCCACAACCTAATAAGCAGGCTTTTTCTAAGGGTGCTTCTGGATTAATTTTTGCTAATGAAATTTCCGGTATCACGGTATATTCACTAAACGTACTTGTACCCATATAGTGATAAATTGGTTCACCTTGATAAGAAAAACGCGTTGTGCCATCAGGCATTAGACCTTTCCCTTGGGTTTCACGAACGGCTTGGCATAAATTCGTTTTGCCTGATAGACAGAATTTACATTTGCCGCATTCTGCTGTATAAAGTGGAATTACGTGATCTCCTACATCGACAGAAGTAACTCCTTCGCCAACTTCGATAACAATCCCACCACCTTCATGACCTAAAACGGCTGGAAAAACGCCCTCTGGATCATCTCCTGATAGGGTAAAAGCATCTGTATGACAAATTGCTGTATCGGTAATTTTCACCAGTACTTCTCCTTTTTTTGGAGCTTCTACATCAATTTCTACTATTTTAAGTGGTTGGCCTGGACCAAAAGCCACTGCTGCGCGAGATTTCATTTTTTAATCACCTTTCAAATTGCATTTTTTGTTCTTTTTCTATACCCAATCCACTTGCTTATAGATAGGATTTTAACAACGGGATTAGTATAACATAGCAAAGAAATGATAGACAGTGAAACCAGTCTTGTTCACGTATTTTGAAAAAATTAATTGATACTTTCTTTCTATAGAATTCTCTCTATGATAAAATAAAATTAGTTATAAATACATTAAAAAGGATGGTACCTTATGCAAACATTTTACAAACGTCTGCTGCAAAAACGCGAAACTCTTAGTCTATTAGAAAAACAGGTTTTAGAATATATTTTAAGTCATCCTGAAAAAATTATCCAGATGAATTTGAGCCAGGTTTCTAAAGAGACTTTTGTTTCTACTGCAACGATTAGTCGAACCTGCAAACAGCTTGGCTATGCAGGTTTTCAAGAATTAAAATATACTCTTAGCCAATATGTTAAGACTGAAAAACAACAACTACCATTAAGTTTTTCTTCTATAACAGGAATTGAAGAGATGGCTGAACGTATTCGTGTTGAAGTTGATCAAACTTTGTCTCATCTAAATAAAGAAAATCTAAGTAAAGGTGCTGATTATTTAATCAAAAGTAATCGAGTTGAATTTTTTGGTGTTGGTGCCTCTTTACCTAGTTGCTTAGATGCGGCTCGAAAATTAACTTTTTCTGGTCGCATCGCCAATGCTCGGGAAGATTGGGATGAGTTGCGTGCTGTCGCCCATAGCTTGACACCTGATGATGTTGCTATACTAGTTTCTTATAGCGGCGAAACCATTCATATTATTGAATTTGCTACTATTTTAAAGGAACGGAACGTCCCGATTATCGGAATTATCGGGACTGATAATAGTCAATTAGAGCAGTTGGCTAGCTTAACTTACCAAGCCAAAATTACAAATTGTTATTATGGCGACGTCGATATGAGTTCGCGAATCCCTCTCAATCTAGTTCTTGAATTTCTAATTATCCATTACTTAAATATCTCCACATTGCTAACGGATTGATGTATTTATAGTAAAGTTAGAGAGTTAAAAATTAATTCCATTGCAACCTAAACGGCAGCTTGAGCACCTTTATTCTCAAGCTGTCTAACCTTGCTTTTCACTACTTATGGGGCATCTGACAATAACACCCTTCCAAATATCGATTTCTTAACACTATTTTTCTAGCGACTTCTGTATACCTATACATTTTATGTATGCCATTCCATTAGCAATGAAACCGATTGCTGAAAACGGTTTTAAAAAGTATGCTACTTGTAGCTAGCTTAAACCAATTATGAATTGAGAAGGAGTATTCTGAATATGGAAAAGAAGAAGTTTAATTTTTGGGAATTTTTTCAAGGGTTAGGTAAAACCTTTATGTTACCTGTTGCGTTATTGGCTTTTATGGGATTGCTATTAGGGATTGGAAGTTCTTTTTCTAGCCCCTCAACTCTCGAGACATTGCCATTTTTAAATCAACCTTGGTTGCAAATTATTTTTAAATTTATGTCGACGATTGGCGGCTTTGCTTTTACTTATTTGCCGCTATTATTCGCTATGGCGATACCACTAGGTTTAGCACGTTATGAAAAAGGTGTTGCAGCTTTATCTGGTTTTGTTGGCTATGTGATCATGAATTTGTCTATCAATTTTTATTTAACTGAGACTGGAAGATTAGCTGACTTAGACAATTTAAGAGAAGCTGGTCAGGGTATGGTTATGGGCATCCAAACAGTTGAAATGGGTGTTTTAGGTGGAATTATTGTTGGAATTATTGTTTATTTATTGCATAGCAATTTTTATGATATTCAATTGCCAGATGCTTTCGCCTTTTTTGGTGGGGCACGCTTTATTCCAATCATTACTTCATTAGTTTTAGCTATTGTTGGGATTTTAATTCCCATGATTTGGCCAATTTTTGCGATGGCCATTACTGGAATTGGAACATTAATTCAAAAATCAGGCATCTTTGGTCCATTTTTATTTGGTGCTGGTGAGCGACTTTTACTTCCATTTGGTTTGCATCACATTTTAGTTTCAATGATCCGCTTTACTGAAGCTGGTGGGACAGAAATTGTAAATGGACAATCCATTTCGGGAGCCTTAAATATTTTCTATGCACAACTACAAAGTGGCACCCCAATCAGTCCTGCTGCTACAGCCTTTTTGTCGCAAGGTAAGATGCCAACCTTTATGTTTGGTTTACCCGCAGCAGCTTTGGCCATGTATCAAACTGCCTTGCCTGAAAATCGACATAAAGTTAAAGGACTCTTAATTTCAGGGGTTATTGCTACATTTGTAACTGGAATTACTGAGCCTATTGAGTTTCTCTTCTTATTTATTGCTCCGGCTTTATATGGATTCCATGTTATTATGACTGGCTTAGGCTTTATGCTAATGGCTTTGCTTGGTGTTGTAATTGGCAATACAGATGGTGGAATTTTAGACTTCATTATTTTTGGAGTGCTTCAAGGAAATTATACAAAATGGTATCTAGTAGTAGTAGCTGGCATAATCTGGTTTGTTATTTATTATTCTGTTTTTAAATATGTCATTTTAAAATTCAATTTAAAAACACCTGGTCGTGAAGTTCTACAAGAAGACTTCTCTGAAGCCGAACTCACTCATAAGAAAAAAGGAAAGTATGACGGCGCTAGAATTTTAGCAGCTTTAGGTGGTAGTCAAAACATTGATTCATTAGATAATTGTATTACACGATTACGTTTAGTAGTGAAAGATATGACCTTGATTGATGATGCTGAATTAACAGCCTGTGGAGCTTTAGGTGTAATGAAATTAAATGATACCAATCTTCAAGTGATTATCGGAACACAAGTTGCTTCCGTAAAAAATCAAATTGAAAAAATATTGTAAGTAAGGATTGATAATAAATGAAGCAAACAAATTTTGATGAAGTAACTGATCGAACAGGCACTTACTGCACACAATGGGATTATATCGAAGATCGCTTTGGTGAAAAAAATTTATTGCCATTCTCTGTCTCTGATACAGATTTTAAGGTACCCACGGCGATTATTGACACACTAAAAAAACGAATGGATCATGAAATTTTCGGCTATACTCGCTGGAATCATCTTTCTTTTAAAGGTGCGATTCAGCAGTGGTATCAAAATCGATTTCAGTCTACTATCGAAACAGATTGGGTACTATATAGTCCTTCTGTTATTTACTCCGTGGCTAAATTAATTGAATTAAAATCTGAAAGGGGCGATTATATTGTGATGCAAACCCCTGCTTATGACGCTTTTTTTAAAACAATCACAGACAATCGACGTATAATTCATGAGAATCCTTTGCTTTTTAATGACGGACATTATACAATTGATTTTATAGATTTAGAGAAACGACTTTCTCATCCTAAAACAAAAATTTTCTTATTATGTAGCCCGCATAATCCTACAGGGCGAGTTTGGACAAAAGTCGAATTGCTAAAAATAATTGCGTTGTGCCAGAAGTATGATGTGTTTATGATTTCTGACGATATTCATATGGATATTGTCAGATCTGATTTCACTTATCTCCCACTGACTAGTTGCACAACAGATTTAAAAAACATTGCCATTTGTAGCTCTGCTAGTAAGACCTTTAATACTCCAGGGTTAATTTGTTCGTATTTATTGATCCCCGATGATAAATTACGCGAAGAATTTCTTGTTACTCTAAAAAATCGTGATGGTCTTTCTTCTACTAGTATTTTTGGAATGCTTAGTACGATTTCTGCTTATCATGAGTGCGCACCTTGGGTCGATGAACTAAATCTATATGTGACAAACAATTTGGTTCTGTTACAAGAGTTTCTAACAACAGAACTACCAGAAATTCAATTGGTCAAACCTGAAGCAACTTACTTGGCTTGGTTGGATGTTTCACGGCTACCTTATACGAGTAAACAGCTTCAAGATGCCTTGATTCATTATGGCAAAGTAGCAATTATGCCTGGAAATACCTATGGCACAGCTGGTGAGAATTTTATTCGCATGAATGTCGGCTGTCCTAGAGAAAAATTAATAGATGGTTTACAACGCTTAAAGTTAGCTGTTAATCAACTTAAATCACAGGAGGAATTTACATGTTAGAAAAAATTTATACTGATCAAGCACCTGCCGCAATTGGACCGTACTCACAAGCAATAAAAATAGAAAACACTCTTTACACTTCTGGCCAAATTCCCGTTGATCCAACAAATGGAAAAGTCATTTCAACCGAAATTACCGAACAAGCTCAGCAAGTAATGAAAAATTTGCAAGCCGTTTTAGAAGAAGGTGGATCTAACTTAAATTCTGTTATTAAAACAACTTGTTTCTTAACAGATATGGCTGATTTCGCAGCTTTTAATGAAGTCTATGGCTCTTATTTTGGCGATCACAAACCAGCACGTTCATGTGTAGCTGTTAAAGAATTGCCTTTAAATGTTCGCGTTGAAGTTGAAGCGATTGCTGTAATTTAATAAATGAACGACCCCTCTATATTGTAGCTTATTTTTTACTGGCTTTTACAATATAGAGGGGTTTTTAACAAATTTATTGCATAACCCCACTGTTTTCAATTCATTTTATTTCATTACTTGCTCAATTATTCTTTTTACTAGTTGACTTTTATTTAGTAGTGGATTATACTGTGGTCAATCTATAAAATACATGACTAAGAAAGAGCGCAGTAGCGTGTTGTCCCTATTCAAGAGAGCTAGAGGGTGGTGAAATCTAGCATATACAACATTAGCGAAATACACTCTGGAGTTTCTTGACTAACCTCAAGCGTCTAACTAGCGATATTTAGTTTTGAGAGGTATTCTAATCTTAAAGATGGAATACAATTTGGGTGGTAACACGGTTCATTCGTCCCTGTAAAATCAGCAATAGTTGATTTTATAGGGACTTTTTTGATTTTCTAATTAACTATAAGGAGTGTGGAACAGATGAATATTATTGAAGAATTAGAGTGGCGCGATGCCATTAATCAACAAACAGATGCTGAAGGATTAAAAGAATTGGTGACGGAAAAGAAAATTTCTCTCTATTGTGGTGTGGATCCAACTGGAGATAGCATGCATATTGGTCATTTAATTCCGTTTATGATGATGAAACGTTTCCAACTAGCTGGTCACCATCCTTATATTTTAATTGGTGGAGCAACAGGTACTATTGGTGATCCAAGTGGTAGAACTTCTGAACGTCAACTGCAAACAATGGAACAAGTTCAACAAAATGTGGATGCTTTAACAGCTCAAATGCAAAATCTTTTTGATTTTGGTGGCAATGATGATGTCACAATGGTTAACAATTACGATTGGACACATGATTTAACCTTACTAGATTTTTTAAGAGATTACGGTAAAAACTTCAATATTAATACAATGTTAGCAAAAGATATTGTTTCAAGTCGTTTAGATACGGGTATTTCTTTTACTGAATTTACGTACCAAATTCTACAATCAATGGATTACCTACATCTATTTAAACACCATGATGTGCAATTACAAATTGGTGGTGCAGATCAGTGGGGAAATATTACGGCCGGATTAGATTTAATTCGCAAAAAAGAAGGCTCTGAAGCCAAAGCCTTTGGTTTAACAATTCCATTAATGTTAAAAGCTGATGGTACTAAATTTGGTAAAACTGCTGGTGGCGCTATTTGGTTGGACCCAAAGAAAACAACACCTTTTGAGTTCTTCCAATTCTGGTTAAATCAAGATGACCGTGATGTGATCAAATACTTGAAATTCTTTACTTTCTTAACACAAGATGAGATTTCAGCTTTAGCAGAAAAAGTAGCAACTGAACCACATAAACGTGAAGCACAAAAAACATTAGCTCGTGAGATGACCCATTTTGTTCATGGTCAAAAAGCATTAGATGAAGCCGAAAAAATCACGTCTGCTTTATTTACAGGTGATGTGAAAAATCTAACTGCTGATGAAATTGAGGAAGGCTTTAAAAACATGCCTACATTTGAAGCACCTAAAGAAGAAAAAAACATCGTTGATTGGCTAGTTGAATTAGGAATTGAACCCTCTAAACGCCAAGCACGTGAAGATATTACAAATGGTGCAATTTCAATGAATGGCGAAAAAGTTTTAAGTTTAGAAGCTATCGCTTCACCAAGCAATTCTTTTGACGAACGCTTTATCTTAATCCGTAAAGGGAAGAAAAATTACTCGTTAGTTAAATTAGTTTAATCGAAATTAGAAGAAAATGTGGCAGTCTATCTGGCACATTTTCTTTCATTATCAATTGAATGGAGGAACATAAATGATTGGATTAAAAAAAGCCACGAATAAAGAAGATGCTATCTTACTCAACAAACTAGCTAGAGAAATTTGGGAAGAGTATTATACAGCCATTATTGGTGCTGAACAAGTAGAGTATATGCTAACGAACTTGCAATCTACTGAAAAAATTTATCAAGATATTGTCAATGGCATGAACTATTTTTTGATAAATTTCGATGGGAAAACAGTCGGCTATACTGGCTTCCAGTTAGAAAACGACTATTTATTTTTAAGTAAACTCTATGTAAAATCTACAGCTAGACAACATGGCATTGGGAAAAAGGTCTTTCAACAAATTCAGAATATCGCTCGTGAAAACGACCTACTTAAAATCCAATTAACAGTCAATAAATATAATGACAAATCCATTGCTGCATATAAAAAAATGGGATTCGTAACTGTAAAAGAACAAGTTGTAGATATCGGTGGCGGATATATTATGGATGATTTTGTAATGGAATACAGCCTTGAGGATAACACTAAATAAATCGTACCTATCGTCTTCTTAATTTTTCATATAGTCATTTACTTAAACTTAACTTTGTCTTCATGCTTTCTTATCCCTGTCATCATACTTTCTTCATATTTCTTGGCTATACTAAATGTATACCTAAAGAACACAAGGTATGAGCAACTTTCACTAAATACTAGGACCATTACACATGTGAAACTGAACTTGACACTGATGGATATAAACATGAAAACAAAGTAAAAATTTTCCACTTTAGCTTTGGTTAGCTATAGTGGTTTTTGTTTGTATTTTTATATTTCTAGCCATATAATTTTAGACTATCTAACCGCATAAAAATAAAGCTAATCCCAATTCGAACTAGGATTAACTTTTTTATTTACATCAAATAATTTAGTAAAAGAAGCGACCCTAAGCCAGCAACTACTGAAAGACCCATTGATTTGGTTTTATAAGCAACAATCATAACAAGCACTGCAGCTAAAACTTTTATATTTGTTATGAGGCTAAAACTGTGATCCACAATAAAAACATCTTTAAAAAATAATGCTGCGAATAACGCTGCCGGTACATATTTCATCCAATCATGGAACCACTGGGGAATTTCTCGTTTGGAAAAATACATCATCGGAATCACACGAGGCAAGTACGATACAAAAGCCATTCCTAATATTAATAAAATAAGCTGATTATTCATTGCTGGCTGTGACCTCCGTTTCAATCGGTTTCCGATCCATTAACATAGGTTTATCAACGACTTTAGTAACCTTCAGTTTCTTCTCAATAAAGTAACCTGTCAAAGAAGCGATTACTGTAGCTATAATTAATCCGATCGTACTTTGGAATACTAACATCGTCACCACAGAAAGGACACCCGACAACAACCCAACAAAAATAATTAGTTTATTTTGTAATTGCATCGTAAACATATAGATAAACATCGCTGTTAAGGCAAAATCGACAATATGTGTATCCAATGGAATCGTTGAACCAAGCATTGACCCAATTACATTACTAATTAGCCAAGAAGCTAATGAATAGCGATTGACCATTAAAGCTTTTTTACTTGTCCAATTTTTATCTGTTGAAAATTTCAAGTAATTCACAGCGTAATTTTCATCATTAATAGTTCTAGTAAACAGTGCAATAAAACCTTTCTTTTCTTGTTTTATAAAGGTGGAAAGGCTGGAACTTAATAAAATATAACGTAATTCTAAAAATAAAGTCATTAGAATAATTGAAGCTATCGGAGCAGCATCAACTAACATCGCGGCGGCTAAAAACTGTGCCCCACCAGAAAACACTAAAAAGGAAATAAGTGCAGTGTAAAAACCATTAAAACCGACCTTCTGCAACAAAACACCGCAAGCCAGTCCAACAGGAATATAGCTTAGACAAAGTGGCATCGCAACTTTTAACGTTTCGCGCCAGATCGCTTGATTTTTCTTTAACATGTGACAGTCCTCCATTTTACATAGGCAAACAACGCTACAATTATAACATAATCCGCTTTAAATAAAGTCTTTTTTCTAGATAAATGAGGAAATACTCATTTTAATTATTATACCGAATAGATTCGATTAGATTTCCTTGCAAAAAAACCTCTAAAGGTTGCAACACATACCTTTAGAGGAGATTCAAACTCTTATCAAATTATATCTTCAGTAGCCGAAGTGTTGTTGCTTTGATTTGTTGTTGAGCCACTTTCCAATTGATCTTCTTCACTTTCAGTCGCCCCGCTAATAGCATCTGACTCCTCACCATTAGACCTATCAGATGGTAGTCCTCTTTGATCAGGTCTACCATTTTCCATAGTATTATTCTGATCATCAGAATTTTCTACTTGGTTGGCTCTTGGCTGCCTTGTACCAGCTTGGTTGTTCATTCCAGAAACTTGATATCCACTAATAAAACCAATAAATAAAAAAAAGAAGCTAAGCAAGACAAACTTTTTATTGATTTTTTTCCAACCTGAATTTTTAGCTTGCTCTTCTTTTTGACTTGAGTTTTTTTCTTCTGTCATATCATTCATCTCCTATAATTTTTATTTTAACTTTTACTATCTTATCCTTCTAAGCTTAAAGAAACCTTAAATACAAAATTGTGTTAAATAGAAGAGAAATTTCCATTTAAACCTTCTATTTAGATCTCTTTTATAAGTTTGATTGGTTTCCATCTCTTGAAATGTTAGACTAAAGAAAAAGTTTAAAACTAAGGGAGTGCAAACAATGAGTCATTTGGATGGATTAGCTTTAGCCGAAAAAATTAGAAACAGCGAAGTAACACCGACAAAATTAATTGAAGAAGCCTTTAAAAAAATTAAGTCAGAAAATCCGACACTTAATTTTGTCACTTCCACACGTTTTTCAAAAGCGATAGAAGAAGCCCAAGTTCGAGATTTTTCAACTTTACCCTTTGGTGGAGTTCCGATATTAATTAAAGGTTTAGGACAAGATTTAGCTGGTGAACCTAGTACTGCTGGGGCTAAGCTACTTCGAAATAACAGTGCACTCACAACAAGCCATTTTGTTTCAGCTTTGGAAAAAGCTGGATTTATCGTGATTGGTCAAACCAACACACCTGAATTTGGCTTTAAGAATATTACCGATCCTGAACTCTATGGACCGACAAGTAATCCTTGGAACCCAGCCTATTCTGCAGGTGGGTCTAGCGGTGGAGCAGCGGCCGCAGTAGCTAGTGGCACCTTGCCAATTGCTGCCGCTAGTGATGGTGGCGGATCGATTCGTATTCCAGCATCTTTTAGCGGTTTAGTCGGTTTAAAACCAACTCGTGGAAAAACACCAGTTGGACCAGGTACTGGTCGTAATTGGCAAGGAGCGGCGATTAGCTTTGCTTTGACGACGTCTATTCGTGATACGGCGGCGATGTTAGATGCTCTACAAGTGATTGAACCGAGTGCTGCATTCCAAGCAAGCTTATATGAACCTGGATATTTGACAAGTTTGGGAACTCTGGCGAAAAAAAAATTCAGAATCGCCTATTCTTTAGCTTCCCCAGTTCACACTCCAGTGAGCACTGCCGCCAAAAACGCAGTGTTAGATGCTGTGACTTTTCTTAAAGCACAAGGACATCACGTTGTTGAAAAAGAACCTGATATTGATGGGATTGCCTTAATGGAAAGTTACTATGTAATGAATGCTGGTGAAACAGCGGCAATGTTTAAAAATTTAGAAAAACAACTTGCCCGCTCTCTGACAATTGAAGATATGGAACTGATGACTTGGACTTTATTCAATGCTGGTAAGCATATTTCAGCTGCTGATTATTCCAATAGCCTAGCACTTTGGGATCAGGCTGCCGAAAAAATGGCAGCATTCAATCAAGAATATGATTTATATTTAACACCGACTACCGCTACAACGGCACCAAAAATAGCGGCAGAATTGCAAACCCCAGAGCAAATCCAACAAATGAAACAAGTAGAAAAGTTATCTAGTAAGGAACAAATGCAATTAATTTGGGATATGTTTGAGAAAAGTTTAGCTTTGTCTCCCTTTACGCAACAAGCAAATTTAACCGGTCAACCCGCAATTAGTTTACCCACTCATATTGCTGAAAATGGTCTACCATTAGGAATCCATTTCACAGCGCCAAAGAATCGGGAAGAATGGCTTTTAGAGATTGGATTAGAATTTGAACAAGCACGTTTATTTAAAATGCGAGAATAGTGATTACTTTCTACTCTCTAACTATTTTTGCTACAGAGCGTGAAACTATTGCTTGTAAAAATCTAAATTATATTTGTCACTTGAACCACATACTTTTATTTGAATACTTAGACAACTTGAGTACGTTCTTTCAAGTTGTCTTTTTCAATCTTCTTGATTCCAAGAATATCCAAAATAAATAGAAAGATAGGAATACCTAATAGTAATCCCCACATCCCTATAACCTCAGGACTCAGCAATAAAATCACAAAAATGAAAAAAGTAGGAAGTTCTGTTTGACTGGACATTAATTTAGATCGCAAAATATACGTTTCGGCTAGATGAATACATATTGTAATTAC
This sequence comes from Carnobacterium maltaromaticum DSM 20342, assembly GCF_000744945.1. Taxonomy (NCBI): domain Bacteria; kingdom Bacillati; phylum Bacillota; class Bacilli; order Lactobacillales; family Carnobacteriaceae; genus Carnobacterium; species Carnobacterium maltaromaticum. The sequence continues at coordinate 1,967,189 of NZ_JQMX01000001.1, forward strand.
AAGTATATAGATGACTTGATTCAATCCACTTTGCATATAGGCAATAATAGATAGCGGAATAAAAGAAAGCATCACTCCAAAAACAGGAATCCAACTTAATATAAATAGCATAATAGACAGACTAATAATATGTGGGAAACCTAAAAAAATCAAACTCGTTATAGTTAGTAGCGTATTGAAAAGAACAATTTTAAATTGACCAGTCATTACTGAGCTAAAAATACGATTAAAGCGGCTAAACATCTCGCTTAAATCATTATAAAGAATTGTAAAGGGCTCTTTTTTAAATAAAGCAAAAAAATGCTTTATTTGTTTTATTTCTAATACATAAAAAAGGCTTAATACGAAGGCACAAGCCATATTCACACTTAATTCACTAATACTTTTAACAAAATGACTACATGTTGAAATATTACTTTCCACCTTACTTATCACATCAAAATTTTGGACATAGCCCTCTAATTCCTTTGCTAAAGGGACATTGCTAAAATCTTTCGTCTGATAAAATGAAGTAGCCAAATCATATAAATTACTAATTTGATTCGCTAAAATAGGAACTGATTTCATGAAAAAAAGGCAAATTAAACCAGCTATTCCAGCATATATAGTCAATGTAATAATAGTATGACTGATTGGCACAATTTTTTTAATTTTCTTTACACCTCGTGATAGCAAAAATGAAAATATATAAGTTAGTACAATTAAAGTAAAGATCCCTTTTGATAAGTATAAAATTAACGCTATTCCACAAAAAATAAGTACCTGTCTAAATCTTTTCCTTTGTAACATATTTCCCCACATTTCCAACACATTAATCTACTCCTTCTCTACTAAAAAAAGAAAAACAGCCGAAAAACGATAAATTTCTTCGACTGTCGTTCTTTTTAATAAAATTTTATACCCCTTCAGATTTAGCTAATGCTTTTCTTTCTTGATCACATTCTTTTTCGTTATATTTTTCATATTTTCCAACTTCGTGAAGGATTTTTTTGATTTCATGAACAGCTTTTTTTTCTTCCGTCCAAAGTTTAATATTTTTAAACTTGCTTTCCGATTCTGTCTCTTCTGAAATTTTTGCTAACTGAGTATCTAATTTTTCTAATGTTTCCGCAATTTTTTCTAACGTATGGTCTTTCTTCATATCATAATTCGTCATGTAAAAAACTCCTTTATTCTTTTTGATTTAACATAGTGAAGCCTTAATTTATCAGGCTTCTCTATGAAATTATTGTGCTTCTACAGCTTGTAATTCTTGATTGTTATCTAATTGAGAAATTCCATTTAGATGTTTCTTTTGTAGGTGGTCCATTGACAAACGTAGTAATGCAACAAATACAACAAAAGCAATCGCTAATATTACAACACTCTTCGTATATAAATCTGTTCCAATTCCGCCTGAAATTGCTTGTCTGAATCCATAAATTGAATACGACATTGGTAGATATGGATGAATTGCATTAAAGAATCCATTTGTTAGCGGCATTGGGAATGTTCCACCTGCTCCACCAAGTTGTAGAACTAGTAACACCATCGCAATAAACCGACCTGGATTATCGAATGTCATTGCGAAAAACATGACAATAAACATGTAGGACAATGAACTCACAATCGCGATTAAATAAAATTGTGGAATAAATTCGACTGTTAATCCTAACATTAACATGACGGTTGCTTCAATGATTGCCATTGCAAGTGCAACACCAACTCCAATTGAAAGCTTACTTAACCACCAATTTTTACTAGATTGTCCCGCCATCGAAACTTTTCGGATAGGGAAAACAAAGTTGAATACTAAACATCCTACAAATAAAGCCAGCGACATAATATAAGGAGATAAAGCTTCTCCATAATTAGATACGTTACTGTATTCTTCATGTTTTAACTTACTTGGAGCAGCAAACATTGAAACAGTGGCTTTATTTAATTTAATGTTATTTCCTTCTGCAGCTCCACTACCTAATTTATCAGCTAATTCGTTGGAGCCTGCGTCTAATTGATTGATTCCATCTAATAGTTGTGGTGAATTACTTGATAGTAAATCTAACCCTGAGGATAACTGAATCGCACCATCATCTAATTGATTCACACCTGAAGCAAGTGCAGGCATTTGACCATACATTTGGCCTAATCCCGTAGCTAATTGATCTCCGCCGACACTTAATTGACTGACACCTGAAGCTAAAGTCGGGATTTGACTATTCATTTCTTGACCACCTGCATATGCAGCATCAACACCTGAATTTAAAGCTACTGCTCCACCATACAATGATGCTGGATTATTTGCTGTACCCACTCCCTGCTTGATTTGATTCATAGAATTCATTAATTGAATTGTTCCATCTTGAATTTGGATGAATCCTTGATCTAACTGAGAGGCATCATTTGGTAGCTCACTAACACTTTTAGCGGCTATTGAAAGTTCATGTAAATCATTGCCGATTTCAACAAGACCACCTGAAACTTCTTTTAATAATGTATTAATGGTTTCTTGTTGACGTTTTGTATGCTCTTCAATGAGAGGATTAATGTTATTAATTAGACTATTTTTCTCTTCACTCGGTAAGCTTGATTGATTGATTTTTTCTGTGATTTCTAATTTCAATTGCTCTGGATTTAACTCTGCTGCAATTGTATCTAGTTTTGTTTGTAACTCTGCTGCTTTGTTTGAAATTTCATCTGCACGTTTTGCAGCATCTAAGGCAATTTTAGAATGGGCAGAAAAATCAATTTCATCCATTATTCCTCTGAATTCTGCTAAACCTGATGTTAACTGATTCAATTGAGCAGCAGTTGTTGGGTCATTTAACTGAGCACTCATTTGTGCTAATCCATCTGTTAATTGCCCACTACCAGTCGAAAGTTGTTGCAAACCAGAATCTAGTTGGCTCACGCCAGATTGAAGTTCAGGAATCTTACTATTCAATTCGTTAATCCCTGTATCTAATTGTTGTGATCCTGTGTATAGTTCAGTTACTCCAGAAGACAAAGGTGCTATACTACTACTTAATTGGTTAGTTCCATCTGCTAATTGATTAGCTCCAGAATCTGCTTGCGTTACTCCTGATGTGTATTGCCCTAAGCCAGTTTGCAGTTGAAGTCCTCCATCAGCTAGTTCTTTGGCACCATCAGATGCTTGCGTTATACCTGAAACTAGTTGTTTTCCAACTTTCCCTGCAACCTCAACATAGGACTCAGTAACATTTTCTCGAACTTGCGACTCAAGAGTCGTTGCACCAATTGTACTTATTTCTTCACCGATGTAATTTAAAGATCCATTTGTTTTATAAATGATATCCATTTTTTGAGGCTTTTCGTCTAAAAGCGTTGTCGCATTTTTAGAAAAATCTTCTGGAATAGTGACAATCATATAATAATCTAAGTTTTCCATCCCTTTTTCGGCTTCTTTTGCAGAAACAAATTTCCAATCTAAATCGTGATTACTTTTTAGATTATATACTAATTGTTCCCCCACATTAACTTTTTGACCTGCCATCATAACGTTGCGATCTTCATTGACTACTGCAACTGGCAAATTTTTCGCTCGACCATATGGATCCCATACTGATTTACTAAAAAAACCAGCATATAAAATTGGTATGAACGTAATCGCGATAACAGAAATAAGCAATACTTTGTTTGTAAAAATATTTTTCCATTCTTTTTTTACCATATTCATAATTTAAAACTCCTTTTTTTGATTAACTCTTGTTTAACCATTTAAACTCCTGATTTTTAGAAATCCCACATGATATTGGAGCTGTTCCATTTTCAATATAATCTTGGGTTAAAGTGACACAGTTAATTTGACTATTTTGGTAAGGAGTAAAATAGTACGTTTTAGATTCTGAGCACATAGATGCTACATATTGTGTAATATCAGGATTGCCATCATTTTTCATCACAACCCCTCTAGGAATTCGAACACTATTTAAAACATGCCAAATATTTGTAATTGCTTCTTCTTCATTTTTCGCTTCGTCGATATATTCTTTCAAATAAGCTGCACGAACAAAACGCTCTGGAGGGGTAAAACCGCCTTGAAGAAGTGAAGTTCCAGATGCTTGCGAAAAAGGTGTTGCTTCAAAATCGCCAAATTTTCTTGATGCAAATTGTTCTGGCTTGATCCCGATAAAATTTCTTAAATTAGAAATATGCCATTCTAATTTAGGTGTATTGGTTAGTACTTTGACTGGATTTGTGATTATTTCTAGCGGAGATCCATGAGGTTCTATTACAACACATTTCCCAGTATTATCTGTCATGATCCAATGCAATGGTGTTACAATTCCTAATAAAGGTACTTTCGTATCTACTAAATTAATCGAATCCAATTTATCTGACAAGTCCTCAATACTTTTACAAGAAGTTAAAATCCATAATAAAAATTCGTGGGGTGCTAGATTAATTTTCCCTGCTTTGGTAGTTGGTTCATACGTCGATTCACCGGGTAAATACAGCGCTGCACAACTAAGGCCATGCTCATTTACACCATCAGTAAATAACATTTGACCTAAATTTCTTCCCGCACCTACTAAAGAATAATCACCGATAAATTCAGAACCATCTGTTGCTGATTTCCAATGATATTTTCTTGGACATAGGCTAGGTGTTGCTTCTAAATCAAAACCAAAATCCATTGTTCTTGATAAAAAATGTTTTCCATCTAGTGATTCCATTACAATACTTGTACACATACTTTATTCCTCCTAAATTTTAAGTAAAGTTTGAGCCACAACTTCATCTTTGTTGCGTATTCTCGTCTTCACTATTCATTTGATTTGTAACAAGAATGTTACTGTTCCTTACTCAACTTATTATAAAAGAATTAACTTCTACTAACCTTTTACTTTTGTCGTTCCAACCGTACTTTTTTGTTAGTTTCAGCTATATATAAGAAAATAAGATAATCAAATTAGATGCATCTTTTACTTTTCTGAGGTAACATATACTTATGAATAGAAAGGTGATGTTCATTTTATGATTGATGAAAAATATGATATTGTCGGTCAAGCAACACGAAATATTAAACAAATTCTAGCAATCATTTCAGAAGAAAAAAGATGGTACACTATTTTAGAAATCAGTGAACGCTCAGATATGATTACAAGAACTGTTCAAAGATATATCCATGAATTAGATGCAAGAATTAGAAACTTTAATGATGATAATATTCAATTGTTAGTGACAAAAAACAAAGGCGTATTTTTAGAACTACACCCCGGTGCAGATTTAAGTGGATTCTCTCTTTTCCTATTAGAAGATAATATAACCATCGACCTTTTAAAAAGTCTGTTTTTTGAAAATTTTCATTCCGTTAAAAAATTTGCCTATGATAATTTCATGAGTGAGACAACTATTCGACGTTTATTAAAAATGTTTCAAGAGATAGTAGAACCTTATCAAATCCACTTGACAAGAGAAACATTTATTATTGAAGGTAAAGAAAGTCAAATACGTTTATTCATTTATATTATTTTTTGGAAAGTATATCGTGGGGCTACTTGGCCCTTTGAAACAATCAATAGAAAGCTAATTAATAGCCATGTTGACAAAGTTGCAACTATATTGAAACTAAATTTGACAGCCATACACAAACAGCAAATTGCTTATATCTTAGCAATTAATATCATTCGCGTTAGAAAAAAGCATTTTATCGAGAAGGAAGACCGTTGGGATCATTATATTAATATAGAAGAGGATTATTCTGGCTATAAAAAATTCAAAGCTATCTTTGAAGACATGAACATGGGCAGTGATGGGGAAATTTCATTTTTTTATTTAATTATGGAAACACGCCCCAAAATTTATGAAGTCAAAGAAATTAGTGACCGAATTATGAATTACCATAAAAAGCAAAATTCTTCTATTTGGCTTGCAACTGAACTTTTTTTGATTAGATTTTCTGAAAACTTTTTAGAAATACCGGAAGACCAAAGAAGTATTTTTATTACGAACAGTTTTTGTGCTCATCTATTTTGTGATTTGTTTGATAACTTTTCATTGGATATTAATGGCTACGAATATCTAGATAACCATGAAAAATTTTATCCAATTTTAAATACAAAATTAGATTCTTTAATTGATGAACTATATGCTGAAACAAAAAATAAGATTTTCTTGGAAAAAGAATTTTTATTGACTCGATATGCTTTATTATTTTCACTATTGAAACCTCTAACTTATTTTGAAAAAGAAATTCAAATTGTTTTAGATACAGATTTGCCAAAACTAGCAGAAATTAATTTAAAAAATCAAATTCTCGACACTTTAAAATATCGTTATACAATTGTTTTTTTAGATAAGAACAATGCTGAAGAGGCTGATCTTTTTCTAACAACTACACCAACACCTCTTTTAATCAATCAATATTTAGATGGTAAAGTTCTTTATATTGGATCTCAATTATCGCCTAGAGATTTTATCAATATTGAAACAATTGTCGCTGATACTATCAAAGAGAAAAATTAAAAAGTAAGCCATTCAATCGGATTATGCGATTGAATGGCTTACTTTTTTATAAAGGTTTAAATTACATTACTGGCTTCATCAGATTCTATTTTAGCTACTAAACCTTTGATGTCTTCTTTCTTCCCTACTTCGCTCTTATTTCGGAACATATAAATAATAAAAGGCAACAGTAGAGTGACGATAAAGCTAATTGCTAAAATCAATTCATATGAATGCGCACTGTGACCTGTTAAAGATGCAGGTGGAATGAAAGCTGTTAGAATTGCTAGAATAGACATAATTAAACCAATTGCAGCAATCGTAAGTTTGACTCCTTTTCCGCCAGGCACATGATAGGTTCTGTCTAGATTATCTTTTTTCAATACTAAAACAAAATACGCAATAAAGAACAAAACATAACCAATTAAATAGATTACGACGGTCAATGAAATAGCCGTTAAGAAAGATACATTATTTCCACCACCACCAAAAGTTAGAACTGCTGCCCAAATAGATACAATCAATCCTTGAACTAAAATAAGTGGTACGGGAACATTATTTTTACCTGAATAATTCATAGCTTTAATTCTTTGGTACATTTTATTGAAATATGTATCACTAATATCCCTATCAACTGATTTTGACTAAAAAGTTACTTCAAACATTCACTGTTCAAAAATATTGAGGAATAAATTTTGGGTGTAAGGCATTTTGAGCATACTTCTCCCTGGATAACTTCCCAGTAAAAAAATCGTTAGATTGTTGGATTAGATCCATTGACTGGCTCGCCTCAGGCGAGCAAAGACCCTGTAGAATTCATTCTGATACACATGATAACTAGATAATTTGAGATAGACTCGTCTACCCGTTTGGACTAATTTCCCAGCAACTTTCAGAAACTTCAATCGAATAGAATGAATGGTCATTCCCTTTTGGACTTCCTCAAAGCCAATCGTTCTTAAGAAGTTGACTAAGTTGTAAGCTATCAAGCTGAGCATCATTCGGACATGATTCTCCAAAAAGCGAGGACTGTCTGTCTTGTCAAAGTAAAAGCCAGCTTTCGCTTCTTTAATGAAGTTCTCCATTGTGCCACGTTTGGCATAGAGAGAAAAGATGGTATCAGGAGAAACATTTTCTGATAGATTCGTCACGATAAACTCATGTCGAAAGAGTAGTTCGCCCGCTTCACGTGTTGAGCGTATACACACGCGACGACTTTGTGACCAGGATTGTGCTTGATAAGTGGTGGAGAAGTACTGAACTTCTCGTTCTTCCCACTTTTGATTATCGCCATAAAGTACTGATTTCTCAGCTATTTGACCTAGTCTACGATTATTCTTCAGTCGAATAACATAATGACTCTTTTTTGATTCACACGAATCATACACACCAGGTGTAGCGAACCCGCTGTCTCCACGAACCAAGATGTCAGTGTTTGGTAGAGAGTGATTATAGTGCTCTAATAAAGGTGTGAGAAACTCCTTTACGCCTTTTGATGTATATTGATTTCCTGAACGTAGTTCAGCTTTTAAGAAGTCACCAGTCAATCCGTCAAAAGCTACCAATGGATGATAACCATAGGTTTGGTAGTGGGTATTATAATCCGTTTGTTCTTGGTGACCAAATGTATCTGAATGGGTCGAATCTAAATCAATGATTAATTCCGTATCATTACGGATGAGGCGTGCTTTATCAATAAGTTCTTGGTTCAAAGCTTGAAGTTCATGGATATTCTCCTCAGATAGTCGATCTAAAAATCGAGAAAGTGAAGATTGAGAAGCGAGTTCTTTCCTATCTAAAACAGCTTTAAACACAGGATCTTGTCTCAGGAGATTAGCTGCAGAATCAGCTGAGTAACCAGCAATTAATTGCATAATGAACTGCTCAAGTATGGATAAGTTGTCATGAGTAAAATATGCTCGTTCGTCTTCAATGTGAATGTGTTGCTTAGCCAGTTCAGAAAAACCGAAGGTGTTCATCAGCTCTTTCACTAGGACGAGACCCGAATCACTCGATAATTGACCACCTGTATGAGAAATAGTGATATTTGAATTGAATTTTACTTGGTTTTTGTGTAAGCTAGTCATTAGAAGAACTCCTTTCTTTTGGTTGGTTTAGTCACTTTAACCATAGCAGAAAGGGGTTCTTTTTTCATCACTTAACGGGTGAAGATGAAAAAGTAATTGTAAGCTGCCGTGAGGCAGTTTCACATGGTTTTAATTAAAAGTATGAATTATTCAGGTTTTTATTTACTTCTTTAAATTTTGCAGGTAAAATACCTTCTTCAGCAACTGTCAATAGCCCCCGCGTTGGCCCAACAATCCATGAACAAACCTGTGCCATAACTCCAAAAGCAATTAAACCAGCAATAAGTTTTACTAACCAACCTAATCCGCTACCATATTTTAAAATTAAAACCTCAAAAGTTTGAATAACACCTGAACTAAGCGATAACTCTTTAAGTGGTACAACAGCAGCTACTGATGCTCCACCAATTGTATTTAAAACAATTCCCACAAGAATCAACATAATCATCGCTAGTGGGTAATCTTTTTTTGGATTTTTCATTTCATTAATATGAGGAGCCGATGCTTCAACTCCCATATATGCTAGCATAAATACAACTAATGCAGACATATCTTTTAACTTAGGAATAAAACTTCCTGCTGATACATGCAGTTGAAGTGGATTTCCAGATGCAATATAGGCTATACTTAATCCGAATAACGTTAGTACAGGTATTGTAATACCAAATACAAAACCTATTTTAGCAACATTTGCAGTGAATTTAGTTCCTTTAAATTGGCTAAATGTTAATAGCCAAAAAATAACTAATACACCAATGAACTTAACCATTGGATTATTATCTAGCGCTTTAAAATTAAAAATATAAGATAAAGAGCCTAAAATAAAGTAAATCATCGTCACAAATCCTACTGTAACTTGAAACCACTGGAAGAAAATTGCAGCAAAGCCGAATCTTTTGCCTAGAGTATTACCTACCCAAGCAAAAATTCCACCTTCTTGCCATCCTTCTACTGTTGCCATTTCTGCAGAGCAAAGCGCAACTGGTAAAAACCAACAAAATCCACACAATAATAAAAAGAATACTAATTGTAATCCCGATGTTGCAAACGTTGGATATTCATATACTGTAATAAATAATGATGCTGTAATTGCGAAAAAACCAAATAATGTTAGTGACTTAGCGCTTTTTCCGCTTTTCTCGTTGTCCATTTTCTTTTTTCCTCCTTGATAAAAAATTTGTTGAGTTTCTTAGCTCCGGCAAGAAAATAGGGAAAATTGATATGGTGATTTCTCCATCTCGAATTTTTATCTTTTTCTCTAGGAGTTGGCTCATAAGAACTAGCCTTGATAAAAAGTTTCTTGAACCGCTTTGCTTTATCAAAAGTTGGTTTAATTCACCTTTAAGGTAAGTTGTTTTTCAAATACCCATAAACTAATCCAATCAATCACTAGCTATTTTTAAATAGCCATGATTTGCTGCTCGATTTTAATGTTCTGCAAAAATCGGATAACAAACCATAGCTATAAAACTTATTTATCCTTTTTTAATGTGTAAACCCTTGTGTTTTATTTGCTTCTTCTTTATGGAAAAGAATATGAGCATTATTTAAATCGTGAATACTTTCATTTAAATCACTAGCAAACTCTTCAGCCATACTTTGTCCAAAATCAGCACGACATACATAACGCTGAATAATCACATTATTCATTTCTTCTGGTAGCGGGTATGCAGGAACTTGCCAACCTTTCATTTGTAAACGATCTGCTAAGTCGTACAGATTCCATTCGACTGATGCTTTTTCTTTTAATTTGTAACACACAATCGGTAAATTCCCACCGTCGTTATAAATTTCAAAAAGTCCCGTTTCTTCTACAACTTTTGCTAGATAAAGTGCTGCTTCTTTCGTTCGAGTATGAATTTTTCGATACCCTTCAAAACCAAATCGCAAGAAATTATAATACTGTCCGATAATTTGGCTTGCACTACGGGAAAAATTAATAGCCATCGTTGGCATATGACCGCCTAAATAACTAACGTCAAAGACTAATTCTTTTGGTAAATATTCTTCATCCCGCCACAAAATCCAACCTACTCCTGGATAAACCAATCCATATTTATGACCAGATGTATTAATAGATACAACATTTTTCAATCGAAAATCCCAAGCTAATTCAGGATTAACAAAAGGAACAAACATTCCACCACTAGCCGCATCCACATGAATAACTAGCTGATGCTCATTAATTTGGTTATAGCTTTCTACTAATGTATCTAGAGCTGCAATGTCATCAAATTTACCAGTGTAAGTAATACCTAGAATACCTACAATTCCGATTGTATATTCATCGACATAATCCATAACCTTATCTAAGTTAATACTTAAATGCTCTTCATCCATTGGAACTTCACGCATTTCAATATCCCAGTACACACAGAATTTTTCCCAACAAACTTGAAATCCTGATGAGATAACAAGATTAGGTTTTTGGGCTTGTATATCTAAGCCACATTTTTCAGCAAGATTACGCCATCTGAATTTCATAGCCATTCCACCTAACATACAGCCTTCACTAGATCCAACAGTAGAAGTTCCCATGAATTTTTCATCTTCAGATGCATTCCATAAATCAGCAATCATATTGACACAAGAGCTTTCTAATTTTGCTGTTTGTGGATACTCAGACTTATCAATCGCATTTTTTTCAAATGTCTCAGCCATCAATTGCTCAGCTTCTGGTTCCATATATGTTTGACAAAATGTTGCCAAATTTTGCCTAGCATTTCCTTCATCTACTAGCTGATCTTTCACTAATTGATAGGCAACTCTTGGATCTACTGATTCTTTACCTATTTTATAATTTGGTAAAATTTGACCTGCTTCTAATGATCCAAAAATTGGACAATTCGTTTCTTCCATAATTTCTTTTTCTATTTTTCTGTTAAACATATTTATTCCTCCTAATTTTTAATTTAAACTATTAAATTTTTGATTCTCTTTAATATCAAACGTCTTTGGCTCTGTTAATGTACTTATCAATTCCTTCGTTAACTTGACACTATTAATTTGGTTGTTTTTACATGTTGAAAAATAATAAGTCTGGCTTTCAGAACACATAGATGCTACATATTGTGTATAATCTGGACTTCCGTTCTCCTGAATTACCACACCATTCGGAATACAGACACTATTCAAAATATGCCAAATATTTGTAATCGCTTCTTCTTCGTTTTTAGATTTTTTAATGTATTCTTTTAAATAGGCAACACGAACAAATCTTTCTGGTGGAGTATAACCACCTGGTAAAATAGAGGTCCCTGATGCTTGAGAGAATGGTTTTGCCTCAAACTCACCAAACATTTTCGACGTGAATGGTTCAGGCTTAATTCCAATATAATTTCTCAAGTTGGAAATATGCCATTCTAATTTAGGCGTATTGGTTAAGACGCTGACTGGGTTTTCTTGCATTTTTAATAAAGAATCTCTTGGTTCTATCACCATGCATTGCCCAGTTGAATCTGTCATAATCCAATGAAGAGGTGTTGTAATTCCTAACAAAGGAACCTCTACATCGACTAAATTAATTGTTCCTAATTTTTTTTGTAGATCAGCTATACTTTTACAGTTTGATAAAATCCAAAGTAAAAAATCATGAGGAGCTAAATTTACCTTATTAGGTTTTGCAGCTGGTCCATATACTGCTTCTCCAGGTAAATAAAGAGCAGCACAACTTAATCCATGTTCATTGACCCCGTCTGCAAATAATAAATGCTCAACGTCCTTTCCTGCCCCGACAAAAGCATATTTCCCAGTATAAGACAATTCATCGACTCCTGATATCCATTGATAATTTCTAGGACAAATTGTTGGTCTTGCATCTAAATCAAATGCAAAATCCATTGTTCTCGATAGAAGATTTTTATGATCCATCGTTCTTAACACAATACTTGTGCACATCTTTTTTTCCTCCTCTTATTTAGCCTATTCATTCTAAATAAATTCATTTTTTGTAGGTCTCTCTCTCTTACAAATGCAATTATATAAAATATAGACTCATAAGAACGGCTTGATTTTGTCGTTTGAAGTGTCTATTTTTGCAACTATTCTTATCTACATATTGATTTTGAAAATGAATTTGGCCATTTCAAGTTGCTAAACCTAAATAATCGAAAAAAAATAACCTATCGAAAAATCTCGATAGGTTATTTAGATAGGCTATTTTTAACGTAATTTACGAATCATATCATACCGTTTTACAGGTGTTGTTACTTTTGTTTTAACTGTCATCATTGCATTAGGTGCACGATCAATCGCTTCATCTTCTTCATTCCATAAAGTCTCAATCACTTGATGAGAATGAGTAAAGCCTGGTCCATAAAACTCAACGTCATCCCCAACACCAAAATTATTCCGTTGTTGAATTGTGGCAATCTGAGTTAGTGGATCGTAATCTAAAACTTGACCAATAAAGCCATATGCTGGAATTTTACGGCGTTTGCCAAAAAGTTGCTCATCTTCAGTTGGCACACCATAATAAAATCCAGTTGACAGTTCTCTTTGTGCAACTTTCCAAAGCTCGTCTTCCCACTCTTGCTTAAAGACATAATTATCAGGATCAGCACAATAAGTATCTACCGCTTGGCGATAAACATTAGAAACAGTCGAAACATAATGAATTGATTTCATCCGACCTTCGATTTTCAAACTATCTACACCGTTTTCCACAAGCTCAGGTATATGATGAATCATAGACATATCCACTGCACTCATTGAAAATTCCTCTAAAGGTTGACCACCGACTAATGATTCGCGCTCACCAGAAATAGGCAAGTCGAATAAATCATACTTCCAACGACAAGATTGAGAACAACCACCTCGATTCGCATCTCTTTGTGACATGTGATTAGAAAGCACACAACGTCCTGAATAGGAAATACACATAGCTCCATGAATGAACGCTTCGATTTCAACTTCCGTTTGCTCACGAATCTCTTTAATCTCCGCCATTCCAACTTCTCTGGCTAGTACCACACGTTCTAATCCTTCATTGCGCCAAAACTCTAATGTTTGATAATTTGTTGCTGACGCTTGAGTAGATAAATGAATGGGTAATCCCGGCGCTTCCATCGCACAGCTTTCAATTAATGCTGGATCAGACACAATCACCGCGCTAATACCTATATCACGTAACGTTCTAAAAAATTCTCCCGCACCAATTTCATCGCCTTCATGAGTAACCATATTGGCAGCAACGTAAACTTTTGCATTGTACTTTTTAGCAAATTCGACACCTTCGCGCATCTCGTCATAAGTGAAATTGCCTGCTCTACTTCTTAAACCATAGGCATCTCCACCGATATAAACGGCATCAGCACCATAATATATCGCTGTTTTTAATTTTTCTAACGTTCCAGCCGGAGCCAAAACTTCTGGTTTTTTTAGTATTTTTCTCATTTTTTTCTCCTTATTTAACTTCATCAGGATCTTTTATAAAAAACCCTTCATCTAATTCACGTTTTTCTGGATGCAGTGCTACAATTTTTTGATTTAATTCCTCCAGCAATGACTCATTCCAAATGCCTGCTAGTAAAGCTTCCTTCGCCACCACAAACAGCTTCACAATTTCAACAAAATCTTGTCCTGGTGTAAAAATACCCTCGAGCTTCCATTGAGTTAAGCCTATTTCAACTAATTTTTCTAATCCAGAAACTAAGTTTAAATCATTTGTTGCAAAAATATGTGTACCATTGATATCTTCATAAATCGAGTAATGAGTTTCTGGCTTTTTCGGTTCTGAAATAAATAAACCTCTATCTTTAGATGTATCCTCTGGTTTCTCGATAAAGTTAAAATAATTTTCAACTAAAGGACGCTTGGATTGATGAATACATGTTGCTCCGTATACCAATAATTCCGCTGGAACATCGATTTTCGGTGCTAAAATTTTCAATTCATCATATGGCAATTCTCGAGCTAAAACAGCTCCAGTAGCACCACGTTTTACCCAAAAGTTAATTTGTTTACTACTTGTTACCATAATCTGAGCATCATAGACAAAAGGTAACGGGATTTTTTCTGTTTTTAAAATGTGAATAACTCCTGGATCACCTATCGCAACCCGATCCACACCAATTTCAGCTAATTTTTTTAAATATGGTCCCACAAAATCAATGCGATCATTATGCATAATAGCATTAACTGCAACACAAATCTGCGTCTTTCCTCCGTGAGCTATTTTCGTTATTTTTTCAATTTCTTCCAAATTAAATGAGGTTGGCAAACGCAAGCCATAGAAATCCTCACCAATATACAACGTATCAACACCTGCTTCAATTAATGCTTGTGCCTGTTCAATTGATTCAGCTGTTGCAATCAGTTCAATCATTCAAACCTTCCTTTCTCTTAAAAAACTATTTTTTTCACAAAGATACATACCTTAAAAATCCTATCATACTATTGCTTTCATGCCAACTGTTTTCTTATAAAAAGAATGTTTCTATTGTTTTTGTGACAAAAGTTCAAATTAATAAGATCTAAATAAACCAATAGCTTAGGATCACAGTCCATCTTTGATGGATGTGTATCATGGTTCTAAGTTGCTAAAGCAACAAGAACCTCTGTAAACCAATAGCTTAGGATCACAGTCCATCTTCGATGGATGTGTGTCATGGTTCTAAGTTGCTAAAGCAACAAGAACCTCTGTAAACCAATAGCTTAGGATCACAGTCCATCTTCGATGGATGTGTATCATGGTTCTAAGTTGCTAAAGCAACAAGAACCATGACAAAGCAACAAAAACCATGACAAAAAAGCTGAGTGCGCTTATCCTTCGCTCCCAGCTTCTACCTATTTAGCACTTTCCAATGCAATTAATCGTTCCTTCATTGCTAAACCACCTCGGTAGCCTGTTAATCGTTTATTTTTCCCTAAAACCCGATGACAAGGTACGATAATTAAAAGCGGATTTGCCCCAATCGCAGTTCCAACAGCTCTAACTGCTTTTGGTCGCTTAATAGAATCAGCAATCATTGAATAGTTTCTTGTTTCTCCATAAGGGATAGCTTTTAAGGATTCCCAGACATCTTTTTGAAAATCCGTTCCAATTATATCTAATTCTATCTTGAAATCTCTCTGCTTCCCTTTTAAATAGTTTGTCAAAGCTTCAATCGAAGCTGCTAATTTATCATCATCTTGAATCAATTTAAAGTCAGAGTATCTTTTTCTCATCCACTTTTCTAATTCCTTCGCAGTCCCTTGATTACTTCCAATAAAACAAAGTCCTTTCTCAGTCTTTGCGACAATCATCTGCCACTCTAAAAAATTCAATTGACTCCAATAAATGTGTTTTATTTCGCTCATATTACTCATTCCTTTCCACTTTTAATCGGCGATATTCAGATGGCGTCATTTTAGTTATCTTTTTAAATAAAGTCGAAAATTGAGCACTATTTGGAATCCCAACAGCTTCACCAATTTTTTGAATATCCAGTTGGTGATGTACCAAAAGTTCTTGTGCTTTTTCAATTCTAATTTGATGCAAATAACTCAGTGGCGTTATGCCCATTTGTTTCTTAAAGACACGATGAAGATGATAGGGACTACCATGACATTCCGAAGCAATGATATCTAAAGTTAAATGTTCTCGGTAAAATTTTTCGATAAAATCTTTAATTTGATCCGTCCATTCATCATCTGGGACACGTTCCCCACCAGACTTACATCGCTTACAAGAGCGATAACCTGCTTTCAAAGCCTCTTCCTTGTCTAGAAAAAATTCCACATTTTCACGATTTGGAATTCTAGACTTACAAGATGGACGACAAAATATTTTTGTTGTTTTAACTCCATAGAAAAAAACATCATCAAATTGACTATCATTTGTTACAATAGCTTGCCATTGAGCATCTGTTATTTTCCTTCCCATCTTGGTGTCCTCCATTTCATTTTTCTACCATCAGTATACTCTAATTCACCCAAAAAAATACGATTCTTCTATTATAATAGCAAGATTTAAAAATTATTTTTTTTCAAACTAGGATATACTTAAGTTAGTTCTTTTAAACCAACTCTTCGGAAAAAAGATGAACTTTCGTGGTGACAAAAAACGTCACAACAAATTTCCCTATTTTTCTGACAGAGCTAACCGGTCCAACAAACTTTTTATTAAAGGAGAACATTAATGAAACCACTCAATTATAGTGAAACAATTGAACAACAAATACACATTCCTTTGCCCCCAGATTTTAATTATGAACTTAACCTAGATTATTTATCTAGAGAAAAAAATGAAAGTTTGTATACGATTCATGAAAAAAAAATTCGTCGTATCATTCAAGTAGAGCAAGTTGATACGCTTATTGAAATTTCTTATCATCCAGACCATTTTTTGATTTGCATATTTCTACAAAATACACGTCCAACTCAACTAGAAGAGCGCCTTAAAATTATCAACTACATTTATGATTGGTTTGATTTACACCGAGATCTCACTCAATTTTATTCACTTGCCCAAAAAGATAGTGTCTTGAAACAAAGTGTTTCTAAATTTTATGGTCTTCGATTAATCGGAATACCTGATTTATTCGAAGCATTGGCATGGGGAATTATCGGTCAACAAATTAATTTGAGTTTTGCCTATACATTAAAAAGAAGATTGATTGAAGCTTACGGAGAATCTATTGATTACGAAGGTGTAAAATACTGGAGTTTTCCAAAACCAGATCTGATTGCAAGTTTGGCAGCTTCTGATTTAACAAGCTTGCAATTATCACAAAAAAAAGGTGACTATCTTATTGGTATTGCTCAACTAATTGCGTCAAAAAAATTATCAAAAGAAAAACTTTTGGCTATGGATAATTTTGCAGCTTCTGAAAAAACCTTAACTGATCTATACGGAATTGGACCTTGGACTGCCAACTATGTTTTAATGCGCTGTCTACGCTATCCTGAAGCATTTCCGGTTACGGATGTCGGGTTACTTCGTGCGATTCAATTTAGTCAAAGCTTAGAACAAAAACCAACTAAGGAAGTTGTACTAAATTATGCTAAAGCCTGGAAAAACTGGGAATCCTATGCTACTTTTTATTTATGGCGCTTACTTTACTAAACAGAAAGTGAAAAAGAGAATCCAATTAATAAATTGAATTCTCTTTTTATTAGCTTTCTATAACTGCAACTTCCACCATTTGAATAGTGTGATTTTCTAATTCTACTACTGTAAATTCTAGATTTTTGTAACTAAACGTATCGCCTTGTTCAACATCATATTTTCGATTCAATATCCAACCACCAATAGTACTAACAGCACTATCTTCTTCAAATTTAATATGAAGTAATTTTTCAACTGTCTCTAGTAATACCTTACCCGAAATCAAATATTTTCCTACATCGATTTTACGAATATCAGGCACTTCATCTGCATCGAATTCATCTCGCATCTCACCAACAATTTCTTCCAATATATCTTCCGCAGTAACTAAACCTTCTGTACCACCATATTCATCAAGTAAAATAGCAATATGACGCTGCTCTTTTTTCATTTTTTCTAATAAATCACTAATTGGTGTAGTTTCCATTACTTGTAAAATAGGCTGAATTAAGGATTCAATCGAATCCGTTGGAGCCAATGTTTTTTTGACAAAAACATTAAATAAATCACGAGAATTAATTACACCAACAATATCATCTTTAGAATCTTTCATTACAGGGTATCTAGTGAATTGTTCATCTAACGATAATTTAGCCGCTTCTTCAACCGTCATATCCGTTGTCATAACCGCCATTTCTTGTCTTGGAATCATAACCTCATTCGCTAAACGATTATCAAAATCAAAAATGCGGTTTAAATAAAGCAACTCAGATTGATTAATATCGCCATGTTTAAAACTTTCTGAAGCAATCAAACGCAATTCTTCTTCACTATGAGCTTCATCGCCTTCACCAGCAAATTCAAAACCTAGCATTCTTGAAATACCTGCCGCAGAACTATTTAAGACCCAAATAAATGGATACATCGTTTTATAGAAAACATGCAAAGGCTTCACAACTGCTAAAACCACGTTCTCTGTCTTTGAAATAGCAAATGACTTCGGTACTAATTCACCTACAACAACATGAAAAAAGGTTATAATTGAAAATGCAATTGCAAAGGCTACAATTTTAGTAACTGCCTCTGGAATATTTAACCAAACAAAGATAGGATGAATCGCTGCTTCAACTGTCGACTCACCAATCCAACCTAAAGCCAACGAAGTCAACGTAATTCCTAATTGACAAGCTGATAAATACGCATCTAAATGTTCATGAACAAGCTTAGCTAAAGGTGCATTCTTTACACCTTCAACAACCATCTGTTCTAAACGACTTGTTCTAACTTTTACTAAAGCAAACTCAGCCGCTACAAAAAGAGCCGTTGCTCCGATTAATAAAACAATGACTAAAAACCGTATAAATAATACCATACTGGGTAAAAACCCACACCTCCAAAATAATTTTTCTTGCTCTTATTGTACTATAGAATTAACCTATTTAGTTAATTTAAAGTAATCTTTTATGAAATAAACTAAAAAAAACATTCATAGTTGTTATTTAAAAAGAAATTAACCCTTCTAGTATGTTATACTATTTTTGGATTAACTACTAAAATAAAATGAAATAGGCGATATAGGAGGAAGAAAGAATGGTGTTGATACTTAATCAAATTATTATTAATTTAGCTCTGATTGTAAGTACAGTCTTAACTTGTTATTTTCTAGGGTTGAAGATATCATCTAATCAGCGATTCAAAGAATATTCTTCTGACTTTTCAACAACTCCACCTTTATTGATTATTTTATTTGGTATTTTTATTGGATGCTC
This sequence comes from Carnobacterium maltaromaticum DSM 20342, assembly GCF_000744945.1. Lineage (NCBI taxonomy): Bacteria > Bacillati > Bacillota > Bacilli > Lactobacillales > Carnobacteriaceae > Carnobacterium > Carnobacterium maltaromaticum. Next base: position 1,986,520 of record NZ_JQMX01000001.1, read on the forward strand.
TAGTCTAGTTTTATCAAGTAACCAAATTGTTGTTTCTCAAATAATGAAAATAGATATGCGTTATGTTTTTGTTTTTTTCTCTGTTATATATGGAAATCGACGGCTTGGAGAAATCGCTACAGGAATTTTAATATTTGGAAAAACAATTGAATATATTCTTGCACCAGAAAACAACGCCTTAAATTATTTTAATAACCTTGTTTTAACTGTATTTCTCCTAATTGTGAGCATTATCATCAAAAAATACAAACTATCGTTAAAAAAATCTGTTAGTTACTTTATACTTGTTTTTATTTCAACGCGCATAATTATCTTCTCAATTTACTTTAAACCAATCCTAGAGCTACCAAAATTGATTTCTATGGCGATTTATTTCAGTATTTTTACTTCCATTTTTTTAATTACCATCATTATTGTGAATATGGCTGTTTCAGTTGCTTCAACAATGAACCTATACCGAACTGGCTCTATTACGGACCATCTTACAAACCTTTACAATCGTAGGATGTTTACATTGGATTTAAATGATTCTTTTCACGGTAGCCAAAATAGTAGTAGCACTTTTTGTTTAGCCATTATTGATATTGATGACTTTAAACAAATTAACGATACCTATGGCCATCATATTGGCGATCAAGTATTAAAACATTTTTCAACCATTTTAAAAGAGAATCTCCCACAAACCAAAGGTGAACTCTATCGTATTGGTGGAGAAGAATTTGCATTCCTAACCTACTTACCTAGAGAGGAAGCCTATGCTACTCTTCAAGAGTTCCGTGAACGCCTCATTCAAACCCCGTACAATCACAACACGAATAAACTTTTCATTTCAGCATCAATTGGTATGACTGAATTTAATAGTGAAGTCGATGTTGATAATTACGAAGGCAGCAATGCAGTTTATACAAGAGCAGACCAAGCATTGTATGAAGCAAAACAAACTGGCAAAAATAAATTGATTTTTTTTTAAACACAAAGACTATGTAGAAAGAGAAACTCAACAATAGCGTTGGGTTTCTCTTTTTTATTTTTTATTTGATTAAATGATTGTTAAATCTGCAACTGTTCGACCTAATGCTGTAGCTTCTGAAACCGAACCAACTAAAATATCGATTCGTCCGCCAATAATTGCTCCACCTGTATCACAGACTTGAGCTAAGAAACTCTCTCCATTACCTGTTGTCACACGGACAACGGTGTTTAAAGGTAATACAGATGGATCTGCAGCAATAATACGATAGCCTTCTGCTGTCGTTGTTTGACCATTACGGACATCTGTTCCATTTGCTGTAATTCCAATTTGCGTTCCATCAAAAGCAGTATAGTATGTTGCTTCAAAAGTTCCAAGAGCTGTTTCATTTGTTGGTGCTACTTCAGCGACCACTTCTGGTTCAGGAGCAGGTATAACAACTTCTGTCGCAGCTTCAACAGCTACTACAGCTTCTTCTGAAGCTCCCTCAGCAAGTTTAACTTGTTCTGCTTGTTTTTGTGCTAATTCATCCGCACTTTCTTGTAATTTAAGTTCATAACCAATTTGTAAAAAGAATGGATCTGTCGTCGGGTTAAGTAGACGAATTATATCAACAGATAATCCTGTTTGTAAGCCTATTTCAGATAATGTATCTCCATCTTTGATTTCCCAGTTACCATTAGGCAACTTGTCTGCTTTTACGCTGCTTGCACGTAACCCAAACAAACTTAAGAAAACCATTGAAAAAATCATTAATGTTGAAAGGGCTGATTTATTGAAATTCATTTCGTAAATTCCTCCATGATGTTTATTTTCCAAATGCCAAGAACACTTGTACGTTTCTCGACTCCAATAAGATTACAGTATTCAAATCGAAGAAAGGTTAACAAAACATTACAACTTGAACACATCCACTTTTAATAACGATTGTTTATATACATAATTATCATAATACTGAATTTTCTGATAATTAAAAAACAAGTTATCTAACACCAAAAAAACGATTACAAACCAATCAAATCAATGAATATGATTTTATCCCGATAATTCCTTAGAAACGTACGTTCGTTTTCTAGCTATTTTTTTCACTGTAATATTTGACATTAAAAAAAGCCATATTTAGATTAGAAAATTCTTTTTATTTCTTATTTTTAAGATGGTATGTTTATTTATTACAAAAATATAACAAAAATGACACGAAATGAAAGCGCCTTTCATCGGTTCTATTCTTGATTTTAATAACTTTCTTAGCCTATTATTCTATATTCTACACTCAATAAAAGAATCAGTTGTATGTTATCTTAAAAAAACTAATTTTTTTACATTAGTTCTTATTATTAGGGAATATTACAAAAAAAGCCACCCGATTTAGCTCTAGATGGCTTTTTCTCCCCTTTTTTCACTTTTACTTTTTGATCATGCGTTGATACTTTCTAATTTTTTTCATTGCCCATTCATAATGGCTTGAAGTCGCCGAAATAAAATAAGCACCTAGCGTCGTTGTTTTTGTCCATGAATAGCAGTTACGCATAAACAATTCATCATTCGTATGAGCGTTGATTAGAACTAGCATCCGTTTATGGCTAGTCTCTAACCTTTCCTCCACTTCAACTAAATTCATTTTTTGATACTTCTTCCAAATCAGTTGATTCAATTCTGGGGTCGTCCTCCACGTGTATCCTTTAGCTGGAACATCAGGAGTTCCACCTTCCATACCAACTTTATACCACTCTTCCATCATGAGTTGCCACTCATATAAATGAGCTAGTACATCACGAATCGTTTTATCGCGATCTTCAAATGGAAACTTCCCAATTCTTTCTGCATCTGAAAATGAAGAAATCAATTTTTTTAGCTTTTGATAATTTTCTGTACTTAACTGAATTAACTCGCTTTTACTTTGTGGACGTGCCATGTGAATCCCCCTCTAATAAATTTTTTTGAGTTCGCTTAGATTCGAACAAAGAATAAGGAAATTTGATGTGATATTTTTTATCTCCTAGAAATTTTTCTTCCTTTTGAAAGCCTAACTCATAAAATCGAAACTTTAGTCTTTATTTATAGTATAAGGTCTGACACAGTGTAATAGTCAAGTAAGAACGTTTGTAAGGTAAAGAAAAATACGCACCCGATTAAACTAAAAAAACAAGCTACCATACTTTCTAGATAACACTAGAAAATTAGTACCATTGTCGTGGCTTGTTAAATTAACTCTTAAACTATTATTTATCTCGTGAATTTAAACTCTTTCAGAAAATGACTTAAGCGTTTAAAATTATCTTGGATACTTGTCCTATTCCAAGGGAAATAGGTTGTAACATCATCGCTCTGTTCAAAATAAATATCTGTTATCACTAAGTCAACTGGACTTTTCCCCTCAGTTTCATACTTAATCTTGTAGTCTAATTGATTCAAACAGTTCATTAACAATCTTTCCTCTAGATTACCAGCCGCTAACTTTATTTGTGCTGTCAAACGTGGTCGATAGCTATCCATATCTGCTACGTGAAACACAATTAGCATTAATTCTTCCCAAAGTTCAGAAACGTTTATAAAAGACCTGAATTGTTCAGTTGTTTCTATTAAATCTAAACTAAATTTTTGATACTTTTCAATGAATAATTTATAAGTACTTGCATTTTTATTTACATTGTATTTTTCTTTCTGGCTGCATACTTTTCCTGACAATTTCATCTCACTGTAAAATACAAGATAGACTGAATTTAACATCAATTCCCATTCAATTTTCAATTTAAAGGCTTCTTGAACACTCTGGCAAAACTTTAGCGATAAATCCATCACATCACCAACCTTGTAATCGACTTGGTTTTGAGCAATTAACCCCCTTATTTTTTTTCCATCTAATACCAGTAGCACGATAGACATAAGATAGGTCAGCTCTTGATTGATTGTATTAGAATCTACTTTATTTATATCATCAAAAAAGAGCTCTCTCCAAGCTACATTTTTTTGATGAGCAATAAAATTACTTTCCTTTTCTACAAATTGACTATCTGCTATAAAATGGCCGTTCAATGTTCGATTAAGAATAACTGCAACCCAATAGGCTAACTTTAACTGTTCAATCTCACTTAAAATAAGTTTGATATCTTTTTCAATTTTTCTGACTAAAGACAGTACCCATTCTTTTTCCACATGAGAAAATGGCCATTCGATTTTTCCATACTTCTCCCAATAAAATGAGAAGAAATAAAAACGAATCATCGTTTCACTTCCAACTATGCTTAATGGTTTTGAAGAAAAAGACAACTCATACTTAAGTAAATGGTTGCCATACTCAATTTTTCGTTTATGAAAATGGCTGTAGCTATAATGATAACTTTCATATAATTTTTTAGGATTTAATTGATTGTAAAACAACTTATTAGTAAAGAAAAAAAAGAGTGACTCTTTTTCTATACTAAAATAGAGTAAATCTATATGATTGATAGCTTCTCTTTCTAAATAATAAGTAGTACCTTCATTAACTAATTTAATACCATAATTATTTAGGTTCAGCTGTTCTACTATTTTTGATAATTCTAACTGAATGGTTTTAATGGTTAGTCCCACCGAATCAGCTATTTCTTGTAATCCAGTATAGGTAGTGTAAGAATAAAGGAGCTGAATAAGTTTAATTTTCCTATTTATTATTTTATCCATCTTACCTTTACTCCTCCCCACCTAGTCTAATCTTTTTTTCTTGTTTGTTCATTTTTTTTATGACTTGCTGCTGCATTTTTTTTCTTTCTTTTCCGCGCAAGTGCTCTTTTTCTTTTTAATTCTTCTTCTTTTTTCTTTTTATCTATGTGACGTTTAATCAAATAGGCAATTAGAAGTACTAAAAGAAGCAAACCAATTCCAATCAACGCATAAACCCACCAAGCTATTTCTGATTTTTCTAATTCAATAGCTTTTGCGTTCATTTCATCAGCTTTATCTTTTGTAATAGTAAATTCTTCATCCCAAGACCATTCTTTATTGTAGTCTTCAGCTTTAGCCGTTACTTTCACACGGTAATCTCCAGCTTTAAATTCTTGATTCTCCCAGTTCACTCCAAAATTAAAGTTTGAGTTTGGAGCCATCTTCATGCCCTCTTGAGTGGCTTCGTGAAGAACTTCAGCGCTCCCTTTTTTGTAAACTTTTGCATCTACAGTTAATTTACGGATGAATACTGGTTCGATATTTTGTAAATTAATTCCTAAATAGTTTCTATGATTAATTTGAGTCGGTACAATTTTTTTAGGGTCTAATTTCATATCTGGTACAAGAGCTGAAATATCAGCATTTTGTCTGATTTGAATTCCTACAACATAAACAAACTTATTTTTAATTTGCACTCCTTGAGATTTTCCTTCATCACTAGATGTATCTTCTTTTTGAGTCAAATAAATACCACCAGCAATGACTCCGTCAATTTGTTCATCAGGCATCTTTACTTTCACTTTTGCTATAACTTGTGATTTTGCAGGAATCTTAATCTCTTTATCAATACTTGCCATTTCAGACAGGGGCTGCTTCAAAGTTGAATCATAGCCAATTGATTTTAAATCAATTTTTGTATTAGCTTCATCTTTATTATTTATTTTTGCCTGTTCCAATCCAGAAGCAACATTCCAACTATAATCAACAACCCCATTATCATTTGTAATGGCGGTATTCACATCTGCCAACATAGTCACTTCTTTGTCGGTATTATTTCGCAAAACGACTTCTAATTCTTGTTCTTTTCCTGGCTCCATTAACAAGTCAAAATAGTTTTGATTTTTATCAATTTGATTATCTGGTATATTGGTTGATACAGAGACATTATTTGCTCCATTATCGCCTTCTTCAGCCATTACTGGTTTCATTATTGGGATAAAAAGCGTGATTGTAGCTAATAAAGTTAAGACTATATTTTTTTTCATTTTTTTCAAATTAAGTTCTCCTTCATTTTTAATAGAAGTAAAGAATGAATTCAATTGAACTCATCCTTTACACTAAATCATTTTTTCTAATTAGTTATTGCGTCTGGAGTATCTGATAATGTCCAACTAATTGTTGAAGTATATAAAGCATTGGTGATTTTTGTAGCTGTTACTGGTACGAAAAGTTGCACATTATCCACTTTGGTATCTGCAGTATAGGCTTGCACAGTGCCTGAACCACTATCAAATCCACCTTCTTTATATTGCGGATCTAAAGCAAGAGAAGTGAGAGCATTTCCTTTTCCAGCTTCAGATGATAATACAACTTTTGCTGTTGAACCAATTGTAAATCCAGCTGCTGTTGTGTTAATTCCACTTCCAGGAGCGACTCTATCTGGCGTACGAGTATTATTAAACACAATGCCTTTATCTTTAACACGAATTTCAGCACCTGTTAAAGTTTCATCATCTGCTGTTTTAAATTCTGTTGCTGAAACAGCTAATGACCACGTTTGAGTAGTAGTTTCTCCGCGTTTATCTTCGATTTGAACCATTGGTGCTTTGTAGACTGGAGTAGCTGTAACAACCCCATCAACAACTTTTGAGTATTTATTTGTTTTTACAGAATATAAAGCATTTGAGCTTGAAATTGCAACATCACCAAAATCAAATACTGGAGCATCAACAATTCTTAATAGTCCCGTAGTAAAGTTTGGTTCTTCTGGCTTAATTTCTTCTGGTGGTTCTGTTTCTGGTGAGATAACAGTTGGTGGATTTGTATCAATTTCACCTTCAACAAAGTTAACCTTCCCTTTTGGTCCAGCTGTTCCCACTTCGTCAGCAAAAACTGCTGGAGCACTCCCTGCTAATAATGTTGCTACAGTAACAAATCCAATGATACTTTTTTTAGTTAATTTCATTTTTATTCCTCCATAATTTTACTAACAACTTTATTGACTTTATTCAAGCTCCTCAATAGAAGAATAGGTGAATTTGATGTAACAGGTTTGCCACATCAAATTCCACATTTCTTCTGAGAAACAAACTCAGAAAAGCTTGTCCCTATATGAATTTAAGCTGGTGTATCACTAATTGTCCATGTTAATGTTGACTCATAACGGAAATCTTTTGATTTTTGAGCTGTACCTGGAATTGCCAATTCAATTGACGCATCTTGTGGAACATTGGCAATATCAGTAGATGTTGGAATAGCTGTTCCTGCTGGAGCATCGAAGAATGATGTGCTCCAAATTCCCATTCCTTTAGTTGCTGCCGCATCTAATAAGACTTTATCTGTTGATGTAGCACTTGCATCCACAATAACTTCATTCGCTACTGGGCTATATTGAGTAATTTCTGGTGCAGTCATTCCAGAGTGATTATTTACATGTGCATTTTTAAAACTGATTGTTGCCCCAACTAAACCAGCTTGATCTTCTGACAAAGTATCTCCGTCGTAAGCTTTGAATTCAGAAGCTTTGACTTTTACGTTCCAACCAGCATTCGTTCCACGCTCATCTGTAACTTGAACATAAGCCGGCACAAAATAACGTAATTCTCCACCAACATTATTTAAACGGACATATTTCGCTCCTTGTGTTTCTTTGGTTCCACGAATCGTTGCAGTTCCAAAATCTAATGTTGGAACTTGATCTAAACGAACTAAACCTGATGTTCCAGCTGGAATTTCTGGTTCAACTGGGTTTGGATCTGGATCTGTAGGATCGACTGGCGCAGGTTTTCCATCACTATCTTTAAATTGAACAACCCCATTTGTATCTACTGTTTGAGGGTATGTTACATCTGCTAATGCTGGAGATGCTGCTCCTAAAATTGCCCCTGCTGTTACAACACTAATTAAAGTTAATTTAGTTAATTTCATTTTATTTTTTCTCCTTTTATTTTCAGTTATTTTAAGCTTATCTCATTAAATTTCTGGTGTTGCAAGTAGCGTCCATGTTAATTCTGCTTCATAATTCACATTTTCTTTCTTTTGAGTAGAACCTGGCACTGTTAGCTTAACAGTATCGGAATGAACGGGCGTACTTTCTGTTGAGGCTGTATCTGATACTGCACCAAAAAGTAATTTCCAACTTCCTACACCTTCACCTGCACCTGCATTTACAACTGTTTTAAAACTATCATTTAGAACTGTTTCACTTTTGAATCCACTAGGTCCAAGTTTACCCACTTCACTAATCGCAGCGTTGTCCACTGCAGATGTTGAGGTAAACTCTAATGTAGAATTTGTTAAAACAGAGCCATCGGGAACAAGATTACCTTCTGCATCAATTTCACTAAACTGACGAGAGTGTTTTACTTGTAATTGCCAACCAGCATTCGTACCACGATTATCTGTTGTTTGAACGTTCAATGGCAAAAATGTACCTGGCGTTCCTGTTTCATCTGCTGTATAGATTGCAGAATAAACAGCTGTATCTCCTTTTAATCCAACTGTTCCAAAATTAATAGCTGAAACACGGTCAATTCTTAGAGAACCACCTAATTGTTCGTCCTCATTTTTAAAATCTACATAACCTTTCGAAGGAACATCAGCAGCTAATGCCGCTGGTGCTACGAAAAATCCAGTAGTTAAAGTTAGAGCTACTAGTACTTTTTTTGTTTGATTCATTTTTTCAAAACTCCCCTATACTGTTTTTTATTCTGGTGTGCTTAACAAAATCCAAGTTAATTCAGCTTGGTATAAAGCATCTTTCACTTTAGCAGTATCCCCTGGTATTGTTAATGTTACAGCAGAATTTTCAACAGCTTTGCCTGCATCCGTTGCTGCATCGACTTTCTCTCCAAAAAGTGTTTGCCAAGTTCCCATTCCTTGGTTTGCATCTGCACTCACTAATGTTTGGAAACCAGTACTGTTAACAGCAGTTGTTGCTGTAGCATTTCCCGGGCGAGAAGTAATAGGTTCTGTAATTTTATCCAATGGACGTTCTACAGTTGCCGATTTCAACGTAATAACTGAACCTGTTAAAACAGAACCATCAGGCTTAACTGTCGTACCATCTGTATCAAGTTCTGAAAACGGACGCGTTTCTTTTACTTGTAACTGCCATCCTTCATTTGTTCCACGATCATCTACTGTCACAACATTTAATGGCAAATATTGTCCGCCAGCTTCTTTTACATCTTCTGTATAAATCGAGTTGTATGTTTTCGTATCTCCACTAATATCTTGAATACCAAAGTTAATTGGAGCAATTGACTCAATTCTTAATGGACCTTTGTTCCCCTCTGGATCTGGATCACGATCTTGTTTAAATTGAATGACACCATTTGATTTCAGCTCAGAAGCTTGATTCGTTTCTGCTGCGAAAGCTGTTTGAGAAAATAACGCTACCCCTGTACTTGCTAAGATTGTCAATGCGACTAATTTTGTTGTTTTCATTTTATATCCCCCTAGATTTTATTTTTACGGATTTGTGTTAGCTGATGGGTCATCTAATAATACCCATGTTAAAGTTGTTTCATAAGTCGTATCTTTTACTTTTGTTGAACGCCCTGGAATTTTTAATTGAACGTCTGTGTTTTCCGTTTTTCCAGCAGCATCTGCTTTAGCTGTTCCAAATAAATGAGTAGTTGTTCCAACTCCTTCATTTTGACTAGCATCAACAACTGAATGGAAACCATCATTTGCTAACGTTACGGTTTTCAATTGGCTTGGTAATGTATTTGCAGAAAGGTTTAGTGCTGATTTTGTTGCAATAACCAATTCAGCATTCGCAAGTGTTATTGATTTGTCAGCTGAATGAAAACCATCATTTTTGACTTGCAATTCCCAACCATTATTTGTTCCACGGTCATCAATTACCGTTAAGCTATCTGGTAAAGCATTGCCTTCTTCATTAAGATCCGTTTTATATTTTGCGCTATAAACTTGGTCATCACCAGAAATAAACTGCTCTCCAAATTCAATATTTGTAATACTTTTAATTCTCAAAGGACCACTGTTATCAGGATTTTCTGGGTCAACAGGCTTTTCTCTTAGCGTAATAGAACCGTTGGATTCAACCTTTGCTGCTTGTCCATCTTCTAACGCTGCAAAAGCTGGTGTCGTTGATACAAAAATACTTGAACTTAATAAGATTGTTCCTACTGCTAATTTAGTTAATTTCATTTTCATTCTCCTTTTAATTGCTTGGTTCGTCCGAAAGAATCCAAGATAATTCTGTTGTATAATGTGCTTTTTCTTTTTTTGCTGATCCTGGTACAGTTAACTCTATCGCTGTATCAGCGGGAATTAACGGGTTATCACGTTCTCCAAACAATGTGACCCATGTACCAAAACCTTGATTTTCTGATGCGACTAATAAAGGTGTAACTGCACCGTTTGGATTTAGCGTAAACTGATTATTCATTGCTGAGCTGGCTAAAACTGGACCATTGCTCCCATCATTATTTTTAGCATCTGATGTCAAATTGTGAATCGTAATCGCAGCTCCTGTTAATTCCGCATTCGTTGTTTGGGAAGTTAGTTGTCCATTCTGTCTCACAGACAACGACCAGCCCATGTTATTTCCACGGTTATCTGTAATTTGAATAAAATTAGGCACTTCACGTTGATTACTGCCATCTTTATCTGTAATTGTTGTTAACTTACTATAGTAACGCTCATCATTCCCTGAAATCAGTTGCGTATCAAATTGAAAATCTGAAACATAGTCAATACTTAACGGACCTGCTGTACCTTCTTTAGGAGGGACTGTAACAATCTCACCGCCAGGTTCACCTGGATTTTCTGGGTCAACTAATGGTGGATGCGTAGTATTTTCTAGATAACTAATCTCTCCACTTCCATTAAGAGTGGCTGTCGTTGCTGCCTCTACCTCAACTCCACTTAAAAGAAAACCAGAAATACTTGCTAGTCCCACTAAAGATAGTTTCCAATTTTTCATGGGCTACTCTCCTCGATTCTCTTTTATTGAGCTGCGTCTGTTGAAAGTGTCCAAACTAAAGTCGTTGAATAGGCACCTTTTTCAATTTTTGTATTAGCAGGCACATGTAATTGAACTGATTCTGCTCCTTCAGTAGTATCTTTTCCAAACATTGTTGTCCACGTTCCAGAACCTTGTCCAGAAGTTGCAGTCATAACCGTTGAATTTACACCGTTACCTGACGCATTTAATTTCAAAGCAATATTTTTGTTCGTTGATGGGATTGCTCCAACTACAGCATTCGCTGAGTTTGCTGTTCCATTTAACAAACTTAATTCTGCTGCACCTAATAATGAACCTTTTGTGTTCTTAAATTGCCCTTCTTGTTTAACCGCAAGATTCCAACCAGAAATTGTTCCACGGTTATCTGTTACCTGAACATAATTTGGAACAGGCTTAGCAGAATCATCTTTATTGATGACACGACTTAAAGCCGCATTATAAGTTGCTGCGTTCCCAGAAGCCACTTTTTGTCCAAAAGTAATGTTTGAAATATAGTCAATACTTAACGGACCAGCATTTCCAGTACCAGGATTTTCTGGATCTGGTTTAATTTCATTGCCTGGATCGGTTGGATCGGTTGGATTAATCGGATTTGTATTGACTGTATATTCAACATCTGCCGTTGAGCGAGCAGAATCCCCTGTTTCTCCTGCAAAAGCTCCTATTTGTCCAATTACTAAACTTCCTAAAATTAATGAACTCCCTAAAACTAATTTTGTTACTTTCATGTTATGATTCTCCATTCTGACTTCTTTTTTTATTTTTATTTACTAAGAAAATGGCAACTGCTACTACTCCAAGACCACTAATATAGCTACTGAATCCAGCCTTTTCACCCGTTTGTGGAAATGTTGTCCCACCTGTATTCGGTTTTTCTGGCGTCGGATTCGGTTTTAAATTGGGTAAATCAGGTTTACTTGGCACTTCTTCTATATCACTAAAGAAAATCCCTACATCTGATTCTGCGCCATCTGCATACACATTCGTTGAGACAGCTAGAAAATTAAAGGAAAGTCCTAAAAGTAGTAGAAGAAATCCTATTTTTATTTTCATTTTTTACTGCTCCTCTCCCCTACATTTTGTTTCATCCATTTAATCTGGTGTTGTTGCGCTAGAACTTTTTTCATTTTCTGCAGTATCCATTAAAGTCCACACTAATTCTCCAGTGTATGAACCTTTGGTCGCTTGACCTGGATTAACGCGAAGCAACAAACCTTGATTTAAAGAACGATTCCAACTAACGGTTGTCTTCATAGGTGATAATGAACCCGTTTGGCTATGAACTAAACCAGATTGGTCATTAATCTCTACTTCCTCATTAGAAGAATTTACAAAACGTAACGCACCTGGTAGAGAAATGGCCTCATTACTGTCTAAGGTTAAATCTTTCCCAACCTTTAAATACAATTCCCAATTAGCCGTTTTCCCACGAGAATCTTCAATAATCATTGAAACATCCTCTGTCGGAGTGTAAACTTTTTTACGAGAAGAAATTTCTTTCGATCCAAAATCAACATCTTTCGGTGCTTGGAAAAATTCAATTGTCCCACCAGTTACTGTTCCAACGACTGATTTACTTAAATAGGTTGCTGGTGTAACATCTAATGCACGAACTGAGAGGTTGTAACTTCCTACTACACCTGAAATACCTCCATCTGTCCCGATTTCAGTCTGAACAGGTGCTCCTGTTACTTTATTCCATGCAACAGCTTGACTTCGTTTTATTAATTCAGCATGTAATAGCTCAGTTGTAGTTAAATCATTAAATTCTGGAACAATCATGCTAAAATCTGTTGCTTTTAAGAAAATATTTACACCAGATACAACAGAATCATCAATAATACTAATCCCTACCGTTACATCAATATAATTTTTAGCCTGATCAAATACGCGAACTACAACGGAATGTCCACCAATTTTAGTTGTGTCAATTTGGTCTGGTCCTTTACCTGCTACAAACTCAAAAGAGAATGTTTTGCCAGGAATTGGATCCTGATTATCTAAAATATTTTTAACGTAATTTTGTGGATTTTGATCTAAAATGACTGGTCCATCTGCTAAATTAAATTCCTTAGGATTTGGATCAGCGGTTGGCGGAGTGGTATCGACAACTGCTTGTAAATTTGACTTAGCACTTGTATTTGGGGTTGCATTTCCCTCTTCATCCGTTGCATGATCACTAGACGTCGTATAGTATTCCAAATATGGAACTAAAGGACGTTTATCTGCTGGTATCGTAATTGTATATTTCCCAGTACTATCTGCAATCACGTCACTACCCAGTTGGATATCCCCTACTACGCTGTAGGCTCTAACTGTTGAGCCAACTTCAGCTGTTCCGGTAATGGTTGTATCTTGATCTTTAATTGGATTTAAAACAGGAGCGTCTGGCGCCGTACGATCTAAAACAAGCGCTGTATCAGATGCATCTTTTCCATTTAAAAAGCCATACCCTTTAATTCTCATACCAGCTTCTAAATAACTTCCTGCTGGTAGTGAAACAGACCAATTGCCTTCAGAATCTGCATTCGTATGGAAATTATTAGCTACGTTGCCTTGTTCTGATTCTATTTGTGAAGGGATTGTGGCTGTTGGTAATAGTGACTGATTCGCTACTGGATTGCCACTAGCATCAACCAAACTTAGCCGAATAAAAGCTCCTGGGTAAGCAATACCTGTAATAACATGGCTACTTGTATTTGTTTTGTTATCTGTTAAAGGACGATTAATTACTAAATCAACATCTGGAATAAAGGCAAATTTCAAGCGCGTAAAGTTTTGTGTTCTGAAATTAGCTTGAAAATCTGTTGTAACTGAGCTTGTAATTGAATTCCCTGTTGTACTCGTTACATTTCCACCACTATAGACCGTTTTTATGCCATACATTGGATTCCATTGTCTCGCTGCAGTCTCATTTAAAATATCTTGCCCACGATTCCAAGCCATAATATTTTGAATATCTACATTTAACGTACCATTCATAGATATTAATCGACTAGCTGTATTCGTATTCGTAAGTCTCAAATCAACCGATTCAGCATCTGAGAAGTTAAAAGTAGAACCTGATGCCATGTTGATAACATTGGATATCCCTGCTCCATCTAATTCTGCATCAAGAGTTGCTCTTCGACCAATTAATACTGAACCGCCAGCACCCTGTACATTAATACCGTTGTACGGAATTGTTGAAGTTGTTCCAGTTCTTTTCATCGTTAATGAACCGCCATCCTCAACATTGAAACTTCCGCTACCTGTCATATTAATCATACTTAGATAACTTGCATTTGCATATCCATTTGAAATATTTGACATTGCTAGATTTAATTTACCACCTGATTGAACTAATACTGAACCACCAGTTCCCATTCGAATGGCATCCCCATAAGCTCCATTGTAGTTTCTATGAAGTATCTTATCTAAATCGATATTCAATTCAGCGCCACTTTCAACAATTAGTTTAGCGTTGTTTTCCATTCCAATTCCGCCACGTCCGGTTGATTGAATTCCGGTGGTTTTATTGGTTGTAATATTTACTTTTGCACCATCTCTTACCCGGAACTCAGCTCCAGCTAATAGGTAAACAGCTGGCCAACCATTGGTACTACCTGATTCCCCCCATTGATTTGGTCCACCTACCTCTAAATCAATGACTGCATTTTTCCCAACATCAAAATTTCCACCACCATAAACATGGAAATTCGCTGAACCTGTTGTTCTTCCCCAAAAATGAGCATTTTCCATAAATGTTACATTTCCAGCTTCCATATTTTGCTGATTGGTCACTGCAGCAGTCGTTCCATCTGGTTTGTATAAGTTCCCTCTATCCTGAGTTGTCATCGTTGCTCCACTTAACGAAACATAACTAGGAGCAGTATCCACTTTTACATCGCCTGAGAAATAAGCTTTTGATGCATAAGAAGCTGTTAATTGAGAACCTGTGTAATCGACATTATGATAATACATATTAAAATTGTTTTGATTGACATTATTCGTGTAATTACTGAAAGGACCGTAATAATTAGTTCCATTTAGTTTCAAATTACGCATCACTAAATTCATGCTTTGATTTGCTGAAGCAAAATAAAATTGCATAGATAGACCTTGGAAATCAAGTCTCTTTACGCCACTTCCATCATAATCACCTTCAACAACCAATGTTTTCCCATTTCGCATAGCTGGACCTAACGCATAGCCTGGAAGTTGATTTGTAAGACCACTTGTAATCAATATGTCATTCATAAGATTAATTTGAGTAACATTAGTATCTTTCATAGCTGCTATAAAAGTTGCTTGATCAGTTACATTTGCTACAGTTCCTTCACTAGCAACTGGTGGCTCATCTACTCCAACAGCTCGTGTCTGTCTCGTAATCACTGGTTGGACTAGAGAATCAGTAGATTTATTTACTATTGATTCTTCTACTACTGGAGCTGTAGAATCTTGTAAAAGCTCCTTAACCTGAATCATTAGCTTCTCAGAGGTTTCTTTTTCATCGTTAAATTGACGAATAGCTTCTAATTCATAAGTTCCAGGAGTTTTAGCTTCAAGTGCCAAAATAAGTTCATTTTTTGTTTGATACTCTAACCACTTGATTTCAATTGTACGTGTATCTGAATCCCAAGTCGCTGTGAATTTATCTGATTGCTCATTCAATTGTTTTGTTTTTTCAGCATCAAATTCAAGACCTATCGGCAATTGAATTTTTGTACTGGCTATTTCCTTTTCCAATACTTTTTTATCTGCTTGACTATCTGTATCTGCTGCTGGTTCACTTGAATCCAATTGTTCACTATCTGTTTGTAGTGTCCCTTGCTCATTTAAAGTGATGTCAAATTTCTCATCAACCAAAACAGTTTCTTTATTTGCTCTTATTGACAATGCTTCACTAGCATTAATACCTGCAGTAAAAAATTGATTGATTGCAAAAACTCCACTCCCTATTAATAGAACCAACATACCTGCTAAAATGATTATTTTATTTCTAGTATTTTTCATAATAATCCATTTTTCCCTCCTTTACTTAAATTTTAGCCAAACTATAGCCCTTCATTCTCAAATCACCCCTTTCAAATTTAGTTTTATTTTACTGACTAAATTGCTTAATAATTCCCAATCATTATCTGTACTCGGAAAAGATCTTATAAAAACCGGAACTTGATACTCTTCCTCTAAATAGAAATCACTAATAATTAAATCCAATTCTTCATTTGCACTATTTTCAACAACCATCAAACTTTTATCGCGCATTTCCAACTCTTTTTTTTGCAAAAAATAATCATAGGGTGTTCCAACTGTATACAGCTTCACTTTAACTTTGTTTAGTGATTCTTGAATCATTGGTAATAATAGATCAAAAAATCTTTTGAGCAATCTGTCAGATTGTGCGTTGTCTTTGTCTTTTTTCATTAAACAAGCTAAGTGCTCCACGCAATTATTTATTCTCTTAAAAATAGACGAAGGAACTTGCTTTTGAAGTTCCTTACTATTAGTCTCAAAAACTAATTCAAAATAATTTTGTTCTTGGTAAATTGAAAATAATAACTGACAAACAAGTTCTTGCTCTTTATTTTTTTCCTTAAATATAAAATCCAAATTCTGAACTAAATTATTGATTAATTGAACTGCTTGTTGGTTAGCATCAGATTCGTCTGCAGTTTCCCAATCCTTCAAAGAAACAGTGGCAAACATACCACTTAAATACCAGAGACATACAATTTCATTTTCTATATTTGGAACTTTATGCGACCAAGTCTTAATGACATTTCCATAAAAATTAAAAATATTTAAAAGAACATTAGTTATTTTAAAGGGTAGGCTGTGCTCTTTTTCAATATAACATCCACTTTTTATCCTTGAAGCACATATTGCTACAGCATAGGAGAGTTGTATTTTTTGAGTAACTCCCATCCCATCTTGCATATCATTTTGAATTTTATCTGTTAATTTATGGGTATCTAGTTTCGAAACTTTTTCAAAAGGCCACTCGTTTCCTTGAAAAAATTCCCAATAAAATTGATATAAAAATAACCTAATTTTATGTTCTTCACCTTCAAAATGAATGTATGGATTTGCAATTAATTGAATACTGTACTTTTTTAAAAATTGATTTAATCGCTTTTGGTAAGAATAATACAAGCTTAAGCTAATATAATTTTTTTCCAAAAATAATTGCACATCTTGCGTTTCATTTTTTAATGCAGTATTAATTAAAACAAACAAAATTTCTTCTTTTAAAATCTGAATCGTGAATTCTTGAATATTAAATCCAATATTCCGTTCTAAGCTAAAACCTTGTCGATCACTTTTTATTTCAAGATTGCCTTGATACTTTGTTTGAACTAATTGTTTGATTTGGTTCAGTTGAATATGTGTGGTTTTTTTCGATGTGCCGATCATTTTTGATATTTCTTCTAAGGTCCAAAAACGTTTTTCAGAATTTAATATCTTGATTATTTCTATTTTTCTTTTAGATATTTTTGATAAAAAGACATCATTAATAGGCCCTCTCCTCCAGCAAAATTCTTTGTAGTCATATCTACTTTAGCTGTAAAGCTTCCGACCAGCAGTCCACGTATTTGACTTTTTGAACATTGCTAAATTTTCGTGTAATAATGTCTGCTACTTCTTGTTCAGAGAGTTCTTCTTTAAAAATCAAATTCTTTTTTATATCTCGATAATTTCCGTTGGAGTTCCTTACTTGGAAACAAACCACATAAATAACTGCATCTTGCCAATAAGCTTCTATTCCATTACTTACCATTTTATTTTCCTCCCTTCAATTTTTTAGAATAGTAAGAATCTCTGCGAGTTTGTGGTATGTTGTTAGTTGAATTAGGGACTATATAATCTATTTAGTTCAGTCATCCTATTATTTTTAAGGCCTACAAGGCAAAAGTTAGCCCTCTTCATATTTTATACTTTATACTAATTATAATAACACCTAATAAAAAGAAATGCTTTTTTACTTTCACCACGTCACGTAGTAATTTCCACTATTCTATGCTTCTACTATACAGTTAAATTTTATAAACATATACAAAAAACACTTTTTTTAACAATGTTTTATTTATTTAAATCTATCTTTTACATCATGATACTTGGTCTTCCTTCTATTTAATTATCCTAATTTAAATTGAATTAATTCGTTTAAACCTCCTAACCATGCTGAATTTTACTTTTCTTTATAGAAATAATCAAACGAATTTATTTATATACAATTTTAAAAATTTATTTTAACTAATTTCTTTCAACACTTGCATTTAACTACAATTTTATACTTTTATAACTTAGCTAAACTACTCAATTTTGTCGTTTGGAAAGTACATTTTTGGTGTTTTTGTCAAACTCAGCTTCAAAAAAATGGACTCTCATTGCTAAGCAATGGAATCCAGATTTACTAAAACAAAAAGAAGATTAGAATAACTATTCTAATCTTCTTTTCAAATTCTTCTATATAAAGACTATTTCCCAGAGGAACCAAATCCGCCAGTTCGCTCTCCAACAATATCAGTCTCATTATCTGCCTTTAAAAAAGGTAAGAAAATTCCTTGACCAATACGTTCGCCCTTTTTAATTACCTTATCTGTTAAACCAAAATTTAAAAATTGAAACATGATATGCCCTTCATTGGCCTCATTGTTATAATAATCCGCATCAATAACCCCAACACCATTAGCTAAAATTAAAAAACTTTTCAAAGGATTCCCTGAGCGATTTGCTAATTGTAAATATTCATCAGCGCCCATATATGATTTAATTCCAGTTGGAACTAAAATAGGTTTTAAAAAGCGTTGATCTACCTCTGCTACTTGAACTTCCTTAAACGCTCCAGTTACTTCCCAGATAACTGTCTTAAACAACGTTTTCCAAAAAGTTGGAATCACAATATCCTCTGCCGCTTCGAAATCATAGCCAGCCGCTTGCTTTGTTGCTCGTGTTGGCAAATTAATTCCTGCTTGATTGTATTTTTCGATTACTTCAAATCCACGTTTTTTTGACATTTGTTTGTTCCCCATTCCTTTAATTTGAGCTAGACTCCAATCCTATGCTCATTTTTTTTTACATAGCTTCTATATAAAGGACATTCTCCTCATGATAAAAGTTCTAGTAGGGCAGATCCCTCACTAGAACTTTTTATCATGAGTTTTTGACTAAACTCTATGTAAGGAAGAACAACATTTATTCCCGTTCTTCCTATTTAGTATAACAAAGAAAAGACTTAGTGACTATGCTTCTTTAGTAATTTTATCTGTGAAAAAGTTTGCCAAACCAACCAATGCTAAATACAAGCCTATATAGCCAATAATTAATACAAATCCACCAGCTATTTCACTTCCAAATACCCATTGGTAACTATCATACCATTTCATTTCATACATACCTGAAGAGGCAGCTTCCATATCCATATTCATAACTGCTTGTTGTTGTAAAAAAGTTGCTACTATACCAACTAACACTAAGATGCTTGCTACCGCGCCAATAATGATAGTTACAAGTGACATTTTTTTGATTGTAGCTGCATTTTCAGTTGAATATAAAGGCTCTTGCTGATCTAATCGCGTAATAATTTCTTTTCCAAAGGTCGCAATCATAACTGCTAAAATAGAAAATAATAAACTACCTGGCACACCAATATAACTTGTAATTTGGTTAAAAATCCCACTAAACTGATCCCACATGCTAGGGGTGTACTCTCCACCTTCAGACATCACCATCGACTGAGTAGACATCATAAACTGTACAATAATATTTAGCAAAGAATAGATGCTTCCTACAATAAAAATACCTTGAACTGTTGTCAATCCTGTTTTTACTTTTCCCAAACTCGTGTAGTTACTTTCCATTAAAACTCCTCCTAATTTTATTCTATGTTACTAAAATATACTCCAATTTTAGCGTAACATTTAGTGTTCATTTAAACTAGATAAAGAGATATTTATTTTATAATCTTATTGATTTCCAACAACTTTCGTCACAAATTTGCCCCATTTAAGAAAAACCTTGCGTTAACAAAAAATAAAAAGACTAATTGCTTAGTCTTTTTACTTTGTTAACGCACTTCTTGATAAGCTGTTTTAACTGTTTGTAATAAAGCCTTTTTCGTTTGTTCATCAACAAAACTAGCCTTAATACCATTTTCTGTCAGCTCTTGCATACCAGCATATCCAATCTGATAAAGATTGTCTAACGTCATAAACTCTTTGGTTAAATTCGTGTCTGTAATCGTCCGATTATCAGTATTTAACGAAATTTTCAAACCAGCATCTTTGAATTTCAAATAAGGATAGTCACTCCATTCAGTGACTGTTTTAGTTTGCAAGTTACTATTAGGGCACATTTCAACAGTAATTCCATTTTCAATACAATAGGCTAGAATCTCTGGATCATCCTTTAAAGCAATCCCATGACCGATACGTGTTGCTCCCATATCAATAGACTCACGGACATTTCCAGCACAACCACACTCACCTGCATGTAAAGTAATTGGTAAATTGTACTCTAAAGCTACTTTTAGTAACGATTTGTAGTCCCCTGCAGGATACTTAGCTTCATCTCCTGCCAAATCAATACCCACAACACCTTGACCTAGATACTCTTTGGTTAACTCAATTATTTCATGATTTTTTTGATCATCATGATGACGCATCATACATAAAATTGCACGGCTTGTGACACCAAAATCTGCTTCGCCTTTTTTCAATCCATTCAAAGTTGCTTGAACGACTTGATCTGCAGATAATCCTTTATGCGTAGAAAGCATCGGTGCAAAACGAACTTCTATATAAGTGACATTTTCCTTTTTAACGTCACCAATTAAATCATAAGCAGCTTCTGTGATGGCTTCTTCAACTTGTAAACAATCTAAAACCGTATCAAATTTCCCAATATACTCTAACAAGCTTTGGCATTCATCCCCTGCTTGAACAAGTTTTCTTAATTCAGCTTCACTTTCAGGCAATGAATAATCTTGCGCCTCAGCAATTTTCCGAATAGTTTTGCGACTAACTGATCCATCTAAATGACAATGTAGTTCAACTTTTGGTAATTTTTCAACGACTTTTTGTTCCAACACATTCAACCCTTTCCTTGCAAATTATATTTTTATATTTATCTGATGATACAGGATTTACAGCTAAAAAGAAAGCGATTTGCCAAAGTAAACAAAAATAGACTACTTCAACGTAAAAATAGCAAGTTTTATCTAACTTTCATCAGATAAAACTTGCCAAAACTTAATTTATTCCTTCAATAAATAGATAAATCTCTTAGTTAAAATGAGCATGAATATGCCTATCCCAATAAAATAAAGCGGCATTGCCCATAATGTGCCATTATGCAAGACACTCATACCTAAAGTTATCAAACTAACCAATAAATAATAGTATAAGCTGAAAATCCCTCCTGCCGACCCAATTACATCTTGAAAATCAACTAAGGCTAAACTTAAACAATTTGGTAACGCTGTTCCAGTTCCAATCAGTGTTATAAATATTCCAATAAGATAACACGAAAATTGGATTACCCCTGGTATGAAATTAAAAAAACTAAGGGTTAATAGAATGACTGCTCCCACAAGCATAATTTGAATGCCTTTGAAAATAATTTTTTCTGGTTGCCAAATAGCCAACCAACGTTTCGATAGCATCGAACCAATAATTAAGGCTAATGCGATCACAATTCCTAAAAGACCATAGATAGCTGCCGACAAGTGGAAGTATTCCATAAAGATAAAAGGTGCCTCAGCGTAATAACTAAACAATACGCCATTAATAGCTCCAATTAAAAAACCATAGGTCAAGACTTTCTTATTTTTCAGGAACCGTTTAAAAATAGGCCTTAAGGCAACCGACGAACGACTGCTAGCGTCCAAAGTCTCAGCCAATCCAAAGTAAGCATAACCAAATACGCCAATACTCATAACGACTAAAACTAGAAAAACGGCTGAGAATCCCCAATACTGGTCGACAAATCCGCCAATTAATGGACCAATTGCTGGTGTAAATGCTAACGCGGCTGAAATTTGAGCAAATAGAGCATGACGCTGGTTTCCAGTAGTACTCTCACGCAGAATGGTTTGAGTCACGACTGAACCTGTACTAGCCCCAAAAGCTTGGACAAAACGAGCAAACAATAGAAATTCAATTGAATCTGCCCACAAACAAAGACAACTTCCAACTCCATAGAGCACTACACCATAAAGAATCGCTGGACGACGCCCAATATAATCCGAAATAAGCCCCCAAAAAAAGACTCCTAGAGCAAAGGCAAAAAAATAAATACTTAAAGTTAACTGAACGCTTCCCATTGTTGTCTGAAAAGCCAGTGCAATATCTGGTAGTGAAGGAGTAAAGATTGTCTCACTAATTTGCGGAAATCCAACCAACACGATTAATAATAATAAAGCGGGTGCTTTCACTTTCGTTTCGATGCTTTTTTTCAAAATACTTCCTCCTATATTAAAAGCTCTTAAGAGCTTTTATAAAACTAAATTAAAAGGTTGAAAAAAAACATCTTACGCCGGGAAGCGGCGGGAGCATAATTAAAATTAATTTATACGTATTCATCATCTCACTCACCTCTTCCATTTAGTATGTATAAATAAACTTTCTATTAGTATATCATTGTTTGACTTTATTCACTATTGTGCTTTCAATAAAATTTTCTAGTAGCCACCACAAAATAAAATTGACTTCATTTTTTATTGTTTAACCTATGTTGTTTTTAAACTAGCACAAAACTTTTTTTTGCGCTATTATTAGAAATAAAGAGATCACGTTAGGAGGACAACAAAGCCCATGACAAACAAAACAATTGATTTACTGTTAGATACCTGTCTACTAGCTGGAAAAATCATGATGGAAAGTGGTGCAGAAATGTACCGTGTTGAGGATACGATGAACCGTATTGCGGCTAATTTGAATGGGCATACAGGTATCAGTTTTGTAACTCCCACAGGTATTTTTATGGGATTAGAAGGCGAAACTGGTTTAAAAATGCAACAAATACCCAGTCGAACCATTAACTTGGAAAAAGTTTCTAAGGTCAACGACTTATCCCGTGATTTTGCTGCTAAAAAAATAGATTTAACTGAATTATCCATAAAATTAAAACATTTAGAAAAAGATACCAATTTTTTTCCAATTTGGCTTCAAACAATTTCTGCAGCTGTCGTTAGCGGAACTTTGATGATTCTTTTTGGCGGTTCTTGGCCTGATTTAGCAGCCACTTGTTTAATTGGTGCTATCGGTTTTCTAGTCTTTTTTTACAGTGCGGATTTCTTAAAAATTAAATTTTTAGCTGAATTTTTTGCATCCTTTATTATTGGGATTTTAGCCATATTTACAGTTAGGTTTGGCTTAGGAATCAACCTTGATACGATTATCATTGGGTGCGTAATGCCCTTAGTTCCTGGAGTTCCAATTACTAACGCTGTACGAGATCTATTAGCCGGTCATTTACTTTCAGGCATGGCTCGCGGAACAGAAGCTTTGATTACAGCTTGCATGATCGGTGTTGGGATTGCGGTTGTTTTTCAATTGTTTTACTGATAACGGCTTTCGACTCAACAAACTTTTTATTATGGCCAGTTCTTCGGAAAAAAGATAAATTCCCAAAAAAGTAAAAGACACTTTTATTGGAATTTCCTATTTTTCTGCCAGACCTAAGCGGCTCAACAAACTTTTTACTAAGGAGGTCATCGCTTGATTTTTACTTTAATTGTTCAATTTTCATTTAGTTTTTTAACGACAGCCGCTTTTGCCATTATTACCAATGTTCCAAAACGTTCATTAATTGCCTGTGGTCTAACTGGAATGCTGGGGTGGATGGTTTATTGGAGTGCTGATAGTTTCGGTAGTGGGGATGTTTTTGCAACTTTTTTAGGTGCTTTTACCGTGGCACTCGCTAGTTACTATTTTTCGAAACATAAAAGGTTACCCGTTACTATTTTTAACATTCCTGGGATTGTGCCGTTAGTTCCTGGTAGCTTGGCTTATCAATCCGTTCGAAATCTGGTGTTAGGTGATTATGTCGAGGCCGTTTCATTTGCTGTTCGAGCATTGATGATTGCTGGTGCTATTGCTGCAGGGCTTGTTTTGTCAGAAGTCTTCAATCATAACATTCGAAACTTCCGTGAGAAAAAAGAAAAATTTTAAAAAACTCGTCCATTCAAACAACCGGACGAGTTTTTTTAACCCTATTATTCATTATTATTTCTTAGTAACGCCTGCGTTGTGCAACGGAACGAACCACCAAATCTTCTTGAAACTTGATAATCCAGCGTTTCTACTTTAATCCCATAACTTTCTAACTCCTTAATGATTCGTGTGAAGGAACTATCTGTAATATAGACCGACTCATTAATTGGCAAACCGTTCGCCATCAATAAAGAAGCTTCTTTCAATGAAATCTTAATACTCAACCAGCTTTTTAATTCTTTAGGAATTCCATCTAAAAATGCTTCTTCACAACAAATCATTAAGCCCTCTTTAACCAAGCTTAATGCACAGTCCAAATGTAAGATATCTTTATGAAGCCTGACAGGAACGACTTTATAATCCCAATGAACTAAAACAGATTCTAACCACTTGATACCCACTATATTACTAGCCAAACCAGAATAACCAACAAAAATTGTTTTTCCATAGACAAGTATATCGCCACCCTCTAAAAACGGTCCTGCTTCACTTGTTTCTCCATCTGAAATATCTGGTTGTGGGGTAGCAAAATAAAGACTCTCTTTTGATTGTGATTCCGCAATTAATAAATTTCTCATCGCTAGTATTTCTAAACGACGATGAGGAAATCTTAAACATCCCTCTATAATCAAATTTCCTACTGTAAAAAAAGGATCACGTGAAAAGAAATTAGCATAACCATCGCCTGTTTGAATGCTTAACTCTTTTTCATAGTCTGTCAGCAATCTCGGACGCACTACTTCTATACCATAGGAAACCAATAACCGATTCATTTCATTCTTTTCTTGCTCCCACTGCTTTTGTAAATCTGGATACAACTCTGCTACATCACCAAAAACTTCTTTTCCATTTTCTTCAAGTTTGGGTAAATTTTCTGATAGAAAATTTGTTTCTGCATTTTCTTTTTCCTTAGGGATATAAAACTGCGACTGAGCTAATATAACACGTTTTAAAGGTGCAAATTCACTTTCAACATAATTTTTAATCATAGAAAAACTTCCCTTCTTTGGCAAATAAATCACCGATTATTAGGCGATATCTCTTTGATTCTCAACCTATCAAACTATCTTAAGGATACTCCTAATTTTAACACACCTTCAGCACAAAAAAAAACTCCCCTAACAAAAGGTCAGGAGAGTTTTCTATTTCTTTTATTTAGTCATTTTTCTATTCTTTTTACTGAATAAGAATAGTCCAGCAAGACCAATTGCTAGTACACCTAGTAAGCCAAACACTGAATTTTGTGTTTCCCCTGCTTGTGGGAATGTGTCTGATTTACTATACGTTTTGTTACCATAATTCGTAGTTGTTGCTCCGGTTCCACTGTTTCCTGTATTTCCTGTGTTGCCTGTGTTTCCACCATTTCCAGAGTTTCCGTTATTACCTCCATTTGAACCACCAGTTTTAGCTAGAACAGTTGTTGATACAGCTGAACTATCTTTTGTTTCAGTTCCATTTTTAGCTTGAACGGTTGCTGAAACTTTTTCGCCAACTTTCAACTGTGGTCCTGTAACTTTAACTTTATAACTTCCATCAACGGCAATCGGTGCTTCAATAACCGTTCCATTTGGTAAGGTTACATTGGCTACAAATGTTGTGCCTGCTGGAATTGGAGTATTAAACGTAACTTTACCAGTAATTGTTTGATCTCCTGCATGAACAGGATCAATTGTTGGTGGTGCTACAACATAACTATCCCATTCGCTAGTTGGGACTTTATCTGCTAAAACAATTGTAGTTGCAGTAGGTCCTGTTTTAAGATTTTCTGCATTTGTACCTTGAATCGTTGCAGTAATACTATCACCTTCAGTTAATGCATGAGCCGCTCTTAAAAGGGTCCAATCAATTTTGAAGGTTCCATCATCTGCTAAATCAACTGTTTCAGTTCGACCATCTGCAAAAGTAATTAATGCTTTAAAGGTCGTTCCATTTGGAATTGGAGTGTTTAATTGAACTTTACCTGTTACTTTAGTGTCGCTTACATAAACATCATCAATAGACGGTAAAGTAATTGCATAATTAGCCCAAGCTGGATCTATTTCTCCTGGTAAAATAGTTGATTCAACTGGTGTGCTTTCTTTCGTTTCATCACCACGATGAGCCACTACTACTGTCGAAATTGTATCCCCTTCTTTAAGAACTACATCACCTAAATCAACTGTAATTGTACCATCTTCTGCAACTGTTCCAGAAACTTGACTACCATCTGGTAAGGTTACAACAGCAGTAAAGGTTACTCCTGCTGGAATTGGTTGATTCAATGTTACTGATCCTGTAACTGTTTTATCCCCTGCATGAACAGGATTAATAGTTGGTTCTTTGACAACATAATTTTCCCAAGGATCGACTTCTCTAGGTTGAACTTGACCTGAAGCAGAAGGACCTTCTTTGACTCTGTTTTCATTTGTTGCTTCAATATATTCAGTAATCGTATCACCTGCTGTTAAGATATTTCCATCTAAATCAACTGTGATCGTACCGTCAGCTTCAATAGTTCCAGTTAATTTAGTTCCATTCGGTAACACTAATGTTGCTTTAAATGTTGTTCCGTCTGGAATTGGTTGAATTAATGTTACCTTACCAGTAATTTGCGTTGCTCCAACATAAATTGGATCAAGTACTGGCGTTGCAACAATATATTTATCCCAATCAGACTCGCCTGTTGGATCTAAAATTGTTGAATCAACTGGATTACTATCTTTTGTTTTCCCATCATTTTGTGCTTGTACAATTGTTGAAATGACATCGCCTGGTTCCAAAGTTGCACCATTTAAAGGAACTGTAATTGTTCCATCAGCTGCTACTGTTCCTGTCAACTTAGTTCCATCTGGTAATGTCACAATAGCGACAAAGGTAGTGCCATCAGGAATTGGTTGAGTTAAAGTAACTGTTCCAGTAACTGCAACATCATCTGCGTGAACAGGATTAATTGTTGGATCTGCTACAACGTAACTTTCCCAAGGATCAACAACTTTTGGTAACACTGTTGATGTCACTGTTGAGCTATCTTTCGTTTCTCCACCATGAGTTGCTTCGACTAACGTACTGATTGTATCGCCAGCAACTAATGTTTTTCCACCTAAATCAACTGAAATGGTGCCATCTGGATTCACTGGAGCGCTGACTGTGCTACCATCTGGTAATGTCACAATCGCTACAAATGTTGTTCCTGCTGGGATTGGTGTATTTAATACAACCGTTCCAGTTACAGTTGTATCCCCTTCGTAAACTGGGTTAACCGTTGGAGTTGCAACGATATAGTTGGTCCACTCTGTGTCTCCATCTGCTGGTAAGACAGTTGACGTAATTTGAGCACTGTCTTTTGTTTGTCCTGCATTTGCTGCTTCGACATACGTGACAACTGTATCACCTGCAACTAGCGTTTTACCACCTAAATCAACTGTGATACTGCCATCTGGATTCACTGGAGCTGTTAGTTTACTACCATCTGGTAAAGTCACAATTGCTGTAAAGGTTGTACCGGCTGGAATTGGTGTATTAAGTGTAACTGTGCCAGTAATTTCTGTCGCACCTGCGCGAATTGGATCAACTACTGGAGCTGCTACTACATAATTATCCCATTCTGGGTTGCCTTCTTTAGCCAAAACAGTCGTTGTAATTTGCGCACTGTCTTTTGTTTGTCCGCCATTTGTTGCTTCGATATACGTTTTCAAATCATCCCCGGCTACTAATGTCTTACCAGTAAGATCAATTGAAATGCTACCGTCTGGATTCACTGGCGCACTGACTTTAGAACCATCTGGTAAAATGGTATAAGCTGTAAAAGTTGTTCCTGCTGGAATTGGTTGTGCTAATGCTACTGTTCCCGTTAAAGCTACATCTCCTACATGAATTGGATTCACTGTTGGAGCTGTTACTACATAGTTGGTCCATTCTGGATTCGTATCTCTAGCTAAGACAGTTGTACCAACACTAGAACTTGTTTTAACATCTGTACCATTTTTAGCTTCTACAACTGTAGATAATTGATCCCCAGCTACTAATACATAGCCATTTAAATCAACTGTAATCACACCATCTGGTTGAACTGCAGCACTAACTTTTGTGCCATTTGGTAAGGTTACAATTGCTGAGAATGTTGTTCCAACTGGAATCGGTGTTGCTAAAGTCACTGTTCCTGTTACAGTAGTTGCATCATCGTAAACAGGTGCAATCACTGGATTCGCCACAACATAATTCGTCCACTCAGGATCAACAATTGGTCCTAATACCGTTGTTGTAATCGCATTACTATTTTTTGTTTCCCCGTTATTTGTTGCTTGAACAAGAGTGGATAGTGTATCTCCTACTTGTAATACATAACCATTCAATGGAACACTGATGTTGCCATCCCCATTAACTGGTGCGCTGACAACACTACCATCTGGTAACGTAACAAGCGCTTCAAAGGTTGTACCTACTGGAATCGGTGTTGCTAATGTTACTGTACCTGTAACTGTAGCATCGCCTACATGAACTGGATCAATCACTGGAGCTGCTACAACATAATTTTCCCACTCCGTATTTCCAGGTTCAGCCTGAACCACTGTTGTTACAGTTGGACTATTTTTAATTACACCATTATTCGTACCTTGAACTAACGTTGTAAATGAGTCCCCTTCTTGCAAGACATATCCACCTAAATTTGTTACTGAAATGGTTCCATCTGGTTGAACATCTGTTGTTGCTGTCGTGCCATTTGGCAAGGTTACAATCGCTACAAATGTGCTTCCTACTGGAATTGGCGTTGTTAACGTAACTTTTCCGTTAATCACTGTCGCACCATCATAGGTTGGATCAATCACTGGAGCCACAATTGCATAATTGGTCCATTCTGGATTAGTATCTCTAGCTAAAACAGTCGTTGTTACGGTTGGACTATTTTTCCCATCGACGCCATTTTTAGCTTGCAACACGGTTGTCAAAGTATCCCCGGCTACTAAAGTATAGCCACCTAAATCAACTGTAATGGCCCCATCTGGGTTGACTGGTGCTGTCACAACCGAACCATTTGGTAAGGTAACTGCTGCTGTAAAGGTTGTACCCACTGGAATTGGTGTATTTAACGTAACCATTCCAGTCACACTTGTTGCATCATCATAAACCGGTGTAATCACTGGAGTTGCCACCACATAATTGGTCCATTCTGGATCAACTGCTGCTGCGATAACCGTTGTCGTTACACTCTGACTAACTTTCCCATCTGTACCATTTTTAGCTTTAATGACCGTTGTTAATGTGTCACCTACTACTAAATTAGCACCACCTAAATCGACTGAAATCACACCATCTGGATTCACTGGTGCTGTCACAACAGTTCCACCAGGTAATGTAATCTCTGCTGTAAAGGTTGTACCTGCTGGAATCGGTGTATTTAACGTAACTGCTCCTGTCGCTGTTGTATCTCCAACACGAACTGGATTAATCGTTGGCGTTGCGACGACATAATTCGTCCATTCTGGATCAACAAGAACTGGTAAAACTGTTACGGATACCGCTGGACTATTTTTACCTTGGCTGCCATTTTTAGCTTGAACAATTACAGATAAGGTATCCCCTACAACTAATGGGTAACCATTTAAGTTAAGCGAAATAGCTCCATTTGGTGCAACAATACCACTAATTGTACTGCCGTCTGGCAACGTAACTTGCGCTGTAAAGGTTGTACCGGCTGGAATTGGTGTATTTAGGGTTACATTTCCAGTTAAAGAAGCATCATTTACACGCAATGGATCAAGAACCGGTGCTGCCACCACATAATTGTCCCACTCCGGATTGCTGACTGCTTGAACAGTTGCTGTAATGACTTGACTATCTCGTGTTTCACCATTTAGTGTACCTTGAACAATAACCGAAACTTGTTCACCGGCTGCTAATTGAACACCACCTAATGGCAATGAGAAACTACCATCCCCATTAACTGGAACACTAACCGTACTGCCATTCGGTAAAGTTGCAATAGCTTCAAATGTTGCACCTAATGGAATTGGTGTAGCTAATGTTACTGTTCCATCAATTGCTGTTGCTGTTGTAAAAATAGGTTGTAAGCTTGGCGCTGCGACTGTATAAGTGCCCCAAGTTACAGCTTTAACTGTTGTTGCAACATTAGTACTATCCTTTGTTTCGCCAGCATTCGTTGCTTGAATAATCGTATTCAACACATCATCTGCTGCTAAAACATAACCATTTAACGGCACTGTAATCACGCCATCAATTCCGACTGGCGCCGTTACTTGACTGCCATTTGGCAAGGTTACGATTGCTTCAAAAGTTGTACCCGCTGGGATTGGAGTGGCTAAACTAACCGTCCCTGTCACATTTGTATCACCAACTGTAACATCAGAAATAACTGGTGGAGTTACCACATAATTTTCCCATTCAGTATTAACTTCAGGTAAAACTGTACTTACTGTTGGAGTACTATCTTTAGTCGCTCCATTGTTTGTTGCTTGAATAATTGTAGAAAGAGTATCACCAGCTTGTAATACATAACCATTTAATGGCACTGTGATTACACCATCAACTCCGACAGGGGCATTCACTTTACTTCCATCTGGTAAAGTAACCACTGCTGTGAAAGTTGTACCGGCTGGAATCGGTGTATTTAATGTGACAGTTCCTGTTACATTTGTATCGCCAACATGAACTGGACTAATTGTTGGTTCTTTTACCACATAGGCATCCCATTCTGGGTTCGGAACCGCTAAAACCGTTGTTTCTGTTGATAGACTATCTTTCGGAACACCGCTATTCGTTCCTTGAATAATTGTAGAAAGAACATCATTGGCAGTTAATGTTTTGCCACTAACATCTATTGAAAAACTACCATCGACAGCATTAACAGGTGCTGTTACCGTTGAACCATCTGCTAACGTTACAATCGCTTCAAATGTTGAGCCCGGTGGAATCGGATTAGTTAAAGCAACAGTACCTGTAATCGCTGCATCTCCAACATAAACTTGATTCACTGAAGGGGCTGGAATCACATAATTATCCCAAATTGGATTCGCAAAAATTAACGTTGCATTGGCACCTTCACTATTGATTGCGCCTAATAAACTTGCATCAATAATTGGGTTCTTAACTGCTGCTGCATGAATCGTAGCTTGCGCTGCATCTGGTTTTGAAACAGCAAATTTCACATCATAACTAGTTCCTGCTAATAAATTAACACTTAAAAAATTAGTTAGAAGTCCACTGGAATCTTCCACAAGAGTATCCACTAAATTAAAAACAGGATTGAGCGCTAGTTTTAAAGCGGCCAACAAAGGATTTAAAGTGATACTAGCAGGGAATGGGAAACTTAATTGATTAACAGCATCGCGTAAAGGTTGGAATGTATCAACAAAAGCTTGTCTGACAAACAAACCTAAACCATCTGTAAAATCTACACTAATTGACTTCCCATCGGCAGAGACAACACCTGGTAAAGATGCTTGGTAAGAGCCTAAATCTTGGGCATTTCGAATGGCTCCAAACGCTGTTGTTAAAGAAGTTAAATCTACCCCTAGTGGAGTTGCAGCAGCCTTTAACGTATTAAGCGCTGTATCTACTGCTCCAATCAATACACTAACCGCTGGTAAATCCCCCGGTGTAATTGGAAGTAATTTGGCATCAATATCAATCGTTGCTCCACCAACTACTTTCCCTTCCAACTCAGGGGGTAAGCTAAACACGACAACTTTGGGATCTGCTAGGCCGACATTGGCTAAAGCTTGTCCTTCAAAAGTTAGATCAACATCATAGTTGCCGTCAAGATTAGGACTCAAAATAGTTCCATTACTAGTTGGCGTTCCAGTGTTAGACACTAACGTACTAGAACCTAAAATACTAACTTCAGCTAAACCTGCTGCGCTAGCTGTTTGATCTTGAAAGCCTAAGAATTGACCATTTTGAAAAATAGGTGCTGCTGGTGAAAATAATAAAACCGATGCGGCTGAAATGATAAATGCTTTTTTTAGCGTACCTCTGTTAAAAATAAATCTCTTCTTCTCTCCATCTCGACTTTGACTGCTCATAGTACGATTCCTCCTTAGTTAAACAAGTTTTAGGCACTCCTTTAGTGCTTTTTAGTAAAAAAAGATATAAAAAAATAAACGCTGACCTCTGCACAACATTTAAAAACACTAACCATTTTATTTTATTTATCCCTTAACTTTTCCTCAACTCCTCTCAATTTATGTTTTCTTACCGTTCTTACCTAACCAATAAGCTATTCCTCCTACAAAAATTACCGCAATACCACCGATTAAAATATACCAGCGCGAATCAAATGTCTTTGGTGGATCATCAATTGAGGATTTGTTTAGTTTTTCAGCTTCGGCAGACTCAATCACAAAAGTCTTTTTCATTTTCCAATCTCGATAACCGTCGTTAGCAACAACTTCTGCTTCATAAGTGCCCGGTTTAAGTTCCGTATCAACTACATCAATCGCGTAATTAAAATTAGAATTAGGTGCCATTCTCAAATCATCTTGTTTTTTTTCATATAAAATGGTTTTATTTCCCTGTTCATAGATCTTAGCATCGACTTTCAACTTTTTGACTAAGGCCGCATGTTGATTCTGAAGATTCAATGAAATAATGTTATGCCCTGTTTTCTGGTCTGCTTTAACTTCATTTAAAGCTAATTTTGGTTGAACAACGACATCTGTTTCTGTTAACAAAACGCCCACTGAATAAGCAAATCGATTTTCAATAGCTACTGCGCCTTCTTCTTTTTCTGTTTTTTCAGATTCTACCTCTTTTTCTTTAAAATAAAGTCCACCTAAAAGAACTCCATCATAGACTTCATCTGGCATCTTTAATTGAACATCTAATAACGTACTAGATTGTTTAGGCACAAGGGTTTCCATTGGAACATTGGCTATTTCAGCAAATGAAATCTTTAGGCTAGAATCTTTTTTCCCTGCTGATTTTGTATAATCGGCTAATCCGTTGTCATTAGTGACGGCTGTATTCGCTGTTGTTTCAACAATAATATCTTCTTCGGTATCATTTTTTAATTCTATTTGGATAACCTGTTCTTGCTTGGGTTCCATTTTCAAATCAAAATAGCTTTGTTTTTTATCACGTTGATTTTCAGGTAAAATAGCTTGAACTGAAAAATTCATTTCATTCGCAAATACATACCCTGCTCCGGAAAACAACAAACCTATCATAAATCCAATTATACCTATCCATTTTAATAGCCGTCCCATCAGCTTCCCCTCACTAACTCAAACTATTTTTTAAAGCGGCCCATCTTCTAAATTCCAAGTTAGGGAAGCTTTATATTGCACATTTTTAACTTTATCTGTTGTACCTGGTACACTTAAGCTAATTGATTGCCCGCCTGATACTGCATCTCCAAAAGCTGTTGTCCACGTTCCCATCCCTTTATCTTCAGCTGCGCTTACTACTAAAGAAGAAGAGGCTCCCAAAGGATCTATCGTGACAAGCGCTGAAGCTGTTGGTGCCAAAATAGGATTCATTGTCGAATTAGACGTTGCATTCGTTAATTTTAATTGCGCGTTGTCCAAAACATCTGGCGTTGTATTAGCTGTTTTAAATTGACCGTTTTGGGTAACTGTGACTTTCCAACCCACGTTTGAGCCACGTTTATCCGTCACTTGAAGATAATTCGGTACAGCTACAACTTGATCTGTTGTCACATCTTTCACCGAATCCATTGAAGCATAATACGTTGCATCTGTTACTTGAATCACTTTGTTTCCAAAATGAAAATTAGATACATAATCAATACTAAGTGGTCCTGCCGTACCTGGTTCATGCGGATCTGCTGGATCTAAAGGATCCACTGGTAACACAGGTTTAGTCGGATCTGTTGGGTTCACTGGATTAGTTGGATCTGTGTTTGTCGTAAATGTAACATCTGAAATAGAATTCATGGTACCTGCTGTTGCTGCGTCTACTACTGCTCCTCCTAGGCTAACTAAAACCAACGGTGCTAAAAGGCACAGCGTTCCAACTTTCATTACATCTCCCCTAGTCATAAAATCTCCTTCTCTCTTTTTTATTTATTTCCACCCTTGTTTAAGGAATTAGAAAACTATCCAACAACTACCTAACTTTTTTCAATTGATCCAACTGCTATTGCTCTCAAATTGGACCATCGCTCAATACCCAGTCTAACTTTCCCTGATAGCTTTCATTCACATTCAAATTAGGACTCGGAGTTAAATTAAGCCGAATCCCCTCATTTGCTTGCCAATTCACAGGGACATTATTATCATTTAAGGAAGTATAGCTAAAAATCTCTAAATTATCTTGGTTGACGGATTGATTTCCACCATTTTTACTATATATAAAAGCTCCAGTTAAAACTTTCCCACTTGCTGAAGTTAAAGCTTTAGCTTCTTTTACATAAACTCTCCATTGACTTTTAATCACGCGACCATCTGCTACGATGAGCGGATTTGGCACTGTTGTAGCATTATAAATTGTTTGCTTTGCCGGAACTTTTAAATTTTGAAACTCAATTGTTGCCGGTGCTTGAATAAAACGTAATGTGCCATTCCCTACTGGCAATGAACTTTGCGAACTTTGTTGTGGAATAGCAGTTCCACCACCATCCGTTCCATTAATAAAAGTTGAATTTAGTAACGATGTATTTAAAGCGCTCCCACTGATTGTAGCAACATATTGTAAAATCAGTGACTCACCTGATTGCTGCAAGTAACTCGCCGGTGCTCCTTGATAATTCCAAGCTTGGGTTGAAGGACTCGCGCCATCTGTTACCAATTGCGGTGCTCCCAAACTTGTAATCGTGCCAACACTATCTTTTTTAGACATCTCGGCACTTGTTAAATTACTAAGCCCTGCCGGAATCCAATTTCGAACACTAGATTGATTCCATTTTGCATTTGTATTCGTTAAAGTTGTCGTAATCGTGTATCGAATAGTTTGACCAGTAACAGCTGCCGTAGCAGTTTCCCACGTACCTTGGCTATTCATTTTTTCGATAACTTGCACAATTGTTAAACTTGGTTTCGTATACGCAACTGTTTGCGAAATTGCTGAACTTTCCACTAAAAGTAATCCCGTTCGATTACTGTATCCTTGAGTTTTGACTGTAACGCTATCTCCTCCTTGAAGCACTTGGCTTAAAGAAAAGTTAAAACTACCATTTCCAGGTAATGGACTACTTTGCGTTCGTGTTGGATCATTATTTATTTGAAGTTGCATTTTATAATTCCCACCGACTGCTTGAATCGCCGTTCCCACAACTTGATTCGCTCCAGCCGCTAAATTCGATAAAACTGGAGGACTAATTGGCCAACTGACTGTTGCGGTTGAACTGGTGCTTTGGTATAAATCTGTCCCAACTTTGGCAGTAGCAATCACAACAGCTGATACCGTATCCAAGTATTCTAGCGCGGCTGGGATCGCAGTGGTAAAAGTTCCATTTGCTGCAACAGCGACTCCATTAATTGCTACTGGTATCGCCGTCCCATCAACCCGACCAAAATTCAAATTAACTGTATAGACATAATTTGAATCTTGCGTTTGATTTACCGAGCCACTCACAGAGCTTTGATTATTTACCAACGAGCTGATAATTGGAGCCTGAATTGGCAAAATTGGACAAGTTCCTAAGGGCATTGTAGCTGAACTGATCACTCCACTTTTAAGTTGGTTACCAGGAAGTAAATTAATCCCTCCACCTAAATCAGTAAAATTACCTTTAACCGCGTAACTTGTCCCATTACTAGCTGGTGGAATAGAAATACCCTTTTTATAAAGAGCTACCGTATCAAATTTCACATCAGTAGCCCATTTACTGGCTATACCTAACGAAAGCGTATTTTTTTTAAACGTAAGAACTACTGCACTATTAGTAACATCGTAACTTAACGTAAATTCAGTTGTAGCAGCATGCAAGTCAATTGTAGTATTTGAAAGTACAGACGAGGGATAGGTTACAGTTCCAGTTAAACTTGCAAGAAAAGCGGCTTGCTTAGTTGGACTTGGGTTTAATTGACTTGCTAATTCTGCTGGCAGGCCTAGTATAATTAGTGGGTTATCATTAATTGTTAACCCCAAAACTGCCGTATAAGTAAAAGCAATATGCCCAACACCTTGTCCACAAGCACCTGTTTGGTAGTCTGCCGTCAAGACACTGTTACCTAAAACCACTGTTCTAGGAGCTATTTCCCCTGCTTGGCTTTCTGTTGCTAATTCTGATGTAACATCAACGTCTTCTGTGGAGATCACGCCCTCTTCCTCATTCGTTTCATGTGTGCGACTTACTTCTTCTTTGTTTTCTGTTGCAATTGGTATTGGAGATTCAGTGTTTTCTATTGCAGGTGGTAGACTTTCTTCATTTTCTGCAGATTCTGAGGTTAAAGAACATCCGTCTTTTCCTTTAGTTTCTAAAGGAACAACATCTTCGTTCATGGCAATAGTTAAATTAATTGGTAAATGAGCAACCATAGAGAATACTAAAAACAAAGCGACTATAAATCTTACCCCATTTTTCATTAGGTATTCTCCCTTCATTCAAATTAAAATAACCTGTTTTTGTTTCTGACACCACTATAGTACTCCATTATGATTTTAAAAGCTAATGTTAACCCTTGTTTTTTATTACAATAATAATACATTTAAAACCATTCATTGTAATATAAAAAAAAGACGATCTTGTTTACTATATTATAAACTGATTATTCTATAAACATTCCCTGACTATTTAATCACTTACTATTTATATAATTAAATATCTTTGATCATTACTTTTCATAAAAATTAAACAGAATTAAACAAGCGCTTCCACTCCGTTTAAATCGACTTTTTCACTTTTATACTTAATTTCAAAAAAAAAAAAAAAGCTATTACTTTTATAGTAATAGCCATCTCGTTGGTATGAAATTTTAATTTATATTATAATCACCAGGAGCAATACCATGTGGTTCATTTCCGGTTCTCAGCTCTAAAGCTTCTACAAATTCTTCAATATATGTGATTTCTATCACATTATCCAGTTTGTGAAATATCATTTTTTTTATTTCTATTTCAGTTAAACTTGATGGAAAAATAAATGTCCGATGAAACTCTTTTTTTTCAACTAATGAATTCGTTTTACTCACATTTGCAATAAAACCAATATGATAGATTAGACGATCACTCCAATACTTATCAATTGATGACATACACTCATCCCCCTTATTTCAGTCTGTCAATACTCTAACCTAGCTTTTTATAACCCAACACTAAATTTATCTAAGTATTAATTTTGGTTCATTCACCTAAAATATAACACACCTTTACTCAGACTGAAATAGACAATTCTATGATTTTTTCTTTTTTAATATCAACTTATTAGCAATTTTAAAAAAATGATTTTCTAGTCGTTATTTAATTCTCCCTCTTTAACAAAATTAAATCCACTCACTAGATAAAACTTAATCAAACAAAGCAATCTGTTTACTATCACTATATCAACATTTAACCTAGCAAAAATCAGCACATATCAAAACGGACTACTTTCTATTTTCACTATTCCACTCTCTTTTCTCTACTAATTCTCTATCATCTAGTTAAAACGTAGCTTTGCTAAGCGATCAAAAGCTTCCTTCAATACCATTAAATTCTGAGTAGCTGCTAGTCGCACATAGTCTTTGCCACTTTCTCCAAAAGCCAAACCAGGTATAACTAGCACACTAGTTTCTTTTAAAACGTACTGACTAAATTCCAGAGAATCCAAACCACTTTTTTGAATATTTATAAATGCGTACATACTTCCTTTCACGGGGTGAAGAGATAAATACTCAATTTCAGCAACTCTTTTTTCAATATATTCTAGGCGCTCTTTAAAAACTGTGCTCACCTTAGGAATTAACTCTTCGGCATGATTTAAGGCATAAATAGCTGCCCGTTGTGAAGGAGTCGGCGCTGAGTACGTAATCCCCTCATTAAGTAACTTAGCAGCATTATTTAAGTAACTAGGTGCGACCATATAGCCAATTCGCCAGCCTGTCATAGCAAAATTTTTCGATAAACTACCAAAAGTCACTGTATGATCAGGCGCATAAGTTGCCATAGGAACAAAGGGCGCATAAAAGCTAAATCCGTCATAGACTTCATCTGATAAAATAAAGAAATCATATTTTTTAGCTAGCTCAGCAATTTTCTTGAACGTCTCTGGCGAAAAAACAGCTCCTGTAGGATTATTAGGCGAATTTAAAATTAAGGCCTTGGTTCGGCTAGTAATAGCAGCTTCTAGCAATGTAACATCCAGCATAAAACCATCTTTTTCATACGTTGGAACCAAAACAGGAACTCCGCCAGAATGAATGACTTGATCTTTGTATGGAGAAAAATAAGGTTCATGAATAATCACTTCATCCCCTGGATCAAGAATTGTTTGCAGGGTCAAATACATACCATGTAAAGCCCCAACCGTTGCTCTAATTTGATTCTTAGCAAAGTCCAGTTGATAAAACCGTTGATAAAAATCTTGAATAGCCTCAATTAAATCAGAACTTCCGCCTGATTCGGTGTATTTAGTATGTCCCTTTTTCACATCTAAAAAAGCTTGTTGAATAATACGATCATCTGTAATCAAGTCCGGATCACCGATCGACAAATCAATTAAATTAGGTGTTGTTTTCGCCAATGTTCCAATATCTGCTAAAATATTATTAGGTATTACTTGATGTTTCTTCGCTAATTTTTTACTATCCAATTTCTCATCCTACTTTCTGTAAAGTGTTGACTAATGAACAACTAACAGCTCTGACCACAGAAATAAAAAATTCCTGAATCAGAGCTATTTCTATACATATTTTAGTCACTAGCTTGCATACGACGTTCCGCCACGCCTAATAATCTTGAAAGTGTAAATGTAAGTGCAAAATAGATCAATGACGTTATAATTAAT
The DNA here is from genome assembly GCF_000744945.1 of Carnobacterium maltaromaticum DSM 20342. Classification (NCBI taxonomy): domain Bacteria; kingdom Bacillati; phylum Bacillota; class Bacilli; order Lactobacillales; family Carnobacteriaceae; genus Carnobacterium; species Carnobacterium maltaromaticum. Next base: position 2,025,429 of record NZ_JQMX01000001.1, read on the forward strand.
GGTAAGAATGGCTTAAAGCTAGCGCCCTGAACGACTCCTGTTTGAAACATCAACTCTGTTACACCAATCACTGAAACAACAGATGATTCTTTAATAACTGTTACAAATTCATTTCCTAAAGCCGGCAAAATATTTTTAATTGCTTGAGGTAAAATAATAAATCGCATACTTTGTCCTTGGCTCATTCCAAGAGAACGAGCTGATTCCATCTGGCCTTTATTAACAGCCATAATACCCGCTCGGATAATCTCAGCTACATATGCTGCACTGTTTAATGACAAAGCAATACAACTAGAGACAAAAGCCGATAGCTCTAAACCAAATAACGCTGTCCCTCCAAAAAAGACAATAAACGTTTGTACAAGCAAAGGTGTTCCTCTAACATACTCGATATAAATAGCTGCAGGCCAACGAAGTAATTTAGTCTTAGCTAATTTCATTAATGACAATAACGAACCCAATACAGAGCCAAATATCACCCCAATTAGTGCCAGCAAGACAGTATACATTGTTCCTTTTGCAAAATAGCTTCCATATTGTTCAAAAAAACTCGCTTCATGAAACATCAATTCTGTAGCTTTTTTCTGATAGTCCGCTAAAAGACCTTTTGTTTTAATTTCATCAATTGATGCATTAATTTGAGCTTTAAAAGCTGGATTGTTTTTCTCGATTGCAACAGCCGTTTGCTTTGCCCCATCAGTAAACTTAACATCAGCATAGGCCATATCCTCATTTTGACTTAAGTAAGCATCAGCAACAGGACCTTCTAAAACCAATGCATCAACCTTTTTTTCTTGTAAATTTAAAATCAAATCAGGAACCTTTTGCAGAGACACGGGTTTTGATCCATACAACTCATTTTTAGCCAAAGCTTCTTGTGTTGTTTGTTTTTGAACACCGACTTTTACACCTTTAAAATCCGTTACTTTTTTATATTTATCAGCGTCACCTTTACGGACAACTACCTTTTGATTAACATCCATGTATGGATCCGAAAAATCAACTTGCTTTAACCGTTCTGGTGTAGGTGCAATTCCTGAGATAATCATATCTATTTTACCCGTTTGCAAAGCACCTAATAAACTATCAAAGTTCATTTCTGTAATGGCCAATTTAACGCCCATATCTTCAGCAATTTTGTTCGCTATATCAATATCAAAACCGACTATTGTATCCTCCCCATCAACTGTTTGATGAAATTCATAAGGTGGATAATCAGCCGAAAGACCCACTACTAAAAAACCTTTATCTTGAACTGCTTTTAATTTTGTATCTGTTGTTTCTGCTGAAACTTGAGTCACCGGAATCACTATCGAACAGAAAATAACTAACGCCAATAGACTGTTTAACTTCTTTTTTACCCAACTTTTTTTGACCATTAACTAAACCAACCTCTCTTCTTTTCATGCTTATCATTATTTATCCGTACCTTTTCTAATTGTTTTTTCTTTTAATTTTAACCATCATACATCAAAATGATTATTTATTCAACTTAAAGTTCTATTTTACTCATTAAAAGATGTTTTATACATTAAAACAGGTGTAAAAATGTATATTCACGTTTTTTTATTCTCATTTTAATTGAATAAAAAAAGCCCAACAACTCAAGCTGGGCTTTCTATCTTTATTTAGTTTTGCTATACTTTTCTAATTCAAAAAAAGCATTAAATACTTTTTCAGCCGTAATATCTCCTGGCAATAAATGAATATTTTCATTTTCCTGAGTAGCTGCTTCTGCTACTTTATAAAATATATCCTTTGAAATTTTAGAAAGTTTCATATCAGCTAAAGAAATCGGCAAACCTAATTCCTGATAAAAAGGGACTAATTCATCTATTTCAGTCCACTTATTCTCTATTGCTAATTGTACAAAAATACTATATGCCACTTTGTTTCCGTGCAACTGATTATGGGCTTCTGGAATAAGCGTTAGCGCATCATGAATTGAGTGAGCACCTGAAGTCCGTCCATATTCGTCACCAAAGCCACCAACCATTCCTGCCACTAAAATTGTCGTTTCAATAACTTTAACGAATGCCGTATTTATTTTTTTCTCATCCATGGCTTTCAGAGCATCTGTACTATAGCGCATTAAATTTTTCTGGCATAAATTAGCCGCAAAATAAGCAATTTCCACCTCAACAGGAGGGTCTTCTAGTTGTTCAATAATTACCTTTGCTTCATACCATTTGGCCAAAGTATCCCCAATTCCAGCTACCATATATCTTTTTGGCGAACCGATAATAATTGCGGGATCAACAAGAACTAAACTATTGCTTGTTGGAAAAATATCAAGCCCCACCATTTCACTTTGCTCATTGTACATCACACTTAGAGGTGTGTAAGCAGCGCAAGTTGAAGCCAAGGTTGGCAAAATAATTGCGGGTAATACTAGTTGCGCAGCAGTTGCCTTCACTACATCTGTAACTTTTCCACCGCCAACCGCAATAATACCATCTGCTCCAATTTCTGTTACTAATGCCATTAAACGATCTCGTTCTGCATATGTACATTCTTTATGATACACATCAAAACTAGCTTTCACATGTGTTAGTTTAGGAAATTTGGCTTGAGCTACTTGCCAAGATAATTCACCATGTACAATCAAAACATGAGTTAAACCTCTTTGAATCAACCTTTCTTCCAATTGATTCCAACAACCAACTTCGCAAATGTATTCCTGTGGTGCTCCCCGCACAATCAAGGTGTTTTGCATACTAACTCCCCCTTATTCTCACTCGTAGTCGCCTTAATTTGTATAAATAGCCAATATTTAAAGCAATTATACGTCATCAACGTCTAAATAGAAACCTTTTTTTACAAATGACAATCGAATAAGTAAATTACCTCTATCATCAAATTTTTTGTTATAATAGGCAGTAGAAACGGAGTGAGTGTGATGAAAAAGTGGGTTCCATTACTATGTTTAGTTTTTTTAGCCATTATCGGCTCTTTCTATCTAGCCCAATCAAAAAAAGAAAGCTCAATTGAGCAATCAAAAAAGGATTTAAAAAATCAAATTCCAATTATTTTATTACATGGCAGTGGCGGCGATGAATACTCTTTCTCGCCTTTTTCAGAGGAACTCATTCAAAAAGAAGATAGCTCTTCAGAGGTCTTACCGGTGACAATTAATGAAGACGGGCTCTTAGACTATCAAGGATCATTAAATTCAGATACAAATCGTCCCTTAATTTCACTAGGCTTCACAGAAAATAACGCACCGATTGAAGACTGGAGCGCTTGGTTAAAAATTTTAATGATTGATTTAAAAAAACACTATGGCTTTCAACAAGCAGATATTATCGGCTATTCAAATGGCGGTCTAGCAGCAACCTATTATGCAGAAACTATTGGTCACGATAGCAACGTGCCAACTTTACGCCGCTTAGTTTTAATCGGAGCACCTTTTAATGATTTGGATGAAGAAGAAAATGCTGGTAACGCTAATTTTGAAGAACTCGTAGGCCAATCACCTGAATTGGGAAACTATCTAGCTATTAAACAACATCTTTCAAAAGATTTAGCTGTTTTATCCATTGCTGGTGACGATGAAACTGAAACCTATACGGATGGAATTGTACCTTTACGAAGTGCGCTCTCATCACGTTTTATTTTCCCTGAATATGTCCATACATATTTTGAAAAAATAACAACAGAAGGGCCCAGTGACCATCTTAGCTTATTAAGTAATCAGCAGGTCATTGATTGGACGTATTGGTTCCTATTTGATTATAAACTTGCTAAAGAACGGGAAATTATATTTGCTAGTCAATAAAAAAGAGCTGTAGCAATCACGATAAATTGCTACAGCTCTTCTATTTAGTTGATTAATCGTTCGTCCATTCATTGGTTGTATCTTCTACATCTTCATATACTTTAGCGCCACTTAAATAACGATCCTGTGCTAAATCTTTATAAAAAGCTGCATACGTAGCTGACATATAAGGATTTAACCATAAATAACCGATACCTAATGTAAGCAAAGCTAAAATGTGCCACCCTATAAAACTTAATTGTAGTAGGAAATAGCGACCTTTATGGCCGTCCATTAACTGTCTACTTTCTGTAATATAATTCGTGTAACGCATTCCCTCATTACCACCATGTGAAGATAAATCTTTGTAAATAAAATACGATTGTGAATAGGCTAAAGCCTTAATAATACCTGGGATAACAAATAAAAGTGACCACAAGAAAGTGAAAATAGAACTTAAAATACTAATAACTAAAACTGTTAAAAAGTTTTTGCTTGTATAAACTTGAAATGCATCCTTAAAAGGTTGAATCTTTTTAGTCGGTTGACGTAACCAGTCTAAAAAAGTAAAAGAAATTCCGATAGTAATCAACGAAATAAATAGACCAAATATTCCGCCACCACCATAGCCACCTCCTGAATTCCCTTGATACCCATCTGTATAAGTGCTTGTTTGAGACATAAAATCAGTATCTCTAAAAAAGATAACTGCTAATGCAATTGCAGCAGCTGAAATAAAAGCAATAAAAACAAACAAAGCGATTTGTAAAAGTGTCGGTACCAAATTCAATAAAATACCATCGCCCCATCTGCCACGTAATAAATCTTTTGCTTCAGCTTTTAACTCGGCGCGTGTTTTCACTCGAGACATAAGAACATTCCTCCTTCATTTAATATAATAACAATTTAATTATACTTTATTGGGACTAACTGTGACAACTAATTACCATTGAGGTCCTTTTAAAACTGCCAATGAGTCCATCTTTCCACGATAATAATAGTCTAATTCAACTAGCTTTTTCTTACCTATCCTTGAAAAACTCATTACTTCCCTCTACTCTGTCAAATCAAGCAAGTCACGAAAATCATGAACAATAAAATCTGGCTTCTCTGTACATAAATCCGCTTCAGAAAAAGAACCCCACGTAACCCCGCAATTAGAGACACCTGCTCTTCGAGCCATCTGTAAATCATAACTTGCATCCCCAATCATTAACGTTTCTGATTTTAAATGTTGATATTTTTCAAGAATTTTGTAAATACCATCTGGATGCGGTTTATAATGTTCAACCTTGTCTGACCCATAATAATCTTTAAAGTAAGCGTCAATACCTAATTCTTCTAAATTCCTTTGTAAAACATCGGACTTCTTACTTGATAGTACATACATGACAACTGACCTTTCTTCTAATTTGCTTAACGTTTCTTCTACATACGGAAACAGCCTTAGATGATCTACTTCATTTTCTTTATAACGCTCCCTAAAAATATCAAGTAGCGATTCAAATTGATTCGCTGTTAATCTATCCGCGCCCATTAATTTAAATGATTTTTCAATAGGAATTCCCATTGCTTTTTTAATCTGATTTTTATTTGGAATAGGTAGGTTAACTTCTTTGAAAGCGCCTTGGGTTGCGACAATACTACATTCCTCAGAATCACCCAATGTTCCATCAAAATCAAATAAATAAATTCTTTTACTCAACATAAATCCCCCTAGCGTTTAATACTTAAACTTGTATTTTTCTTTCATTGTAGCACAGATACACTTGTTGAATCTTGAATTGAAAAGATTGATTTAGCAAACTAGGCAACTTGCACAAAAGAGGAGCTCAAATATTGTGCACCTAAACGTGGCAAAGAGGAATCGCTTTCATTTATACTAAGTATATCAAATAAATAGATTGGTTAGGTGAATCCATCATGGTAGAAATCGCTTTAAATCATATTCATAAAAAATACGACAACGCTGAAAGTTATTCAGTTACAGATTTTAATTTACAAATTAAAGATCGTGAATTCATTGTTTTCGTTGGTCCTTCTGGTTGCGGAAAATCAACAACATTACGGATGATTGCGGGTCTAGAAGATATTACTGAAGGTGAATTATTCATTGGAGACACGTTAATGAATGATGTCGCACCTAAAGATCGTGATATTGCGATGGTTTTCCAAAACTACGCTCTATATCCACATATGACTGTTTACGATAATATGGCTTTTGGTTTAAAATTACGTAAATACGATAAAGCTGAAATCAAAAAACGTGTTGAAGAAGCAGGCGAAATCCTAGGTTTAACAGAATATCTAAAACGTAAACCAGCAGCATTATCAGGTGGACAACGTCAACGTGTTGCCTTAGGTCGTGCCATTGTTCGGGATGCCAAAGTCTTCTTAATGGATGAACCACTTTCAAACTTAGATGCAAAATTACGTGTAGCTATGCGTGCTGAAATTGCTAAATTACACAGACGACTTGAAACAACTACTATTTACGTAACACATGACCAAACAGAAGCGATGACAATGGCTGATCGCATCGTCATCATGAAAGATGGTTTCGTTCAACAAATCGGTTCACCAAAAGAAGTGTACGATACACCAATTAACGTTTTTGTTGCTGGTTTTATCGGTTCACCAGCGATGAATTTCTTTAATGTTACTCTTAATGGGGATGTTATTTCAAATGGTTTAGGCTTAAAATTAACTATTCCTGAAGGCAAACGCAAAATGTTAGCTGAAAAAGGCTACGATGGTAAAAAATTAATCTTTGGTATTCGACCAGAAGACATTCACAGTGAGCAAATAGCTTTAGACTCTAATCCGAACAGTGTCGTTCATGCTGAAGTCGTTGTTTCTGAACTACTAGGTGCCGAAACAATGCTCTATACTCGTGTTGATGATACTGAGTTTATCTCTAAAGTTGATGCTCGTGATTTCCATCGTCCAGAAGAATTTGTTGACTTAGCTTTTGATTTGAATAAAGGTCACTTCTTTGATACTGAAACACAGCTCGTAATTAAAGCTTAAAAATAATAAAAAATGTCCCCTACTAATCTAGGGGACATTTTTTATTTTAAATAACTATGAATTCTCATTTTTCATTGCTTTTTTTCTACTTTGAGCATATAATAAGCTAGCGTATTATATACCTATGTATTATTAATCCAATAACAGAAAGTGAGAAAGAATAATGAAGTTATCTGATATTAGTCAAATCAATATGAAAACAAAACGCCTGAATCGTTTGCATAAAAAACATGCCGACCAAGCATTAGCTAGTTTAGGAATCCATATTGGACAGTCACTTATTTTAGAGGTCCTTTTAGCTAAAGAAGCCTGTACTCAAAAAGAAATTGCGGCTTATTTACAAATTTCTACCTCATCTATTACCAATCCGATTAAACGCTTAGAGGAAAAGAACTTGATTCAAAAAAAGCAATCTTCTACTGACCTACGTTACAATTCTATCACCTTAACAGCAGATGGAATGGCTACAGCTAAAACCATTATTACAACTATTGAGGACATTGATCAGACTATGACTTCTGATTTTGATCCAACTGAAATTAAGCTACTTAATAAACTAATGGATCGTATGATTCATAATTTAGAGCCTGACTTCCCTGTAACAGAATTAAAAAAAGACGAGTATAGCAATATGTATAAAAATTATTTGGAGGTAAACAATGAACACAGAAACAACTAAATTAGAAAAAAAAGTTTTATTAGCTATTGTCTCAATTGCGATGTTAACTTTCATGGGTATCGTTTCAGAAACAGCTTTAAATGTCGCATTTCCAATCTTAATGAAAGAATTTAATGTTGTTGGAGCTACCATTCAATGGCTAACAACTGGATATTTACTGATTGTTGCCATTTTAGTTCCTATTTCCCCAATGCTAGTCAAACGTTTCCCAACAAAAAGGCTCTTTCAAACAGCTGCTTGTATTTTTACAATTGGAACTATTTTTTGTGGTCTTGCCACAAGCTTCCCGTTACTTTTAGTTGGACGTTTAATCCAAGCTACTGGCACAGGAATTTCATTACCCCTAATGTTCAATATTATTCTAGCCTTAGTACCAATGAACAAACGTGGTGTCGTAATGGGGATGGCCGGTTTAGTGACAAGTTTCGCTCCCGCTCTAGGTCCAACATATGGCGGAATCATTGTAACTACGTTTGGTTGGCAATGGATTTTTATTTTGTTATTACCAATTGCAATAGTCGCTATTACTTTAGGTAGTTTCAACATTACAACTATTAACGAATTGAAAAAAATACCTTTTGATTTTATTTCTATTGGATTATCAGCCTTAGCCTTTTCAGGCATCATCTACGGATTTAGCACAGCTGGTGAAATCGGTTGGCAAGCTCCTGTCGTCATTGGATCTTTGGCTACTGGATTCGTCTCTCTAGTTATTTTCAGTTGGCGCCAATTAACTATTGAAAAACCTTTGGTTGATTTAAAAGTTTTTAAATTTCCAATGTTTGTTGTCGGATTATCAAATGTTTTCTTAGTAATGATGATCATCTTATCTTGCTCTTTCTTACTTCCAATCTACACTGAAAGTGTTTTTGGAGTAAATGCAACAACTGCAGGTATGATGATGTTGCCAGCCTCCGTTTTAAGTGCTATTATGGCTCCTATTGCTGGTAGAATATTAGATATTAACGGTCCAAAAAAGCTAATCACTATCGGAACGTTTATTTCATTAATGGCCATTACTGGATTTTTATTTTTCACGTCGAATCTAGTCCCATTAACTGTCATATTGTTACACATGCTTTTACTTTTAGGAGCATCCTTAACGTTCATTCCATCTCAAACAAATGGCTTAAATCAACTTCCTGAAAAAATGAGTTCTGATGGTACAGCCACTATTAGTACACTGCAACAAGTCGCTGGAGCTGTTGGTACTTCATTAGTTGCAGGTATTGTTACTACGAGCCAAATTAAAATAAATAACCCTTCTAACACATTATCTAAAGCCGAGTTGACAACTGCAGGCGTTCATAATAGTTTTATTCTTTTATTTATCTTAGCTGGGATTGGATTCACTCTTTCTTTTTTCATTAAGAAAAAATAGGTCTTACACTAAAAACGAGTTGCCACTAACTATCTGGCAGCTCGTTTTTTGATACACATTCAATGTTTTGCTAAAAGTAATGGACTCCCTAATTTTTTGCGTAGCATAACTAAATAAAAGTACTGACAAAATTAGCATTCCTACTATACAGATAAAAAGTAGGATTTTTTCATGTACTCATCCCTTCTTAACTTGAAAATCAGGTACAATAATTTAATTTTTCACTAGTAACATTTGACCAACCTGTATAACATCTGAAGTTAAGTTGTTTAACGTTTTGATTTCTTCTAACGTCAAATTATTATTTTTAGCAATCCGCCATAAGCCCTCGCCTTCTTCCACAGTATGGTACTCCGGTACTGATTTTATGGGAACTGGATTCATTTCATTAGTATCTTGCGTAGTTTCTATCGGAACTTCTTGATCTTCCTTTGTAGTCTCCTCCTCGGGAATGGCTGCTTCGTTTGCAGCAAGATCTTCTTGATTTATTGAAGAGCTTGACTGTCGACTTTTATAAATCGCTGGACTTTTCATCGCATCCCTGGAATTCATTGAACTTGTGTCAACATAATTTTCTTCTTTTTCTATGCTAACACTATCTTTTTCTATGCCATATTCAACATCAATTTCAGTTCCTCCTGAATACCACATGATTGTTGCAATTGGTAAGATAATTAATAACAATAAAAAAATACACAAAGACATCAAAACAGGCGAAATATTTTTTTTAGTTTTTGATTTTTCAATGCGGAATTTTTTTCTTGAAACTACTTTTTTCTTACTCATAGATTATCCTCCTATATTTAAAGTTGCAGTCTTTCTCTATAAATACGAACTGAAGTCATCATTTTCATCAAAATAATCTTCTACTTTACTTTTTTCTTTGACTCTCTTTGGTTTCGAATGAACTTCTTTTTTGCGAACATTCTTTTTCTCCAAAGTCATTTTTTTAAAGTTATTAAATTGATACCTTAGCCTTAAAAGGTCTACTAAAATGACTAACTCAATAATAATAATGACAATCATAATAAAATATAGTAACTTTAACTCCACTAACTTATCTCCCTTCTACTAATTCCACTTCCCTCTAAGATTTACGCTAATAGTTTTTGAAGCTCTTTTTGAATGTTTTCCAGTTCTTTAAGAGAAGGATTTTTTGAAATAATGAACGTTTTATAGGCTGGTAATACAGGTATTTTCTGATCGACTATTACAAAATCTGTTGTTTTTCCCCAATTTTCAACTACTGTAATTTGCTCAGCTAATTCAGTTGTAAGTAATTGTTTAGCCAAATACTGATCCCAATGTCGGCCTTTTTTTGTACCAATATAGATTTTTTTACTTCTTTTCAAAAAATCTGTATGTTCTAATACTAAATCGACAATTACATCAATCGTAATCCCATGGTGAATCAATTGTTTTTTAAAAGGTGCGTTCTCATACCAAGATTGAACCTTATAAGTCACACTTTTAACCCTGCCACTTGCTTCTCTTTTTTCTGGATTTTGATATAGACTTTCAACTACTTTCGAAAAGTATACGTGTTGATATATTTTTTGATACAATCGAAATTCCATTACTGTTTGTTCGGATTCGCTAAAATTGCTGCCTACGCATTGATTAAAATGGGTTAACCACTCTGCTGGCTTCGACTCATTTTTGTATAAACTTTCAAATATTTTTTGATTAAAATAACCCGATAAGTTGTCCTTTTGATTTAATTGCATAATTGTCAAGAAATAAAACAACAACCAATTACGCTCAATTTTCTTTTGTTTTTTTGTCACTTCTAGTCCTTCAGTAAAACAGTCAAAATTGTCTACTATTTCTTCAAACATACTATTCTTTAAAGATGAAGGCCTTAATTTAATTGGATACTCTTCCATTCTTAATCGACTAATTGTAAAATAATAAATGACACTGATTTGTTCAGAAAAAGTTAATTTTGAGTAGAGATACTCAGAGTTTATTTGAATACTTTTTAAATATTTTTCCGATTTTTTTATTTCTTTTTGAAATTTCATCTTTCGATTTCCGTAAAGAACGTTGTAAAGACTAGCATAATAACAACGTATACTATGTTCCTTACCGGGTATATTTTTATTCTTTCCAACTGTAATTTTAAAATCTGAAGAAAAATAAAGATTTAATTTTTGGATTTTACGGTATAAAGTTGAATAACTATAAAAATGAGTCGTAGAATATTCAACTAAATTTTTTACTTTCCCTTCAAATATCCGATCTAATAGTATAATTTCAACTGAATTCTTATAATAATCGTGGTAAATATCATCCAATGAAAACTCATCAAAAAAGATAGCTTTGACATTTTTCTTAGAATATTGAATGTGGAAATTCATATTTCTTTTGTTGGATAAATTTTCAATAATAGCAACTAATAATCGGCGGTTCGTTTCCCCTAAAGTATCCATGCACCAAACGATAGACAACGACTCACCATTATATAAGTACAGAAGAGCTAATAACTCCAATGCTAACTGATCCTGCTTTTTTAATAATTTTTGCATTTTACTCCTCCTCTTAGATAAAAAATCCCCTTAATATCTATTTATGAAAAAATCAAGTCGTTGTTCAAACGTTTGTCTTTTATCTCACTCAAATTCCATTAAATTAATAAAATGACACATAAAGACAATTAGTCAGTTGTAAACAAATGCAGTAGGTTGACTCCGAGGTAAATAACTTTCTAGACAGTTAAAATTATTCTTCTATTTTATTCGTTAGATTTTTATGTGAAACTTGCTTTTTATTTAAAACAGACTCCGAAAACCAACGCTCTAAACTGCGGTTTTCTCGTTCAATTAAATCAAAATAAGTTGATTTTTCCTTTAAAGCATCATAATCTTTTGTCAGTAATACTGCTTTTGGACGTATAAATGGCCATTTTCTAATAATTACTCGTTCGTTAATCGTACGACACTCATCCATAATTACAAATAGTTCAACCTCTTTAGCCGTTTGTTTAATCTGAATAATCTCTTCTTTTTCATAACGTAATTCGCTATCTGTAATTGTCAGTTTTTCTTTTCGAACAACCAACTCTTGGTTCACTCTCCAAGTATGTTCTAAATACTTAACTTTGCTATACAATGCATCGTATTCCTCTAGTGCAATCTTTATTTTTCTATTTTTAACGTACTCGCCATTACGTTTAGCTTCTTTTTCAACTTTTATATCCTCTAATAAATAGCTTTCAGCACGAGCTAATTTTTCTTCTAAATCGCGAATCATTAATTCTTTCTTCTGTTGACTTATTTCTAATTGCTCCTTCTCGTCACGTGTAAGCAATAACTTAGCTTTAAATTTCTCAATAGTTGTTGTTTCGACTAGCTTAATTCGTTCTTCAATACTTTTCTCTTTTTCATGAACTTCATTAAGAATTTGTTCATACTCTTTACGATATCCATCGACAGATTTTTTCGCCTGCACTAATCCCTGTATTTCTTCCAAAACTTCTGTAGCTTTATTTAATTGACTTTGGCTATGACTTTTTAATTCAGCATAATATTCCTGGCTTTCTTTAACAATTTCCTCACTTTGATTTGTTAGTAATTGAAGTCTTTCTTTAACTGATTCTTGCTCCTCTGTCACGGCTAGTGTTTGTTCTCGTAAATAGTTCACTTGTTTAACCGCTTCATCCATCCGCTTTTTTTGAATAGTTATATCTTGTTCTTCTATTTTAATCTGCTCTTGTAATAGTTGGATAAATTGCGTAACTTCAGATAAATTTTGCTGAAGTTCGACAGCCTTTGGCTCAAATGCTTGATATACTTTATCCAATTTATTTTTCTTCGTTTTAATTTCAGTAATCTCTAGATCCATTAATTCTGCGTTTACATCGATTGGGAATTCTTCACTATATTCTGCATCGTCAACCATTTTTAATTTTTCAATTTCTTTTTCCATCTGTAACGTTAGAATAATTGGAAGACCACTTTCCTCAATTCGAATTTGTTCTATTTCTTCCCATTTTTTTACTCGTTCCTCTTCATTCATAGTTCCTGTAATGTTTTGATCGATTAAAGCTTTATCCATACCTATTTGTAAAGGAAAGCCTTCGTTACTTTTATACACTGGAAGAAAATTGAAAACGAGGTGTTCTATTCCCTCTTGTGTTTGGTGAAAAAATTGGTACAAAAGCATTTGTTTGTTGGCTCGCTCAAATTCTTTACCAAAAACTTCCCAGCTAATAGAGTCACGTTCAACCGAAATATCTGATAATTCAATCACAAGTTGACGTGTTAAAGAATAACGAGGAAGAGTATTCAATATATTTTCAATATGTTTTTCTTCATAGTTTCTTTTTTCTAAATAACTCAGTTGAGTAAATGCGCGAAAAAAAACTTCTTCAATCGATTCATTTTTATAGACAGCGAAAAAAGCAGATTTACGCTCCATCTTTATACTTTCTTTTGGATAGTATATAGTTTGACTTTTCATCTTATCCCTCACTTTGCCATTACTTTCAATACTTTGTCTTGCGCAGTTTATTAAAAAAACCAAAGAAAATAATTCGTTCTTTGGTTTCTCTACTTATATTCTAATTCTTTAAATACTATTACTCCGAATCGCTATGCTTTAAAATACTACCCTTTAATTGATTTATTTTTTAGCTTTGACATAGTAATTCCACTACGTTAAGTAATAGACTTTAATCAGCACTTTTTTCGGCTCTATTATTTCTTAAAGTTGAGTCGTATCTGCTGCTGTTACTGATGTTAAACGCTCTTTTAATTGAGTAAATAAAATTTCTGATTCCATTTGGATTCTATCAACTTGATTCACTAAAACTTTAGCTTCTCTATTATGTTGTTGCAATTCTAATTTGGTTTTATTATGAATTCTTGCAGCCTCTACATGGGCTTGATCCAACATTTGTTTTGATTGGATTTTTGCTTCAATCATGACATCAGCAATTTCGCTTTTCGAACCTTCCATAGAGGAACGCAATTGTTCATTCTCCAACACCAACTTTTGAATTCGTTCTTTAGCTTGTATTAATTGATTTTCAAATTCTTTTCCGCGATAATGAGTTGTTTGCTCATCAAACAGTTGGTTTGTTAATTGTTCATTCTCATGTTGTTTTTGGCTCAATTCTGTTTTCCATTCAGCTAATTCGCTTCTTAAGTGTTTAATTTGAATCTCATATTCTTCTTCTTTGACCATTTTTTCTTCCTTTAACTGTGTAACTAGTGCTGTTAGTTCTTTATTTTTACTTACTTCCTGACTAGTTCCAAGGACTTCTTCTGTTAAATTTTGAACTCTTTTTTCTAATTGTGTATTCAAAGTAGTCAATTGAGATAACTGCTCTTTTGACTGTGCTAAATGTTTTTCAAGTAGTGGAGCTTCTGCCTTTTTCGCTGTACGCTCTTCTTCTAGCTGAACTTTTAATTGTTCGATTATTTGATTGCTTTCCAATATTTTACTACGGTAGTCAATTACTTTTTTTTCTAAAGTTTGATAATGCTGTGGCAGTGCTTTTTCCTGACCTAATTGTGATTCTAGTTGATCTTTTTGGCTAGATATTTCTCGTAATGCTTTGACACAATCCATTAATTTTGCTTTCACAGTTGCATTTTCTTTAGTTAATAATTCTATTTTTTCTTCCAATTCTTCATAATCGTCTTCATACTCATCGTCGTATTCTTCGTCATAGTCGTCATATTCGTCGTACTCATCCTCTTTTTTCAAAATTTTAGGAATCCATCCTGCTGATTTTTCTTTTCTTTTTTCCATTGTATCACTACCCCTTTTGACTATCTTTAGTCCTAATTTATATATCAACAATTTTAGAGAATGGATTTAACACATCTACGATTTATTTTAAAACTCCTGTAAGAGATATTTTCCCACCCCCACCAAGTATCTCGATAGACACGTTTAGCAATAGTTATTCTCACTGTTCTCAAAAAACAGTATATGTTGCGCTTCATATTCCGTTGGTAATGGATTAACCAAGCTAATTTATTAACTAATTTTTTTGGGTTTTATTCTAATAAATCTATATAGTAAAAATTCTCATCTTGTCTATCCAATCACTTCTTTTGTATCTACACTTTATTTTAAAGACAGTGCTCCACACCATGCCTCAATTCTTTCAACCTTATCTATCTGTCTAAATCTTTTTAAGACTGCTTTTTCAATAATTTCTTTTGTGAATTTTTCTGGAAAAATAAGTATTTTCTCAATATGTCTACCATCTAATGTACTGAAATTAACGGCATAAACGCATACATCATTCCAATTTCCGTCTGTTTGCATGATTAAATTACCCTTTCGTTGCTTCATTCTTTAAAATTATCCACCAAATTACGCTTGCCTTCTCATATTCTTTATAAACACTAAGCGTGTAATTTTTCCAATAAAACTTGATTTAATTTTTCTTCGTTAATAATAGTAATTGGTTTGCGTTCAATTGTTCCAACTTCTTCAAGGTAGGAAAAAGCCTCTGAAACACGAGATTTAGATGAATGAATATATTTTGTAATGAATGTTTGATTGATATAAAGAGGAAGTTTTTTTCGCTTGGAACTATCTGCTTTCAAATCCAAAACACGAGCTAAGTTAAGTAGCGCATTAGAGACTCTAACGACTGGTGTCTCATTCATAAGTTGATAGCTTTGTGTCACTGAAAAATAGCGCTTAGTCACGTCCTCAAGAATATAGTGATACAGCTTAGGGTTTATATACATATGATCCAAAAAAAACTGGCTATTGATTTCTAAGTAAACAACGTCTGTCATAGCTCTAGCTTGATAACTAATCCCTCGAGGGTATGGGTGCGTCTCTAAGATGCTTTCTGTACCAAATAATTGATTATTGGAAACTAAGTCATAGTAACAGTTTTTCCCAAAACTATTACTGACTTCAACTAATACTTGTCCACTAATGACAATATATAGGTTATTTTCTGGTGTATTGAATGGATTTTTTTGATCAATGATAATTTCATTTTTTTTCACTTGTTTTTTTGCATAATGCTCTTTAAAATTCCCGCTGACATACAAAGAATAATCTAAAATATTACTGGACATTAATTCCCCACCTTTCACGACTCATTAGTTTATAAAATTAATGATATCGAAATACGAGGATGCTCTGAATTTTTTTTTAAGAGTTAATAACTTGTATAATTGAAATCCTCTCTTAAACCACTATAGTTGTATCAAAAAAATTAATAATTCTCTAAAGATACTTTTTTCGGAAAAATAACGAAAGATACTTAAAATTTAGCACCCTGGACTTTCAAAGTAATCTATTATTAAAATTATAAATAACGACACATTTAATTTAATTTTTTTTTTAATTTTTAGAGGCTTTCTTTAGCTATGTATTGAAAATTATGAAAAATAGTCATCACTACTTACTATTTTTTCAAAAAAATTGAACTTTGACACAAATAACTTTCAAAAATTTGACATGCTAAAAATAAAAATTAGCAGTTTTTATGATAATGGCTCGATTAATTGTAGGATTCCATTAATTTAAAGCAAAAAGAAGAAGTATTATGTGCTTCTTCTTTTTCAACATATACTTATTAAGAGCTAATTACTTTCCCAAGCTTCCTCTTCTCCAGTAAAATATATATCATGGGCACAATTCAAATAAAACTTTGTACTATAGTAAAAATGATGCGCTGCAGACTCGAATAAATCTATCGCATAATCTATTATTTGAGCATTACTAACTTCTAACATCCCCTTAAGTTTAAGCTCGCGAATGAAAACCAATAGAGATTGATAATATCTTGTATGCATCCTATTCTTTTCATTAAAACTGGTTCCCATTGAAAAACGAAGTTCTGCGTATATTATCAATATAATTTGGATTCGATTCTCTTAAACGACACTCTGCTAGCAAATAATACTCAATAAACTCTTTACGATCATGACTAAAAAAATCTGTTATCATCTGAAAACTACTTTTATTCATGCTCTTTCCTCCCTAGCTTAAACTTAAAAGTTAAGATCACCATAACATAACGATAATATTTTTATTCAGATTTATTTATCTTAATTCAAAGAAATTGTTAACAATAGGTATTATACAAATCGAATTATTTTAATTTAATATGAACAATATTTTGTTATACAGGCTAATTAAAAAGACATTGTTAATTTTTCATACTAAATTCTTTCAAAGTCTGTTAGAATATAAGGAAATCATTTATTTTGAGTTAAACTACAACACACACTTTTAACAATAAATTAGGTAGTTGAATAAAGCTACATGCACATTACTTGTAGTTAAGGGGAAACAATTTTGCCTAGTTGATAACTATATATTGTTAATTGCTGGATGCCGTTATTTGCTTATAAAAAGTCAGGGGGAAAAAAATTGAGTTTAAACTATAGAAGTACACGAGATGCAGAAAATGTGGTGACAGCCTCACAAGCAATTCTACAAGGCTTGGCTGTTGACGGAGGATTATATGTTCCGACTGAACTACCAACACTAAATCTTGATTTCCAAGACTTAGCTACTAAAAGCTACCAAGAGGTCGCTTTTATTGTCTTAAAAGCTTTTCTAACCGATTTCACAGATGAAGAGTTAATGAGCTGTATTAACGGCGCCTATGATGCTAAATTTGATGATTCTGCAATTGCGCCTTTAAAAAAAGTTGGGGATACCCATTATTTAGAATTATCTCATGGAGCAACTTTAGCCTTTAAAGATATTGCACTCTCTATCTTGCCATATTTTATGACAGTTGCTGCCAAAAAAAATAATGTTGATCGAGAAATAGTCATTTTAACAGCAACATCTGGCGACACAGGAAAAGCTGCTATGGCAGGTTTTTCTGATGTTCCAGGAACTAAAATAATTGTTTTTTATCCAAAATCTGGAGTTAGTCCAATCCAAGAAAAACAGATGGTCACACAAAAAGGCGACAACACGTTTGTTGTTGGAATTAAAGGGAATTTTGATGATGCTCAAACAAATGTAAAAAATATTTTTAATAATTCCGAATTGAAAGCACAATTAGCTGAAAATGGCTATCAATTTTCTTCAGCGAACTCAATTAATATTGGTCGCTTAGTACCTCAAATTGTTTATTATGTGTATTCATATGCTCAACTTATTAAGCGCCAAGAAATTAAACTTGGTGATAAAATTAATTTTGTTGTTCCAACTGGAAATTTTGGCAATATTTTAGCTGGTTACTACGCTAAACAAATTGGAGTTCCTATCAACAAATTGATTTGTGCTTCTAACGAAAATAACGTTTTAACTGATTTCTTTACGACGGGAATTTACAATCGTAATAGACCTTTCCATGTGACTACTTCTCCATCAATGGATATTTTAATTTCAAGTAATCTTGAACGCTTAATTTATCATATTGCTGGAAACGAAACACTGGAAACCAAGAATCGTATGTCTGATTTGGCAACATCTGGCGAGTATACAATTACTGATTCCATGCGCGAGCAACTTAGCGAATTTTATGGAGCAGAAGCTTCTGAACATGAAGTTAAAGAAACTATTGCAGCTATTTTTTCAGAACACGATTATTTAATTGATACTCACACTGGGGTAGCTACTGTGGCTTATCAAAAATATTTAGCCCAAGAAAAAGATTCTACACCCACTGTAATTGTTTCAACTGCCAGTCCATATAAATTTCCACAACATGTTATGGCTGCATTTAAGGAAATTTCATCAGAAACTAGTGATTTTAGTACTGTACAACAACTTAATACAATTTCAAAAGTTCCAATTCCAGCTTCTGTTACAGAGTTATTCACGGCTCCAATCTTACATGATACAGTAATTGAATCAGCAGATATGGAAGAAACTGTGAAAGCGATCTTACATTTAAAAGACTAGGTAAAATAGACTTCTTTTCAACTACTAGTGCTTACTGTTAGTCAAGTTGATTAAAAGAAGTCTATTTTTTTACGTTTATTATGAAAGGAGATACCAATTTATGGAAGAGTTATTAAGTAGCTCAGAACAACGAGAACTTAAAATAATCCATTTGCTTTACCAAGAGGAAAAATTATGGACAGTTGAACAACTAGCAAACTACCTACAATGTTCTATCGATACTTGTTATCGTTATATAGATCGAATCAAGCAAATCTTTTATGATCACGGCAATGAATTTGAATTAATTAGCAAAAAAACAAAAGGTGTTTTACTCAAAAAGACTGAACATGCTTCTCTATCAAAATACGAAAGCATCTACATAGAAGAAACAATCGATTTCAAATTATTATCAGAACTTTTTCACTCAACCTATTTAACTACTGAAAAACTTGCTGATCATTTATTTATCTCCAAAAGTACCTTATATCGAAAACTTAAAAAAATTGCGATTTTATTAAGAAAAAATGGTATCCACCTAAATATTAGTACATTGCAATTAACCGGAAATGAAGTTTGGATTCGCGAATTTTTTTATTTAGTCTATTGGTCAACTAGCGACAGCGGCTTTTGGCCATTTGAGAGCGTTCCAAAACATGTGCTCACTCATCGAGTTGAAAATATAATTAGCAGTCAAAATAGTTACTTTTCAACTATTGAAAAATTAAAATTGACTTATCGGATGGCAATCAGCTTTATTAGAGTTCAACAAAAAAATTTTATTACTCATTCGATTGGAGATAGTTTTATTGATCCATTTAAAGAAGAATATTTTGAATTTATCACACTTAATTTAATGAAAACAGTTCCCAGCAACTATCAAAAAAATGAAAAAGACTACTTATCCCTTATTTTTTGTACTTATCCTTACCTTGATAAATCGGATTTAAATTTC
This sequence comes from Carnobacterium maltaromaticum DSM 20342, assembly GCF_000744945.1. NCBI lineage: Bacteria > Bacillati > Bacillota > Bacilli > Lactobacillales > Carnobacteriaceae > Carnobacterium > Carnobacterium maltaromaticum. Next base: position 2,045,062 of record NZ_JQMX01000001.1, read on the forward strand.
TGTGGTATTGTTAGTTGGCATTCAATCAATAACACCATTCCTTACCAACTAACTGATAAATTATTATCTTCACTTTCTACTATTTATCCAACTCAAAATTTATTAACGAATAAAAAATTATTTTACCAACTCTTATGTATTTCGATTTATGCTACTTATTTCCAAGCTTCCTTTTCTAAAACCAGTGAATTTTTAAAATTATCAACCCTGCTAAAACAGACACACACTTGCTTTTATTTAAATACCAAACATGCTTTAGCAACTATTTGTCAAGAAGAGCCATTTAAAAGAATCCTACTTCAGCCTAATTTTTATATTCATAGCACAATCATTTTACTTAGTAGTTATGTAGATGTCCTTGGTTATTGTAACGAGATCCATGTTCGCTTGATTAGCTCCCATGATCGAATTAGTGAGTCGCTGCTAAGAAATGAATTGTTACGCCATTTTCCAGAAAAAATATCCATTACAACAAGTGCTGAATTTAACCATCAAACAGCTGCTCTACACTATGATCTAATCATTACTGATTTGCTCAGCTCTGTTTCAGTAGATGATTTTAGCTCACAATATTACTTTTGGAGCTATCCTCCAATGAAAAGGGATTGGGAAAACATTGCTACGATTATTACAACTATAGACCAAAAGAAGCACGCCAATCATTTCCACGAGAGTCTAATATTAAAAGAAGCACCTATTTAAGAAAAAACTCTTAAATAGGTGCTTTATTTTTAATTTAATTGTGGCACTACTTTACGTTTTTTAACTAATTCAACAATTATACGAATAATTGCTGAAATTGTAATCATGATTAAAAATAAAGGCAGTGTATTACTTGTCAATGTGTCAATGTGCAACAACGATTGGAATAAAAAGGCTGCTACATAAACTCCTACTGTTGTCGTTACCGCCAAGAAAATACGCAATGGGTTAAACGGCATACATGCGCGAATAACTGCTAGTAAACTAACTCCTACTAATAGATAATACATGACTGTTGTCGTTTCTATAGCACTTAGATTAGCTGATTGACTATATAAATAAACAACGACAATATTTAGGATTACTAACAAAGCATTTGGTAACGCATTGGTTAGAACTGTTTTCAAAAAGCCCTTACGAACTTTTGTTTTATCTCCCTCAAATGAAAGGAAGAAAGATGGATATCCTTCAATGGCTAAATCGATTAACGTAATTTGAATTGGAATAAATGGGAAAGCTAGATTTGTTACAATACAAATCAACGCTAATAAGAAAGAATAAATAGTTTTAATGAAGAAAATACTGGCAACTTTAGTAAGATTATTAACTACACGACGTCCTTCAAATAAAACATCTGGTAAACTTGTGAAATCTGAATCTAATAAGACTAAGTTTGCAATTTGACGTGTCGCGCTATCTCCCTCTGCCATTGCAATACTACAATCGGCTTCACGTAAAGCCAATACATCATTGACTCCGTCACCAGTCATAGCTACTACATGTCCATCATCTTTTAAAGCTTTAACTAAGATTTTCTTTTGTTGCGGAGATACTCGTCCAAAGACTGAGTAACGGCTAGCACTTTCACGTACCTCATCATCATTAAAGCCTTTTGATAAATCAATATAATTTGCATAGTCTTCTAAACCTGCACGTCTTGCGATATTTGAAACTGTCACGGGATTATCACCAGAGATAACCTTTAAGTCAACACCTTCTGCTTTTAAATAAGCTAATGTTTCATTGGCTTTAGGACGAATAGGATCATCAATTTCAAAAACAGCTAGTGGCTCTAGTTCTGGAAGAATAGCATCTACCATTTTTTGATTTTTAGCCACTGCCAACATTAATACTCGGTAGCCTTGTTCTTGTGCTCCTAAGACCTCAGTAGGCAGGTTTTCTGCATTCACAAGTCGCTCTGGTGCACCTAGTACAACAGTTCCGATATTTTCTAAATACATGGCTCCCCATTTACGTTCTGATGAAAAAGCTAAAATATCAGTAGCTGTATATTGGTTATTTTCTTGATAATAATCACGAATGGCTTGCATCGTAATGTTATTGTCTTGGCTTGCTGCTAAATAACTTCCCATAATTGTTTCAAAGTCTGTCACGGTCACATCATTTAACATTTCTACTTTTTGGACTTTCATTTTACCTTCTGTAATCGTTCCAGTTTTATCTAAACAAAGTGTATCTACATGAGCTAACACTTCAACAGAATACATATCTTGCACTAAAATACGTTTATTCGCTAATTTAGTTACGGCTGTAGCTAACGAAATACTGATTAAGAGTACTAAACCTTTTGGTAACATTCCTAATAAAGCAGCTGCCGATGAAACAACAGCAACTTGAGTCGAATCACTACGCATAAAAAAGGCTTCAAAGAAAAGAACGAATCCTAATGGAATAATCACGAAACTAGTAAACTTAGCAACTTTTGCAACAGAGTTCATTAATTCTGATTGGAGTGGCTTATGCACTTTGGCCTCTTCTGCAATCCGTGTTGCATAGTTATCTTTTCCAACATGAATGACTTGAGCGTAACATTGCCCGCTTGACAGAAAACTACCAGAAAGAAGTTCATCTGACGCAGTTTTTTCAATCAATTCTGACTCACCAGTTAACAAAGCTTCATTTACTTCTGCACGTCCTTGAACAACTTTCATATCAGAAGGAACTTGTTCACCAGCTGCCAATAAAACGATATCATCCATAACTAGCTCCGTAGCAGCTATTTCTACTTTTTTTCCTGAACGAATAACCGTTACTCGACTTTCTGAAATAATCGCCAACTTAGCAACTAAATTTCGTGCGTGAATTTCTTGATAAATACCAATTAAAATATTAACTAAAATAATAACTAGGAAAACCATGTTACTAAATGCTCCGACTGCGGCCAAACAAACACCAATAGCCAGATTCAAAAAGTTGAAAAGGGTCCAAACATTATCTTTAATAATCATTTTAGTTGATTTAGCAACATTTTCTTGATAGTCATTTTGTTGTCCATTATTCTGACGCTCTTTCACTTCATTTACTGAAAGACCTAGTATTTCTTCAGATTGTTTCATTGTGATTTATTTCCTCCTAATCTCTTGATACGATCGATAGATTTAGACATAACTTCTAAAGTATACCAAAAAAAACTTAAATATTCTTTTAGTTTTGATAAGTTTTTTTACTAATCTGCCAAATTGAATTGAAAAGCTAGTCATTTGGGAGCTTTTCAATTAAAAAATCTAAAAATAATTGCTCCATTCCGTTTAATTTATCTTTTTTACGCGTACATAAATAGAGTGCCCTTTTTTTGGTTGGTTCTTCAGTATAAATACGTGCTAGCTCACCATTTTTAATTTGCTTAGCAACAACGAGTCCTGAACAAAAATGAATCCCATACCCTAATGCTGCCGCAGTTACGGCTTCATGAACACCATTATAATGAAGCGTAGGTATTGGCTCGTCTACCCCAGCTTCTTCAAAGAGGCTCGCTAACTCGGTCCTCGTATAACTTCCTGCTTCTCGACCAATAAAAGATTCCTTCGCCAATTCCACTAATGAAATAGTTTTATTTGCGTATTTGTGTTCTGGCGCAACAACAAAGTAAAACTCGTCTATTCCAATTTTTCTCAATTCGACAAACTCTGCATACTTTTCGCCTTCTTCGCCAATAAAGGCAAAATCCACTTGGTTACTTACTAATTTTCCAACTGCATCTGCAGTATTTAACATGTCGACTTGAATAACAGCAGCCTTATATTGGTTTTTAAATTCAGCTAACCATTGCGGTACCAAATAATTTATCGTGACATAATTTCCTGAAAGTTTGATTAAAGATTGCTCATCCAAAGTAAATGCTTGTATTCGATTTTCGATTGTTTTTTCAATCGCAAATAATTTTTGGGCTTCTTGGTAGACTTCTTGACCGATTGATGTCAATTGGATCCCTCGACCATCTGGAATAAGTAACATTACATTTTCTTCTTCCTGAAATTTTTTAATCTGTGCAGTAACAGCCGGCTGACTAATAGCTAATTTCTTGGCAGCTTGTGTGACACTTTTTTGTTTAGCCACTTCATAAAACAGACGCAACCCATGTAAGTTCATTCGTTCACCTCTCATAAATAAAAGTTATCAATCAATCTTTAATTTGTATTATACAGAGCTTGCGATTCATTGTACATTAGATAAGCAAGGAATACTTAAAAAGGAGCTATAAAATGACAACTACGACTTTATATTTTGTACGTCATGGACAGACTGAATGGAATCTTGATGAGCGTATGCAAGGCCATTTAAACTCAGATTTAACTGCCCACGGCATTCAACAGACGTTAAACTTAGCTAAAGGACTAGCAGATATGGGACTGACTCACTGTTACACCAGTGATAGCCCACGAACCCAACAAACAACTGATCTTCTGACTTCAGAATTAAATCTTCCCATCAAAGCAGAAGTAGGTTTAAGAGAAATCAATATGGGACTATGGGAAGGGGAAAATAAAACGACCATTCAATCTCGTTACCCTGAAAGTTGGACTAATTTTTGGCATCACCCTCATCTTTATCAGCCTAATGGAAATGGTGAGACATTTGCTGATTTGCAAACTCGATCTGTACACGCTTTAAACGAGATTATCCATCAGCATCCAGGTGCAACGATCTTAATTGTTTCCCATCGAATTACAATCAAAGTCATGCTTGCCTATTTATTAAATCAGCCACTTGCTGAATTATGGAAAACTGGAGATATTGCTCCAACTAGCCTTAACTGTGTGGAGATAACAGCTGATCAAGCTATATTAGTGTCAGCTGGTGAAGTTTAAGTAGAGTTTATGAGCAAGAAACTCATTTTAATGGGTCCATTCACAAAATATAAAGAAACGGTAATGACAACAAGCTATACGTTATTGCATTTCTTTTTATATTTCTTGTTTACTAGACTAAAATTAACAATATTTTGAGATTCACATTATTTATATCCGATTTAATTCAGTTGCTAATTTATTTCATTTCTAAATAAATAGTCATCTATAAACTAAAAATATCGAAACAAGTCCTAGCCATAGACCTTTTAAAACGTACTAATAGCTTCTTCTTTAGTGCTATAATAAATCATTCACAATATCTTTTTGATAATATTCTTAAAACACACGAGTTATCATTTCGTTATAACGTTATATCATGTTACACTTACATCGTAGCGTAAGTAAGCGCTATAAAAAACAAAAAAAGAAGAGGAGTGTTATGTCGTTATGAAGAAAAGATTCTTTAAAGCTATTTTAGTTGTTGGTTTGTTAGTCGGAGGGTTAACTGCTTTTGCTACTCCAAGTTTTGCTCATGGGTATATTTCTTCTCCCGGTAGTAGAGCATTTTTAGGTAGTTCAGCTGGTGGGAATTTAAACACCAATGTAGGGCAAGCTCAATGGGAACCTCAAAGTATCGAAGCTCCAAAAAACACATTTATTCCAGGTAAACTAGCTAGTGCTGGCTTGGCAGGTTTTGCTCCATTAGATCAACAAAGTCCAACTCGTTGGTATAAAACAGCGATTTCTAAAGGAAATTTAGATTTAACTTGGACACTTACTGCTAATCATAAAACTGCAACTTGGGATTACTATATGACTAAACAAGGCTGGAATCAAAGCCAACCTCTAGATATTAAAAATTTCGACAAAATTGGATCCGTTAATGATAATGGAACTGTTCCGCCAAAAACGCTTAAACACACAGTTTCAATTCCAAATGACAGAACTGGCTACCATGTCATTTACGCTGTCTGGAATGTCTATGATACAACAAATGCATTTTATCAAGCAATTGATGTAAATGTAAACTAACTAAACTATCAGGCTGAGACAATACGTTCTCAGCTTTTTTTCGTTTGCTAGATTCTTAACACCACCATAATTAACTATCTGATTTTTCAGAAATTTTTCAATTTTAAATTCTATTAATTTTTATTTTTATAATACATCCTTTTACCTTCTAAAAAATTGCTTTACAGCACCTTATTGGGTTCCTATTTTTTATCGCTGATTTTTCTCCAAAAAAGTTCTTTTAACCTGAATAAAAAAACAAGTAAATTTATATAATTTTCTGTATTATTAATTTTTTTCGTTTAAAAATTAACGGTATAAACCTTTTGGGTACAATAATTAAAAATTTTCATTTTTAGTCAAAAAAAAGACATATTTGAAAAAGATGATATGTAATGCTAAAAACAAAGGCTTTTAAGCTGTTATTTTGTCTTTGTTTTTTTTTATTCCTTTATAATGGCAAAAATGAACACTTATAATTCGCTTTTTTCTACATAAACCCATTGACTTCAAGTAATTAAAATGCGACCATTAAGTATAAGGGCAAATTTTCCTTACAATAGTAAAAATAGAGAATCCATGCTATTATATTTATTATAAAATCTAAATAAAAGAGGGAGATTAATATGAAAATAGTTGTAGTTGATCCGGGAAAAAATGAAGTAAAGAGTTTTTGTTTTTCAAATAACGGAACCTTAGAATTGGTCAATTCTTTCCCATCAAAACGGAAGAAATTATTGAAGAACGCTTTTTAGAAGAAGATAGTTCGCTACGTCAATACCGTCTTGAATTAAATGGCCACTATTACATGGTCGGTGAAGGTGTTGATACTACTTATAACACTGAATTGACTAAAAATACGTTACACCACAAATTATGTATTTACGCAACTATCGCTGATTTTGTGACCGAGCCTGACGAAGAAATTTTGTTAGTGTTGGGTTATCCATCAACGGATTTCCAAAATAATTTTCGTAGAGAAGATTACCAACGCCTAATTTATGGCGATAAAGATGGTTTCATTGAATTTGTACAAAACGGGGAGCCAGTTTCATTCCAACTTGCGAATGTGATTGTGTTGCCTGAAGGTCAAGCAATGTTACCAAGAATGACTGAAGTTGATGACTACTACTCACTTTATGTTTTAGACATCGGCGGACAAAATGTGAACTTCCGTGAATTTGACAATAAAGGAAATGCTAAAAATGCTTTTTCTATTGACGTTGCTGGTGTTAACTTCTTAGAGCGCGCTCTTGAAGCTGAATTAAGAAGAGCAATCGAAAATCCAAACGTCAACTTCCGTGGAATTGACTACAATCAAGCTATTTTAGAAGGAAAAATTACGGATATTGGAGCAATTGAAGGATTTTCAGATTCAACTAGCTTCATTACTCATGTTGTACAAAATTTTGTTAAAAAAGAAATTATGGATGAACTTTCAGTACGCGGCTACAATATCAATGCTCGTGGACAACACATCATTTTCACTGGTGGCGGAAGCTTACTGTTACAACCATATATTGAAGACTTGTTAAAAGGTAATAAAACAAATCTAATTTTCTCAAAATCGGCTAAATGGGACAACTGTTTATCTTATACAATAAAAGCATTTCAAGATCAATTTACCTCAAATGAACAATTCACAGGTTTCATCAAACCAATTTATAGTGAGTTAATGAGAAATAACTTTGCAGACTTTTACAAAGGTGTGAATCAAGGAGCTTCTCAAGAACAAGACGATACAATGGACTTCAATCGTATCCTGTAAACTAGTATGCACAAACCGAGTGAAGATACAGCCAATTTTGGGTGTATCTTTGTTCACTATTTGGAGTAATTTATCTTACCAACATACCAATCAAATACATTAGAAAAGGAGAACCATACCCAATGAAACTTCATAATTTTTTAGACAAAAAAAATGCGTTGATGGATGCTTTGCAATCTGAAGATTCGGCTGAAAATCCTACAACCATTTCTTCTAAAAATGATGATTCGTTTAAAAGTGATTTAGTTTTTAATCAAATAAAATCTGAAGAACGTGTAATTGAGCCTATTTCAGAAATTAAACGTGCACCAAAAACTGTACGTGAACCTATTTCTAGACGGGCTGTTACACCATTCCAAGTCACTCAAAAAACAAATCCTAACCCATCTCAAACTGCCGAGTCTGAGTACAAAGCTCGATTGCAAGAGCTTGAAACGAACTTTAAAGAAAAACAATTACATTTTGAACAAGAAATGCTTGAAAAAGAAAAAGAAGCGCAACAAAATAGACAAGATTTGGAGCGCAATTTAAAAGAAAAACTAGAGCAACAATACAACGAGCAAGTTGCAACGATTAAGGAAGAAAAAGAACAAAATCGTGAACAACTGCAAAAACAATTTAATGAACAAATTGCTGAAATTGAGCATCTTTCATTAGAAAAAAGAATTGAAATTGAAACAAAATATCAAGAAAAATTAAAAATGCTAGAAGGCATCTACGCTGAGCAACAAGATCTTTCTGAGGCTAAATATGCTGAGAAAGAAGCAAACTTAGAGAAAGCTTATCAAGATAAGCAAGCTCAGTTTGATAAACAACAGCAAGCAAAAATTGCTGAAATTGAAGCTCAAAAAAGAAAACAAGATGAAGAGTACGAGCGCAAATATTTAGAAAAAATCGAAAAATTAGATTTATTCTATAAAGAACGCCAAACTGTTTTAGAAAAAGATATCGCTGAAAAAGAAAAAGAAATTATCCGTAATGCTGAAACTCTTGCTGAAGAAAAATTAGATCGCGCTGCTCGTGAAGCTGAACAACTTTTATCTGAAATCAAAGCCAAAGTGGCCTTGCAACAGCAAAATTTAGAACATTCAACAATTGAAACTGAAGAAAAAAATAGTAAAGCTATTGAAGATGCTAAAAAAATGGCTAGCAATATTATTAATAGTGCGAATGGCGAAGCTAAGAAGAAATTGGAAAAAGCTGAATTGCAGGCTAAAACTGCCTTAGAAAGTGCACGTAGTGATTCCCAATTACTGATTGAGAATACTAAAAATGAAGCTGAAAACATGTTAAAAATTGCAAAAGCAAATGTATTTTCAGCTAAAGATGCTGCCGAAAAGGACATTATTCTTGAAAAAGCAAAGCATGAAAATGAAATGGCTGATGAACGTTACCAACTAAAAACTGAACGTGAAGCTTTCTTAGTTTATAAAGAAGAGTTCCAAAAGTTCAAAACGGGTATCGAAGAAAACTTAGCTAGAAAAGAACATATTTTAGCAACTAAAACACAAGAAGATATTGCTTATTTGGAAAATAAAGCGATTGAACTTGATAATAAACTAGACTTACGTTCAACGTTGGCCGAAAAACAATTTAGTTTAGTTAAATGGGCTTCGCTAACGATAAGTATTGTAACAATTGCTTTCTTCGTGATGGCAATCTTAACTCAAGCATCTTATGTTAGCATAGGCTTAGCCTTTGTTGCCGTTGTTGCGAGTCTTTATCTGTTCTTAGCTTCTCTATTAAACCATCGTAATGTTGATGAGGAGATGGCACAGTTAGGTTCTGACGACGATGATGAATTTGATGATGACGACTTCGACGACGATGATGATGAGTTTGATGATGACGACTTCGACGACGACGATGATGAGTTTGATGATGACGACTTCGACGACGACGACGATGATGAGTTTGATGATGACGACTTCGACGACGACGATGATGAGTTTGATGATGAGTTTGATGATGACGACTTCGACGACGACGACGATGAGTTTGATGATGACGACTTCGACGACGATGACGATGAGTTTGATGATGACGACTTCGACGACGATGATGAGTTTGATGAAAAACCTGCTAAAAAAAGCATATTTAGAAAAAAAAATAAAAAAAGATAATTTTTTAGGAAGGCTTTAAGTGCCTTCCTTTTTTGATGACAAAAAGTAGCGTAAGCCTTTTACTTACGCTACTTTAATAGTCTATTTACTCTTTTAGTCTTAAAATAATCACCATCATAGCAGCTAGATTTTGAACTAAAGGTTGAGCTGACCATTCATGTTATTTCTCCATTTTCTAAAAAAAAGCCGACATCTTGAAAAATTAAATGTTTTTGACAGTAGTCTAACTTCTTTTCTTTTTTTAATGTTTTAATCACATTACTAGCTGTCTCTCGTGTCGTTCCACTATTAATCGCAATTTCTTTCAATATGATTGGATAAGGAATTCTAATGGTTCCTGAAAAATAGTTTTCTCCTAGGTGTTTCATTAAAATAGCTAGGGTTTCAACAACTCGTACAGTAGCACTGGATGCTAAACAGTATTGAATTTTTAGTTCATGGCTTTCTAAATTAGTAGATAATGCTTGATAAAAATATAAAAGTTGTGCTGTATTCCCTTTGCTAATTTTTTCAAAAATATCGGTGGGAATATAATAGACTTCAATATCTGTGACTGCATATGCTGAAAAATGATAAAACTCATCAAAAAACATACCACCATAAGGAAATAAATGTTCTTTTTTTACATAGTCTAAATAACAAAATGTTCCACTGGAATCATAACGTTCTACTCGAACTAAACCTTCAATTAAAAAATAAATTCGATTGCGATAATCACCATTATCAAATAAAACTTGACCCTTTTTATATTGGCGCAAATACATATGATCTTGTATTTTTTCAAATTCGTCATCTGTAAACCCACTAAAAACTTGGTTATTACGAATGCTGCCTAGTTCTTCTAGCTGGACTTCATTTTTTTGCACTGTACTTCAACTCCTATAGATATTTTGGAAAAATAATCATGATATCTAGAGCGGATCTAGTGAAAAAAATGTGAGAATCAATTTTCCAATACACAATTTACTTAAACGAAGTCAGTTTGTGTCCACTTTGATGTGTTGCTATACTTTAGTATAACATGACTCTGGCTAAATTTAGATGCAGAACCACTGACTTTCCATTTCAATTCCCTCCTGTGCTGATAAATTGTTATCCTCTCACAATCGTTGTACCCGCATTTTCTGTATTAAAATTGCCTAAATTTTCCAATGAAGTAATAACTGCCTTCCCTTTTGGATTATGCTCTACAAAGGAAATTGCGGCTTCAATTTTGGGCAACATACTACCTGGCGCAAATTGATTTTCTTGAATGTATTGATAGAGCTCTTTGGTTGTAACTGTCGTTAAGGCTTTTTGATTAGGTTGGTTATAGTTTATATAAACTTGTTCTACACCGGTTAAAATAACTAGTAAATCTGCTTCAACTAACTCAGCTAATTTCTGAGAAGCAAAATCTTTGTCGATTACTGCTTCTACTCCGACAAATTCATTTTCGGCTTCAATAACTGGGATACCACCACCACCAACTGAAATAGTCACAACTCCATTTTCAACCAATTGATTAATAATTGGGTATTCTAAAATACTAACTGGTTTTGGTGAAGGTACTACTTTTCGCCACCCACGGCCCGCATCTTCTTGATAAGTGTCATCACTTAAAAGCATTTGTTCGTGGGCCTCTGATTGGGTTAAAAATGGACCAATTGGTTTTGTTGGATGAATAAAAGCTACATCATTTTGATCCACAACAACTTGGCTAACAACTGAAATCACTGATTTTTCAATTCCTTCTTTTTTAAATGCATTCTCTAACGCATTTTGAAGCCAATAGCCGATACTCCCTTGTGTCATTGCCACACATGTATCTAATGGCATTGCTGGATTGCTTTTAGATGCTGCAGCTTGCTGTTGTAAAACCAAGTTTCCAACTTGAGGACCATTTCCATGAGAAATAATTAATTCGTTGCCTTGCTTGATAATTTCAACCAAATAAGCAGCCGTTGCTTTTAATGCCTCTTTTTGTGCTTTATCACTAGCGTCGGTTGATAAAATAGCATTTCCACCTAATGCTACTACAATTTTGCGTTTACTCATATCTATTCCCTCACTTTTCACTTTTTTATTAACCAATTTTAATTGAACCGTTAATTAACTGAATGACACACACAATAAATAATAAAATAACAACTCCAGCACAAATCCATTCACCTTTACTAAAGAGTTTCTTTTTATTTTCCTTCTGAACCCAGGCATAAATGATAATTCCTGGCCCATATAAAAGCATTGTCAATAAGAAAAATTGAATTCCACCCGCATATATTAACCAGACCCCATAAAGGCTAGCAAGTACACCAATAATAAGGTTACGTGTCCGATGAGGCGTATCTGCTTTTTCTTGAATAGAAATTTTTAACTGATAAAAAGCTGTAAACGCATATGGAATTAAAATCGCAGAAGATGCTAACGAAAATGCAAAATTATACGCGCGATCACTAATTAAGAATGAAAAAATAAATACTTGAATCAAGACATTCGTAAAAATTAGAGAATTTACGGGTGCACCATTCCGATTTTCTTTTGCGAACCGCTTAGGAAAAGCACCAGATTTTGCAGCTTGATACGGTAATTCTGCAGCGAACATTGTCCATGACAACCATGCTCCTAGTACAGATATAACTACACCGATATTAATTAAAATAGCACCCCATTTTCCAACTACACTTTCTAATAAATAAGCCATAGCAGGTTGTTTTAAGTCTGCTAGTTCTGGTCTAGTCATGACTCCTAAAGACAAAATAGTTGTTAATAAATAGATAGCAATAACTGTAACTAAGCCAAGAATAGTTGCTTTTCCAACATCTGATTTCTTAGCAGCACGACCAGAAAAGACGACGGCTCCTTCAATACCGATAAAAACCCAAACAGTGATTAACATTGTTCCTTTGACCTGACTCATCACTTCACCTAATTCAAAGTTTCCTGAAAGTGTTCCCCAAAAATCTGTTGTAAAAATGCCCAATTTGAAAGCTACAATCATCGCTACAAAGAAAATTGCTAGAGGAATGAGCTTTGCAGCAGTAATGATTGTATTAATAAATGTAGCAGACTCTACTCCTTGTAAAATTAAATAGTGCACAAGCCAAAGTAAAATCGATGCGGCAACTACTGAAGCTAGATTCTGTCCATTACCGAATAGTTTAAAAAAGTAACCTAAGGAGCTAAATACCAACGTTGCATAAGCTACATTGCCTAATAAGGCTGACAACCAGTAACCCCATGCAGCATTAAAGCCCATGTAATTTCCAAATCCTTCTTTAGCATAACTATAAATCCCAGCATCTAAATCTGGTCTTTTTTCAATTAAATTTTGAAAACTAAAGGCCAGCATTGCCATCCCCAGTCCTGCAATCAACCAACCAATAATTATTGCGCCTAGCGAAGCCTCTCTAGCCATATCCGACATTAAATTAAAAACACCGCCACCAACAATTGCACCAACTACTAAAGCACTTAACGGTATAATACCTAATTTTTTTTCTTGTGTTTGTTCACTCATTATTATTTCCTCCAATTCGTTAAATGGATACTAAAAAAATTAAGAGCTTCACTTTATATCCTTAGATTAACGAATAGAGTCAAGCTCTTTACTTTTTACGAATGCGGTTGATTTTTGTTTGCGAAATAAGCTAATTCAAAATAGAATCAGCTTATTTCTCGATAAATTAAACTCTTGGAATAAATAGGTTTCCTAAAGTAGCTGCCATAATGGCTTTGATTGAGTGCATACGATTTTCAGCTTGTTCAAATTGACGACCATACTTACTACGGAATGCTTCGTCTGTAATTTCCATTTCAGAAATACCAAATCGTGCTGCAATATCTCTTCCATACTCTGTCTCAGTATCATGAAAAGCAGGTAAACAATGAAGGATAATCATATTGTCGTTTCCTGTTTGTTTGATCATTTCCATATTAATTTGATACGGTTGTAAAAGTTCCACTCGTTCAGCAAATTTATCTTCCTCACCCATTGATACCCAGACGTCCGTATATAACACATCTGCGCCAGAAACGGTTTCAGCTACATTATCAGAAATTACAAGCTGACTTCCTGATTTCTTAGCAAATCCTTCTGCTAATTCAACAATTTTCGCATCTGTATAAAGTGATTTAGGTGTGCAAATACGTACATTTACACCTAAAATAGCCCCTGTAACTAATAAGCTATTCGCCATATTGTTTCGACCATCGCCAACATAGACTAAGTTAATACCTTCTAAATAACCAAAATTTTCTTTAACCGTTAAAAAATCGGCAATCATTTGCGTAGGATGCCATTCATCTGTCAATCCATTCCAAACCGGAACACCAGAAAATTCAGCTAATTGCTCCACAACTTTTTGGCTAAAGCCACGGAATTCAATCCCATCAAACATACTACCTAAAACTTTTGCAGTATCTTCTACAGATTCTTTTTTCCCTAATTGAATATCGTTTTTACCTAAATACTCTGGGTGTGCACCTAAATCAATCGCGGCTGTAGTAAAGGCTGAACGTGTCCGAGTTGAAGTCTTTTCAAATAATAGCGCAATATTTTTTCCTTCTAAATAATGATGTGGAACGCCAGCTTTTTTCAATTTTTTTAAATGAGCAGAAAAATCAACTAAATAAGTTAATTCCTCTTTTGTAAAATCCTTTTCGGCCAATAAGCTACGTCCTTCAAATACTGATTCATTCATCATTCTTCATCCTTTCTAATTTTAATTTATTTTTTTAAATCTTCACGAATTAATGGCATGCTCATACAACGAGGGCCGCCACGACCACGGGACAACTCACTTGAAATGACTTCAATCACTTTAACTCCATAACTTCTCAGTAATTCATTAGAGACATAATTCCGGTTATAAGTGACGACCACACCTGGTGCAATCGCTAAAGTATTCGAACCATCATTCCATTGTTCACGAGGTGCAACAATCTCATCGCCATTGCCACAAGGAATCAAAATCAATTCTGGTACATTTAAGACTTCCCTTAATACCTCTTGTAAATCATTTCGTTCTGTCATCCGAATTTCTCCAGGAACTGTGCTCGGTTCAATAATATAGGTATCAACTTTTCCGCCATCTGCTTGAATTCCAGGGTGAATCGTGAATTTATCATAATCAACCATAGTAAAGACTGTATCCAAATGCATCATTGCGCGGACATTGGGAATTTTAATAGCTACAACTTTTTCAAAATTACTATTCCGACTAAATAAAGCTTTTGCCAAAGCCTCTATAGCTTTTGCTGATGTCCGTTGTGAAATTCCAATCGCTACAACACGCTCATTTAAAACGAGTTCATCGCCACCTTCAATACTTTCTGGATGGTCACGATCAAGCCAAACTTCAACCCCTTTATTAGCAAAACGAGGATGGTATTGAATAATAATTTCCATAAACATCGATTCTCGTCGTCTAGCTGTATAGTGCATAGAATTAATCGTTAATCCATTACCTAAAGAAGCTGCTGGATCTCTAGTAAAATATAGATTTGGCATTGGGTCCATAAAAAATGGATAATGTTCCTTATTTGAAATATCGACTAAATTACTTGTTGTAACATCTATATCCCGCGTTCTAACACCGGCCATTATTTTAGTTACCATTGGAAATGTTTCCATGCTGAGTAAGTACTCTCTTAGAGCGCTTGCTATTTTAGGTGAACTGATTTCAGATTCGCTTAACATTCGATCAATAAATACTTCTCGAATCCCTCCCGCATCAATCGCCTCAGCGGTTAATTTTTCTAAATATAGGACCTCGGTTCCATTGTCAGTTAAAGCTTTAGCAAAATAATCGTGCTCTTCTTGAATAATTGGCAAATAGGGAATATCGTCGAATAATAATCGCCCCATAATATCGGGCGTTAAATTCTCAACCTCTTCTCCAGGTCTTTTTAACAAGACTGTTTTTAACTTACCTATTTCGGACATAATATGAATTGGGTTCTCCATTTTACTGCCTCCTCAAAAAATTATTTTTGATTACACTTAAATCATAACGCTTACAAAAATTGCTTTCTCCAAATATACGACGAAGCAAATGCAAAGGATTTATCATTCCATCAAAACTAGTTATAAATATTCATTTCCAAACTGTTTTTCCCATCAAATAAACAGGTCTAAAATGTATAAACGACTTGTTTATACAGAATTTTTTTCACTTTTTTACGAATACAAAGAGATCAAAAAACTAAATTTACTCAATAATGAGAAAATCATACAGTATTTTTATACACACTAAATCATATTTATACAATATCACGCTTAACTATTTCATTTAAATGTATCTTTATAATAAAGTAATTATAAAATTAGATTCTTCTTATTTTATTTTCATTAATGATAAAAAAAGATGATAAAACTTTTTTTAGAAGTTTTATCATCTTTTAAACGTCTTTTTTATTATCTTCGTTCTTTACCTTCAGCCATATCTTTTAATAAATCGACTTGAGAACGAACTTCATTAAATAAATTATTTAACTTCAAGCGCGAATGATCTAATTCATGATAAATATCATTAATTTCTTCCGTCACAGCTACACGCTTCGTTTCAATCCCAATTTGGTAGTTATTCGCTTCTTCACTAGCTGCATTCACAATATCCTTCGCCATTTCTTTCGCATTTAAAACAGCATCTGCTAAATCAACCTTCACATTCATAAGCTGCGCTTTAAGCTCAGTATTTTCACGCTCAATCACATGATATTTAGCTAATTTTTTCTCTGTTTCAATGACATCAAAACCATACGTATTTAATTTTTCTAGTTGGTTCTTTAACGACTTATTCTCTTCACTAATTTTTGTGTAAAGAGCAATTGTATCACTTAACTGCTTTTTAGTACTTTGATTATCTAATTGATTGTCTTTTTCAGCCAATTCAGCTTTATCCAACAGCTGATTTTTTTCAAGAGCAGTCATTTTCAACTCTTCTTCAGCCATTGCTAACTTACGTTTTAGACGCTCGTTGTCTTTGAAGAGACGCGTATTTTCACGTTCAAAATTACCAGCAATCGCTTCATAATCATACTTGCTTGTATCTTCATCGTCTTCGTCTTCGTCATCTTCTTCATCATCGTAGTCTTCGTCGTCATAATCCTCGTCATCGTAGTCTTCATCATAATCTTCGTCGTACTCTTCATCATCGAACTCATCGTATTTGTCTTTTTTCTTTTTAAACCATGCAAATGCTAACATTTAGGCTCCTCCAATACTATTTTAAATTAAAAGATATTTTACTTATAATCAGGTTTAGATCCTTCTAAATTAAATTCGTTTTCAAAACTTATATTTGCTTTAAAGTTACCCTATAGTTGACACAATATGGTAAAATAGAACTAGTATTTTCAAGGTCAAAGATTTAAATTCTTTAAATGAAAGGAGAACTAATTCACATGCAGACTAACTACCTTATTGTATTCTATGCTATTATACTTTATTATACCACTATAGTCTCATTTCGTGTACTATTTCCAGCTAGTTTTCTGCCGAATTTAACTACTTTTATGTTATTTTCTACTACTAGAGAACGAAATTCTCCTAAAAAAAAGAGTTCTAGTAAAACGAGCCAGACTACAACTTCAAAAAAGAAAAGAAAAGTTCCTAAAAAACTTCCTCCTAAGCCTAAAACGCCTTTAGAAAGAATCCTATTTTCTATAAAAAAAACAGGAGCTAAACTGATTTATTATGGCATTCCAACAAAAAAACAGGTCTTAGTTATTACTATAATTGCTTTTTTTTCATATTTAATTACCTTTAGTAATGAAACATTCGTTATCACTTACCTTTATCTTTGCGTTATCTATTTAATTTCATTAATTTATCTAGCCTATATCGATACTAAAGAAGAAAATGAACTTCTAAAAAAACAATTGTATCAATTGACTAAACACAGAAAAAAACGTGTCAAAAAAAGACCCAATACATCAACCGAAAAAAAACGAGAACGTAATTTATAGTTCTCGTTTTTTTACTATATTTTTTTGGTACTCTTTTGTTACATTCATTAAGTCTTTAAATAGTTGCCCTACATAAGGTGCATAATCAGAATTAGCCAATCGCTCTTCTGCGCGTTCCATCACATTAATTTCCCGTGCTTCATCAAATATTGGCAAACTATTCGCTTTTTTTATTTCCCCTATTTCTGTCACAATTGCCATTCTACGTTCAAATAAAGCCACTAATTCGCGATCAATTTGATCAATCTCTGCTCTTTGTTTGTCTAACATATCCCACTCCCCTATTTCTCTAAAAGACTATTCTGTAATCTCAATTAAGTTTTTTTCTGGATCCTCGACTACACTTTCAAAATACCCATCTCCAGTTAATCGTGGTCCGTTCAAACAAGCATAACCATCCGCAACAAGTCTTTCGGTTAGAGCAACGACCTGTTCTTTTGAACCAACAGAAAACGCAATATGAGCCCAACCTAGTGAATCAGCTTCGTGTCCTATCACAATATCTGTTCGTTGCATAATTTCTAACCGTGCTCCGCTTTCAAAAGTTAAAAAATAAGAAGTAAAGCCCTTAGTAGCATTATGGTATAAATCATTGACTGATGCTTTAAAGTATTTTTGATAAAATTTCCGCGTTGTTTCAAGATCTTTCACCCAGATAGCAACATGTTCTATTTTCATTATTTACCCTCCTGTTAAAAAGTTTGTTGAGCCGGTTAGCTCTGGCAGAAAAATAGGGGAATTTGATGTGGCGCTTTTTGCCACCTCGAAATTTCATCTTTTTTTCGAAGAGTTGGCTCATAAGAACTAGCCTTGATAAAAAGTTTGTTGAGCCGGTTAGCTCTGGCAGAAAAATAGGGAAATTTGATGTGGCGCTTTTTGCCGCCTCGAAATTTCATCTTTTTTCCGAAGAGTTGGCTCATAAGAACTAGCCTATTTCTTTAATGACTCTTGCCGGATTACCACCGATTACAACATTATCAGGAAATGATTTTGTAACGACAGCACCTGCTGCAACTACCACATTATTACCTAATGTTACACCTGGAACCACAATTGCTGAGCCACCAATCCAAACATTATTCCCAATTGTAATTGGCTTAGCGTACTCTAACCCACTATTTCGTTCCACAGGATCGATAGGATGAGTCGCTGTATATAATTGAACACCAGGAGCAAACATTACATTATCCCCAATCGTAATCGGACAAACATCTAAGAATGTGCAATCAAAATTCGCATAAAAATTAGCACCAACATGAATATTATATCCATAGTCTACTCTTAAATTCGGTTCAATAAAGCTACCTTCTTCAAAGTTTCCAAAAAGATTTTTAATTAAATTAAAGCGTTCAACTTTGTCTTCTGACTGATTAAATTGACGAATTAATTTGCGTGCATTTTCTCTACCAGCTCTTAACTCGGCATCTCCTGCTCGATACATTTCTCCAGCAATCATTTTTTCTTTTTCACTTTTCATGGTAACGCCCCCAATAATCGTAAAGTATAAATTCTTACTTTCTATTATCCAGTATTTAACCTATTTTAGCTACTGAAAAAACATTTTTTTATAAAAATAAACTATCACTATCAAAAAAAAGCCTGAAATCAACATTTAAGCAATGGATTTCAGACGATTTTGATTATTTCATACTACTTGTCTCACGCTATTTGATAGCTTATTTAACTATTTTTCCAATTGATTTTTTCGTTTTTCTTTTGTTAACATATAAATTAATACGACCGTTACTAAAAATAAGAGTAAGATGCCAACAATTAAAAAGGTAGAAGGATTTTCTGATTTTATCCCTACAGCTTTTTTATTTAATTCTTTTGCCTTTGTTCCAGCAATAGTAAAATCTTGATCCCACTTCCAGTCGCCATATTCTGATTTTATCTTTATATGTGCTGTATAGTCACCAGCTTTAAATTCTTCTTTTTCCCAATCAAGTTGATTGTTCCAAGTTGAATTTGGAGCAAAGGTTACTTCTTTTAGTTGTTGCTCTTTTAAAACTTCTTTTTTATTTTTTGGGGTAATTTTTACCGTAACATCCTTAGTTGGTAATGTTGTAGCAACAGGATTTTGCAATTGTATTTCTAAGGAAGGATACGCATTAGTTAATGTTGGAAAAACTTTTTTGAGCTTTACATCTGCTTTTAATTGAGCATCAGTCTCGTACATTACAATTGGAACAATAAATGAATACTTATTTTTAAAAGAAATTTTTTCGTCTGCTTGTTCTGTAGCTTCATTTTGTTCCACAACTTGCAAACCGCCAAGTAGTACTCCTTCAAAAGCTTGTTCTGGTACCTCAAATGAAATATCCACAATACGACTCTCCCCAGCCTTTAGACTTAACTCGTGGGGAAGAGTTGCTATCGTTTGTAAGTCAACTTGGGCACTATCATCTGGAACATTCAGCTTTTTCTCATAAGATATTTCACCATTCTTTGAAGTCGTTGCATTATTTATTTGCAAACTAAACTTTTTGTCTTTATCAGATCCATTTGTTATTTGAACACTCACTTTTTCACTGCTATTTGGTTCTACCTTCATCTCAAAATGCGACTGATTTTCTGCTATTTGATGCTCGTTAAATAGAGGTTCAACAGTAAAATTCATACCTCCTGCTTGTGCCACTGGTGCTATAAAAATCAATAGTAGTGTACTCATCATACCTATCAACCATCTTTTTAAACTCGTCATCCTAGTTTTCCCATCCTTCCATATTTTAACACTTAAATACTTGGTAACATTGCCTTTGTATTTGAAACAGTTGCCGGCTCAACAGACCATGTCAAAACAGACTGATAATTTGTGCTTGCATTTGCTAACACACCAACTTCTTTTGGAACAGTTAATGTTACGTCGTCATCTTGACTTTCAGTAGCTTTTTCACCAAATGCAATCGCCCAAGTTCCTTCACCATGATTATTTGTACCACTACCATGCGCATCTTCTACAATCACAGTTGGTGTTTTTCCATCTAAAGAAACTTCATTGGACTTATCTATCGTTAAATCATTTTTAAATACACTATGATTTGCAGAAATATTAGATAAATCAATGATTGATCCTTTTAAGCTATGGCCTTTCTCGTCTTTCAACTCACTTGCGACTACCGATAACTTCCAACCATCATGCAAACCACGATTATCTGTTACTTGAACAAAGTTTGGTAGGTAGTTTTGTTCTTGATTTTTGATACTCAAGTTAGACAAATAGGTTTCTTGCTTAGAAGAAATTTTTTGTTTTCCAAAATTAAAATTCGAGGCATAATCAATTCTCAATGGTCCACTTGCTGTATTTTCTTCGCCTGGCTTTTCTCCATTTTCTCCCCCACCCTCAGGTAATTCTTGTTCAGGGTCTGTTGGATCTACTGGCTTTGTTCCTTCTTCATTAATCGGAGCTTCAAACTTAATAGAACTAGTAGAATTCAACTCTGTTGCTTGATCAGCAATTGCCACCGTTGACCCAAACCCTCCTAAGATAACTGTTGATGTCATTAACATTTTAATTGTATTTTTCATTTTTTTCTCTCCTATACATTTTATTTTTTTAAAGGGGTTGTTACATTTAACTTACTTAACTGCAAGGTATTATCTTTCATCATCGTCCATGTTATTTCATTAGAGTATTTATCATTCTTACTTAGATAGTTATTTGCACCTTTTTTAACTATGAAAGAAAAATATAAATCACTATCTGCATCGTTTAATACAATTTCTTTTGAACCTTGACTAGCAATGCTAGTAGACTCTTGATTATTCATTTCCAATGATAGATAGTTCAATGCTTGCTGGCTTCCCGTATAGCCCTTAGGAATAGTAAAGCCACTTTGCGACACACTAACTTTCCAACCTGACTCTGTTACCCGTTCATCTGTGATAGAAAATTTTGTCGTCGTTGGAAAACTATATTTTTTAGAACGACTTACAATTTGAGCATCCATCTCTGGAAATTCATCTACTTCTAGTTTCAACTCGCCATCCGTTACAATTAAAGGAACTTCTCTGTACAAATTTTTATTCGGAACAGCTAATTTAATTGTGTATTCCCCAGGATTTTCAGTTATTTCATCACTATTTTGAATAATAATCTGCTCTGTCAAATCTATTTTTTCAGCTTCAGCATTGATTTCCCAAGCAGTAGCTGCTAGTTGTTTTAATAAAAACTCATTTTTTTCTATCGTTGTTTTTTGAATTAAGTCCTTTGATTTTAATTCAAGTTGCTTTTTTGACTCAAGCTGCTTATTCGCCTCTAAAATTTTCAACGTTGAATGAATCATTTCGCTTTTATTACCTGCCTTATCTGCCACGGTAAGCTCAATTGGATGCTCACCTGCTTTAGATACATCAATTTCATTTAGGTTCGTATTAAATTCATAGTTGAAATCCTCTGGTTGCAAATGCTTATTTGTGTCCATTAAATTTCTTACAAATTTAGAACTTGAAGGAAAGTCTTCATTTATACTCATATAAACTTCTCGACCTTCTGCTGTTGGAGGCATTTTATCAACTACTTGAGTCTTCGTTATCGGAATAACTTCATTGTCTACCGTTAGCTGAGCCACAAGTTCTTCCTCTGCTAGTAAGTGAACTCCTTCTTCTAAAACAAGCTTAAATAGTTGAGTAGCTGGATCAAACTCTGCTTTCGAATTAATTTGGTTTCCATCTGATAGATAGGCATTCGAAAGTTGTAAGTCTACTTGTTCAAAATCACCCGTATTTAGTAATTTACCTGTTATTTCCGTACTAATATCTGCAACCTCATCAAACACAAATTCATATTTAGTTGGGATTGACCAGTAACCAATTTCCTGACTTTTGATTGTATTATTACTTCCCGCTACTTGAATAGAATCTAGCACTCTTGTTTTGGATTCATTCCCTTTTTTTATAACGGCATCATACGATATCTGAATATGTTGATTAGGATCTGATAGTTCAACACCT
The DNA here is from genome assembly GCF_000744945.1 of Carnobacterium maltaromaticum DSM 20342. Classification (NCBI taxonomy): domain Bacteria; kingdom Bacillati; phylum Bacillota; class Bacilli; order Lactobacillales; family Carnobacteriaceae; genus Carnobacterium; species Carnobacterium maltaromaticum. The sequence goes on from NZ_JQMX01000001.1 coordinate 2,067,660, forward strand.
GTTAAATCAAGGTTCAAATTGCCTTCTTCTGTAAATGGGTTTTCTTTTGGAGTATACTTACTTCCATCTGGTAATAAAATGTTAATAGATTCTGCAATTGGGGTTACCTGCTGATTGCCATTTGATGTCACTTTCAAATTTCGCCATGATTGCTTTCCTTTTATATAGGCAATATCAGTCTGATAAGAAACTGTTTCGCCTTCTGTCACTTCAGTTTCTAAAAGAGATTCATTTTTCTTATTTAAAACTTGTTCAGTCACCTTAGCATCTACTAGGCCGGGTATATTTTCAAAAATTACGGCTTGCTTGGATTCTTTTTTACCTGTGGAACCTGTGAATCCCCAGTAAACAGAATTCGTTCCAAAAACACTCGTGTCTAATCCATCATAAAGTTGACGTTCAATACCATCAAAAATGTACGTAAATTCATGAGTTTCAGCACTATAATTAAAGGAAAAATCATGCCACTTTCCATTAGAAAGAGCTCCTTTTTCTAAATTAATGCTTTCCGAGTATTTATCATGATAAATCTTATTTCTCTTTGGCGACCCTACTCTCTCATAGCTTGAAGAAAGTCCAGGGTAAGAACTGGCAACATGATTGTCCCCTAATCCATCGACATTATCAAACTGATTCTCACCACTATCATTGCGATACGTATCAAATTCAATGGCAAAACTATTTTGAACAGCCCCTCTTTCGGGATTACTATCTGATTTATAACCATATACACCTAATGTTTGTCCACCATCAAAACTAAATGCACTAAGTCCTTTAGGATCACTATGCATAACAAATGCGGCACCGTCAGCTGAATTTGAGCCTACATCATCAAAATATATTTTCATAGATGCATGAAAATCTTGAGATAAGTCTAATTTCATCGCTTCTGTTGACCATAAGCCGCCTTGTTGCCCTCCGTCGTCTGTTATTATAACTACATCTGTTCCATTCCCATTACGGTAAACTTTGGCACTATTATTTTGCATCTCTGTCGGAGTGAAAATATCATCTAATTGTAGTCCAAGAGGTGCCTCGTCTAATGCCGTTCTACTTTCTGAGAAGGCTGAAATTGGCATAATTATAGCTATTAGGCTGGATAAAACTAATTTTTTCAAATTCACGAATTTACTCCTTTCGTTTAAGACACTGATTAGTATAAAATAGTTTTCATGGAATTTCCTGTCAAAATGAGGGAGAGAATTACTTACTTTTGACAATTTAATCGTTACTAAATTCACAAATAAATTACTCGTTGGTTAAAAAATATACTAGAATACTTTTTACTAGTATACTTTTTTTTATGATGGTATAATTAGCCGAATTTTCAAAATTAAGGAGGGATACAATATGAAAGAGCTTCTTTCAACTAAGGAAAAGGTATATCTAGACATTACCTCCGCCTTGTTAGGGGAACCCATTGATATCTATACACTTGCAGATGAATTATTTATGTCCGTTCGCAACTTAAAAAAATACATTGACGATTTAAATGTCTTAATCCATCCCATAAGTATCTATTTTATAGATACAAATTCTGTTAATATCCATTATCCTGATTCACTAAACTATCAACATATCTATAAATCTATCTATGTGAATAATTTGAACTACTCCCTTTTAGAACTACTTTTTTTAGAAGAAAATAATACGCTAGAAACGTTAGAAGAACATTTTTTCTTAAGTGAAAGTACGCTAAGAAGAACAATTTCTTTCATTAATCAAAGACTCGCTCCATTTGATATCATAATAGATACGAAAAATTTTAACATTATCGGAGACGAAAAAAACATTATTCAGTTTTTTGTGTCGTATTTTCAGGAAAAATATACTTTTCAAGATATTAAGTTAGGAAATAGTTTAGTTCAATTCTTGGATTATATCTATTCTGATTTCACTAAATTTTTAAACTTTCCTACAAATTTCCCCACTAAAAATCGTTTTATTTTTTGGGTCGGTGTTGGTTTGAAACGAATAGAAAGAAATCATTCTTTGCCCATAAATAACAATTCAGAATATTTAACACAATTCACACATTTTTTTGATGCTCTTTTAAAAGAACAACATAACCAAAAATTAAAATTAGAGCACAACCTTACAAGTCGGTCTTTTGCTGAAGCTTTAACTTTTTTCATAGAAACTGGTTTTCTTTTTTCTAATGACGGTCTCAACCAATTAATAGAAAAATACCCTGATTTAGGGGACAATTATCAAAAAATCTCTTATATTTTATTAGAACTTGAAGAGATTTTCACTATATCTATGACTGAGTCAGCTAAAACAAATATGCAGTTAAAATTAATGAATGGCTTTACTTTCTATCAAAAACTAATTTTTAAGGGCGGACTCTTAAATGATGTTCCTTTACAATTTAAGCAGCGAACTCTATTTATCATTAATCGACTTCCTGAAATCATTCAACGCACCTTTAAAAAATATTTTCCTCATGAGGATGAATGGATGGCGAACTATTTTATTTATATCATTATTACCCACTGGGATACCTTCATTCCAAATATGTTAAAAAAAGCTCCCATCATCCATGTTGGAATTGTCGTGGAAACAGATCTTGAACATGCGCTTTATTTGAAAAATAAACTTGCCTACTATTACCCCTTCAATCTTGATGCTATGCTCATTCCAGATATAACGACTGAACGGATAGATAACAAAAAATTAGACATTATTTTAACAACATTTCCTTTGCATGAATTATCTACTACCACAAAAATAATTAGTATCAATCATGCTTTAAGTAAGCAAAATGTAAATGACTTATACAGTAGTTTTGGAATCTTTTTTGAAAAAAAACTAGAAGAAAAACTCTTTTCTGGTGAGTTTGGAAATATTTCAATACTTGACGAAGCGCCACGAATACCGATTAAGTAGCTTTGCTATTTTAACTCGTAACACGTTTCCTTTTTCTATTTAAATTTAAGGTTCTTTTAAGTTTCAACAACTAAACTTAAAAACATAGCTTAAATGAATAGAAATGGATGTGTTCGTGTGAAAAAGAAATTAATCATAAGTGGAGCCGTATTTTTAGGGTTATTGACAGCGGGGTGTACGAACTCAAGTGCGACAGTCGCATCAACAACTGCAGGGAAAGTCACTCAAGAAGAACTTTATCAAGAAATGAAAGCTAACTATGGTGAATCTACCTTACAAACTATGCTGATTGAGCAAGTTTTAGCTAAAAAATATGGGGATAGTGCTACCACAAAAAAAGTAAATGCTAAATTTAATGAAGTCGCTGAAATGTATGGCGGTACTGAGGCTTTTGAATCAATCTTGGTTCAATATGGCTATGCTAATGGGGCAGCCTATAAAGCTACAATTAAACAAAATTTATTAATCGAGGCTGCGGTTAAAGATAAAACAAATTTAACCGATGCTGACTATAAAGAATTGTGGGAGAACAGTTTGTACTTCCAAACTATTTTAGTTGCAGATGAGGATACTGCTAAGGAAGTCATTACTAAATTAGATGCTGGTGAAAAATTTAAAGATTTAGCCGCTGAGTATTCTACCGATACAACAACTAGTGAAAATGGCGGTGATGCAGGCTTTTATAATATCTCTACAGGAACAACCTACGATACTACAGTGACGGATGCCGCAGCCAAATTAAATGACGGAGACTTCACAAAAACAGCAATTAGCACTGATGCAGGTTTCTATGTTGTTAATATGGTTGTCAATCCAACTTCAACTTCAAAAACATGGCAAGATTATCAATCTGAACTAACGGAAATGGCTGTAACGGCGAACTTAGCCGATTCAACTTTCACAACAGAGATATTGACTACTTTGCTTAAAGCTGCAAATGTTCAAATCAAAGACAGTGATCTTGAAAATGCTCTTTCTGCTTATTTAACTCCAACTACAACCTCTAGTAGTGCTGTTACGAGTGATTCTTCTACAGATGAAACCACAACTACCTCTACTAAAGATTCTGAATAAGCGACTAAATGCGTTTCGGAACAAAGGAATAATTTTTTAAGTTCTATTTAAGTTTAACTTGTTAAACTAACTATAACACCATCCTTTCAAAGCTTTTATCCACGCATAGTCAGTCTTTCGACTATGAAAATCTTTGAAAAAAAGGCTGAGAAAAAAATTCTCAGCCTTTTCTTTATTTTTGTCATGCTTATCCAGGGTATTTTTCCTGCAAATTTTCATAATTTTGTTTGTGCCATTTTTTATTCATAATATTTTTCATTACTTTAAAGCTTATATCTCCATAGATTGTTGAAATATAAGCTTTATTTGTTAAAAAGCCTTTTTTTAGAGTAACACTCACAAGTGCACTAGCTGGAATCAATTGTGGCACTACATCAACTATTTTATTTGTTGCTTGACCAACATCGATTACATATACCCCGTCCTCAGAGAAGTTTAAAATTTGGTACCTAAAATTAACATTGATATAATTAAATCCATTCAGTAAAGAAGAGGGCATTGCCCAAATGGACTTGCCAAATTCTCCTTTAAACCCATATTTTTCTAAGTGATTCAAAACGTCTTGTTCTTTCATTGCCATTATTATCTAACTCCTTTAAATCTATTTATTAGTCGACTCTTTAAAAATCTCATTCTTGATTATACCCTATATTTTATAACGAACTAAAAAAAGGAACTTTTATCAAAATAGCTCTTTTAAATTGATCTTTAACAAAAAGTTCCTTTTTTAGAGCAATTCAAACCAACTCCTATTTCGATTGTTATCCCTTCGATTTGCTATGGTATACTATCCCTATAAGATAAAAGGAGAAAGAAGTGATTTTTCTGACACACCAACATTATTTTGACTACTCTAAAGGGCAAAATCTAAGCCAAATTGAACATGAAATTTTAGCTTTTTTACTATCTGATAGCCAAAATGAACAACCTTGTAGCATTCGCATGGTTGCCAAAGAATTAACAACTTCGACAGCAACTATTATTCGTTTATGTAAAAAATTAGGTTTTAGTGGCTATACTGCCTTTACAGAAAAGTTACGCATAGAGTATACTGACCATTCCCCAACTGAAGCAACACAACTATTGAGTGCTAATTTAAATAACCATTTTACTATGTACATGAAGGACTACCAAGATACATTAGATGCGCTGTCTATTCGAGATGTAACTGTATTTACACAGTCCTTAACAACAAGTCACGTCGTTCAAATAATTGGCGATGAATCAGATGCATTCATCACTTATATCGCTGCTAAATTACAATCAAAAGGTTTTCGAGTACTTGTTTCAAGTAGCAAAGATACCCTATTGAATTTTGAAAAAAATTTAAATGAAACAATGTTAATTCTTGTATTTAATAGACACTCCGCAACTGAATCTTTATTAAAAAAAATAGACTATGTTAAAGAAAAAAAAGTAATAATGATTGGCTTTCTTGGATCAAAGCAATCTGTTAACTATAGACAATTGCTTGATGCTCAATTCGAAATTAGGGATGATCATTCGCAAAGCTTAAATCATGATGCTTACGACTCAGCGGTGATAATGATTTTTGATGTACTTATGTCCTTAGTTTCGGATTCCTCTAAATAAAAAACAGTTTTTTTTAATCCGACCCCAAAAATCTAGTTTTTCGGAGTCGGATCAAATCTTAATGCTTTTTTTATAATAAAATAATATGATTAACTATCGATAAATTGGTGTAGTTTTTGAATCACTAAAGAGGTAATTTTATTTCTATCCCCTGATTCAAAACTTTGAATCACCTCATCACTTTCAATCATTAAAGTGCTAAGTCTACTTAAAATATCAATGCTACCAGTAGCTAATTTTTCTGGTGCTAACAAAACCAATACTGTTGAAATTTCAATTTCAGTTTTATCTGTTGCCTGAAGCCTCACATGGTTTCTTAGTGTAAAAATTTGAAATAAAGGCCGGGAAATCATTTCATTACGAATAAAGAATAAGGCCAAAGTAGTCCCTGGAATACCGACTCCACCTTGCTGCTCTTCTACAGTCAAAGCATTGATTAAATAGTCCATTCTTGATTTTGGCTGGTTTTGGTAAATCACCTTAGTAATCACTTCGCTAACTTCTTCAATATTTTTGACAACTTGCTGAATTGGGAAAACTTGAAATGTCTTTAAAAGAGCTAATACTGTTCCAACCTGCTCTTCTAATTTTTCAAAATGATGAATCGATCCTTGTAAATTAAATTTTTCAGCTTCTTTAATTGGATATTTCGGTAAAACACCTTGTTTTTTTTGCAAATAAACATCAATTTGGATAATTTCAGCCTCGGATAAAATCGGACTGACTAAAAAATAATCGAAATCAACCTTCCCTAGATCAATTGTTGACACAATCACATCATAGGAACTTGCGACTTCATGATGGAGCATTTCAAAAAGTGATGTACTCTTTAACTTTTTCAACTGTGGTAATGCTTGTTGCAAACGTGTCATAAGCATTTTTGATGTTCCGATTCCGCTAGAGCAAACCACCAAGCCACTGAAAACCTCTTGTTTTTTCACTTGTAGAATTGCTGACCCAAAATGCAAAACTAAATAGCCGATTTCTTCATCTGGTGCATTTTTACGAGGATACCCCTCATCGAATGCATTTCGTACAAGTTGAAACAAATCAGGATAATCTTTTTTTATCGAATCTATCAACGGGTTTTGAATCCGCATATCTTGATCTAAACGCCTTAATGCCGAACGTAAATGTGCCACTAAGCCCTTGAATAGAGCTGGATCTGTTAAAGGATAATGTATTTCATCTGCTATTCTTGTTATTAAGTGATTCGCAAGCGTAACAGCTTGGATTCCTTCAATTCCAGCTAAATCAATTTTTTCAGTTTGAAACTTAACGCCACGTAAATGCATAGTTACATAGGCTACTTCCCCAAGTGGTACCACACTTTCTTCCATTTCAAGACATTCTGCCAATAAGGCTTTGGCTATCTGATACTCTGGGTAATCAATCGCTTCAACTAGATTCGCTGGTACCGTCACTAAATGTTGTCCGTTTAACAAACGTTCAATTGAAATTGTAATATGCACGATTAGAGTTAAGTAAGCATCATCTGTCACACTATTCTTTAGACCCGTGCGCCATTCACGTACGACTTGTTCAACCCGATTTAACAAATTTGCATCTAGTAAGTTAAGCAACTTATCTTCGATCATACTTTGTACTTCGGCTTCCTCCATTTGCTGATTGAAGTAGTGGTAAAGAGTATTTTTGGGAAGTGCTGATCCAAATAAATCACTCATCATTTCACGCTTTTTATTTTCACTAGCTTTTAAACGTATACCTGAACCTCGTTTACGTTCGATACTAACATCCTTCCCTAAAACTTCCTCCAACTTCACTAAATCACTACTAATAGTTGAAATCGTGACACTCAAATCAGTAGCTAATGCCATTAACTTAAGTGGCTCTGTTTCACGCAACAATGTTTTTAAAATAAAGTTTTGACGTTCTAAAGGTGTAAACTCATTATGAGCAAGATCTAATAGCTGCCATTTAAAATTCTGACGATTTATTTCTGTCCCGATAATACTTAATTGACTATTTTCCTTGCTTAACTTTAGTTGGAACGTATCAAGTATTGCTTCAACTTCATGTAAGTCTCGTCGTACCGTTCGTTCGCTAACATCTAATTCAGATGCCAATACAGCATTAGTTACATTAGCCTTATTCATTAACAAAAATTCTAAAATCAAACGTGCTCTAGCTGATAAATACATCTTTTCCCTCCTATTTTATCGAATTAGCTTAATTTTTTTATCAATGCATCATACTCCATATTTTTCATAAAACTTACCACTGATATATGGTAGCTTTCGGGAAATTTTTTGAGTGCTTGTAACGTTAATTCTTGTTGCGTGATTATAATAGTTCCACTATCTTTTGAAATTTGATCAATTAAGGCATGATTAATCTCAATTTTCATCCCTGCTTCCTGCATCTTTTTCCTTAAAATAGACGCCCCCATTGCACTTGTTCCAATTTCAACATCATAGGCAAAAATAATTTTATTTACTATTTCAGGAAACTCACTTGTTTGCTTGAGCTTCTTCACCTCATTTGTTGTTTCAGTTTCACTTTTTGAGGGTTTGCTGACTCTTTTTAATTCACCCATTTGCTTTTTAGTACTTACAGCAATTTCTAGACTCACTTTTGAAAACTTAATTATCAAAACAGAAATGCTAAATGAAACGGTAGCTGCTGTCAGTATTCCTGCTATAATGCCTAAATAATCACCGCGAGGCGTCAATGTTAAAATAGCTAGAATACTACCTGGTGATACCGGTCCTACTAATCCCACATTAAACAATGAAAAAGTCAGAATTCCGACTATTCCCCCTGAAATGGCACTTAGGATTAGTGCTGGTTTCATTAATATATAAGGAAAATAGATTTCATGTATTCCTCCAAAAAGTTGAATAATGACTGCTCCAGGAGCTGTTTGTTTCATACTTCCCACTCCAAAAAAAGTATAGGCCAACAAAATTCCTAATCCTGGTCCTGGATTAGCCTCAATTAAAAATAAAATTGACTTTCCTGTTTCAGTCGCTTGCTCGATTCCCAATGGTCCTAGTGCAACGTGATTAATTGCATTATTTAAAAATAGAACTTTCCCTGGTTCTACTAACAGACTGATCAATGATAATAATTGATGGTGAACCAAGTAATTAATTCCGTTGACCATCAACCCATTCAAGTATTCCATTGCTGGTCCGACAGCAAATAACGAGGTTATCGCTAGCAACATTCCCATAACTCCGGCGGAAAAATTGTTCACTAACATTTCAAAACCTGTTGGAACTTTTCCAGTGATGAGCTTATCAAAAGACTTTAATAACCAAGCTGCGACTGGCCCCATTACCATAGCCCCCATCAACATTGGCATCTCTGCTCCTACAATTAAGCCTGTCGTTGCTAGTGTGGCCACAACCGCACCTCGTGTCCCAAAAACCAGCTTTCCTCCTGTATATCCAATCAAAATAGGCAATAAATAAACCATTATGGGTTCAATAAGCGCTGCAATCTTTACATTAGGAAACCAGCCTGCCGGTATAAATAGCGCCGTAATAAGTCCCCACGCAATAAAAGCACCAATGTTTGGCATAATCATCCCACTTAAGTAACTACCAACTTGTTGCAATTGAAATCTAATTTTATTTGTTTTCTTTAACATAACTCACTCCCCCTGGTAACACTCCAACTAAAAAAATCAAACAACTATGAATAACCTTTCGAATACACTAAGAAATAATTAACTTATCCCTTTCATAGTATGCTATTTCTAGTCCATTAAGCAACACATGAAACTTCATAATTCATCATAAAAATAAAAAGAACTAAAAACCATCTTAGTACGGAGAAAAACATCAACCTTTAGACGGATAACAAGAAACCTTTACTATGGTAAACTAATTTTAGAAAAACAAATAAAGGAGTTTACTGAACAATGGATAAAAAACAATATATTTGCGAAAAATGTGGCTGCCACTCTTATGAACATGATCAATTTCAAGCAACAGGTGGCAATTTTGCTAAAATATTCGATGTACAAAATAAAAAATTTATTACAATTAGTTGCCATGATTGTGGCTTTACTGAACTATACAAAGCCCAAACTTCTGATGGGTGGAACGTCTTAGACTTCTTAATTGGCGGCTAAACAAAATCCCCACTTTTCCTTTATAGAAAAGTGGGAATTTTTTAGATAATTAAGTTCTCAAAAGTAATGTTGCGGTTAACAACCCATCCTTACTTTTGAGCTTTTTTATTGTTGAAGTTGCTTTATTATATTAGCCTTAAAAAAATAAAGACATTCAGTTAGTGACAGATAACGTAATTGTCGATAAATATTATTTGTTGGTATCGTTAAATAAATAGTAAGTTCTTTATCACCCATTTTTTCTATTAACCAACCTTTTTCTTCATCTAAGTTCGTTGCTTGTTGTTCCGGTTGAAGAACAGGTGCCACCCGAGTCCCTCCTCGAATAAAATGTAAATGGATATCTGCTCGTGGGTCCGTTATCGTTTTTGGAAAGACTGCAACCCCCTGCAAAGAAGCAAAATCTGTTAAGCCAAGTTCAGTCGCTATTTTTTGATAAAAAGCAACAGTCGCTAGCGAAATTTCTTCTAATTCTGTTTTTGTCGCCTGTGTATGATCCAGCGGATAAATCAAGTCAGTTGGAACAGTATTTGTTCCTGGTGTATAAGTTTCAATGTTAATTAAACGCATATTCGTTGCCTCCTGTATAAAAAGTTTGTTGAACCGGTTAGCTCTGATAAAAAGATAAGAAAATATACACAAAGTAGCTTTTTACTTCAAAAAGTTGGCTCATAAGAACTGGCAGTATAAAAAGATCCTAATACAAAAAGACCGCTATATACAAAGCCGGTCTTTTGTATTCTTAAATTATCTTCTTACTCATGTTCTTCAATATAAGCATTTTTGTACGTAAACTGTGCTCCAACTTGATGAGAGTAAATACCTTTTACATACGGTTTTTGTAAGCTAGCTGCTGCTCTTTGGAACATTGGAGACACACCTGCATCATCTAACAAAATTTTCTCAGCATCTAATAAGTTTTCCCAACGAGCTTCTGGGTTATTCGCATTTTTGCCTTTTGAATCTGCCAATAAAGCGTCATACTCCTTATTACTATACCCTGAACGATTATAAGCACCATCTGTTTGTAGTAAGTCAATAAAGTTCACAGGATCAGCAAAATCTGCGCCCCATCCACCTTGTTGTAAATCGTATTCTTGATTTGTTGCTACCTCTAAACGAACTTTAAATGGCAATGAACGAACATTTACTGTTGTTCCTGGCAGGCTAGTTTCAATTTGATCCTTCAAGAAAGCACTAATTTTCTTATTGGATTCATCATCATCTGCAATTAAGTCAAATTCAACCTTATCAACGCCTAAATCTTTTTTAGCTAATTCCCAATATTTTTTAGCTTCTTTTTGATTAAACTGTAAATAATCTCCTGATTCTTTGCGGAAATCTTCACCTGTTTTTGGATTTGCTGCTAAATCAGCAGGAACTAAACCAGTTAAGATTTGTGAACCATTTGCCAGAATTTCATTTGCTAATAAATCTTGATCATAGGAATAAGCTACAGCCTTACGCATATTCTCATTGGCAAAAATAGTTTTCTTGCCCTCGCGTAATTGGTTATATTGCATATAAGCAGAACGAGCTTCCGTTGTAATCTTATACTCTGGAGTATCACGGAATTGCTTCGCGTATTCACCAGTTAATAGTACACGATCTAAATTGCCTGCATCATATAAATTCAAAGCAGTCGCTGTTTCTTTCACAACATCTACATTGATTTCAGTTAATTTCACATTTTCAGCATCCCAATAATTAGGATTTTTTTCATACTTCCAAGATAAATTAGTTCCATCCCAATCTTTAAAAATGAATGGACCATTAAAAATCATAGTATCTGCCGAAGTACCATATTTGTCTTTTTTCTCTGTCACAAATTTTTCATTTTGTGGGAAAAACGTTGGAAAGGCCATTAATGAAATAAAATAAGGCACTGGTTTTTCCATCTTCACTTCAAATTCATAATCAGTAACTGCTTTAACCCCCAATGTATCGGGAGTTTTTTCACCAGATATAATTGCTTCGGCATTTTCAACACCTTCAAGCAAGTAGGCATATTGTGAACCTGTTTCTGGATTTGCCACACGTTGCCAAGCAAAAACAAAATCATTTGCTGTAACTTTATCGCCATTAGACCATGTTGAGTCTTCGCGTAATTTAAATGTATACGTTAATCCGTCTTCGCTAACGGTTGCTTCTTCTTTAGCTAATGCTGGAACTGGTTTGCTGTCCTTATCTAAGCGATACAAACCTTCTAAGACTTGATTAAAAACGGTAAACCCAACAGTATCAGTTGATAATGCCGTATCCCCAGTTGGCAATTCCGCAACTTCTGTTAAATTTAATACTTGCTCTTTAGCTAATTTCCCCTCAGATGTGTCGCTACTTGCTGTAGTACCTTTGTCATCTGTCTTATTATTTGAGCAACCAACTGCCAAAATAACTGAACACGTTAGTAGCCCAATACCAAACCATTTTTTATTTACTTTCATTGTCCCCGACCCCTTTTTTATTCCTTAAGTTCTTGTCATGTTTAACTTATCAAAAAAAGAACTTGTATCTAATATACAGGGTTCAACTTTAAAATGCAACAAAATTATGAATTTTCTGACAATTTAAAAATTACTAACGCATATTAAGTCGTTATTTAACTTTACATACAGATTAAAAAGCCCTGTCAACACCATAAGGTATTTAAAATAGAGCTTTTCATCTATCGTTATTTTTAACTAATTGGGATTGTATGGACGGAATAACATCCAAATATTTTCGTTTTACACCCAGTTAGCTGAATTTCTTCAATCGCGTTATCAATCAGTTTTTCTTGATCTCCTACATACAAATCAATTAAGAAAAAATACTCGCCCAGGGTCGTTTTTAAAGGCCGAGATTCTATTTTACAAAGGTCAATTTGACGCCAACTAAAAGCAGCTAAAACCTTATGTAAGGCTCCTGGCATATTATTCGGTAAGGTAACGCTTATCGAAATTTTTTCTTTAGTCGAAGGCAACTCTATTTTAACGGGTTGATGGCTTAACACTAAAAAACGCGTTTGATTAAGCTCAAGTTCTTGAATGTCTTCCGCGACAATCGTCAACCCATACTCCTTAGCTGATAACCTCGGAGCAATCGCAGCTAAAACAGGTTCTACTTGCTCTCCAACGCGCCTTGCAGCATAGGCTGTTGACGGAGTTGCCTCGCGAATTGCCTTGTCTAATTCATCACTCAAATACGTTTCACACTGAGCCAAAGCTTGCGGGTGTGATAGAACCTTTTCAGCTTCTCGCCATTTACTAACATTATCTGGATGTACCATTAAATGTTGCGCTATTGGTAAAACGAGCTCTGCTTGAATCGGAATATTTGCTTGGTGAAAAAGATAATCTAAGGTTACATTTACGGTTCCTTCAATTGTATTTTCAATTGGGACAATCGCGCTCTCAACAGTTCCGTCTTCTAATGCTTTAATGCAATCAGGAATCGTTACACTTGGAATTAATTCTGCATTAGGAAAGGCTTTTTCAGAAGCCATATGGGTAAACGAAGCAGCTGGACCTAAATATGCAACTTTCATCTTTTTCCTCCTCACTAATGATACAACTTGTTCATATACTTTTTATTGCTCAGCTAATACTTTTAAAATAGCCGCTGCGACTTCTGCTTGATTTAGCTCATCTGTTTCAATGATAAAATCGGCCGTCTCCTCATAGAGCTGAATTCGTGGTTCAAAAATAGCACGAATTTCAGCAGGTGTTTTTTCTTGCACTAAGGGCCTCGTAGTATCTCCTTCTAAACGCTCTAAAAAAATTGCTGGATCTGTTTTTAAATAGATTACAGGTGAGAAACTCTTAAGCACCTCACGATTCTCAGGTCGTAAAACAATTCCACCACCGGTAGAAATAATCGCTTTTTTTTGAAGTACTTCTTTTAATTTTTGGTGCTCTAAATCACGAAATCCTTGCTCGCCCTTTTGTTCAAATATATCCGATACTGGACAACCTTGCTCTGCAATAATTTCACTATCAATGTCAATTTGAGGAAGAGCTGTCAACTCTGAGAGAATCTCTCCAACGGTTGTTTTTCCAGCTCCCATAAAACCCGTTAATATAATCTGATCCATTTGTATTCAGCCCCGATCCTATTTTAGTTACACAATGAGACGATATCCTTAAAGAATTCCGGATAAGAAACAGAAACAGCCTCAGCTTTTTCCAATTCAACTTCACCATCATCTATAATTAAAGCCGCTACTTGAAGCATCATTCCGATTCGATGATCACCATAGCTGGTTACTTTCCCACCATGTAATTTTGTTTTTCCATAGATAATCATACCATCATCAGTCGCTTCTATCTTAGCCCCTAATGTGGTTAACTCACGAACTACTGCATCAATCCGATTGGTTTCTTTCACTTTTAATTCAGCTGCATCTTTAATAATCGTGATGCCTTCTGCTTGAGTCGCTAATAAAGCTATTACAGGTAATTCATCAATTAAACGAGGAATCAAGTCTCCACCAATTTCAACACCTTTTAACTGGCTAGTTTCAACTGTGATTGTGCCTGCTAGTTTCCCTGTATCACGACTAGCATCGCTAATGGTTAACTTACCACCCATTTGCTCAACGACGTCGATAATTCCGGTTCTAGTTGGATTTAAGCCCACATTTGTTAAACAAATCTGGCTATTAGAAGCGATTAAACCGGCAACTATAAAGAACGCTGCGGATGAAATATCGCCAGGTACTGTCATCGTTTGCCCTGTGAATTTTTGCTTCCCTTTAACTTTAATTGTCAAGTCATCTACAAAAATCTCTCCACCAAATTGACGAATCATATGCTCTGAATGATCTCGTGTTTTCTTTTTCTCAATAATGGTTGTTTCTCCATCGGCTTGTAACGCAGCAAATAAAATGGCACTTTTCACTTGCGCACTGGAGACTGGCATTTGATAGCTGATTGGATGTAAAGACGTTGTGCCCCGAACAGTCACTGGCGGAAATTCAGTTTCATGACTACCAACACAATGAGCACCCATTTGATTTAATGGAAGCATGACACGATTCATCGGACGTTTCGCTATGGATTCGTCTCCAAATAGCGTGCTTTCAAAATCCCGCCCCGCTAGAATTCCCATCAGTAATCGAATCGTTGTTCCTGAATTTCCAATGTCAATAGCTTCGGTTGGAGCTTTTAATGCATCCCAACCTTTACCATAAACAATAATTTCTTCTGGAGTTTCTTCGATTTCCACACCAAGTGCTCTAAAAGCAGCAATCGTACTCATACAGTCATCTGCTCGTAAGAAATGCTTAATCCGTGTCGTTCCTTCTGCAATTGAACCAAACATAATGCTGCGATGAGACATTGATTTGTCGCCAGGAACTTTTATTGTCCCTTTCAAATTGTTCTTATTCGTTACTAGTTTCATTTAATCCCTACTTATTTTTCATAGCATCGATAGCTACTTTTATTTTTTAGACAAGCTTTACCACGCTCTAAATCTGATTGATTTTGGAACGTTAATTGTAAGATACCATTAATATCTTCTCGAGTTTCCAAAATTTTCAAATTAATAACACTAATTTCTTCCTCGGCTAAATACCCAGTAACCTCAGAAATAATTCCAGGATAATCAGGTACATCTACAAATAAATCGAAAAAGGCTGGCAATGCTCCATCTTTATGAATTGGCATCGCATCACGAGTCTCTTTAGCTTCATCAAAAAAGCGGTAGATAGCCGTATGATTTTCATCTTTAAGATACCCCATCATTTCTCCAATTGAACTTTTCCAGTCATCTAAAAGCTCTAACAACACAGTTTTATTCGTTAATAAGATATCCGTCCACATCACTGGATCGGATGAAGCAATTCTAGTCATATCTCTAAAACCACCTGCAGCTAAACGCCGTGCTTGAGGATGAATATCAGAAAATTCCGTTGTTTGATTGACTAACCCTGCAGCAATAATATGAGGCAAATGACTTAACATACCTGTAATTTCATCATGTTCTAGTGGAGATAAAACCATAAACTTAGCATTTGTACCTTTCAGCCACTCTTGTAGTTGGGCAACAGCTAATTTATTTTGCTCATCCATTGACGCTGGCGTTAATAAATAATACGCATTTTCAAAAAGGTCAATTTTAGCGGCAATTACACCTGACTTATGCGATCCAGCCATTGGATGACCACCAATAAAAGCAATCCCGGCAGCCCCCAATATTTCTGCAGTTTCAACAATGCTACTTTTCGTGCTTCCCGTATCCGTAACCAAAACAGATGCTTTTAAAGGGAGCCTAACTAATTCTTTAATTAGAAGCTCCGTTTGTTTCACTGGACAACAGAAAATAATTAAATCAGCTTTAGGTGCTTCGTTAGCCAAATCTGTGCCAATTGTGTCAATTATACCTAGTTTATGCCCCATAACGAGTGAGTCTGTTTGAATATCTAAACCAATAATTTCAGTATTTGGATGTTCCTTTTTTATATCTAAGGCGATTGAGCCCCCTATTAGACCTAATCCCACAATCAAAACTTGCTGCTTTTCCAACAATTCCACCCCCTTGCTAAAAAGTTTGTTGAGCCGTTTAGCTCTGGCAAGAAAATAGAAAAAATTGATAGGACGTTTTTTGTCCTCTCGAATTTTTATCTTTTTCTCGAAGAGTTGGCTCATAAAAACTAGCCTTGATAAAAAGTTTGTTGAGCCGTTTAGGCCTGGCAGAAAAATAGAAAAATACACTCAAAGTATCTTTTTACTTTGTGGGGATTTTATCTTTTTTCCGAAGGGCTGGCTCATAAAAACTAGCCTTGATACCTAGTAATTCTATCCTTTAAAAGTTATTCGCATAGCGGCGGTATTCAGCAACTTCAGCTTTCAACCGTTCAAAAGAATCCCCATCAAATTTATCTAACACCGCTTCAGCTACTTCCCAAGCAACAACAGCTTCGGCAACCACACTTGCAGCTGGAACAGCACAACTATCTGAGCGTTCAATACTCGCTTTATATTCTTCTTTTGTATCAATATCCACACTCATTAACGGTTTGTATAATGTTGGAATGGGTTTCATCACGCCACGAACTACAATCGGCATTCCGTTTGTCATTCCACCTTCAAAACCACCTAGGTTATTGCTCCCACGCGTGTAGCCTGTATTTTCATCCCAAAGAATTTCATCCATAACTTCACTACCTGGTTTACGAGCCATATCAAACCCAACACCAAATTCAGCGCCTTTAAAAGCATTAATACTCACAATTGCTCGTGCAATCTTAGCATCTAATTTTTTATCCCATTGAACATAACTACCCAGTCCAGCTGGCACACCACCAACAACGACTTCTACAACTCCACCAATTGTATCGCCTTTTTTCTTCGCTTCATCAATCTTATCCATCATTTCTTGTTCAACCTCAGGATCTAAGCAACGAACAGGTGAGTTTTCAGAGCCTTCACGTATTTCATCAATGGTATATTTATTTTTCAAATTGGCTTGAACTCCACCAATTTCAACAACATGTCCCACTACTTCAATACCTAATTCATGTAATAATTTTTTAGCAATCGCGCCAACAGCCACACGTACCGTTGTTTCTCTAGCACTTGAGCGTTCTAAAATATTTCTTAGATCACGATGACCGTATTTAATTCCACCAACTAAGTCAGCATGACCTGGACGTGGTTTAGATACACGACGTTGACCAACCTTCTCTTCCTCAATTGGTTCGATACTCATCACTGTTTTCCAATTTTTCCAATCTTTATTTTCAACCGTTAAAGCAATCGGAGAGCCTAGTGCTTCACCGTGTCTAATTCCAGCAGTAATAATAGCTTGATCTTTTTCAATTTTCATACGACCACCACGCCCATATCCTGCTTGACGACGAGCTAGTTCTTTATTAATATCTTCCGTTAATAACGGCGTTCCCGCCGGAAGTCCTTCAATAATTGCTGTTAATCCAGGACCATGCGATTCCCCTGCTGTTAAATATCTCATAATCTATATCCTCCTCTGCTTTTCACTTGCTACCCAAGCCGAACAACTTTTTTTCACACCTTATTTACGTACTCACCTAGTTCGGACAAAGGAATTTTTACGATAGTCGCTTCTCCAATGTCTTTTAATTGAATAATTCGAACTGTATCTCCACTGGCTTTTTTATCATGAACCATCGCTGCCATTAATTTTTCTGGTTCCCACGGTGTCCATTCAATTGGTAAATGAAATTTTTGTAGCATTTGTTTTAACTTTTCTGTCGTTCCAGCTGCAGTTAAGCCCTTCATTTCTGCCACTTGATTCATTTGAATCATCCCTATTGCAACTGCCTCACCATGTGTACAAACTCCGTAGCCTGCTACTTGCTCTAAGCCGTGACCAATAGTATGACCAAAATTTAATTTCAAACGATTTCCCGTGTCTAATTCATCTTCTTCTACAACCTTACGCTTAACTTCACAACATGCAGCAATAACCGTTTCAGCATGCTCTAACAATTCAGTTTCATCTTTAAAGCTAGCTAATAAGTTCCACAAACCTAAATCGGCAATTGCCGCTGATTTTACAATTTCAGCAATTCCTTCTCGAACTCGTCTTGGCTCTAGCGTATTTAGCGTTAAAGGATCAATCAAAACTCCATCTGGTTGAGAAAAAGTTCCAACCATATTTTTTCCTTGTTTCAAATTAACTGCGGTTTTTCCGCCAATGCTGCTGTCAACTTGCGCTAACAACGTTGTTGGAATTTGTAGAAAATGCAATCCTCGCAAGTAAGTAGAAGCAACAAATCCAGCTAAATCGCCGATAACACCACCACCCAAAGCAATCACACCATCGCTTCTTGTCAAACCGGCTGTTAAAAATGCCTCATACAGTTCTTCTGCTACAGCCAAGTTTTTACTCGTTTCTCCAGCAGGAACAACAGCCAAACTAGCTTCAAAACCTGCTGCGTTCACACTTTCTAAAACTTTCTGACCATATAGCTTCTGAACATTTTCGTCTGTTACAATTACAATCCTTTGTGGTGCCCATAAGCTTTTAACCCAATCCCCGCATTGCTCTAATAAGCCAGCTTGGATCTGTAAAAGATAACTATGATGTGGTAATGTTACTTTGATTTCCATTGATTTTCAGCTCCTAACTTGTTTAGATTTAAATTTCTTTCAGCATTGCAGATAGTTTTGTGACTTTATTCATCATATCCATGTAGTTTTCAGGAGTTAATGATTGAGGTCCATCAGATAATGCTTTTTCTGGTTCAGGGTGAATCTCAACCATTAATGCATCCGCCCCAGCAGCAACTCCTGCCATCGCCATCGGTGTTACCATATCCCATCTGCCTGTTCCATGACTTGGATCAACCATGATTGGGAAGTGACTTAATTTTTTAATTGCCGGTACAGCACTTAAATCAAATGTATTACGAGTGTATGGTTCGTATGAACGAATTCCACGTTCTACGAAAAGAATATTAAAGTTGCCTTCATTAGCAATGTATTCTGCTGCATGAATCCACTCATCAATCGTTCCTGAAATACCACGTTTTAAAGCTACAGGCATACCAGTTTTTCCAATCGCTTGAAGTAATTGGAAATTTTGCATATTTCGTGCTCCAACTTGTAACATATCTGCGTACTTACATACTAATGGCAAGTTTTCAACATCCATGACTTCAGTAATAACTTTCAAACCAGTTAAATCAGCTGCTTCACGCATGTATTTTAGTCCTTCTTCTTTCAAACCTTGGAAAGCGTAAGGGGACGTTCTAGGTTTAAATGCTCCACCACGCAAGAATTGTGCTCCACCTGCTTTTACAATTTTAGCTGTTTCGATAATTTGTTCTCTTGATTCAACTGAACAAGGTCCTGCCATCACAACTAAATTACCATCACCAATTTTAACGCCACCAACATCAATAACCGTTGGGCTTGGATGGAATTCACGACTGGTTAATTTGTAGGTAGAGGATATTTGAACTGTACGATCTACACCATCGTAGCTAGCAAATGGTAAATCATGTGCTCTACTTGTATCCCCAATGACGCCAATAACCATTCTTTCTTCGCCATCGTTCATTTGTACATTTAAGCCTTCTTCTTTCACGCGTGACACAACCGCATTAATTTCTTCTAAAGTTGCTCCTGATTTCATAATAATAATCATTGATAATTCCTCCTGTTTTAAGAAAGCTATGCTTTCTAGTCCGTTTTATTTTTAATCTATCTAATTAAAATAGTAATTCTTTAATTTCTGCTACTGGCATTTCTTTGCCTGTCCATAGTTTAAAAGCAGCTGCTCCTTGGCCAATTAGCATGCCTAAACCATTTAAAGTTTGACAGCCTTGTGCCTTCGCTAATTTTAAAAGTGCTGTTTCACTAGGTGTATAAATCACATCTGCTACAACTAAATCTGAACGTAACAGACTCGCATCAGTAATTAACGACTGCCCTTCTAAAGGTTTCATTCCTACTCCTGTTGCATTTACAAGTATAGCACTAGCAGCTATTTCTTGACGTAATAAGTCTTCATCCGCTAGATCATGTAGCTGAATATCGCAACCCGTTTCCGCTTTAATACTAGCAATTTTATCAGCTGCTGTTGCAAAGAATGCATCTTTCGCATTAAAAACAGAAATTTTTCCAACGCCATCAAGTACTGCTTGAATTAGAATCGCAGTTGCTGCTCCGCCGGCACCCAGAATAGTCATTTGTTTGCCAATAATTGAAATACCATTCATTTCTAAGCTACTCATAAAACCTGTACCATCTGTGATATGTCCAGTTAAAACTCCATCATCATTGACGATTGTATTAATAGCTCCTGCCATTTTAGCGGCTGGTGATAAATGATCCATATACTGACAAGCTAGCTGTTTGTTTGGCATCGATAAATTGGCGCCACGCATACCTAATGTTTTAATCGATTGAATCGCTGCTGGAAGTTCTTCTTTCCCAACTTCAAATGCTAGATAAGCATAATCTAATCCTAATCTTGCAAAAGATTCATTGTGCATTTGTGGTGAAATGCTATGTCGAATCGGTGTTGCAAATAAACCAATTAACTCCGTGTGTCCAGTAATTCTTTCTGACATATTAAACTTCCTCCTCGCTTATTCAAAAAAACTAGCCTCAATACAGACTTTCATAAAACTTAGTGACGTTACAAGTAGAACCTAGCTAACAAAAAAAGCATCCCATTCAGATTTATCAAAAATCTAAAGTGGATGCTCCTCTTACGAAAGGGTACTACGCCTCTTGTAAAAAATATAAAAGCCACAATAGATTTTCTTACGAATCTATGTGGCGAATTTGGTCAACTTAAAATTCCCTAGCCATCATAGATACAAACAGTGTTTGTGTTTGCATCCATGAGTAACATGACTACAAACCTACCTAAAATAGCTAAAGTAACGATTATTCAATTGTCGTTTATTATTTTTAGAAAGATTCATGTCCGTTCACTCCATAACTAAATTTTTGAATTGACCCTAGTATAGAAAACTTTTGGGCATCTGTCAATTGTTTTTTTATTTTTTTATCTAACTACTTCAGCATAAATGCCAAGCTTCTCTTCCAAAACCTTAGAGTAGCATGGCATTCATACTTCTAAAACTCATTATATTTTAATCAAAACTTTTTCTTACTTCGCTACATTTATTTTGGACAACTCTTATAAGCCTAATAAAGGAGCAGGATCAACAACATTACCCATTCCGCCATCTTGAGCCGTTCTAATTTCAAAATGTAAATGTGCGCCATCAACTTGGCCTGTAGCACCTATTGCACCAATCTGTTGACCTTTAGTCACAACATCCCCAACCTTAACAGACTGTGATGATTGATGAGCATAGAGAGTCCATGTTCCATTGTCATGTTGGATGACTGTTGCAATTCCGTAGCCAGAAACAGGCATCCCGTCATATTGGGCAATCACTACTCGGCCAGACATTGAAGCATAAATAGGCGTACCTACCGCACCACCAAAATCAATTCCCTTGTGGAATCCATTGGCATCATATCCAGAGCGAGGTCCATAAGAAGAAGACACTGGAGCATTAGTCGGTCTCCCGTATGCCCCCGTACTAACAGGTGGCGTTCCTCCACCTTGTGGATTTTCAGCTGGTGGAGCTGCTGCAACTGTTGTATTCTTAGCCGCTTCTGCTGCTTTAGCATTAGCTAATTGGACAACACGTGCAGCTTCAGCATCTTCAGACGCTTTTTTGTCAGCTGCAACTTTGGCAATTCTCAAGTCTTCAGCTTCTTTTTCTGCTGCTGCTTTTTGGGCTAAAAATTTATTCTTATCGCCTTCTGCGGTCGCAGTATCTGCTGCTATTTGAGCGACAATTGATTCTTTTTCTAGTTTTTGTGTTTGCAATTTCTCTTGAGTTTTAGCTAAATCTGCTGCTAAAACCTTTTGTTCATCACTCTTTTTCGCTACTTCTTTTTCTTGTTTTACGACTTGCGCTTTGTCATCTGCCTGTTGTTTAACCATTGCTCGGTTAGCTGAAACCATCTGTGCGACAACATCTACCCGTCCAATGATATCCGACATTGACTTTGCCTCTAACACAAAATCTATGTAATTTTGCGTATCTCCATTTACTTGAACAACACGAGCTTGTTTTTCTAGCTGGTCTTCACGTTGATCAATTTTTACCGTCAATTCTTGATTCTCTTGTTGCAATGTATCCATCTTATTTTGAGTCGCTTGCATATCGACTAAAATTTGTTTGGATTTTTCTTCATTTTGAGTCACGTTTGTTGTTATTTTTTCTAAGTCGGTTTTTGTATTTTGTGATTCATTTTTAAGTTCATTAATTTTTTTATCTTGCTCTTGAATTTTTGTATCAAAATCTTCAGCAAAAACAGTTGTAGTTGTGACAATTGGCGTTGCAAATAACGCAATCAACAAAGCTGTTTGGATAACTTTTTTAGTCAAATTTATTTCCCCCTGTACATTCCTTCGCTACTATCTTATCTAGCAATTATACTTACTTTTTGTAGTATAGCATAGTTTTCCAACTTTATAATTTTCTTTTTGGTTACAAACAAGTGTCAAATCATTACTAGCTAGTCAAGGTGTTGTACCTATCATCTTTCGAGCTTCATTTATGAATTATTAAGATTTCATTTTCAACTTAATTTAGTTTTAATTCCTAACTAAACACAAAAACTCTCTTTATCTAACTTTTTAAATCCTTTAAGTTTCACTATGTAAAAACTCCACCTAAACGATTTTTTCATCTCGTTTAAGTAGAGTTTTTAGCTAACTATCTATTAAAGCATAGAATATCCTAGAGCACGTATATCCCGATTAAATAGTTTAACTGTATCTAAGGACAATTCTTTTAAATCCATCCCAATCATCGGTAGTTTTGCCAAAATTTCGGGTGTACATGTGATAATATCCGCTTTTGCTTCTTGCGCCTGAAAAATATTTAAGACTTCACGAGAACTGGCCCATAAAAGTTCTGTACCTTGCTTACTATGACATATCTCAGCAGCTTTCCGCATTAACGGCATCGGATCAACGCCCGTATCCGCAGCACGTCCAGCAAAAACTGAGACAATATTCTCTGTTCCTTCTTTAAAGGCTGCAACTGTTTCTGTCACTTGTTCAATTGTTAAGATAGCTGTCACATTTAATGAGAGACCTTTTTCAGAAAGTTTTTTAATTAATGGAATTGAAGATTCACCGTTAGTTGTTGAAATAGGAATTTTCACATATACATTTTTCCCAAAGCTAGCTATTTTTTCAGCTTCTTGCTCCATCGTCACAAAATCATCGGCAAACACTTCAAAGGAAATAGGTAAATCAGGAATTGCTGCGACTGCTTTTTCCGCGAATTCCGTATAACTAGTAATCCCAGCTTTTTTCATCAGGGAAGGATTCGTTGTAAAACCAGTTATTTTCCCAGATTGATAGGCTTCCACCATTTTATCAATTTCGGCTCCATCCGCATAAATCTTAATCGTTAATTCTTGTGTCATTTTAATTCCTCCATTTCATTTCATAAAACTAATTAATCAACATCCATTTCGCCATTGTTAATCGCTATTTTAGATGGACGTATAATTGTTGGTAAGATTAGTACAATCAGTAGGATTGCTACCAATCCATAGATACCAACAGCACCCATCCATTCACCCACTTTACCTAATACAATCCCAATAACACCAAAATCAATATCGCCAAACGTCGTATTACTAAATCCTAAACTTCCTAGCACTGGTAAAAGTAATGCCGGTAAGAACGCTAAACCAAGGCCATTCACAAACGCGCCAATAATTGCACCTCGTCTACCACCCATTGCATTTCCATAAACACCTGCAGTTGCGCCACAGAAGAAATGCGGAACTAAACCTGGAATAATGAGTACACTTCCTGCATACCCTAAAATGAACATACCTAGCAAACCACCAATAAAGCTACTAACAAAACCTAGGATTACAGCAGTTGGTGCATAAGGGAAGAAAACAGCACAGTCAACAGCAGGAACAGCATTCGGAATTACTTTTGTCGCAATCCCTTGGAAAGCTGGAATTAAATCGGCTAAAATCATGCGGACTCCTGCGTAAACAATCGCTACACCAACGGCAAACTGCAAGCCGCATAAAATAGCATAAAGAAAAGGCGATTTTCCGTTTGATAAAGTCGCAACAAATTCAGGTCCTGCTGCAATTGCAGCTACTAAATAGAAAACGACCATTGTTAAAGCTGTTGAAATGGTTGTATTTCTTAAAAAACTCCATTTTTCTGGAACTTTGATATCTTCGGTACTAGCACTCCCTTTTCCAACAGCTTGACCAATTGCCCCAGCAACAAAATAGCCTAAACTACCAAAATGTCCCATCGCTACTTCATCGCCATCCGTCACCTTCAAAGTAAACTTCTGTGTAATTGCTGGTGAAATTGAGCTCCATGCACCTAGGAAGAAACCTCCCACTAAAATCATTTGCCAACCGCTAAATCCTACAGCTCCTAAAACTGCTGATAATAAACACGCCATGAAAAAGCTATGATGACCAGTTAAAAAAACATATTTATAGCGTGTAAAGCGAGCAATGAGTAGATTGAAAATTAAGCCAAAGATCAAGATTGTCATTGTCTCGACACCTAATAAATCTTGCGCTACTGAAGTAATTGCCTCATTATTTGGCACTACTCCCTTGATTTTAAACCCAACTTCAATCATTTTAGACAACGGCTCTAAATTAGATGAAATAACTCCAGCACCAGCCGCCAACATTAAATACCCTAGAATTGGACCTAATGTCCCTGTCAACACTTTATGAAGTGGTGATTTTAATGCAATTAATCCAACCATGGCCATCAATCCCATTAAAATCGCCGGTTCACTGAGTACGTCTTTTAAAAATTCTAATATCCCCATTTACTTAGCCCCCTATTTTTTTGTTTCCGTTAACTCTAACAATGTTGGTAATACATCTTCTTTAATTTTTTTCTTATTCATATAACTTCTTGTAAATACAACTTTTTGATTGTCTTTAAAAACATCGGCAAACTCTTTGACTGTTACAAATAAATCCGCGACTTTCCCTGCTGCTGCATTGGAGTCAATCGATTCTGCATCAATTTCAATTTGATTTTCTTTAGCAATTTCTTCTAATTTTAATTTCAGCATCAAGCTACTCCCAATCCCATTCCCACATACCGTTACAACTTTAATCATTATAAATCTCCCCTTTCAATTGGCTGTTCCCTCATCTTTTAACTTTTGATACAGCTGATCTTGATCTTTTGTGGCGATTAAAGCAGCAATCTTTTCATCATCCTCTAAAATCTGAGAAAGTTGCTTCAGAGCAGTAAGATGACCGACATTGTCAATGGCTGCCAACACAAATATCAACTGTACCTCTCGCTCTTCATCATATTCCTGAGTCAAATTAAAATTCACAGGCTGGCTTAAATGTAATAAACTAATGCCTAATTGTTGAACTCCATCCTCAGGCCTCGCATGCGGCACGGCTACTTTAGGAGCCAACACAATATAAGCTCCCATTTCTTTCACATTTTCAATCATTGCAGCAACATACGCTTCAGTTACAAAATTTGCTTTTAATAAAGGTTCCGTTGCAAGAGCAATAGCTGATTGCCAATCTAAACTTGCATCACTAAATTGAATAAAACGTTTCTCTAATAACTCGGTCAATGTTCTTCCTCCTTGGGGTTGCTCTGAATCGATACCATAAAGCGCGCTAGATAATGATTCATATAAGGCTTTTTCATTTTTTATTTCTGTGTGTTTCTTTACAATTTTCATTAATGCCGCAACATCCACAGCTTGAGAACCAGTTTGGTTTTCAAAATCATCTAAAACCGTACGTTTTAACATCTCTTTTTCAACAGGATTTAGCATTGGTTTAGCCAAATACACTTTTTTTGTCGTTGGAAAATACGTTGTCGCAAATACTAAATCATACTCTATTTCTGGAATTAACTTAGCTTGATCAAGACTATGAACTGGATGGAATTTAATCTGAGGAAACAATTCTTTCAACTGCGCATTCATCATTAAAGAGGAACTGATTCCATTTGGACAAATTGTTAATGCTCTTAAACTTGGTACTAGGCGTTTTATAACCGGTAACTGTCCACCAAAATGAATTGTAAAATACGCAATTTCATGACTAGGAATAGCTTTACCCAAGCTTTCAGCCAATGGTTTCAGCCCTTTCTCTACCAAATAATACAGTTCACTATAATCTCTTTTAATCTGACTACCGTATGGATTTTCTAAAGGTATCTCAAAAAAAATTCTGAAGTAAGCAGGCACTAAATGTTCAAATAAACTGCGACTCAAACTATTTTTATCAGGGTAAATAGTGCCTGTTAGTACTTGAACACGTTCAATAATCGCTGTAGTTAACTCTTTAAATTTTTTGTCTTGGTGAAATTGTTTCGTCCCCTGTAAGGCGCTTAATAGTCGCGTTGTTACAAAAGCTCCTTCCATTTCTGAATCGGAATCTAATAATTGTTTTGCTACTTCTTGACCCAAATTATGCAAAGGCTGCTTTTTGATAAATACTAATTCTTTTGCATTAAATAAAATGACTTTCCTTTGTTTTCTAACTTTTAATAAACAGAGTAACCAAATAAATTCTGTTAAACGTTCTTGCACAAAAGTGACTTGATATTTTTTTGACAAGGCTAATAGTTCTTGACTAATTTCATGTTGACTAGGAATAATCTGCCAAAGTTGAAAAATTAGCGTCAATGTCCATTCACCAATTGAAAGAGCGAGTAGTTTACTAATTGCATATTCCGCTAACTTACGAATATTCTGTTCTGAACCGATAAAATGATACCCCATTTTTCGACTATAACTAAACTCTAAATGATAGCTACTACATAACCTCTTAACCTTTTTCAAATCCAATAAGACTGAATTTTTGCTAACCTGCAACAAGTCTTGATAATGACTATTTGAAATAGCTTCTTGAGCGATAAAAGTATATAAAATAATTAAATAAATCCGTTCCTCTTGAAACTGAATATCACGACGCTTCAAACGTTCTCTTTCTGCCTTCCACCCTTCTTTCAGTTGATTTGAAATAGCTAACCTACCAGTTTCCAATTGGATTTTTGGCAACTGCAGAAAAGCCAATTCAATATTAATCTGGTCAATTTCATACCAGAGCTTTTTTTGTGAAATTTGATAGCGCCTAGCAAGTTCTTTTACCGATTTACCATTTTGTTCTGTCAAAGAATTAATTAAAAAAATAGATTCATTTGTTAGCATTTTTTTACTCCTTCTTTATAGCTTTAACCTTACGATAAAACGCTTACTTTTAACATCTTTATTTAGCCCTAATTGTTAGACTCTATTTACTTTAGCTTTGTGCTCTTCTTAAAATGAATTTTACCAGTTTAACAGGGTAAAATTCCATAAATCTACCATTGACTAAAAAGCAATATTATCCGATTTCTATTATTAAAATGGAAATAAAAAAGAAATCTTCATTTTCATATTTGTGTAATGATTGTAATTGTTTTTTTAGTGTGTAAAAAAGAGTGTGTTACCCGCAAAGCTTTAAGAAAGCGTTTTACATAACTACAAAACTTGGCATGCTATTTGCAATTAACACTTATGCAAGCCTTTAAAATAAGTTTTAAAAAGCTTGTTCATATTTAAATATAACGTAGGAGGAATTTCAAGATGGAGAAAAGAATTTATTTAAAAGGTTTTTTAGCTGGTGCAGTAATATTAGCAGGTTTATCTTTCAATGGAATTAAGAGCCATGCTGCAACAGATGACGCTTCCGTAATGCCCGATATTTCTAATAAACAAATCTTAATGGGCTTCTATCACAGTTGGCAATCTAAAGGCAATGATGGCTATCAACGTGGC
Source organism: Carnobacterium maltaromaticum DSM 20342 (assembly GCF_000744945.1). NCBI lineage: Bacteria > Bacillati > Bacillota > Bacilli > Lactobacillales > Carnobacteriaceae > Carnobacterium > Carnobacterium maltaromaticum. The sequence continues at coordinate 2,095,640 of NZ_JQMX01000001.1, forward strand.
ACATCTAAAGATCTTGATTTAAGAGAAGTACCCGAAGCTTACAACGTAGTAGCAGTCGCATTTATGAAAGGTACTGGCATCCCAACTTTTAAACCTGATGGTCCAACTGATGCAGAGTTTAGAGCTCAAGTTGGTGAATTAAATAAACAAGGTCGTCCCGTCTTAATTTCCCTTGGTGGAGCTGACGCTCACATTGAATTGCGTTCTGGTATGGAACAAGCATTTGCCAATGAAATCATTCGATTAGTTGAAGTTTATGGATTTGATGGATTAGACATCGACTTAGAACAACTAGCAATCACTGCCGGAGATAATCAAACTGTGATTCCAGCAGCACTAAAATTAGTTAAAGATCATTATCGTGCTGAAGGTAAAAATTTTATCGTCTCAATGGCACCAGAATTCCCATATCTAAAACCTAATGCTCCTTATGCAAAATATATTTCTTCATTAGAAGGCTATTACGATTTCATTGCGCCTCAACTATACAATCAAGGTGGCGATGGCGTTTCTGTTGGTAGTGATTGGATTGCACAAAATAATGATAGCAAAAAATTTGAATTCCTTTATTATATGGCAGACTCACTAATTCATGGTACTCGTGGTTATATCCAAATTCCTGCTAATAAATTAGTTTTAGGTATTCCAGCCAACAACGATGCCGCAGCTACTGGTTTTGTTAAAGATCCACAAGCAGTTTACCAAGCCTTTGATAAACTGAAAACAGATGGAAACCCTGTTAAAGGATTAATGACTTGGTCTGTTAACTGGGATCAAGGTAAAAATAGTGCTGGTGTTGGCTATAATGGTGGGTTTGCTAACTCATATGCAGACTTAATTGGAACTGGATCAACTACTCCAATTCCTGATACAACACCACCTACGCAACCGACTGCATTAAAAGCAGATAAAGTTGAATTCAATCAAGTGTCACTGAGTTGGACAGCTTCAACCGATAATGTTCGCGTTGCCAAATATTTAGTTTTTGCAAATGGACAATTAGTAGGAGATACTCGTAGCGCAAATTATCTAGCAACTAGCTTAAAAGCGAACACTGCCTATGATTTCACTGTTCAAGCTGTAGATGCTGCTGGTAATAAATCAACTATCAGTGCTCCACTTAAAGTAACAACAGCCGCAGAACCACAAACAACTTGGAGTGCTACAGCCATTTATGTTGGTGGCGATAAAGTAATCTATCAAGGTAAAACGTATCAAGCACAGTGGTGGACTCAAGGAGAAACTCCAGGGACTGCACAAGTATGGAAACTAATCTAGTAATCAATCATAGTCTTTCTAAAAAAATAGATGAGGTGGAAAAATGAAAAAGAATACCCGTAAATTATTTGGAACTGTCTCCGCTTTAGCACTTACTTTAACATTAGCAACAACTACAATTGGTAGTTTAGCCGCACCATTACCAGCAAAAGCTGCGGAAGCTACTGCCACAACTGCCCCTTATCGTAATGTGATGTATTACGGTGATTGGTCGATTTGGGGTGGCGAAGGTAACTTTTATCCAAAAGATATTCCTGCTAGCCAATTAACTCATTTAAATTTTGCTTTTCTGGACTTTGATAGTAGTGGCAATTTAAAATTCACTGATAAAGATGCTGCAGTTGGAGCACCTGTTGGTCAAGAAGGGGTTCAATGGGGCGGAGCTAATGCTGGTGTTATCAATGCACTGCAAGATTTAAGAGTCGCAAATCCTAACTTAAAACTAGGAGTTTCTATTGGTGGCTGGTCAAAATCAGCTAATTTTGCTCCTGTTGCTGCCAATCCTACTGCCAGAGCTAACTTTGTGGCAAACGTCATGAAATTTATTAAATATACTAATATGGATTTTGTTGATTTAGATTGGGAATATCCAGCTTCTGTTAGAGAGCCTGATAAAGTCGACAATAAAAACGACGAAGGAACACCTAATGCGACACCTGCTGACAAAGCAAACTATATCACTCTGCTACAAGATTTAAGAACAGCCTTAGATAAGCAAGGAACAGACATTGGAAAACGCTATGAATTAACCGTAGCTCTTCCCGCTTCACAAAATACGTTAGCTAATGGGGTCGATATTCCAGCATTATTTAAAATTGTTGATTTTGCTAATATGATGACTTATGACATGCGTGGTGCTTGGAGTCCAACAAGTGGACATCATACTTCATTATACGGCAATCCTGCAGATCCGGATTATGCACAAGGCTTATCGGTTGATCAAACCGTTAACTATTTAACAAAACAAGGTGTTGATTCAAGCAAAATCGTTATTGGTTCAGCCTTCTATACTCGTGGGTGGAACAAAGTTGCTCCGGGAACAAATACAGCACAACCAGGTTTATTCCAAGCAGCTGAAAAAAATAATAAAGATGCTGATTTGAGCCCAACATATGGCGCTCCAAATGAAAAAGCCTTAGCAACTGGTGATGGCGGCCGTGCTGGTGGAGTTTGGGCTTACCGCAGTATTTCAACTTTATTGACTAAATCTGATGGCTTAACTGAATATTGGGATGATGTTGCAAAAGCGCCTTATCTTTATAGCAAAAAAACAGGTGAATTTTACAGCTATGACAATCTACGCTCAATTGATTTTAAAACAAAATATGTAAAAGACCAAAAACTAGGTGGGGTCATCTCTTGGATGCAATCACAAGATAAAGCAACTACTTCAACAAAACGTGATGAACTAACTACCGGTATTAAAAAAGGCTTATTCGGAGATGCAACATTGCCAACTTCTACAACAATTTATGCACCTTTAGATATCGCTGTAACCGTAACACCTTATAGCGAAAACGGTGTTGGATATGAAATCACAGTAAAAAATAACGAAAAAGCAAATGAAAGCAATGAAGTCTTAAAAGCAACTGAGCTTTCCTTTGAAACAATTAAATTGCCTAAATTTACTATTCCAACAAACAGCAATGAAGTGTTATCTGCTGGAGACTACAAAGCTGGCCAAGTGAGTGTTGCAAATGGCAACACTGTGGTTGATTTAAGTGGCGTTTACGATGCTCAACAAATTCCACAAGGTTCTAGCTATACCTTCCGTTTGAAATCTAGTGCAGCAACAGCCGATGTTTCACGCATTAGCGAAATTAATTTAGCACAAAGAATGGCAAAAAATAGTGGTGAGTTAGGCAAACAACTTATTTTTAAGAATGACCAAACAACGCCTCAACCAGATCCTAGTGATAAAGAAGCACCGAGCATTCCGACTGGTTTAAAAACAGGTACTATTACAGGAAATCAAATCGATTTAACTTGGACTGCCTCTACAGATAATGTTAAAGTAGCCGGTTATAAAATTTATCGTGATGGTGTTGAAGTAGGTACAACGGTTGAAACTAAATTTAGCGATACAAAACTAACAGCTTCAACTAAATACAGTTATCAAGTAACTGCCTTTGATGCTAGTGGCAATAGTTCAGCTAAAAGTGACGCTCTAGCTGCAACTACTACAGCTGACACAACTGTCCCAGATCCAGGTACTGCACCTGCTTGGGATGCAGCAAAAGCCTATAATGCTGGCGATTCAGTCACTTATGGCGGTAAAACGTATAAAGCTAAATGGTGGACTCAAAATAATATCCCTGGTACAGAGCAATGGGGACCATGGGAATTAGTAAATTAACAATTATTGAATAGTTCCCCCTATATCAATAATTATGAGCGTTTTAATTGAACACTTCACCTAAATTAAGCTCATTAATTTTTCTAATTCCTATCCCTTATAATGCTATATAGAAAAACCGAACTGAGAAATTAGTTCGGTTTTTTCGTGAGTTTATTTTTAATTTCCCATTAAAAAAGAGTGCTGAATTTCAGCACTCTAAGAGGATTAATCTAATGTAACACCATTGCTGGCAATAACTTGTTTATACCAGTCAAATGATTTTTTCTTCTTACGATCAAGCGTTCCATTTCCATCATTATCTTTATCAACATAGATGAAACCATAACGTTTTTTCATTTCACCAGTTCCCGCACTCACTAAATCAATACAGCCCCATGGTGTATACCCCCAACATTCTACTCCGTCAGCAATGGCTTCACCCATTTCTCTAACATGTTCGCGCAAATAATCAATACGATAATCATCATTGATTGATCCATCTGCTTCAACAGTATCAACTGCACCTAAGCCATTTTCAACAACAAATAATGGTTTTTGATAACGATCATAGATTTGGTTCATTGTTACGCGTAAACCAAGTGGATCAATCTGCCAACCCCACTCACTAGCTTTCAAGTAAGGATTTTTAAGAGTGGCAAAAACATTGCCTTCTGTTTCAGCATTTACTTCTGGATCCGCACTTGTTAGGCGTGAAGAATAGTAGCTAAATGAAACATAATCAACTGTATTTTCTTTCAATACCTCTAAATCGCCATCAGCAATTTCAAGTTTAATATTGTTTTCTTTAAAGAAACGTTTGCTGTAGCTTGGATAATACCCGCGTGCTTGGACGTCAATAAAGAAGTACCCTTCACGATCTGCTTCTAAAGCAGCCCAAACATCATTTGGATTACACGTATTTGGATACGTTGCACCTGCTGCTAACATACATCCAATTTGATTATCAGGATCAATTTCATGCCCTAATTTAGTTGCCATTGCAGAAGCTACTAATTGGTGATGCGCTGCTTGGTATTTCACTTGTGCTGGATTTTCTTCTTCACTAACATCCATGCCACCACCAAAGAATGGGATATGCAAAATCATATTAATTTCATTAAAAGTCATCCAATATTTAACTTTCCCTTTATAACGTTTGAAAATCACATCGCAGTAATTCAAATAAAAATCAACTAGTTGACGATTTTTCCATCCACCATAATTTTCAAATAAAGCTACCGGCGTGTCAAAATGATTAATTGTTACTAATGGTTCAATCCCATATTTATGACATTCATCAAATAAATCATCATAAAATTTTAGTCCTGCTTCATTCGGTTCTTTTTCATCACCTTTTGGAAAAATACGTGCCCAACAAATAGACGTTCTAAATGTTTTAAAGCCCATTTCATGTAGCATTTTCAAATCTTCTTTGTAGCGATTATAAAAATCAATTGATTCATGACTTGGATAGAAGTCGTATTTTGTTTCGATTGCTTTTTTAGGATTAGATAACGCTTCCCAACGTCCATGAGCCGCATCAGGTAAAATATCTACTGGTGATAAGCCCTTTCCATCGGTTAAATAAGCTCCTTCAGCTTGGTTAGCAGCAATTGCGCCACCCCATAAAAAGTTTTTTGGAAAATTTGATTCGTTTGTCATAAGTTCAATTCCCCCTGGATTCATTTTCTGATAACGCTTTACTTTTGTATCATACCATATGTAATGCATTACAGGTCAAGAAAAAAAACAATGTTTGCTTAGGTTAAATTTCACCATAGCAAACATTGTTTATATAATTATTGATTAAAAGACTAACACGGGTGTTCCTAAATCAGCTTTTTCATACAATTGCACCATTACAGCTGGTGGAGTGTTAATACATCCATGAGAACCAACTGTTTGATACAGTGTTCCACCGTACGCAGGTTGCCATGGTGAATCATGAATACCGACACCATTCCAATCAATTGGCATCCAATGATCAACTGGTGTTGCATAATCTTCTCCTTTTAAGGTTGCATTTCGTTCCTTATTCCAAACTGAGAATACACCAGCAGGAGTTGGAGTGGCAGGTTTTCCGGTTACAACATCTGTTTCTAAAACAAGTGCACCTTCACGATAATACCACATATGCTGATTCACTAAATCAACTTCAATATAGGTATTTCCCACATCTACGCCATATCCAGAACCGGCAACAATTGGTTTACGATCTTGTAAATCTGTTTTAGTTAAGATATCAGCAGCAAGAGCAGGTGCTTCTTTATCAACTTGTAGTGTCCAACCATAGGTCCCAGCTGGCACTTGAACTTCACCACGTCTAGAACTTTTAAAAGTTCTTGTTTTTTCATAGGTGCTATGTTTATCACTTAAGCCTTGTAAATAAACTTTCACACCTGCTTGATCAACAGTTACTTCACCTTCAGGACTTTCACTTAACCAGCTTAGTAATGTTGCTGGAGGTACGGTCTCTTTTTGACCACTAATATTATACGTGATAGTCAACTTACTTAAAGACTCTAGTTTTGCCAAACGTTCCTTCAAACCAGCATCATCCGACATAACTGTTGGTTTTTGGTAACTAGTTTCTAGTTTTATTTTCGTATTCCCAGAATTAATACTTTCTGCTAATACTTTTTTTACTTTGTCTAAATCAAAGGTATCTCCCATTACTTCTTTTTCAATAGTAAAACCAGCTGCAGTCTTTTCAACTTTTGCATTTTCAGGTTTGACGCGAGACTCATTCGTCAATGGTAAATTTTCAACAAATTGATCAAACGTAGCTTGATCATAAGTTACATCTTTCAATTCACTCTTTGTACTTGTTTTTTTAAGCATACGTACTGGCCAGCTCCAGCCATTTTGGTCATTTTTCAACTTAGTTAAATCTTTTGTAAAATCATCTGTAATCCCAATATCTACGCCTTTAAAAGTAAAAAGTTCTTTACCATTTTCTGTTGCACTAAATTCTTTATTTTGGTAGTGGTTTTTCAATTCATTATTGGCTTCAGAAACAGTTTTATTTTCAATGGCAAGGCCATCTACTACTGTATTTGGTAAAAATTTATTTTGGTATCCGATACTTTTAAAAATATAAATACCAGCTATCACCACAACAATTGCTGCAATTAGCCCAATAATTGTTTTCTTTTGGCTCATAAATCTCAGTCCTTTTTAGCAATCTTATTGCTTTATTTTAGCTTTCACTAATTTTTAGTTAGCCTTCTTATAGTGTATCATTTTCATGACAAATAATAAACAAATATATTACATTACCCATCTTATTTTAACTTATTTAAGAATTTCTTCATAATTCTTATCGTAGCTTACTTATTACTTAACTCGACAATATATATTCCTTCATTTATTTTACTAAATAATGAAGATTCTATCTAATTATTTGCCTTGAATAAACAAAAAAAGAACTATTTTTCAATAGTCCTTTTTTTCGATTGAATCTTTTGCGTGGCAACGTCCTACCCTCACAGGGGGAAACCCCCAACTACTCTCGGCGCTGAAAAGCTTAACTGCTGTGTTCGGCATGGGAACAGGTGTATCCTTTTCGCTATCGCCACCACACAATTTTTTTACAACTTGCGGCGCTACTCTGCGTCTGTTTCCTTTACTCCACTCCTCATGCACACTAGTGCATTCCGGGGTTCGCTCAGTTACATCCTTGATTAACTTGCAATTTGTTAAAAAATGCTTGTTTAGGTTGATGGTTACATCGACACTAAACTGCGATTCAATTATTTAGTTGTAGAGAGTTTGATCTCTCAAAACTGGAACTGTTTAAAAAGTAATTGTTTTGGAAACGTTCTTCACCGTTTATTTCTTGGTTAAGTCCTCGACCGATTAGTATTGGTCCGCTCCATACATCGCTGTACTTCCACTTCCAACCTATCTACCTGATCATCTCTCAGGGGTCTTACTCACTTACGTGATGGGAAATCTCATCTCGAGGGGGGCTTCACGCTTAGATGCTTTCAGCGTTTATCCCTTCCACACATAGCTACCCAGCGATGCTCTTGGCAGAACAACTGGTACACCAGCGGTGTGTCCATCCCGGTCCTCTCGTACTAAGGACAGCTCCTCTCAAATTTCCTGCGCCCGCGACGGATAGGGACCGAACTGTCTCACGACGTTCTGAACCCAGCTCGCGTACCGCTTTAATGGGCGAACAGCCCAACCCTTGGGACCGACTACAGCCCCAGGATGCGATGAGCCGACATCGAGGTGCCAAACCTCCCCGTCGATGTGGACTCTTGGGGGAGATAAGCCTGTTATCCCCAGGGTAGCTTTTATCCGTTGAGCGATGGCCCTTCCATGCGGAACCACCGGATCACTAAGCCCGACTTTCGTCCCTGCTCGACTTGTAGGTCTCGCAGTCAAGCTCCCTTCTGCCTTTACACTCTACGAATGATTTCCAACCATTCTGAGGGAACCTTTGGGCGCCTCCGTTACTCTTTAGGAGGCGACCGCCCCAGTCAAACTGCCCGTCTGACACTGTCTCCAGCCACGATTAGTGGCTAGGGTTAGAGTGGTCATACAGCAAGGGTAGTATCCCACCAATGCCTCCATCAAGACTGGCGTCCTGACTTCTATGGCTCCTACCTATCCTGTACAAGCTGTACAAACACTCAATATCAAACTGCAGTAAAGCTCCATGGGGTCTTTCCGTCCTGTCGCGGGTAACCTGCATCTTCACAGGTACTATAATTTCACCGAGTCTCTCGTTGAGACAGTGCCCAAATCGTTACGCCTTTCGTGCGGGTCGGAACTTACCCGACAAGGAATTTCGCTACCTTAGGACCGTTATAGTTACGGCCGCCGTTTACTGGGGCTTCAATTCTTAGCTTCGCCGAAGCTAACCAATCCTCTTAACCTTCCAGCACCGGGCAGGCGTCAGCCCCTATACGTCATCTTTCGATTTTGCAGAGACCTGTGTTTTTGATAAACAGTCGCTTGGGCCTATTCACTGCGGCTGATCTTTCGATCAGCACCCCTTCTCCCGAAGTTACGGGGTCATTTTGCCGAGTTCCTTAACGAGAGTTCTCTCGCACACCTTAGGATACTCTCCTCGACTACCTGTGTCGGTTTGCGGTACGGGCAATTTCTTTCTAACTAGAAGCTTTTCTTGGCAGTGTGACATCAGAAACTTCGGTACTGTAATTTCCCTCCCCATCACAACTTGTCCGTACAGAAGCAAGCATTTAACTCACCTCAAGACTCATTGCTTAGACGCACATATCCAACAGTGCGCATTTCTTAGCCTCCTGCGTCCCTCCATTGTTCAAACAAAAGAAACTGGTACAGGAATATCAACCTGTTGTCCATCGCCTACGCCTATCGGCCTCGGCTTAGGTCCCGACTAACCCTGGGAGGACGAGCCTTCCCCAGGAAACCTTAGTCATACGGTGGACGGGATTCTCACCCGTCTTTCGCTACTCATACCGGCATTCTCACTTCTAAGCGCTCCACTAGTCCTCACGGTCTAGCTTCGACGCCCTTAGAACGCTCTCCTACCATAGAACCCTAAGGTTCTATCCACAGCTTCGGTGTACTATTTAGCCCCGGTAAATTTTCGGCGCAGGGTCACTCGACTAGTGAGCTATTACGCACTCTTTAAATGATGGCTGCTTCTGAGCCAACATCCTAGTTGTCTAAGCAACCCCACATCCTTTTCCACTTAATAGTAACTTTGGGACCTTAGCTGGTGGTCTGGGCTGTTTCCCTTTCGACTACGGATCTTATCACTCGCAGTCTGACTCCCGGATATAAATCAATGGCATTCGGAGTTTATCTGAATTCGGTAACCCTAGAAGGGCCCCTAGTCCAAACAGTGGCTCTACCTCCATGATTCTTAATTCCGAGGCTAGCCCTAAAGCTATTTCGGAGAGAACCAGCTATCTCCAAGTTCGATTGGAATTTCTCCGCTACCCACACCTCATCCCCGCATTTTTCAACATACGTGGGTTCGGTCCTCCAGTGCGTATTACCGCACCTTCAACCTGGACATGGGTAGGTCACTTGGTTTCGGGTCTACGACCACATACTCATTCGCCCTATTCAGACTCGCTTTCGCTACGGCTCCGTCTTATCAACTTAACCTCGCATGTAATCGTAACTCGCCGGTTCATTCTACAAAAGGCACGCTATCACCCATTAACGGGCTCTAACTATTTGTAAGCACACGGTTTCAGGAGCTCTTTCACTCCCCTTCCGGGGTTCTTTTCACCTTTCCCTCACGGTACTGGTTCACTATCGGTCACTAAGGAGTATTTAGCCTTGCGGGATGGTCCCCGCGGATTCCGACGGAATTTCTCGTGTTCCGCCGTACTCAGGATACACAACAGAGTGAACTTTGTTTCGATTACGGGGCTTTTACCCTCTTCGGCGGACCTTTCCAGATCGCTTCTTCTACAAAACTCATTTATGACTCTTAATGTCGTGTCCTACAACCCCAAAGAGCAAGCTCTTTGGTTTGGGCTCTTCCCGTTTCGCTCGCCGCTACTCAGGGAATCGAATTTTCTTTCTCTTCCTGCAGGTACTTAGATGTTTCAGTTCTCTGCGTCTACCTCTACTAGCCTATGTATTCAGCTAGCAGTAACATTCTATAAAAAATGCTGGGTTCCCCCATTCGGAAATCTTTGGATCAAAGCTTACTTACAGCTCCCCAAAGCATATCGGAGTTAGTCCCGTCCTTCATCGGCTCTTAGTGCCAAGGCATCCACCGTGCGCCCTTATTAACTTAACCTAATTTATCTGTATTGCTTCCTACTTCTTCGTCCATTTAGTGTTCTGCGATGCTCACGTACGCTAGTACGCTCTGCTTCTCAAACCCTTCATGTCCTCGAATTAGAAACCACTACAACTAAATTTTTATCGATGGTATTCCCGAAGGAATCTCATGATGTTAGTCAATGATTTTATTCATTATCTTACGATAAGAACTAATTAAAAAACTCATTTAAAACGCGGTGTTTTCTCGGTTTCTTACTTTAATTACTTTTTAAACAGTATCCAGTTTTCAAAGAACAAAATGTGATTGACCTCTAATGAATAGAGATGAATCGTTTTGAGAGTTAGACCTCTCAAAACTGAACAAAGTAAAAACGAATGTGTGGGATTTCCGTAATATTCCTTAGAAAGGAGGTGATCCAGCCGCACCTTCCGATACGGCTACCTTGTTACGACTTCACCCCAATTATCTATCCCACCTTAGACGGCTGGCTCCTAAAAGGTTACCTCACCGGCTTCGGGTGTTACAAACTCTCGTGGTGTGACGGGCGGTGTGTACAAGACCCGGGAACGTATTCACCGCGGCGTTCTGATCCGCGATTACTAGCGATTCCGGCTTCATGTAGGCGAGTTGCAGCCTACAATCCGAACTGAGAATGGCTTTAAGAGATTAGCTTGGCCTCGCGACCTTGCGACTCGTTGTACCATCCATTGTAGCACGTGTGTAGCCCAGGTCATAAGGGGCATGATGATTTGACGTCATCCCCACCTTCCTCCGGTTTGTCACCGGCAGTCTCACTAGAGTGCCCAACTAAATGCTGGCAACTAGTAATAAGGGTTGCGCTCGTTGCGGGACTTAACCCAACATCTCACGACACGAGCTGACGACAACCATGCACCACCTGTCACTTTGTCCCCGAAGGGAAAGCTCTATCTCTAGAGTGGTCAAAGGATGTCAAGACCTGGTAAGGTTCTTCGCGTTGCTTCGAATTAAACCACATGCTCCACCGCTTGTGCGGGTCCCCGTCAATTCCTTTGAGTTTCAGCCTTGCGGCCGTACTCCCCAGGCGGAGTGCTTAATGCGTTAGCTGCAGCACTGAAGGGCGGAAACCCTCCAACACTTAGCACTCATCGTTTACGGCGTGGACTACCAGGGTATCTAATCCTGTTTGCTCCCCACGCTTTCGAGCCTCAGCGTCAGTTACAGACCAGAGAGTCGCCTTCGCCACTGGTGTTCCTCCACATATCTACGCATTTCACCGCTACACGTGGAATTCCACTCTCCTCTTCTGCACTCAAGTTCTCCAGTTTCCAATGACCCTCCCCGGTTGAGCCGGGGGCTTTCACATCAGACTTAAAGAACCGCCTGCGCTCGCTTTACGCCCAATAAATCCGGACAACGCTTGCCACCTACGTATTACCGCGGCTGCTGGCACGTAGTTAGCCGTGGCTTTCTGGTTAAATACCGTCAGGGGATGAGCAGTTACTCTCATCCTTGTTCTTCTTTAACAACAGAGTTTTACGATCCGAAAACCTTCTTCACTCACGCGGCGTTGCTCCGTCAGACTTTCGTCCATTGCGGAAGATTCCCTACTGCTGCCTCCCGTAGGAGTCTGGGCCGTGTCTCAGTCCCAGTGTGGCCGATCACCCTCTCAGGTCGGCTACGTATCATTGCCTTGGTGAGCCATTACCTCACCAACTAGCTAATACGCCGCGGGTCCATCCATTAGTGGTAGCCGAAGCCACCTTTCCTTCAAGAATCATGCGATTCCTGAAACTATGCGGTATTAGCATCCGTTTCCGAATGTTATCCCCCTCTAATGGGCAGGTTACCCACGTGTTACTCACCCGTCCGCCACTCACTTGGTTAAAGAGCAAGCTCTTCAACTTCGTGCGTTCGACTTGCATGTATTAGGCACGCCGCCAGCGTTCGTCCTGAGCCAGGATCAAACTCTCATATAAAATGATGCTTGAAGCTCATTAGTTTTGCTAGCGAATAATTATTCACTTTCTTGCTTGTTTGACTCAACCTTGTTGAGTCATCCTACACATTTGGTTCGTCTTACTTTGTTCAGTTTTCAAAGGTCTAAGTTGTTTCGTTTGTCGTTTTGACAACTTCTAAATATTAACACATGGTTAATTTGTTGTCAATACTTTTTAAAACTTTTTTTAATTTCGTTTTCCGTCGAGACGTTGTTACGTCCCGGCGACATGTATAAATATAACAGCTACAGCAAGTTTCGTCAACACTTTTTGGTAAATAAATTAAATTAATTCACAAATATGAACAATGCGTTTTCCAAAAGATACAAAACTACTATTAAAGATAAAATTACCGAACAAAGAAGCTTCAAAAAACAAAATAATTCGCTTAAAATCCTCTAGCTCTTTTTATTAATCTTTTGCATAATTATAAATTGTTCCATTTTATTATTCATTTTTATGCAAAATTGACTATTTAAGCTACATTTGAAGCATTATCTATTGAATAAAATTCTATTTTGTACAAAAAAAGAGTAGATGTAATCAAACCACCCACTCTTTTTTCTGCTTACTTAACCTCTAAATGAGTTGTATCATTCCAACTAACAATAGAATATCCGGCTTTTTCGTCTATTTCTAAGATACTGATACTCGTATTACTGAGAAGTCCTTTAGAACGAATATCGCCTGTCTCTTTACCAATCAGTGTGTGCATGATTGTTAATAGCGTCACTCCATGAGCCACAAATAATAAATCTTCGCCCGGATGATTGGAAACTGCTTTTTCCACAGCTTTTTGACTACGTTCAATTAGCTCTTCATATGTTTCTCCATTAAAAGCACTTGGATCATATTTTTCAGGGTGTGCCTTCAAATTAATATAGGCTTCTAAATGGTTCTCTTCTGCATAGGAAAAAGGCTGACCTTCCCAATCTCCGAAGCCTATTTCCCGTAAACCATCGACCTCTGTTAATGGTAAATTTAAACGACTTTCTTCTATAATATACTCTGCTGTATCTTTTGCTCTTTTTTGTGGACTTGTATACACATGGGCAAAGGAAATCTCACTTAACCTTTTCCCCGTTTCTTTTGCGGCTTCAATTGCTTCCTCCAATAATGCGGAGTCTCCATACCCACCTTGGAAGCGACCTTCTAAATTCCATTCAGTCTTTCCATGTCTTACAAAATATAGTTTTGCCATCTCTTTTGCTCCTCCTCATAAGATATTGTACCTATCATTGTATCATACCTTTTCTCTCTTTAATGGAGGGTTTAGATTTATTGAACTACTATTTATATATGAAATAAGCTGATTTTGAACTTTTTTTATTTCTCTGTCTGAGGGAAATGGAGATATTAAAAGTAGCTGCTTATCGTCTATAAAAGAGTATACATTGTCCGTTATAACAATATCTGCATTAGTAAAATCATCTGACCACTTGTAAAATTGTTCAATTTCTAGCGTTAAAATTTTTCGATATAAAAATTTTTCCCATACTTTTGGATATTCGCTAACAAAGGTCAACTTTAGTTTTTTAATTCCTACGCCACTAATTTTTAAAATATATGAGCATTCTTCTAAATTAAGTGGATACAAAAGTGTTTCAAATTCATTTTTATAATTTTCTTTTATTAATACCTGCAAAAATATTTCCGGAGAGATATCTAAAACAGATTCATTTAGAAATGATAATTGCGAAAATACAGTATTTTTCAAATTATTTTTTTTACTTCTGCAGTACATAGTCATTAATTGTTTAAACTCTTTTCCTTCCTGACTAGTTAAAGAAAAGTTAAAGAGGTTTGAAACTCTTTTCAATCCTTCAAAAAATAAAGGATTATCCATTTCTGACACATTTGGATTTATTTCTTCATAAATGAATGTAATCATCCATTGACTCTCTATTTTCAATTGTATCTTACTATATTGAGGATAGCTGTCTTCTAAACATAAATAAAAATTTTTTTCCATAGCTATACTATCTCTAAAGAAAGGAAGCCTACTTTTTACTAAAGGAAAATCTTTCATCCTTTGGAGAGAAACAGCGATAAAAATACATATTCTGACTTGCTTACTTTCCTGAATAAGATTACTTCTTATTTTAGATTTTTTTAAATAATTTTCAGCAACCTTTTTTTCAGTATCTAACAGGGAACTTCTATCTCCGTACACATAATAAAAAATTTCACTATAGAAATAACGTTTTTTCTCTTCTTCCCCACCTAAGTATATACTTCCATGTTCCGATTTAATTGTTAATCCATAACCTTTTAGCTTTACTTTTAATTCATTAACCTTTTTATAGACAACTGACGGACTATAATAGTAGGTTAAACTAAAATTTTTCAATTTAATAAATTGCTTTTGGTAAAGATTAATTAACAATTTAAAAGCGATTGATTCTTCCAAAAAATATTGTCGAATTTCTAAAATTGACGTCTTTTTAGAAATTATAAATTGAATATTTCCCTTATCAATTTTAATTCTAATCACTGCTTTATTTGCTATAGTAGTACTCTTTTTCTCCATTTCTATTAAATCTGCTACAATTGTTTTTTTGCTAACTTGAAACACATTACTAAGGGTAGCAACTGATAAATCTGCTCCTTGATTGTAATATAAATAGGAAAGCAATTTATACTTTCTCATTTGCATGGCGTCTAATAATAAATCCATTTTAATCACTTCCTTATGTTGACTATTAGTTGAAATAAAGAAAACTAGTTAATCCAAATAACATATATTTAGATTAGCTAATTCTCTTAATCTTCATTTAGTTTTTATTTGTTCTATTTTTTTCCTTTTTTTGTTTAGTTTGTATTTTTTTCACTTTTGATTTGGTTGAACTATTTTTACTTTTAGTTTCTTCTCTTTTTTTTGCTTGTTGTTTACGTTTTTTTCTGATTAGTCGCGCTCTGCGTTCTAACTCCAAACGTTTTTTCTTTTCATTTTTTATAATCATAAAAATAAGAAGTGCCCCAATTAGAATCACGATACCTACAATAATCGAAATAATCATTATCCAATTTGGTTCAGGTTTTACAACTTCCACAGCTTCTTTATTTAGTTTAGTAGATACATCTGATTTAATTTCAAAATTTTTATCAAAATTCCAATCTGCATCGCCTGATTTTGCTTTGATATGCACAGTATATTTACCAGGATTTAGTTGTTCATTGTCCCAACTAATCGGATAATCAAAATTTGAATTTGGTGCCATTGATAATCCTTTTTTATTAGTTTCATGCAAAACAGTTGTTGAATCTTGCTTAGTTACAGATGCATTTATATCTAAATCATTGATAATTTTTGATTCCGTATTTTGTATATTTGCAGTTATAGCTGTACGGTAATTCTCTAATGCTGGTTTAACTTTATTTAATTTTATTTTTGGAGAAACCATAGTATCTGTTTCATTTAATCGTATTCCGATAACATAGGAGTATTGATTCTTTATCTGAACACTCTCATCCTTTTTGGCTTTCGTATCATCTACTTTTTTTTGAATATAAAAGCCACCCAAAATGTCTCCACTATATTCCTTTTCAGGCATTTGAATCACAAAAGTAACTTGCTTTGTTTCTTTTGGGTTTAATTTCACTTCTTGCTTACCAGAAATAATGGATGTTAATGGTATTTTTAAGGTAGAATCTAGTTTTGCTTTTTCTTCGCTATAATCAATAACACCATTTTGATTTGTTGTGGCATTATTAGGAGTGATAAAAATACTCGTTTCTTCATCTCCACTATTTGATACAGTTAAACTAATTTCTTGCCTTTGACCCGGGGCCATTTTTAAATCAAAATAGGTTTTCGCTTTATCAATTTGATTTTCTGGAATATCCGCTTTTACTGAATAAGCCATTGAATCAGCTTGACTTTCTTTTGGAAAACTAATGATGCATATAAAGATTATAGATAAAACTATCAGGAATTTTTTTTTCATTGTATAGTACCTCCAACTTATTTTCAGTTTATTTACGAATACCTTACCGAACTAGATCGTTTATCTAGTTCGGTAAGGTATTCGTTAGAACAACAGTTTCGTAGCCAAGCTACTTTTTATTTAACTTCTAGTCAAGTAGTGTCTTCCAAAATCTATTCAACCCATCAGTATAATTACATTCAGCTCTTCTAGAGCCTAGAACTAAGTATAGACATTGCTTTATTTCTCTATTAATAAAACAAGGCTGGGGGTAATTCCCCCATAACCTCATTTCATTTTTTGTATAAAGAAACTAACTTCTATTTAGGAGCGTCTGCTAATTCCCAATTAATTGTTGAAGTATATTCTGTATCTGCTTCTGCAGTACCTGCTAGAACTTTCAATTGAACATTTTCATTACTTTGATCTGTTCCTGACCAAACATTAAGCCATGTTCCTTTACCTGCTTCTTTTTTAGCACTCATAACTGGTTGACTAGCTGTATTATTGAACACAATAGATGAAGCAACTGGTGCTAAAGAAATATTATTTTTACTTCCGGCTTTTACTTGACTATTTTTAAAAGATAATTCAGCGCCTTTTAATACTTTTTTACCATCTGCGTTAGCAAAACCATTTGATTTAGCTGATAAACTCCATCCAGCACCTGTACCACGAATATCTGTAACTTGAATAAATGGATCTGCATTTAATCCGTTATACGTAATATCTTTACCTGAAATTTTTTGTTCTCCAAATTTAATATTAGATACATAATTAATTGTTAATGGACCAACATGTCCTGTTCCTGGATTTTCTGGATCCATTGGATCAACTGGTGAAGGTGGATTTGGATTATCTGGATTTAGTGGATCAAGCGGTCCCATTGGGTCTTCACCTTCTGAACCACCAGCTACAAAGTTTACTGAGTTTTTTGAAGTTGTTGTATCTGCAACTGCCGCAAAAGCTGAGCTAGATGTTACTAACATAGAACCTGATACTGCTGCTACCATCATTAATACTTCTAATTTTTTCATTATTATTCTCCTCTTATCTTTTTTATAGTAAATAATCTATTCAATTACATTGGGGCATCTTGCAATGACCATGTAATATTCGCACTATATTGGTCAATATACGCATTGGTAGGAACTTTGATAGTTACAGTCCCAGCTAATCCATTGAAATCATTTGCCCAAATACCTAAACCATTATTTTTCTTAGCAGTCATAACTGGTGCTGCAGCCTTACTTAAAGTTAAGGGTAATGCTACTGCTGGAGCCTGCATATCGCCATCAGCTGTTGTAGAAATTTTTCCTTTTGGAATAGAGATAGATGCTTTTAAAATATTAGTTGGCACTTTCTTTCCTTTCAAATCATCAATTTTTGCAGTCAGTGCCCAACCATCTCCTGATCCGCGAAAATCAGTTACCTGTACACCAATAGATTGATCTTTAGGAACAACCACATCTTTTGAAACTGCTGAACCTAATTTTAATGAGCCGAAATCAAATGCTGAGGCTGCATCAATACGTAATGAACCTCCAGTTGGAGGATCAAGTGGGTCAATCGGAATAATCGGATCTGTTTCACCACCAGTATCGTCCCCTTTTTCAAGAGTAATATTAGTAGGAGTGCTAGTGCTCCCTGCTTCTGCAGCCAATACTGAAGTTGAACTTAAAGCTAATCCAGCTAGAGCCACTAAACTGAACATATTTATTTTTGTTAGTTTCATTTTAAACATCCTTTTCTATTTAATTATTTAGGTGCATTTTGTAGTGACCATGTAATTTTTGCTGTGTATTGATCCACATAGTTACCTTCTGGAACATTTAATGTAACTTTTTTATCTTTTCCTTCAAATAAATTCGTCCATGTTCCCATTCCATTATCTTTAGTTGCTGTAAAAATTGAAATTGGACTTGCATTTAGTTTTACTTCTTTTGTGACAGGTGCTTTAACTTTATCTGCACTAGTTGTATTGACAGATCCATTAGGGATT
This sequence comes from Carnobacterium maltaromaticum DSM 20342, assembly GCF_000744945.1. Lineage (NCBI taxonomy): Bacteria > Bacillati > Bacillota > Bacilli > Lactobacillales > Carnobacteriaceae > Carnobacterium > Carnobacterium maltaromaticum. The sequence continues at coordinate 2,113,911 of NZ_JQMX01000001.1, forward strand.
GTTAATGTTGCACCTTTTAAAATATTGATACCTTGTCCCTTAAAATCAGTCATACTAACATCAACATTCCAACCAGCACCTGTACCACGACTATCCGTCACTTGAATACCTAAAACAGAATTATCTTCTTTAATAGCGGTATAAATACCATCACCTTCACCTAATTTGATGCTCCCAAAGTTAAAATTAGAAGCTGCGTCAAGTGTTAAAGGCCCCATCATAGGTGGCTCAATTGGGTCAATTGGGTCAATTGGGTCAACTGGACCTGTTCCACCTTCACCTGCTTTTAACTCAAAATCTGCTTGTGTTTTTTGTGTTCCAACTTCTGCTGCATAAGCACTAGTAGAAGCTAGTGATAAACCTGTTAGTGCAACCAAACTGGCTGTTGTTATTTTAGATAATTTCATGATGATTACTCTCCTTTTGTATTGTATTGTTTTATTTTTATAAAACTATTTTGGTGCATCTAATAAACTCCAAGTTAGTGTTGATACATACTCTCCAGCTAAATTACCTGCAGGTACGGTTAATTTAACTTCTGAAGCATTAAATTTATCCATCCAAGTACCTAATCCGTTATTTTTATTAGCTGCCATAATAGTTTGAGCTTTTGCATTTGTTGAACTTAATACAACTGCGTTTACACTTGGTGCAACTGAGATATTTCCTATTGCTGGTGTTGCAGTACCTACTGGCAAGCTTAGTTCAGCACCTTTTAATATTTTTTTAGCATCTTTTTGATCAACAAAATCAGCTGTTGTGACTTGTAAGTTCCAACCTTGGCCTTCCCCACGTTTGTCAGTCACTTGAACATTTGGGTTTTGAGTAGTTGTAGCAAATACCATTTTGCTACCCTCAATTTTATTTTCTCCAAATAATAGCGGACTTGCATTATCAATCGTTAAAGATCCTGTATTCCCTGTTGCTCCTCCTGGAACAGATGGTTCAATTGGTTCTGTTGGACCAGTTTCTTGGTCCCCTGACGTTAATTTAACATAACCATGTGATGTCGCTCCTTTACCATCAGGTGTCCCCGTTACCTCGTTTTGATCAGTTGCTGCTGAAGCGATCATTGATACGCTAAACAATAATGTTGTTGCTACACTTGCTAAAACTAATTTTGATGTTTTCATTTTCTTTTCCTCTTTTCTTTTTTTTATATAAATCATAACTATTCCCAATAACAGACTTGAAAATCCCGCTACTAATAATGATAGATTTCCGTTCACTTCACCTGTTTGCGGTAAATTATTTTCTGTCTTACCTGATGTATCTGGCAAATTAGAACTAAAATCATTGTTATCTGAGTGACCAGAAAAATCATTATTAGCTGAACCACCATTATCTTCTTTATCAAAAGAGTCCTCTGGATCTCCTTCGATAAACCTAATTCCCACCTGACTGTTTGTTGATTCGGCAGCATAGACGTATTCATTTATTCCGATGTAAAAAAAACCAATACACGCTATGAAAATAACAAACAAGCCCACTTTTTTCATCTAATCACCTCCCTTCATTAAATCATTCATTAACTAGTTAAAAACTCTTTTTTCAAAAGAAGTCCATCCTCAAATTCTTCAATTCTATTTACCTCTAATACATTTTTAAACTTGGTTAACACGATATTTTTTATTTCATCTACAGATTTTTCAGCTTTAAATATTAATGCCCGTGTATATTTAGTTTTAGAGTAATCACTTGTAAAAGTTACATAATAAATAAAACTATCTTGCCAGTATTCCTCAATCATTTTAACTTCTCCTTTTCAAAGGAACGTGCCTCTCCTCCTGACCATTCTTGTAATAAAACTCTAGCTCTTTCTTGGTCTATAATGCGATAAGGGTTCCGTTTAATTATTTTTTTTCTCTCCAAGTAAGTCCCAGCCTTAGATATATTGGGTTCTGATGATCGAACATACTTACTAATAAAGGTTGGAGTAATGTATTTAGGAAGCTCTAACTCCCCACTTTCATTTTGCTTTAAATCTAGTTTAGTTGATAAGTTTAATAAACTATTCAATAACTTCACTTTAGGAGGTTTATTTACGTATTGATAACTTTCAACTAACAAATAAAATTCTTGTCTAATTTTTTTTAAAAATCTACGACTAAGATCCGGATTAATATACACATGATCAAAAAAGAACTCTCGGTCAACTTCAACTATTGAAGTTGTTTCTTGAGCAGTTACCGTAACTACAACTGCATTATTTGTATCCATGTCTTCCCATCCAAATATGTTATTTTGCCCAACAAAAGAATAAAAAGGCGTTATATTTTGATCAAGTTGAGTCTCTACTAAAACGACACCTGATGATACAATAAACAATTTATTGGAAACTTCTTTTCCTATTCGATAACTAATAACATCATTTTTTTCATATTTACGTTCTTTATATTTGTCTTGAAATTTCTCCTTAAAATAAAAGTCATTTTCAAAAAAACTTTCCATTTTTCTCTTCCTTTCTAGACTACATGTTTATATTAGCAATAAGAATAATGTCTAGTTATATTTAGAATATAAAAAAACATCACTCTATTACTGTTCACAATCTAAAAACTTTCTATACATATAGTTTTCAGGCGTTCACAATTCTATTAAATTACTACTTTTTTATAATTTTTTTTAAATATACTGATTTTATACTAGATTATTCTCAGCAATCTTCATTACATACTAGTCTGATAAATCGACTTATTTTCCACCTATAATGATTATTAAATAGATATAGTTAAGATTTTTTCTCAAACACAAAATCCATCTTACAGTCTATTGTTTAATTAGGCGATTCCTTTTACTGCAAAAAAAAAAACATGCTGTGAGATTCAGAACAGTAATTTTAATGTTATTTACTTTATTTATTTTAAATCTGTGCATTTTTTTTAAAACTCTATCACTGTGTGCTTAAATATGTACAAAAGATAAGATTTTAATTATATTCCTATTGTAATCAATAGTATTTCCTTGTTTTTTTATTGTTTTTTTTCTATACTTTAAAAATATATAAGATCTAAAATTAAAAGGAGCCTTTATCTATGAAAAGATTACTAGACCCCAATTTTATTCCTATTTTATCTTTGTTAAAACAACTAAATAAAGACTATCCATCAAGGTCAATTACCTTTTTTTCAGAACAGCTTAAACTAGATCGTAGAACTATTTTAAAAACAATTCATACTTTACAACTGGATATTTCACGCAACCATTGGGAAAATATGCTTACTATTGAAATCATTGATAAAAGTGTATATACAACAATTAGCCCCTTTTTTTCTATTGAAGTTTTTTTCTCTCATTATATGTCAGAAAGTTTTGCTGTTAGACTTTTCCTTAGCTTGTTTAAATATCCTTCTGATAGTATTGATGAAATATGTGAATACCTTTATGTTAGCAAAGCCACTTTCTATCGTCGGATTAAATACTCAAAAGAAGTACTAGATGATTTTAATTTAAGCCTAGATTTCACTGATTCTAAAAATAAATTAGTTGGATCAGAAACACAAATTCGTTATTTCTTCTCCACTCTTTTTTGGGAAGTGTTCCGTTCATTTCCTTATTCTGAAACAAGTTCTAGCAATAAAGAAAAAAAAGAACTTAAATTTCTAACCTCTGGAAAAAACTTAACAATCCCTTTTATTTTGGCTATAGAATTACAGCTTCAAATTGCTTTAACCAGAATTGAGCAAGGATACGTACTTAGTTCTAGTCCGGACTATAGTCTTCCTGAAGCAGCCATTTTCAACTTTTCTTATTCGGACTTTAAAAAACTGGTCTCTCCTGATTTTTCTGATTATTCTCTTGCTCCATCTGAGCTTGAAGCTGAGATGGATACTCTTTACTTTAGTTTTACGACATGTAATATCTATTCACCAAATATAAGTAAAGAACTTTCATTAAGTAGCATGCCTTGGTCTTCCCCTATTATGACGACAGTTCAAAAATTTATTTCCTATGCTTCCGAATATTTCCAGGTAAGTTTTGCAAATAAAGACTACGTTTATTTAGTTCTTAATCTATATGTATTGTATTTAAAAAAAAATTTTTATACAGGTGGCAGTCTTTCAGTTGGATTCAACTCTTTGGAAGAAGCTATGTATTCCGATGATGGTTACTTGTTAGACCAAGTCAACCCATTTTTTCATTTTCTCAGTCAAAAAGAGCCCGAATTACATGTAGATAAATCCCAAAAATTCTATTTTACTCTTTTACTTCGAAGGGTTATTTTACAGGCTTTACCACCTGTTAACGTTCTTGTTTGTTCAAAAATAAGCACGGAAGAAAACTCTTGGGTAGAAAAACGAATTGCAGAAATATGCCCAATTCCAATTCAATTTCATCAAGGATGGAATCCTAACTTAGACTTAATCATTTCTGATTTCCCTTTACCTAAAAAATTCATCTCAGATAACCCAGATATTTACTTCCCATGGTTAGACTTTCCTAACTTCACAGAATGGGTCCCGCTAGTCAAAAAATTATTGAAAATATACTTCAAAAACCTATCTTAATCTGATATGCATATATGCTTTTTATCATTAAGTTAGCTAATTATAATTTTCATTCTATATAAATAAAAAAACATAGAAAACCCATTTATATCTGAGTTTTACTATGTTTTTTTGTCATATATCTACTATTATTATTTCCATGCTTTTTCAATAAACCCAGCTCTACCTGATCCCTGACGATAGCGATTGTAGTGCATCGGATTTTTTTGGTAATAATCTTGATGGTACGTTTCGGCAGGATAAAAAGGCATTGCTGGCACAATTTCAGTGACAATCGGTTGTTTGAAACGGCCACTTTCAGCTAATGTTTTTTTAGAGGCTTCGGCTATTTCACGTTGCTCTTCTGTTAAATAAAAAATCGCAGGACGATAAGATGAACCTCGATCGGCAAATTGTCCACTAGCATCTGTTGGATCGGTTTGTTGCCAATAAATTTCTACTAATTTTTGATAGCTGAAAATCGTTGGATCAAATGTGATTTCAACAGCTTCTGTGTGACCCGTTGTTTCGCTACAAACTTCTTCGTATGTTGGATTTACTGTATGTCCGCCTGTATAACCGGCAACAACAGATTTTATTCCTGGTTGTGTATCAAATGGTTTCACCATACACCAAAAACAGCCTCCTGCAAAAATGGCTTTTTCTTCATGATTTTCTGTCATTTCTGTCACTCTCCTAACTAAGAATTAAATGATATATAGTGAGTATAGCATTCTACCCTTTAGATAAAAAATAGTCTGCTTCTAATATATAGAAAAAGAGACTAAGATTTTCATCTTAATCTCCTATTTACAACTTTTTATTTTGCTTTTGTGATTTCAGTAACGCCACCCATGTATGGAATTAAAACGTCTGGAATTTTTACAGAACCATCTGCTTGTTGGTAATTTTCTAAAATAGCTGCAAATGTCCGCCCAACTGCTAAACCTGAACCATTTAAAGTATGAACATGTTCTGGTTTACCTGTTTCTTCATTGCGGTAACGAATCATGGCGCGACGTGCTTGGAAATCTTCACAATTTGAACATGAACTGATTTCACGATAGACATCTTGGGCTGGAATCCAAACTTCTAAATCATAGGTTTTGGCTGCTGAAAAGCCCATATCTCCTGTACATAGTGATAAAACACGATAAGGTAAGTCTAGTTTTTGTAAAACAGCTTCAGCATTAGCCGTCATTTTTTCTAACTCATCATATGAATTTTCTGGTTTACTAAATTTAACCATTTCAACTTTGTTAAATTGATGCAAGCGAATCAACCCACGAGTATCTCGTCCTGCACTCCCAGCTTCTGATCTAAATGATGGACTTAATGCCGTGAAATAAATCGGCAATTGTTCATCTGCTAAGATTTCATCACGATAGTAGTTCGTTAAGGTAATTTCAGCAGTTGAAATCATCGTTAAATCTTCGTTTTCAATTTGGAAAACATCTTCTTTAAATTTAGGGAATTGACCTGTTCCGTACATAGATTTTGCATTTGCCATATAAGGAGTAATCATTTCTTGGTAGCCATGTTCTCCTGTGTGTAAATCTAGCATAAAGTTATAGATTGCACGTTCTAAACGAGCACCTAGACCTTTATAATAAACGAAACGACTGCCGGCAACTTTCGCGCCACGTTCAAAGTCTAAAATATCTAGTTCTTCAGCAATATCCCAATGCGCTTTAGGTTCAAAATCGAAGGTTTTAGGCGTACTCCAACGGCGTAATTCAACATTCTCGTCTTCATCTGCTCCAACCGGAACTGAATCATGTGGAAGATTAGGTAATGTTGCGGCAATTTCTGATAAAGCTGTATCAATTGCAACTAATTCATCATCTAAGACTTTGATTTCATCTCCAACTTCACGCATTTCTTTAATTTTATCATCGGCATTTTCTTTGTTACGCTTTAATAAAGCAATATCTCCAGAAACCGTATTTCGGTATTTTTTCAACTTTTCAGCTTTTACAATTAACTCTCGACGTTTTTCATCTAATTCAACAAAATTTTCTAAAAGTTCTTTTTTCACTCCACGAGTAGCTAATTTAGCTTCTACTGTTGCAAAATCGCTTCTTAATTTTTTGATATCTAACATACTTATCCAGCTCCTCTTTTTTAGTTGTCCTTTACCTATCCGATAGGAAAAAAAATAAAAAAGCCCTCTCCTCCCTATAAAAGGGACGAAAGGACTTATAACATTCGCGGTACCACCCAAATTTAGATACAACGTTCTCGTTCTATCTACACTCAAAGACAGATAACGGTCTGTAGCCGAAATAATTTAAGTTGCTTTAAAAGCAAGGTTCATTATTCACTTCACATGAGGGATTCAAAAAAATAAACCATCAGTTTCCACCAACCACTGACTCTCTTTCAGGTATTTATTTGATTTACTAGGCCATGCTACTAACGTTCAAATTATTTACTTGTTGTTCTTATCATACCTAAATTAACTTGAAAAATCAAGCTACAAAAATTAAGTTAGGGGTCTCCGCAATTTTCCTTCTCTATTATAAACGCCCAAAACGATTCATGCCTTTTTGGATTTCAATAAAGATTAAAGGAATCATTGATAAGATACCTATTACCAGCCAATGATAGCTACTAAGTGGAACTAATCCAAAAATAGTAGCTGTAAATGGAATCATCGGCAATAGAATAATGATCATCGCTCCACTAATCGTCGTAGTGACTAAAAGTTTATTGCTGAAAAAATTCGTCTTAAAAACCGAATGTCTGCTTCTACAGTTATACATATGCACAATGGTCGTTAATCCTAAAACAACGAAAGTCATGGACTGAGCTATTTCTAGACTAGGGGTCACTCTCCCATTAAAACTCACGAATTTTCCAATATAAATAGCAATCAGAGTGACGACTGTAAATACAAGCGAAATCGTACCAATTTTTTTAAGCAATCCATCATGAAAAATACTCGTACCATTTACAACAGGTGGTTGCTTCATGCTTTCAGACTCAGATTTTTCAACACATAGACTGAACCCTGGAATTCCATCTGCAACCACTTTGATAATCAATAACTGAATAGCGGTTACTGGCGCGCCCCAACCCATTAGCAACGAAATCAACACAATCATAACAGCAGAAAGGTTGCAGCCTAACATGGCATAGATTGATTTCCGAATATTGCTATAGACACGTCTGCCTTCTTGGACCGCTGCTACAATCGTTGAAAAGTTATCATCTACTAAAATCATATCAGCAGCTTCTTTGGCTACATCAGTACCACTTCCCATGGCAATCCCAACATCTGCAGCTTTTAAGGCAGGTGCATCATTGACGCCATCACCTGTCATAGCGACAATTTCATTTTTATTTTGCAAAGCTTTTACAATTCTAATTTTGTCTTCTGGAGACGTTCTGGCAAATACGCGATACTCATCAATTACCTGCTCTAATTGTTGGTCCGTTAAGCTTGCTAATTCCGTTCCGTCCATGACTTTCAAACCAGCCTTTAAAATCCCAATATCTTCGGCAATTCTTTTAGCCGTAATCAAATGGTCACCTGTAATCATAATCGTCTTAATCCCAGCTTCAGAAGCTTTTTTGACTGCAGCATAGCTTTCTTTTCTTGGGGGATCAATGATGCCGACAAAACCGGCAAATTCCAAGTTGCTTTCAAGAAACTCATCTGATAAATCGGCTGGCAGTTGCTTGAATTTTTTCACTCCTAAACCTAAGACCCTTAACGCTTGATTCGCAAATTCATCGTGAACGGCTTTTATTTTTTCGTCTTCCTCCTTATTCTTTAATGCCAGATCCAAGCGGTCAAAAGCTCCTTTTGTCAAAGAAAGATAGCCTTCGACCGTTTGATAAACAACGGTCATTCGTTTCCTAGAAGAATCAAAAGGAATTTCATGAATTTTCTGGTAGTTTTGTTCTAAAGCTTGTTTATCTTCTATTTCTTGTAATGCTAAATCTAAGATAGCTAATTCAGTCGGGTTCCCTATTTTTTGGTTTTGATTGGCTGAACTGGCTAAATAAAAATACTTAATTAATTCTTTTTCTGTTTGATTTAATTCATGCTTAACAGATTTAGCGGCTTCCGACCCAGCCCAAATTTTTTCGACTTCCATCTTATTTTGCGTTAATGTACCGGTCTTATCTGAACAAATCACAGAAACATGTCCAATAGTTTCAACTGCTGTTGGCGTTCGGATAATCGCATTCTTTTTAGCCATGGTACTAATTCCATAAGACAGTGAAATTGTCACAACTACTGGTAATACTTCTGGAATTGCCGCAACTGCCAGAGAAATTGCAATCATTAACAATTCTGGGACCGTTTCCCCGCGTACCCAACCAATCCCAACTGCACTTAACGCTGCTAACAACGCAACAATACTCAATACTTTTCCTAATTTTTGCATTCTAATTTGAATCGGTGCTAAGGTGGTTTCCGTTTCTAAAAGACTTGATATTTTCCCGATTTCGGTAGTCATACCGGTTTCCACCACAATAGCCGTCGCTTTCCCACTAACAACTAACGATCCAGAAAACAGCTTATCTTTCCGATCGCCAATGCCTTCATTTCCACTTGGTTGATAGCTACTATCCTTTGCGGCTGGCTCACTTTCCCCCGTTAATAATGATTCATCTACAAACAAATTCATCTCGTCAAGAATGACTGCATCTGCGGGGACTTTATCACCAGTCTCTAGCTGAATAATATCTCCTGGCACCAATTCGCCCGTTTCATAAAGTCCTAATTTACCATCACGGACTACCTTAGCTTCTTGGACATGAAAACTTTTTAACGCTTTTGTTGATTTTTCAGCTTTTACTTGTTCTCTAATTCCTAAGAAAATATTCAAAAGAACAATCAAAAAAATCACGACAGGTTCAGTAAAATCATCTGGATGTGAAGTAAATGCCACATATGTGGATATTCCTGTAGCTACCAACAGAATGATGATGGTGATATCTTTTAAGGAATGTAGAAGATGATCCCAAAGCGTTTTTTCCTTGATGCCGACTAATTCATTTTTTCCATACTTCAACAAACGTTGCTGGACATCCTCATTTGAAAGTCCTCGGTTCACGTTCACCTCTAATTTTTTGCTTATATCGCTACTGTAAATACTATTCTTTGTCTGTTCCATTGTCTTTTCCTGCTTTCTATAAAAAAATAAAAAGGCCAGACAAATCAACCTTAAAGCCTTGGGTTGATTTATCTGGCCTAATAGAAAATCTTTCCGGCGAAAGATTTTCTGAGCCTTTTTCAATTGTTTTGTTACAGTGATTCATATACTACACACTATCTTAACTAAAGTCAATAAAAATTAGTAGAGAAATTAAATTCTTATTTTTGTTAGATTAAAATAAATTGCTGAAGAATTCGCTGATGTTACGTCCCATTAATGAGAAGAACCCAGCTTTTTCAACTGCATTTTCAGTCACAACTTTAACTGTTTTCCCTTGTGAACCGTCAACGTAGCCTAGAGTATCGTTAGCAGGTACAATTTGTGCAGTACCCACTTCTAGACCTTTTTTAACAGGTGCTTCAATTTTATTGTCGCTTGTTAAAAGACCGTCTTTCATTGTAAACGTAACATTTAAATTTTTAACGTCTGTATCTTTTTGGACTAACATTTTTAAATCTTCATCGATAATCAATTTCACACTATCTTCTTTACCTTTATCAACTGTTAAAGGTTTTAAAGCTTTGTTTGAATCGCCTTTTTTCACGATATCTTTCATTTCCCAATTAGCAAATGCATAATCCATGATTTGAGAGGTTGCTTCAAAACGAGCACCTTTATTCGTTTCGCCATCACCAGCGTTCATAACAACAGTGATAACACGCATTCCATTTTCTTCAGCAGTTCCAGTAAAACAAGCTCCAGCAATATCAGTCGTTCCAGTCTTTAAGCCATCGACATTATCACGACCATAAATCAAACCAGGTAACATCCAGTTCCAGTTTTCCATGTGGATTTCGTCTTCTGTACCTTTTCTAAAATCCATTGTTGGAATTTTGGCAGTATCTAGAACTTCTGGAAAATCGTTCAACAAATGTTGAGCAACAATCGCCATATCCCGAGCAGTCATCGTATTTTCATCTGTATCTGCACTTCCAGGGTAAATATTGCCATGTAAATCACTATTTGTTAAACCAGTTGCATTCACTAAATAAAAATCTTTAGCGCCCCACGATTTAACTTTTTCACGCATTGCATCAACAAAAGCTGGCTCACTACCCGAAACAGCCGTAGCCAATGTAATTGCTGCTGCATTTGCTGAATAGATAGCCATAGCTTCAAACAATTCTTTTACCGTATATTGCGAATCTTTACGCAATGGAACATTAGATAATTCATTATTTTGACTAACATTGTAAGAGTAGTCATCAATTGACAGTTTTTGATCCCAAGTTAATTTACCTTCTTTAATCGCTTCTAAAACCAAATATTCTGTAATCATTTTAGTCATTGAAGCAATTCCCAATTGAGCATCCCCATTTTGGTTTAATAGAACTTTACCAGTCTTAGGCTCAATTGCAAATGCTGCTGCCGCATTAATAGTTGGTGCTTCAGCTGCAAAAGCTTCTTTTCCACCGATTAATAGGCTTGGAAAAACAGTTCCCACCGCTAAAATAAGCGCGAAAACGAGTGTTAATTTGTTATTTTTTTTCATCTAGTCAATTCTCCTCAATGTTTTTTATTTCTTATTCTATGGTAGCGAAATTGCTAGCAAAAAACAAGGAAAATTAAGTTCTTTTTTTCTTAATTTTACGCCCTAAATAAGTCGTTCATCCGATATTCCAGTTTAGCCTTTTTCATATGGCTGTTGTCGAATTGGTAAATGCAATACAAAGCTTGTTAACTCTTGACTTGAGCGGGCATAAATATACCCTCCATGTAAGGTGACGATACTTTGAGCGATTGCCAAACCTAAGCCTGTTCCGCCTGTTTCTTGCGAACGCGACTCTTCTACTCGATAAAAGCGATCAAATAATTGATTTAGGGCTTCCTCTGGAATAATAGGGCCATCATTATTAACTGCAATAATGACTTCCTTACCCACTTTTTGAGCTTCAATCGTAATTTTTTTCCCACCAACACCATATTTCAATGCATTCGAAATTAAATTGTTAAAAACACGAACTAATTTCTCTGCGTCAGCTTCAATTGGAATCGCTGCTGATCCAGGTTCGACCTCAATTGTCATTCCCTTTTTCTCAGCATCCAATTCAAAATCAGCTGCCAATTGATCCAACAATTTTAACATGTCAAATTCAGTTAAATTTAAAGGTGTTGTATGTTGCCGAACCTTCGTATATTCAAATAAATCTTCTACTAAAATTTTCATTTGTTTCGCTTTAATATAAGCTGTATGCGTATATTTTAGCAACTCTTCTTGGCTTTGATATTGCTGATCTTCAATTAAACCCAAATAACCAATAATTGAAGTTAAAGGCGTACGAATATCATGGCTCACATTCGTAATGAGCTCATCTTTAGATTGTTCAATTTTACGTTCCTCTTCCATCGCAGTCACAGTACTATCAACTAAAACATTAATGCTGTCGACTACTTTGTTCATATCCCCTGGTAATTCAAAAGGAATTCGATGATCGTAATGACCCTCAGCAATATAATGCAGCTCACTAATAACATGACGAAGCTGCATTTGTTTATAGCGACGTTTTAAACGCCAAAAAATAGTAATAATCCCAGTGATGACAAGAAACGCAATAAAAATAATTTTGTATGAAAGAATCTGTGTATTTCCAATTGTGACTGATGTTTTAAAAATCCAAATAGAATCTCTGACATCTGGTGAAACAACAATTAGTTGATCGAAAATAATCAGGACAGCTAAATAAAGCAAGTAAATTAAGCCCGCTGTAATAAATCCTTCAAATATCAATTCACTTTTTTCTTTACCTGTTAACTTCAAATCTTATTTACATCTCCTATTCATCTTGCTTGAAAGTTACTTTTTTTAGTTTTAGCGCGCTTCGATTTTATAACCAACGCCCCAAACGGTTTGAACCACTTTTTCTCCACCAGTTGCTTCTTCAATTTTGTCACGTAAATGACTCACATGAACCATTACAGTCTTAGCTGAAACTAAACTTTCTTGTTGCCAAACACGTTCAAAAATCTCATCTGCACTAAAAACACGATTAGGATGACTTGCTAACAAGTACAAAATCCCAAATTCTAACGCTGTTAACTGGATTGATTTTCCAGAAATAGTCGTCACTTCATGTGAATCCTTTTGAATAACTAATGGACCAATCTCTAAAATATCAGGCTCATCATTCGTTACTTGATAATTGCTTCTGCGCAACAATGATTTAATACGGGCCATGACTTCAAGTGGATTAAACGGCTTCGCAACATAATCATCCGCTCCCGTTATTAACCCTTGAATCTTATCCATATCCGTTGTTTTAGCACTTAACATTAAAACAGGCATCTGAGATTCTTTACGCAACTCTTTAACAACCTCAATTCCGTCCATTTTAGGCATCATAACATCTAACACCATTAAATCAATATCAGGATTTGTGACAATTTTCGTCATCGCTTCTTTCCCATTATAGGCTTTCTCAACTTCGTAACCTTCATTTTTTATATAAATACTTAATAGTTCTACAATTTCTTTATCATCATCTACTACTAAAATTTTCATAAGTGTTCTCCTTATTATTAGGTATTATTTTTTTAAATTATAAACTAATCATAACAGATATTGCTAAAGTTTTCCTTAAACACCATTAGAAAGATTGCTACCATCGGCTTTCTTAACCTTTTCTTATAAAACAAACTGTAATTGATCTTTAATCACTTGGCTATCTGTCACATAAGATTCCCTAACCCCATTTCGTAACTGAAAAGCATCGCTCCCTTTGCCAACCACCAACAAAACATCACCCGCTTGAACCCGTTTTAAAGCCTTAGTGATTGCAGCTTCCCGATTCAAGATAAATTCATACGATACAAATCCGTTTAAATGAGACCCAATCTCCTCACAAATAGCTCGCGGATCCTCAAACCCGGGGTCATCCTCCGTCAAAATAACATAATCAGCTAATTGCGCTGCGGTTTCACCTAAATCTTGACGCCTAGAAAAACCTTTGTTACCTGGGCAACCAAAAACAACAATTTGTTGCCCATCAGGATAGCGTGCCTTTGTCCACATTAACAACTTTTGTAAACTAATCGCATTATGCGCATAATCCACAATAATCATTGCCTCTTTATGAGGGATAATTTCCATTCTACCTGGGACTTTTGCAGAGGCTAAGCCAGCTTTAATTTCTGCCTCACTACAACCTAAATAGCGGGTAGCTGCAATCGCAACCAAAGCGTTTTCTAGATTAACAGCTCCGACTATGTTTAAGCAAAAACGTGTAGCAAGTCTCCTTTGTTCTGCTTCAAAAAGTTTCTTTTCTACAATTTGAAATTGGACAGATTCAGCTTGATGCTCCACCTTGGCTAGTGAATAGTTTGTTCCAGCTACTCCCTCTGCTTCACCTGCCCAAATAACGTTTGGCGTACTTTCTTCAGCAGTTTTCTTAATTTCAGATAAAGCCAGCGTATCGGTATGTATCACAACGGCTTTACTGTGCTTAAATATCTTTAATTTATGCTTTAAATAGTCTGCAAAATCTACATGTTCATTTTCACCAATATGATCAGGTGAAATATTTAAAAAGATACCTAAATCATACTCTAATTGATAGACTCTCTGCATTAAATAAGCCTGAGACGAAACCTCCATAACCAAGTCTTGATAACCTTTCCCAACGGCTTGATCCATTAATCGATATAAATCTAATGATTCTGGTGTGGTTAATTCAGCTGGTGTTTGGCCTAATCCAACATCTGTAAATACAGTAGAAAAAAGGGCCGTTTTATTGCCATTTTGCTGATCCAAAATACGCTTAATAAAAAAAGAAGTGGTTGTTTTGCCTTTTGTACCTGTAACCCCGATAATTCTTAGTTTCTTTTGTGGATAATCATAAAAATGCATGGCTATTAATGCCATAGATTTTTGACTATGTTTAACAAGTATTCCAGGGATTTCCAGAGTCATATCAAGTTCTTTTCGTTGTTTTTCTTCCATTACAAACCCAGTTGCTCCGGCATGAATTGCTTGAATTAAATAGTCAGATTGAAAGTTGATTCCTTTACAAATAAATAAAGTATTTTCGACAACTTTTCTAGAATCAAAATGGATTTGTTCAAACACACTAGTCATTAACTTTGAATGATTCATTTCATTGTTTGCCATGAATCCTAAAAATTGATTGTATTGTTTTAGTAACTGAATGATTTCCTTCATTGAAATACTTTTTGTCATTTTTTCATCACTTCTCTTCATCACTATTTATTGGTAAATATTATTAATTGCATAAGCATGTCTTAATGATAGCGATATCTTAATCGAATTTCAATTAAATATTGGTAAAATAAGTCCTTATTTAAAAAAATTATGACTTTCTACATACTTTTGCCTTAAATTTGAAAAGAACTCTCCTTCCTTTCAGAAAGAGAGTTCCATCACACTATTTTTATTTTGCAACATTCAGTAATTTTTCTTCAGTTTCACCTAATAAAATTGATTTTGAACTTGGGATAAGCTGGCCTTTATTTTCATCTCGACCTTGTAAAAAGTAACGCTGATCTTTATTTCCCGCAGATTCGGTAGCTTCTTTAGCTAGCTTTCCAATCCCACCGTCCTTCACTCGATTAAAAATTAATCCAACTTGTAAATCTGGGAAATCTGAAAGCATCGCTACGTCGCCATTGCTATCACCAGCAACTAAAATAGGCGTAACATTTTCATGTTTAGGTGCAATGAACTTGATAATCGTATCCGTTTTGCCTTTTCCCTGCGTTTGATCATAGTCTGGATCCATCTCAGCTTGGATGACTCCTTCTGCATTTTTCTTTAATTGCATCGCATAGACTTGCTCTTTAGGTACTTGGTATCCATATTTAGCATGGGTAGCAAAAGGAACAATCACATCAATAAATGAAGCTGAACAGACATAAACATCAATCCCATTCGCCATCAATGTTTGGTATAAATCTTGCATTTCTGGGACAGTACGAATTCCGGTTTTAAAGGTGACTGCTAGTTCCCCAGCTTGTCCTTTTAAATCTGCAGGACTTGTCCATGTTTCTTCACCCAAATCTTGCTCCAGCCAATAATCTGCTGCCTCTTGACTTAAATCTTGAACTTCCTTCGAGGTCATCCCACTCACTAAATAAGTGACCCAGGGATAACTTATATCTGAACTAAAGGAACTGCCAATGGCTTCATATAAGTAGCGCAATTTGCTACTAAAATCTACATATTCTGGGAATTTCTTAACTTCTTCCAATGACTGATTACCAGCTAAACCTTCATAATTTTGATATAAAGCTTGATAACTCGAACCAATGTCAGCTGCAATTTTTTCAATATTAACGGCTCCCCCAGCTTTATTGTTCCATTCTTCTTTAAAATCATCTGCAGGAATATTGGTTTTCAGTGCTGTTTCTAATTCTGTCGGATTCATTTTAAAACGCAAATTCATTAATTGATACGTTAAAACTGCTTCTCCAATATCATTGATGATTGTCGTATTGTCCCAGTCAAAAACAGCATAGGGTTTTGGACTTTTTTGATAATCTTCACTCAATGTACCGTGCTCTGATATGGCCGTTTTTAAGGCTGCGTAATTTGTCTTTTCCCAATTGCCTACTTTTAATTCGACTTCTTTTTTTGCAACTGAACTTTCTGAGGGCACTTCTTTTTTTGTTTCATTTTTATTATTATTGGCTCCACACCCGCCTAATACAATCATCGTTCCCAAAAGAATAAATACACCTCTACTTATTTTTTGATTTCTATTCATTTTGCTTCCTTCCCCTCTTTATGTTTTTCTAAAGCGGGACAAAAAGAGTCCCCTAAATAACTGCTCTCCCTAGCTTCATCGCTAGTTCTGCGTATGTTAATTAGAAGCCTCGTTGCTTCAACAAACAGATATCTGTACGCTTCTAATTATATAGGAAGCGTTTTCTTTCGTCAATTCATTTCTAACAATAATCTAATTCTCATTTAAATATAATTCTAGTTTAAGGAATCCATTATATTAATTCTTTTAACGTATTTATCTATCCTTTTTTATATACCAAATAAAGATATCTACTCGTGTTATTTTTCACAAGAAAAACTACTATAAACAATAATTTAAAACTTATTTTTTTTGCAAAAAAATGCTCATAACCTTTATTTAATAACGTTTTTAGTGTATAATTTAAGAATGAAAATTTGTTTATTTTATCAAAATAACGTCTCTCCTTCCCCTTTAGATAACACCAGAAAGTAGGTACATTCATTTGAAAAAATTATTAGATAAACCCTTCCATCTAATTTTAAAATTACTTGAGCATTTTTATAAAAAAACACCTCAAGAAACAATTAATTATTACTCAGATTTTTTAAATGTCGATCGCAGAACTATTTTAAAAATTATCACAGATCTTGAACGAGATATTGCTGATTGTCAGTGGGAAAATCAGCTTACGCTAGAAGTTACAGAAACAAAAATCATTGCTACGTTTTCCACAAATTTTTCTTTAGAAAATTTTTATCGTTACTATATGGAAAGAAGTTTATGTGTTGAACTCGTACAATCCATTTTTAAAGAAGCTGAGATTTCTTTAGATCAAATTATAGAAAACTTTTTTGTCAGTAGAACAACCTTCTATCGTCGGATTACACCTTTAAAAGAAGTACTTGCTGAGTTTGATTTAGAACTAGATTTCACAAAAAAACAATTCCTTATTGGTGAAGAAAAGCAAATTCGTTATTTTTTTTCGGTTTTCTTTTGGGAAATTTTTCGTTCAACAGGGGAATACAAACATCCTGATTTGAAAGATACTGAATACCTTAACAGAATAAAACAAGATTTAAATTTATCCATTCCACATTTTCTTTATTTCCAACTCTATTTAAATATTTCTTTAACTCGAATTTCTCAAGGCTACCTAGTATCCGAAGTAATTCCTTATCCTATCAAAGAAATTAATTATTCTTATGCTCAGTTTAAAAACTTAACTGCACCTTATTTTAATAAATTAATGCCTGCCCAACAGAGTCTAGAAATTCACAGTCTTTATTTCTTATGCGTCACTTCAACAATTTATCCTAAAAAAGTAACAAACTTAATTCCTATTCAGAAAATACCTGAACTTAAATTTGCACAACAATGGATTCTTTATTATACAAATTACTTTGACACAATTTTAAGTAATGAAGATTATGTATATTTATACTTAAACTTATCCCTAATTTATGAAAAAAATAAGACTTTCCACGGCGGTACTAGCTCTTTTGGAGTTAATTCAGTTACTGAAGTTCTCAGAGAAGAAAACCCAGATGTTTTAAGATATTCAATGCAATTTTTTAGTTACCTTTCCACACAAGAAGAAGAATTCCATATCGCTCCTTTCCAAGTACTAAGCTTTACGCTGTTGATTCGTAGATTATTAATCAACGGAGCTCCGCCACTTCGTCTTTTAGTTTGTTCAAAAGTAGGGCAAGAAGAAACCGATTGGATTCAAAGTTTAATTAAAAAAATAAGTTCTGTTCCAGTTGAATTTTATTCTTCTACTTCTCCAGACTTAGATTTAATTATTTCAGACTTCCCATTACCTCCAGATTTAATTTCCGTCTCTCTTGATAAACTGTTTCTGTGGCTGACTTTTCCTAGTCCAAAGGAATGGAGATCTTTGTTGAAAAAATTGGAAGAGATTTATTATACTAAATTAAATTAACTCGTGAAAAAATAAGACTCAGCGTAGTATGCTAAGTCTTATTTTGATTTTATGGGGCATCAGATAACACCCAATTAATTTCACCTTGATAACGTCCAATTTTAGCATCTGGATTAACTTTTAATAACATCCCAGCTGATTCTGCCCATTGAATTGTTGAGTAGGTCTCATTCCCAGTTGCTATTTTTTGACTTGTGTCATTGATAGCTACTTCTTCCATTTTCTCATTTTTATAAACCAAAGAACTATTTAACTTATCTTTGGACTGATTTTCAAAAGGCGTTACACTAGCAAATAATGACCAGTTTGAACCAATTGTATTTTCTAATGACATATTCCAATTTGGTTGTTTTCTTTCTATATATTGTATTTTTTGGTTTATTTTAGCTGATTTATAATCTAAATTTTCGGGAACTTCCTTAAACTTAAGTACTCCGCCAACTACTATATCACTATTTTTTTGTATGTTCGTGCTAGAGTCTTCTCTAGTTGCTTTAAAAGTAGCAACATAACTGCCAAGAATGGGTTTAATTTCGTTTGCAATAAGCTCTATAGGTAGCTCCGTACCATCTGCTATATTCCAGGCTTTAGGTGCAACTTTTTTGTAAACCAACTCATCTAAAGTTCCTTCTTGATCACTTTGACGAACATCCACGAGATCAAACGAAGTGTTCTTAGCATCTAAGGCACTATTAGTTACGTCATCAAATACTGTACTTTCTGAGTTATAAACATTAACAGGAATTTTTTCAGTCACTTCTTTTTGCTGATTATCGATTAATGTTGCCTCAACCCACTGAAAACCGATTACTGATGAATCAATAGACAGCGGATTTTTTAGGGTTACATTCGTCCCTTTGACTACCTTAAATAAGTTTTTCAGATCGTTGCTAATTGCTTCACCTTGTTTAACCTTTTGAATTTTGGGCTCGCCGCTTAATTCATTAATTGTCAATTCTATTGGCTTAGCCACAGAGCGTGAACCGTACTCATCGATGCCCACAATCGAAACTATATGTTTTCCTGCTGAGAATAGCTTACCTTCAATTTTAGCTTGATAGTTTTGAACTTCATTGAAAGGAACATCCGCATAATCTAGCAAAGGAATCATGCTTTTATTTTTATTGTCCATTTCAAGATATAAACGATAACTTTTATTATTGATATCAGAAATAGTTCCTGTTATATCAATGCTTTCATTTTTATATAACGATTCAATTTTTTGATCCAATGTAATCTCTGGCGCAACCATTCCTCCAAATTTAATTCTTTGCTTGAAAGTCGTTGCTTCGCCTGGAAGAACAGTTACCCCTGGGTTTTTCATGGCCATCCCTAAATCGCCTAAATTATTGACTGCTTGTCCTTCTTGTAATTCTAACGGTGGATTTAGTGGCTTAGAGCCATTCCAATAATGTTTTTTTGATTCCCAACCAACGCCATCAACGGTTTGTGAATTATATTGTTGGAAATTTTTCAAGGTTGATTGAGCAGAAACGACCCAATTTGGCATCGTTTCTGGATCTGGCATTACGACTACTGGTTGTACATAATGTAACATATGGAATCCCTTAAAATCCTTTAGTACACTTACAACTGGAGGTGAGGCATCCACTAAATCAACAAACTGACTGACCCCAATTCTTTGAGCTTCAGGGTTATTATTCGTCACTTGGTATGTGACTTCTGCTGTTCCATCCTCTAATAGTTGCTGAATAAGATCAATTTGGTATGTTTGATAAATAAAGCTACGTTTTAAAGTATTCGTTGATGTGTTCCGAGTATAAAGGGATTCAACTTGATTCCCCCATAAAAAACCTTTCGTTCTCTCCTCACTAGTCCCAGGTAAAAAGCTCCCATTAATAATCAAGGTAGCTTCAATTGTACTCATAGTTGGAGTCGTATAGACCCAAGGAGAGCCGTTATAGGTGTACCACCAATTCCCTTTATTCCAATTAATCTTGTTGCCATTTTTTTCAACAAAATCAGTTGACGCACCTAATTCCCAGCCCGATTCTAGCGGCTCCTTCGTTACAATTACAGATATTTTCTTTTCAACAAATTTAGCTGTACCTTTTTTTGTTGCTCTAATCGTGGCTTCGTATCTTCCTAGTTGTGGTTTAGAATTTTGGGTGGTGATGGATAAATTAGTTTCTTTTCCATCTTCCATTTGCCAAGCATTGGCATCACTTTTTTCCAAAATCAACTGATCTAAACTATTTCTTTCAATTGCCGTATTTATTTCTGCTATGGTCAATTTAGCATTTTTTACGTTAAGAATTAGATTATCTGAATCATTAAAAATTGTGCTTTGAGAATCATAGATTGTCACAGGAACTTTAACAATTTCTTCTTTTAGATTATCATCAATCAATGTGGCATCAACCCATTGGAAACCTATTTTTGTGGAATCAAATGGTGCTAGTTGTTTTAGTTTAGTCCCTGTTCCTTTAACATCTTTAAATAATTTAGTTAAATCCTGGGTAAGTTCCTCACCTAATTTTACCTTTTGAATTATCGGGGTTCCACTTACCTCACGGATTAGAAAATTGATTTTTTGAACATCGGATCGAGCACCATATTCATCTATCGCTACAATTGAAACAGTATGGTTTCCTGCAGAAATTTTCCCACCTTCAATACTTGCTTTATAACTTTGGACTTCTTGCAAAGGAATATCTTTGAAGTCCTTTAATGGTACTAAGGTTTTCCATGCATCATCCAATTCCGCATATAAACGATAATTTGAGCTACTTACAGCAGAAACAGTTCCTGTTATCTCAAAACTTTCACTTGTATATAGATCCCCACTTTTTTGATTTACTGTCAGCGCTGGTGGAATGAATTTTCCATACTTTAACCGTTGTTTAAACACAGCAGTTTCTTTAGGTAAAACATTGATTCCTGGATTTTTCATAGCTGCACCAGAGTCACTTAGATCCATCGGTTGATTTTCTTTTAACTTAACTGGAGGAGTTAAAACTGCCAGAATATTTCGATACCGTTTTCCAGACTCCCAACCCAATCCATCAGCTGTATTTGAGCTATATGGCGTAAAATTCATCAAAGAAGATCCATAACTAGATGCGGCCCAATTAGGCATAGTTTCTGGGTCAGGAATCATTGCCAAAGACTTCACATTGCTTACATTCAGCCCTTTAAAATCGTTTAAAACTCTAATTGGCGAATTATCACCAATATCAACATATTGACTAATGCCAATTTTTTGAGCTTCTAAATTATTATTTGTAACTTGATAACTTATTTCTACAGATCCATCTTCTAATAACTGTTGAATAATCTCAATGTTGTACGTTTTATAAGGAAAACTACGCTTTAGCATACTCTTCTCATGATTCACCAGATAAATTGACTCACTTGTATTCGCCCATAAAAAGCCCCCATTTGTATTTTCTGAGGTGCCACTTAAAAAATTCCCGTTAACAATCAAAGTCGCTTCGATTGAATCTCTAAATACCCAACTTCCTTTGTCGTAGGTATACCACCATGCTCCCTTTTCCCAGCTGATTTTATTGCCTTTTTTTTCAAAATAATCAGCAGCTGTTCCAATTTCCCAGTCAGTATCTAACTCTGTCCCTATTTCTTGATTGGCTGGTTGTTCTTCTTTTTTTTCAACATTTGTTGCTCCACTAGCTTCTATTAGACTATTTTCTGCTTCGCTTCTTGTAATATTTTCATTTGTTTCTGCAAAAATATGTCCCCTAAAAACTTCATAATTCCCATATAAAGTCACACCAGCTAAACTCAATATAAAAATGAAAATTATTTTTATTTTATGTTTGCTCATTATTTTCAATTTCCTTCTCTCTATGTCTATACATGTTAACTTCTTTTGTTTAATTGATTTATTTATTTGCTAAAAATAGGTTGTCCTCATAGAACTAACCTCCTTATACAAACTTGTTATAAAAGTATTTTTAGGTTATAGCTTAAACTGAAATAGAGTATTTAAATAGACATAATCTATTTAAACCTAATTTCGTTTCCCTTTCATCCCAAAAAATGGTTACCTAGCCGACTTTTTTTGGATTAACATCACTATTTTCCACTTATTTTTATAGATATTTTAGTTTTCTGGAAAAATAATCGATTAACTGTTGTTTTAACTTGGTTTCATTTGCTAGTTTAGGTCAATAGGTTCAACTTAAATTAGTCTATTCTTTGAAATAAAGACTAATAACTGTCTTAAATCCATTGATTTCTAGAGATTTAAAAAACATTACTATCGTTTCTTTTAATATCCAAAATATGTAGGTTACCTGTTCATTTTTAGGTATAGACGATTTATCAAAAATCTGCTACCCAAGTAGACAACTAGTCTCATTTAATAATAAATCAAACAATTGTGACCTAAATATGGCTGTCGATTATAGGTAACTCCTTTTCATTTGTAATTTCAACTAAAAAAAGAAAGAAAACTTAGCAACGCTACTTGCTAAGTTTCTTTCTTACTAGTTATAGTTACGGTGCATCAGATAACAACCAGGTAACCTCACCTTGATAGCTTCCAACTTTGGCATCTGGGCTGACTTTTAATAAAAGTCCTGCTGTTTCTGCCCATTGAATCGTTGGGAAAGTTTCGCTTCCTGTTGCGATTTTTTGACTTGTTCCATTAATAACAACATCTTGTGTTTGGCTCTTTTTCAAAACCAATGCACTTCTTAATTTTTCTTTTGTCTGATCTTCAAATGGATTAGCACTGGCAAACAGCGACCAATTTGAACCAATTGTATTCTCTATTTCAATTTTCCAATCAGAGTGCATACGCTCCACATAGGGCGTTTTTTGACTTAACTTCGTTGTTTTGTAATCCAACTTTTTCGGTAACTCTTTAAATTTAAGTTCACCACCAACAGCTAACTGGCTAGCTTTTTGTAAACTAGCTCCTGAGTCCACTCGTGTTCCTTTAAAAGTAGCACTATAATTTCCAAATACTGGTTCAATCCCATTTGTAATGAGTTCAACTGGAAT
Organism: Carnobacterium maltaromaticum DSM 20342; assembly: GCF_000744945.1. Classification (NCBI taxonomy): domain Bacteria; kingdom Bacillati; phylum Bacillota; class Bacilli; order Lactobacillales; family Carnobacteriaceae; genus Carnobacterium; species Carnobacterium maltaromaticum. Next base: position 2,137,201 of record NZ_JQMX01000001.1, read on the forward strand.
TTCAGTACCATCTTCCATATTCCATGCTTTAGGTTCGACCTTTTGATAGACCAAATCATCTAAAGTTCCCTCTTCAGCACTTTGGCGAACATCAACTAACTCAAAAGAGGTATTCTTGGCATCCAATATGAGGTTATCTACCTCATTAAATACAGTACTTTCGGGATTATAAACATTCACTGGAATTCTTTCTGTAATTTCTTTTTGCTTTCCATCAGTTAACGTTGCCTCTATCCATTGAAAACCTATTACGGAGGAATCTAGTGATAAAGGTTTTTTTAAGGTAACGTCCGTACCTTTAACCTCTTTAAATAAGGTGTTTATATCATTGCTAATCGCTTCACCAATTTTAACCTTTTGAATGTTTGGTTCACCACTTAGTTCAGTAATGGTTAATTCAAATTTTTGGGCGACTGAACGAGTCCCATACTCATCAATGCCAATAATAGAAACTGTATGAATTCCTGGAGAAAAGTCTTTTCCTTCAATCGTTCCTTGGTAATTTTGGACGACATTATAAGGAATATTCGTGTAATCAGCTAATTGGATTAACGTTTTATCCTTGTCATCCATTTCCAAATACACACGGTAATTCATATTATCTGCATCTGAAATAGTTCCATCAATGACTATTTTTTCATCTTGATACATGGAAGCTTTTTTTTGATTCAATGTCACTTGAGGTGCTGCAAGTACACCGTATTTTAAAATTTGTTTGAATGAAACACTCTCATTACTCCCAACATTTACACCTGGATTTTTCATTGAAACACCTGAATCGCCTAAATCAACGGGCTGGTTTTCTTTTAACTCCACCGGTGAAGGATACGAACTACCTCCAGCATCACGATATCGTTTCCCTGTTTCCCAACCAAGACCATCAGCGTTTTGCGTACTGTATTGTCCAAAATTTTGAGTTGAGTTGTAATATCCAGCTGCCCAGTTTGGCATTGTTTTTGTGTCAGGTATAATAGCCAAAGAAGATTGACCATACGTTAGATTAATACCTTCAAAATTATTAATCGGTGTAACGGGTACTGAATCTGATCCAACAAAGGTATCAACATATTGACTAATCCCAATTTTTTGCGTATCTACTCCCATATTCTGCACTTCATATGTTATTTCAACAGCATTATTCCCTAACAATCGTTGAATTAGATTAATTTTATACCGACCTAAATAATAAAATGTACGTCTTAGAGAATTGGTTTCTTTATGAATGCTATAAGCAGATTCTACCACGTTCTTCCATAAAAAACCTGAGCCAACTATATCTGATGTACTGACTGGGAATACACCATTTATAATTAAATTCGCTTCAATAGAAGTACTAAACATCCATTTACTCCCATCATAGGTGTACCACCATGCCCCATTGTTCCATTCAATCTTATAGCCGTTATTTGAAATCACATCGCTTTTTGTTCCATATTCCCAGCCATCTTTTAATGGTTCATCTGTGGTGTAAACAACAATTTTTTTTTCAAGAATTTTATTTGTATCTTTCCTTGTTGCTCGAATCGTTGCACTATAACTTCCAAATTTCGGCTTCACATCATGCGAGAAGACTGTTACAATAGATTCTTCCCCATTTTCAGTTTGCCAAGCTTTGGCTTCACTTTGTTGTAGAATCAATTCCGTTAAACGATTTTCTTGGTTCGCTTTAGTTATCTCTTCTGATGTAAGTCCTATATTTTTTACGTCCAAAACAATCTTATCTACATCATTAAATATCGTCGTTTTATCATCATAAACCGCTACAGGTACTTTATATACCTCTTCTTTTAAATTCGAATCTATCAAGATTGCCTCTACCCACTTGAATCCAACTGTAGTAGAATCTACCTCAGAAACCGATTTAAGTTTGGTTCCATTTCCGACAATATTTTTAAATAATTTTGTTATATCTGTTTGAATCTTTCCACCAATTTTTACTTTTTGAATTAATGGTACTCCACTTACTTCCTTGATTGTAAAAGACATCGTTTTAGCTTCTGATCGAGCACCATACTCGTCAATCCCAACAATAGATACTGTATGACTGCCTTTCGTAAAATGTTTCCCTTCAATTGCTACTTGATAATCTTGTGTTTTTTGATAAGGTACATTTGTAAAGTCTTTTAATGGAATTAATGTTTTATCCGTATCATCCATTTCTAGATACAAGCGATAGTTATGGTTATTGACATCGGAAATGGTTCCCGTGATATCAAAACTTTCGCTAGTATACATAGAACCCATTTTTTGATCTACCGTGAGAGCCGGTGGAACCATTCCACCAAACTTTATAATTTGCTTAAAGATAGTGGATTCACCAGGTGCAACTAGAACCCCTGGATTTTTCATAACTGCTTCTGAATCACCTATATCCATGGGTTGATTTTCTTTTAACTCAATAGATGAATCGGGTTGTCTTTTTCCAGTTTCCCAGCCAATCCCAGCTACCGTTTTTGGACTATATCCATTGAAACTTTTCAAACCACCGTATCTTCCTGTTGACCAGTTTGGCATTGTTTCTGCATCTGGCATCATAGCTAATGAATTTGTCTCTGTCACATTCAATCCTTTGAAATCAATAAGCACTCGTATTGGAGAGGAATCTAAAATATCGACATATTGACTAATACCAATTTTTTGAGTCTCACTATTTTTATTTGTGACTTGGTAACTGATTTCCACTGATCCATCGTCCAATAATTGTTGAATAATATCAATCTGATACGTTTTATATGGGAAGCTTCTCTTCAACATATTCGCTGATACATGAATAGAGTAAACAGATTCATTTTTACTTCCCCACAAGAAACCCGAATTTTTATTTTCAGATGTTCCAGCTAAAAAACTTCCATTTACAATCAAAGCAGCTTCTATGGATGTACCATATAGCCAGCTATTATTATTATAGGTATACCACCAAGATCCACCATTATTCCAACTGATTTTATTGCCATTTTTTTCAATAGTATTCGTTGCAGCACCAACTTCCCAACCACTATCGCTCATTCCTCTGAGTATATTTTCTGCTTGTTGGGGCTGTAGTAGTTCCTCTTGTGACTCAGTAAGTGAGTTGGTTTCTATGCTATTTTCTTCACTACTATTTTCTTCACTACTATTTTCTTCACTACTGCTATCTAAGTTTACTTCGTGGGTATTGATTTCAGAACTACTAGTACTAATACCTTCACTAGTTTCTTCATCCATCTCTGCAAATATACGTCCTTTTAAAAACTCGTAATTTGCATAAACAGTCCCACAAATTAAAATGAGTGAAAAAAGAAGCACTACTATTTTTTTATTTTTTTTCAGCATTTTGATTCTCCTTTCTTATAGGGTAAATATGACTCATTCTATTCTCTTCTAGTTTTATTACTTGGTCTGCTTGTCGGTTCTGAACTACTTTTTCTTTTTCTTAATTCCTGTTACTTTTTACGCTTTCTTTGCTTCATTAAACGTGCACGCTTTTCTGCCGCTTTTTTCTTTTGATGACGGTAAATAAAGAATCCGATTACTAGAATAAGAAAGATCGTTATTCCTGCAACCACTGAAATAATCAAAATCCAGTTCGGTTCTGTTTTTTCTAATTCAACAGCTTCTTTGTTTAAGTCGGTTGAATCTTTTGCAGATATAGTAAACTCTTTATCAAACTCCCATTTGTCTTCTCCAGATTGGGCAATGAGTTTCAACCTATAGGTACCTGCATCTAAGCTTTGATTATCCCAATTTATAGGGAAATCAAAATTCGAATTAGGTGCCATTGAAAGACCTTTTTTATCGGTTTCATGAAGCACTTTTTCACTACCCTTTTTCATCACTTTTGCATTGATAGATACGTCTTTCATAATCGTTGCTTCTGTATTTTGTAGATTTGCTGTAACCGCTGTTCGGTAATTTAATAATACTGGTTTAATATCATTTAATTCCATGACTGGCTTGACTTCATTGGTGTTTTCACGTAGTTGAAGTCCAATGACATAAGAATATTTATTTTTGATTTGCACATCTTTTTCTTTATCTTTGGTATTTGAGTCGTCTTCTTTTTTAGAAATATAAAATCCACCTAAAATCAACCCGTCAAATTCTTTTTCGGGCATTTGAATAGTGAACGGCACTTCTTTCGTTTCTTTCGGTTCTAATGTCACTTCCTGTGCTTTCGAAATAATAGATGTCACCGGATTTTTCAGCGTGGAATCCACTTTTTCATCTGCCTTACTATAATCAATCACCCCATTTTGGTTGGTCATCGCTACATTTGGAGAAATAAGAATCGTGGCTTTCTCATCGCTAGAATTACTGACAGTTAAAGTAATGTCTTGTCTTTGATTTGGCTCCATTTTTAAATCGAAATAAGTAAGTGTTTTGTTGATTTGGTTTTCTGGTATGTTTGCTTTAACAGAATAAGCCATCGTTTCTGCAGCTTCTCCTATCATTGGCATATGTTGGAGCCCGATTAGACAGACAACGAGTATCGAAATTATTTTTTTCATCTTATTGTGTTCCCCTTTTCCTAACTAGAATAGAAAGGACCATTGAACAATCGGTCCTCCCTATCGAATTTTAAATTTACTACTTTATTTTGGTGCGTCTGCTAATTCCCATGTAATAGAAGACGTATATTCTGTATTCGCTTCTGGTGTGCCAGCAACCACATTTAATTGAACTGCTTCATTGGCTTGATCTGTTCCTGACCAGACAGTTACCCATGTCCCACGTCCACCTTTATCCATCGCATTCATAAATGGTTTACTATCTGTATTATCAAATAAAACATCTGATTTAGTTGGGGCTACAGAAATATTGCTTGAACTTCCTGCTTTGACAACACCATCTTTAAAGGCTAACGTTGCACCTCTCAACACTTTATTTCCGCTTTTAAATTCGCTCATTTTAGCTGATAAGTGCCAGCCTTCTCCTGCTCCTCGTAAATCCGTTACTTGGATAAATGGGTTGGCATTCTTCGCTTTATAAGCAATGTCTTTCCCTGTAATTTTATGTTCACCAAATTTGATATTAGAAACATAATCAATTGATAATGGGCCTGTTTGTCCCGTACCTGCATTTTCTGGATCTGTTTCGTCAATTGGGTTTGGCACATTAGGATTATCTGGATTGGTTGGATCAACTGGTGGAGTTACTACCCCCTCACCAGCAGTAAAATTAATTTTGTTCTCTGATGTATGTGTACTTGATACTTCTGCTTGGACTTTTGCTCCTCCAAAAGCGAATGAAGCCAAAGCGAATGTTGTAATTATTAATGAGCTTTTTTTCATTTTTCTCTACCATCCTTTTCATTTCTCTGATCTATTTAAGGTGCATCTTCCAATGACCACGTTATGGTCGAAACATAACTCGCTACTTTATTCCCTGCAGGAACTGCTAAAGTAACTTTTTCTCCATTTCCTTCAAAGGCATTACTCCAACTTGAACGACCCTGTGTGGTTGTCGCGCTCATGATGCTCGTTGCTGTTGGCGATAAATTCACTTTAAATGCAGATGGAGTTAAAAGAGGGTCCACACCTTGTGCTGTTGTTAATTTACCTTCTGGAATCGTCATAACAGCACCTTTTAAGGTTAATGATTTATCTGCCGTTTCAAAAGCTGTTGCACTAACTTTTAAATTCCAACCTAAATCTTGTCCACGAGAATCCGTTACTTGTAAACCTAGCTTCGTGCCTTCAACTGGTGTTGCTTCAAGTGGAGCTTTTGCTTCAGAGCCTAATTTTTTAGTTGGAAAATTAAAGCTAGAAACCGAATCTAAACTTAATGGGCCTTTATTTAATGTTGGAGGTTGAATTTCTGGATCTAACAGCTCCGGAACCGTTGTATCGTCGCCTGCTTGTAATTCAAAATTTGCTTTCGAAGAACCTGCACTTGCCTCAGCTGCCTCAACAGATTGACTTCCTAAAATGGCAACACTCATTAACACACTCAAACCTAGTATAGAATACTTATTTATTTTCATTTTTATTTCCCCTTTGATTGTTATTTTTTATTTAGGCGCATCCATTAATGTCCATGTAACTGTCGACATATATTCGCCTTTTTTGTTTCCAGCAGGAACAGTTAGCTTGATTTCATCTTTATCAAAAAAGTTTGTCCATGTTCCAGCACCGCTGCCAGTTTTTGCATTCATGAAAGTAGCAGGCGCATCATTAACTTCGACCGCATACAATTCTGGTGCTAGTGAAACATTTCCTACATCTTTTAATGTACCTACTGGCAATACTAATTTTGCGCCTTTTAATGTTTTAGTTGCATCAGTTTGGTCTACAAAAGCCGTTTGAGATACTTGAACATTCCACCCCGCTTCTTCTCCACGCTTATCCGTTACTTGAACATTGGGTTTATCTACAACAGAAGTGTAAACTTGTTCTTTCCCTTCTAACTTATGTGAGCTAAATAGCAACGGAACAACATGATCAATCGTTAAAATCCCTTCATTTCCAGTCTCGCCTGATGGATCTGTTGGGTCTGTTGGGTCTGTCTTTCCTGTGTCCGAATCTCCTGGAGTTAAATTAATGTATCCATGAGATGTACCGCCTTTACCATCTTCACTACCTGTAACCACATCTTGTGGTGCAGCAGTTGACGTACTTGCTCCTAGCAACATACCGCTCCCAATCAAACCTAACATTGTCATTGTTTTTAATTTCATTTTTCTTCCTCCTCGTTTTGTCCTTAATTTTTCAACTGCTATTGCAGCTCCTAAAAAAACCAACCCTGTTATAAGTAAATTTCCATCTGCAGTTTCTCCCGTTTGTGGCAATTTTGAGCTCGTTCTATCGACCCCCGTATTAGGCAAATCTTTATTTTTTGGAAGAGAAGTATTTCCTGCTTCCATATCTTCTTTTTCAGTAAAAGAAATACCTGCTTGACTAGTAGCTGTATTGGCAAAACTTGTTACTGTAAAAGAAAAAAAACAAAATAAACTAACCCCCCACAATAGAACGTGCTTTATTGTCTTCATCTTCGTCACCCCCTCTCCGATCAAGGAACATATATTTTATCTAGATTGCTTCAAAGCTAACCCAGCATCCCACTCTTCAATTGATAAAACTCGATTTACATTGTGAAATTTACTTTTAATAATCGCACAAATCTGATCATGTTCTATATGATTCTCTTGTAAGAACAGTAATTTTCTTATTTGGACATCCTCATTTGTTATAAAAATGACATAAAATGAATACATATCCATCCAAAAATCTTCTATCTTCATTGTTTAGCCCCCTTACTTAACTTTTAACTCGCTATGAAGTTAAATCAGATCTATAAAAGAATGATTCTATTGAAATAATTATTACTTTTACATAATCTATTCTAATCTACTTGACAAAGCTCCCTCATCCCAAAAATTGATTAGCACTTCCTCATTTTTTGAAATAAAATTAACCTCATACTATAATTACTGTCTTTTTTTACATAAATATTTAATTTTTTTTTGTTAAATCTCTGGTTTTTCATCTAATTTTACTGGTTAACTATGTCGGTTAACATCACCAAGGACTAATTTTCCCCTTCTTGATTCTGATAACTATTTTTAATTTTTTACTATATATATATTGCATTAATTGGAATTCTAGTTAGTGTTGGTTATAAAAGTACACATAAAAGAATAACTTACTTTAAATCTGCTAACCGAAAAATGCTTAGTGAATAATCATTTTTAGGTATCGCACTTTAAAATTCACCTGTTTTTAGAAACTAAATCTAATTTTTCCACTCTAATTTGTGAACTAAATATGGCTTTTATTTGAACTCGTCCAGTTTTCATTCTAAAATTTAAACAAAATAAAAAAACAGTTCGCTAAATCTTAACGATTTAGTGAACTGCTTTTAGCTTTTACTATTTTATTGTAATGAATAGTTTGGTGCTTCTTTAGTAATTTGTACATCATGTGGGTGAGATTCACGTAAACCTGCACCACTCATACGGATAAATTGTGCATCATCACGTAGATATTTCAAATCAGCTGCTCCAACATAGCCCATTCCGGCTTTTAGACCACCGATCATTTGGAAAATAATGTCACTAACGCCACCTTTATAGGCAACTCGACCTTCAATTCCTTCTGGGACTAATTTGTTAGCTTCATTTGTGCCACCTTGGAAATAACGATCGCTTGAGCCTTTTTCCATTGCGCCTAAACTACCCATACCACGGTATGTTTTGAAACGACGGCCTTGGAAAATTTCAAATTCGCCTGGTGATTCGTCTGTTCCAGCCAACATACTACCTAACATAACAGCATGTCCACCGGCAGCAATTGCCTTAACGATATCACCAGAATATTTAATTCCACCATCTGCAATAATCGTACGTCCATATTCACGAGCCACTTCAGCAGCATCATAAATAGCTGTTAGTTGAGGAACCCCAACTCCGGCAACAACCCGAGTCGTACAAATTGAACCAGGCCCAATTCCAACTTTAACCACATCTACACCAACATCATAAAGAGCACGAGTTGCTTCGCCTGTTGCTACGTTTCCAGCGATTAATGTTGCTTCTGGGAAATGTTCACGAATTTCTTTGATTTTACGAATCACACCTGCACTATGTCCATGAGCAGTATCAATGATAATTGCATCTGCACCAGCGTCTAATAGCGCTTCTGCGCGTTCAAAGGTATCTGTTGTTACTCCAACAGCTGCAGCAACTAACAAGCGACCATGCTCATCTTTAGCGGCATTAGGGAACTCGATAACTTTTTCAATATCTTTAATTGTAATCAGACCACTTAAACGTCCTTCAGCGTCAACAATTGGTAATTTTTCAATTTTATGTTTTTGTAATGTTTTTTCAGCATCTTTTAAAGATGTTCCAACTGGAGCTGTCACAAGTTGATCTTTAGTCATAACTTCATCAATTTTAATACTGTAATCTGTTACAAAGCGTAAATCGCGGTTGGTTAAAATACCTACTAGAATTCGATCTTCCATATTATTGACAATTGGAACTCCACTAATACGGTAACGGCCCATCAATTCTTCTGCATCTGAAACTAAATGATCAGGAGTTAAAAAGAATGGATCAATAATAACGCCACTTTCAGAACGTTTTACTTTTCTAACTTCGTCAGCTTGTTGTTTTGTACTCATATTTTTATGAATAACACCTAAACCACCTTGACGCGCCATTGCAATCGCCATTTTTGAATCTGTGACTGTATCCATACTCGCACTCATCAAGGGAATATTTAGTGTAATATTTTTAGCCAATTTGACACTCATGTCAACATCGTTTGGTAGCACATGACTTTCAGCAGGGACCAATAAAACATCATCAAAAGTGTAGCCCTCTTTAGCAAATTTCGTTTCCCAGTTAGACATTTCTCACAACCACTCCTTCAGTTTTTTTCATTAATTTGAATAAGATTTTAATTACAAAATTAACAGAGAATTAGCCATCCGTCAAGCCTATACGCTTATGAATTCTCTTACAATTGAAAAAAACTGAAAAGAAGGCTAATTTATGTCTTTTTTATGAAAAAACAATGAGAAAAAACTATTTCTACTATAGTATTAAAAATACTGGCCAGGTTAATTTTTAGCTTCTTAATTTTATTAGTTTAAAGAAATTTTCTTTGGTTGATAAATTTCTGACTTCTATTTTTTACATGGAAAATAGGAACTAATCCTTTACAAATTTATGGAACAAAAATGGTGGTTACCTTGCTAGTTTTTTAAAGGATTACTTCTTAACTCTATTAGCTGATTTTTTTCATCATTAAAAAATTGTCCTTATCATCCTAAAAAAGGATAAACAGCTTGGTTTTTATCTATTATAACTAAAAAAGAAAACTTACTTTAGCCACATTGTATAAAGAATTCTCGTGCTAGACCCGATAAAATTAAATTAACATTTGAGAATAGTGAGTTTTTCAATTGCTTCTTTAAAAAAGCTTCTCCCATTTTCTAATTATAATAAAAAAATTATGGTTTTATTAAATATTGTAAGCGCTTTTGTTCGTGAATATCTTGAGCGCGTAATTGAAATTACTGATTCTTAACACATCTTGTTTAAACCCTTTGATTTTCACAGACTTTATAAAGATAACTAAAATCTTACTATTAGGAGGTACAGTCAAAAATGGCAGAAAAAGATGTTTTTGCCCACGAGGCAGATATCGAAAAGTACAAAGAGAGAGGCTATAACGACGATCTTTTACCTAAAACAAAAGACCGGCGTAATATGAATGCAAAAAATTATTTTACTTTGTGGATGGGTTCGGTGCATAATATTCCTAACTACACAGCTGTTGGAGGCTTTCTATTTCTTGGATTATCACCCATCAACGTGATCCTAGCTTTGATTATTAGCTCAATGGCGGTTGCGGCTTTTATGGTTTATAACGGTCGCGCTGGTTCTAAGTACGGAATTCCCTTTGCCATGCATTTACGTTCAACATATGGTGATTTAGGGGCTAAACTACCTGGTTTCCTAAGAGGATGTGTCGCCGCTATTGCTTGGTTTGGCTTACAAAATTATGCAGGTTCATTGGCATTATTAATTCTTATTGGAAAAATTTGGCCTAGTTTTCTAACATTAGGTGGAGATTTCAACTTTTTCGGTTTAAGCTTACCTGGTTTGATTGCTTTTACCATTTTCTGGGCAGCAAATTTATTAATTGGAATTGGTGGCGGCGGAGCGTTAAATAAGTTTACAGCTATTTTAAATCCTTTAATTTATGTTGTTTTTGGTGGTATGGCGATTTGGGCAATCAAGGTTGGTGGTGGTATTGGACCGATTCTTGCCTTTACACCAAGTGGCGCTGATGTTCAGAATAATGCCCCACTCTTCGTTTATTTAATTATTATCACGTCAGTTTTATCCGTATGGGCAGCTCCTGGTGCTAGTGTCTCTGACTTTACGCAAAATGCGACATCAACACGAGCTCAAACAATTGGACAAACAGCTAGTTTTCTAGTCGCCTATATCATTTTTGCTTTCTCTAGTGTAGCGATTTTAATTGGTGGTTCGATTCATTACGGTGTCCAAGAGTGGAACGTCTTGGAAATAGTTGAAAAATGGGATAGTTTACCAGCTATTTGCTTAGCTATGTTAGTCTTCTTATTAACGACTATTTCAACAAATGCGACAGGAAATATTATTCCAGCAGCTTACCAATTATCAGCACTCTTCCCTAAAACGATTAATTACAAGAAAGGCGTCATTATTGCTTCTGTCATTAGTTATTTGATTATGCCTTGGAAATTAATGGAAAATGCGAATAGCATTTTCGCTTTCTTAAATATCATTGGAGCTGTTTTAGGGCCAGTTGCGGGTGTCATGTTAGCTCATTTCTATTTTGTTAAAAAGCAAAAAATTGATTTAAATGCGTTATATATGGATACAAAAGCTGACAATAGTCAAAATCCTTACCGTGGTATCAATAAAGGAGCCTATGTGGCAACTATTGTCGCATTACTTGTTTCGATTAGCGGTCAATTTATTCCAGCACTACAAGTTATCTCAAGTTTATCTTGGCTGATTGGCTTTGGTTTAGCCTTTATTCTTTATTTAGTGCTTAAAAAATTCATACCCGAAAAAGTATAAATTAGCTTTGCTAAAATAAAAATTTTTAGGAGGAAAACAAATGAGTTATGATTTATTAATCAAGAATGGCCTAGTAATTTTAGAAAATGAGGCTATTGAAACGGATGTAGCTATCAAAGATGGGAAGATTGCAGCAATTGGAAATGATTTAAGTGCAGCTTCGGAAACAATTGATGCGACAGGATTAATTGTTAGTCCCGGAATGGTCGATGCTCATGTGCATATTACAGATCCTGGTGGCGGCTATCGCGACCAATGGGAAGGGTATTTAACAGGTACAAAAGCTTGTGCCAAAGGTGGCGTAACTTCATTTATGGAAATGCCTTTGAATCAAGTCCCTGCAACAGTTGATGGGAAATCTTTACAAATTAAATACGATGCTGGTAAGAATAAATTAACTTCAGATGTTGGCTCATTTGGTGGTCTTGTTCCTTTTAATTTAGAGTATGGCATTGAAGAGCTAAATGATGGAGGCGTCGCAGCCTATAAATGCTTTATGGCAACTTGTGGAGATCGTAGCATTGATGGTGACTTTATGAATGTCGACGATTACTCTCTCTATGAAGGCATGAAACATATAGCTAAAACTGGAAAAGTTCTTGCAATCCATGCAGAGAATGCTGCGATTACAGATAAATTAGGGGAATTAGCCTATAAAAATGGGGAAACGACTTTGGCAGCATACGTTGCTACTCGTCCCGTCTTTACAGAAGTTGAACCAATTAAACGAGCGATTTTATTTGCTAAAGAAACGGGTTGCCGTATTCATATTTGTCATGTGGCTTGTCCAGAAGGCGTGGATGAAATTACCAAAGCACGGAATGAAGGTGTAGATGTGACCTGCGAAACTTGTACCCATTATTTATACTTTGATACTTCCGAGTTAGATGCCATTGGACCAGTTGTAAAATGTTCTCCGCCAATTCGTGACAAAGAAAATCAAAATGGCATGTGGGAAAAAGTTTTAGCAGGTGAAATTGCATTTGTAACTTCTGATCATTCTCCTTGTACACCTGATTTAAAAGCGACAGATAATGCTTTTGAAGCTTGGGGAGGTATCTCTGGTGTCCAAAACAATGTGGATGTTTTATTTGATGAAGGCGTTCAAAAACGTGGGATGTCCTTAACTCAATTCGCTGATATCATTGCTACAGCTCCCGCTAAACGCTATGATTTAGATGCTAAAGGTAGTATTTCAATTGGGAAAGATGCTGATTTCGTGTTAATCAAACCCAATGCACCTTACACGTTAAAAGCTGAAGATTTAGAATACAAAAATAAAATTAGTCCTTACATCGGTCGTGAAATTGGGGCTCAAGTAGCTCAAACAATTTTACGAGGTATTTCTATTTATAGTCAAGAAACTGGTGTGACAGAAGCGCATCCAGGAGAGTTCATTCTAAAATAAAAAGTAAGACTAAGTAGAGAAATTATTCTACTTAGTCTTATTTTTTTATCCTAACATTGCCAATGCCGTTGCTAAAACTTTATCACCTTTCATCATGCCATAATCTGCCATATCAATGACTGCCACAGGAATGCCTTTGGGCTCTAATTTTTTCGTCATATCATCTTTCAAAAAACGAACTTGGGGTCCTAGCATCACAACATCAATGGGCTTCTTACTGATATTATCATCAACTTCTGTTGCAGATACGGCAAATATATCTGCATCAATGCCTTGGTTTTTAGCAGCTTCTAGCATTTTTTTAACTAGTAAACTTGTACTCATTCCTGCCGCACAGGCTAACATAATGGTTTTCTTTTCCATATCGTTCACTCCAATTCATTTAATAGAGACTACAATTGTTCTCCGTTTGTTGCAATGACTTGTTTGTACCAGTCAAAAGATTTCTTTTTACTACGCTTTAAGGTCCCTTGACCTTCGTTATCTTTATCGACATAAATAAATCCATAACGTTTTTTCATTTCGCCTGTTCCAGCTGAAACTAAATCTATACAACCCCATGGAGTATAGCCTAATAAGTCAATGCCATCTTCTTCCACGGCAGTTTTCATCGCTTCTATATGCGCTTTTAAATAATCAATCCGATAGTCATCATCAATTGTTCCATCAGAATTTAATTGATCAATTGCTCCAAAACCATTTTCGACAATGAATAACGGTAACTGATAGCGGTCATAGAACCAGTTCATCGCATAACGCAAACCAACTGGGTCAATTTGCCAACCCCAATCTGAAGCTTTTACATAGGGATTTCGAACTAAATCTTTTGACTCATCGTAGTCATATTGCGGATTATCAGATTTTGACTCCGTCGTAAAGGACATGTAGTAACTAAAACCTATATAATCAACACAGCCTTCTAATAGAAGCAATTTGTCTTCAACGGTAATGTCTAAGTTAAATCCTTTACGTTGAAAATACTTTTCCAAATACCCTGGATAATAGCCTCGAACGTGAACATCCGTAAACCAATAACGTTTATGCATGGCACTAACAGACATCATCATATCTTCTGGTTTGCAAGATAACGGATAAATCGGACACATGGCAATCATACAACCTATTTGAAAATCTGGGTTGATCTCATGTCCAATTTTCACCGCTAGTGCACTGGCCACTAATTCATAATGCGCTGCTTGATACATAATTTTTTCACGGTTTTCACCGGGTTGATAGGCGATTCCTGAATTTGTAAAAGGGGCAAAATCTTCGTTATAATTGGCTTGATTATTGATTTCATTAAATGTCATCCAATATTTTACTTTATCTTTGTAGCGAGTAAAACAAACTTCAGCAAACCGAACGAAGAAGTCAATCATTTCCCGATTGCGCCAACCACCATATTCTGTTACTAGATGATAGGGCATTTCAAAATGCGACAATGTAATAACTGGTTCAATCCCATATTTTAAACATTCGTCAAATAACTCATCATAAAATTTCAATCCTAATTCATTAGGTTCACTTTCATCGCCCTGAGGAAAAATTCGTGTCCAGGCGATTGAAGTACGAAAACATTTAAATCCCATTTCAGCAAATAACTTAATGTCTTCTTTATAGTGCGTATAAAAATCGATACCTTCATGATTTGGATAGTTTTTCCCCTGCAGAACACCATTTGTAATTTCACGAGGAACTCCATTAGCGCCAACTGTCATTACATCAGCGACACTAACACCTTTCCCACCTTTATTCCAGCCACCTTCTAATTGATGAGCAGCAACTGCACCACCCCATAAAAAATCTTTGCGTAAACTACTCATGCTATCAAATCCTTTACTTTTTTTGAGAAACTAATGAAGTTAAACTAGACAATTGGTTTTCCTTCTTCTACATCGATATTCATTGAATCAACTTTACGAATGAATGGTAGATAGATGAAGAATCCGATGACTAAAACAACTAATTGTAAAACAGCTGCACGCCAACCGCCAATTAATAAACCTGAAATAATTGGTGGAGTAGTCCAAGGAACTTGAACTGCAGTAAACAATGGAACTAAACCACTATACAGAGCAAAATAAGTTATTGTTGCTGAAACTACCGGTGTGGCGATAAAAGGAATAACCATTAAAGGATTCATCACAATTGGTGTTGCAAAGATAATCGGTTCGTTGATATTAAAAATAGCTGGTGCTAATGACATTTTACCGAGTTCTTTAAATTGAGCTGATTTGGCAAAAAACACCATGAAGACAACAATTCCAATTGTCATTCCTGCACCTGTTACAGTTAAAAATTGATCCATAAATTGTTGTGTCACAATATGTCCACCATTTGCTAAAGTCAACTCTTTACCAGAATCAATAATTTCTTGATTTTCTAAAGAGTTTGTTAATAATAATGAACCCATAATTCCACTGACAATTGTTGAACCATGAATCCCAAAGAACCATAAGAAAGGCACTAAGAAGGCAATCATTAAAGCTCCACCAAATGAATCGGTAATTCCTTGTAATGGTGTTTGAATGACTTGATAAATCCATTCAATCATCGTTAAGCTAAAGACTTTATCAAAGAAGATATAAACAAGTAATGAGCCTGTAATTAAAACAGCTGCTGGAATTAAGGCTGTGAATGAGTTCGCTACGTTTTCAGGGACACTTTCTGGTAATTTAATTCGAATATCACGTTTCATAAACCAAGAATATACAGAACCAACAACTAATCCAATAAGAATGGCACTGATCATACCTTTACCGCCAGTCCAATCTTTATTAATAATATTGCCGATTGTTACGCTAGTTTCTGGATCGGTAATACTTGAAGACATCGTTAAAATAAAGATTACTAAGGCAATCATTCCGGCGGCCATGCCTTCATATCCTTCACTTTTTACATAAGAATAGGCAATGCCTATTACTGCAAAAATAGCCATAATCGCAAATGATGCTCCATAAGCTTGGTTAAAATAAGCTCCATACCCTGAATCTGTCACCCATTTTGCCCATGATTCCACTGGTAAGTTAGCTAGCAAAAGAAAGACTGATCCGACAATTGTAAAGGGCATTGTGTAAAGCATCCCGTTTTTCAAAGCCACAATTGGTTTAACATTTACAAATTTTAAAATTTGAGGTATTAATTTCGTATTGACCCAATTTCCCATTAATAAAACTTCCCTTCTTGAGATCCGATTGATTCTTAATAAGTGCTATTTTGTGGTTTCAATAACCACTTTTAGTAAAACGTTTCCATTTTCATGTAAACTAAGTTTTTTTATGCTAACCTATTACGCTCATGATCGTAATAAGTTCCTTCTTACAAGTAAAATATAACTTAAAACAAGCTTAAAGAAAACCCTTTCAACGCTTAAAGAGAAATGTTTCATCAAAAAAAACAAGTTTCTTCTTTTTGGATAAAATCCCCAGAAAAAACTTGTTAAAATAACAAAAATTAAATTTTTAGCGCACTAATAGTTCTTGCTCAGCTCTATGTGCTAAAATTTCAATTAAGCTGACTACAGGAATTTGTGTGGTTAAATTCACTGCTGAATCATACTGACGAGCGTGCTCATCTGGCATATAATAAGAAATATTCAAGTCTGCGATTTTAGCCAAAGTAGAGGATTCTGCATTTGTAATACTGAGTATTTTTGCACCTGATTTTTTCAGATCAATGACTTGCCCCACTACTTCTGTTGTCTCTCCTGATACAGAAAGTGCAATAATTAAACTATTTTCAACGCCTTTACTCGGAGCTGGCAAAAAAGGATCATTAATAGAATAAGAATTAATCGCAACATTCGAAAAATAACGTTGCCCATAAGCCCCTAAAATACCACTCGTACCAATCCCTAGAAATACAACTCTTTCAGCATCACAAATTAATTTTGTTGCTTGTTTTAAGGCTTCTTCAAAGCTAGCTTCTGTAATTTTCTTAAAAAAAGAAGCTACTTGAAAACTCGGATCATACAGTTGCTCAATCACTGAATCGCCTGTTTCTTCTTTTAATTTATACTTCAACTCTGAAAAACCCTCACAATTCATTTTGGAACAAAAACGTAAAATAGTTGATGTTGAGACATGGCTTTTTTCAGATAATTCACGGATAGTCATTTTTTGGACAGCTTTAACATTTTCAATAATGTAGTGATAGACAGTCAGTTCTAACCCACTTAATTTTTTAATTTGCTCATAGTTAAACATATTCTCAGTCCCCCAGTAAAATTGATTATTCTTTATACCCCCTGATTCTTTTCTAGTATACTAGAATTTAAGATAACATGAAACTGCTTTAAAACAGATTAAAAAAAGCCGAAAAAAATTAATCCTTCGACTTTTCAGTATAGAATGAAATTAAAATATCTACTATTTTAGCCTGAAATCTTACTATGCTTGTCTTCGTATAAATTCACATCTGCTTCTTTATACATTTCCTCAATTGAAAGAAATTTTTTATTTTTCATCGTATGACTGGATCCAATAGAAACTCTTATTTTAGTTGACTCAGTTTCGTTTACTTTCACCTCATTAAATAGAATATCTTGCTTAACTATTTTAATTAAATCAGCTATTTCTTGCCTTGCATAGCTCCCTTTAATTAGAATAGCAAACTCATCACCGCCTATTCGGTATGGAATAGCATGTTGAATTGTAGTATTCGATAATGTAGTTGCTACTTGCCTCAAAACTCGGTCGCCAACATCGTGTCCAAATGTATCATTCACATTCTTAAATTTATCAATGTCTAAAAGTAGTAAAATATATTCTTCTTTTTTTTCATGATAGTCCATGATTATTTTATCGAAAGAGTACCGATTCGATATGTTCGTTAAATGATCAATTTTTGATAATTCTTCTAACATTTGAGCGTTATTTTTATTTTTTTGAATCTCTTTCGCAAAACCGTAGGCTATAATGGTTCCAAGTGCCGTATATACCCAAACTAATAACAAAATAAATACTCGGTTTTTTTCAATCACATTTATATAAAAATTAACAGATATTAGACTCATTACTATCCCATAAATAACCCATAATCTATTTTGAATTGACTTATTTTTTATTGTTAAATCAACAAAATATAACACTATTCCTAAAATAAAATACGTAGCTGCAGTATTTTGGGCTACTTGTGAAACAGAGATAAAGAGCCTTGCAACTCCAATCAATACTGAGGCTACAAGACCTGGAAGCCCTCCCAAGAAAGTCGTTACTATAATAATAGGAACGGTTCTAAGATCAATAATCACATCTCCTAAAAGCCGAATTGAAAAATTCATTAAAATAACCCCAATACTTGCAGCAAATAAACCATACAACAGTCTTATGAGGACTGATGGATTTTTTTCATTTGGTAGGCCATAGCCTTTAGAAGATAAATAAATGGCACTAATTATAATTGCTAAATTTGCTATAATTTCTTTAATCATCATTACATTCCTCCAAAAAAAGGTGTTCCTTTTGATTGAAACATCCTTACTTTGTTATTATAGCCTTAAAACCATCTATCTACTATAGCTTATATATAAAATAATCGTCACCAACTTTATAAGCTAGCAACTATTCTTTTTTTATTATGATGTGCTTAATCCAACGTATTAGTGGAAGAAAAAAACCAGCTCCATACAGAACTGGTTTAATCTCTATACATACCTTGCAAAACTAATCTTCAAGACTTTTTCAGCTTACTTTTTTTCTTCGTGTAACATAGCTAGCTGCACCACCAACAACAATCAGCACAAATCCACTAAAGAACCATGAAAACTCTGATTCACCAGTTGCTGGGAAATTCGTCGTAGGTTTCTTGCCATTAGTAGCCTGACTACCGCCTGTTCCAGTATTTGTTCCTGTATTGGTCCCAACATTTCCTGAACCCGTTCCAGTTCCACCTGACCCATTTCCGCTACCTTGACCTTCTTCGCCAACTCCGCCATTGCCTTCGCCAGGCTTACCTGGTTCGACAGGTTTACCAGGTTCAACAGGTTTTTCCATTTTATTGAAATCAGCTTCAGTCATTGAAATAATTCGTTCTCCTGGTAATTCTTTCGCATACTTCGATAGATCAACGACTTTTTCAGCTGCACGAACAAGTCTTAGTTGACTAGCCTCACGCAAGTAGTCAATCACAATTTCATCCATTGATGGACCTTCTTCACGGCTGCCACCAAGCATTGTGAAACCATCTCCACCTGCCGCCAAGAAATCATTGGTTGTTACATAATACGTTTTATCGCGTTTTAAGTCTTCATATTTTCCAGTAGTTTCATTTAATATTTTCACACGTAAAATACGTTCTCCAGCTGTACTTGCTTCTGGATTAGCTCCTTTTTTATTGGAATCGTAGTAGACTTTAATGGACTCTGAAGTTTGTAAGAAGCCACCATTTGCACCTAATGCTGGTAAGCCATTCTCATCTAAAATCACCTGACCGGCTTCATCCATTTTTGGTAATGAACGTAATGAATGTTCAAACATGGCATAGACTTGGTCACCTGTTGCCGCAACTTGAGAAATAATATTCCCAAATGGTAACACAGAAATAACGTCGCCTTTCGTCACTTTTCCAGCTGGAATATTGGCGCGAATCCCGCCTCCGTTAATCACAGCAAAGTCAGATTTATTTGCAAAGCCAGTTTGTCCATAATCAGATAAAGCATCACTGATTAAATTACCTAAGTTGGTTTCACGCGCTCGCACATTGTCTCGCTCACCATTTAATAAATAAGGATTATTCTCCATGATGACTTCGGAAGTACCTTCTTTAAAATTGGCTTCAGCTTGATCAACGATAGCTTTCACAGCAGCATCTTCTTCTAAGTCTGCTAAACTACTTGCAGAAGCAAGGGAAGCTTTAATAGCAACTGGATCACTAAATTTCGCTTCAATTAACCCAACATTATTCAAATGATTTCCCGTTTGAGCCAACATAACTTTACCAAATTGTTTACCTGCTGGTAATTCTGAATGGGAATGACCATCAAGGACAACGATATTAGCATCAGCAAAATCAGGGTCTTCTGATAACGTTTTTGCCAAGGTATCGCCACGCCATTGGGTTGGTGTTGTTTCATCAATCCCTAAATGTGTTAAGAAAACATAGGCATCAGCTTGACCTTTAAGCTCAGCTAAAACAGCTTTAGCTTCTGGTATCGGGTCTTTAAAGGTTACACCTTTGACATTATTCGGATGAGTTTTTGTCGCTGTCTCTGGCGTTGTTAAGCCAATAATCGCATATTTTTTGCCATTTTTTTCAACAATTGTATATGGATCAAAAGAACGAACCCCATCTTTATAAATATTCGCTGAAACAATTGGGAAATTCAACTTTTCTTTATATTGCATCGCAACATCATAGCCAAAATCAAATTCATGATTCCCAACGGTCATAGCATCGTAGCCAACTTCATTCATGGCTTTTGCCATATCAAACCCTTTACTATAGTTTGAAATCGGCAAGCCTTGGAAGGCATCACCAGAATCAACCATTAAGGTTGGATTGACTTGTTTTTTATAGGTTTTAAGTTTTGCCAAACCAAGTGCATTATTTTTACTATCTGGCAACATGCGCCCATGCATATCATTTGTATGCATAATGGTTAATTTTTCTAGACTTGCTAATACGTCATCTGGAATTGCTCCGGCTGCAATTAGTTCATCTGCATTTAACGTTTTAACATTTGGTGTTCTGCCTGTATCTGAATCCACAATTTTAATTTGATCATTTGTACCTAATTTAATTTGTTCAATGATATAAGAACGGAGTGGATGCTCTAAATCAGCACCAATAATCTCCCAATTTTTTCCATTCTCTACTTCGGGATCAATTTCGCCTTTTTCAGCAATATAGTCCACAATCGAGCTTCTCAAGGTGATTGGATCAGATACGTAGTAAGGCTCTGCTGTAATAATTCCATCTAAAACCAAACCTTCATAACGATAATTGTTAATGGCTAATTTAAAGGTATCTGAATCTGCAACTGGCTTACCTTGATAAGTCAAATCAACAATTCTTGAGCCTGTTGGCTTCGAAATATCAATTTTGTAATTCACACCTGTAAACATATCATAGTTATATACGCGAATTTTTTCATTAAAACCAATTGTGACATCGCCTTTTTTATATTGATTGTAATAATTCGCTTGGCTTTCCATGTAACGTTTCAGCTGATCGCCTTTAATTTCAACACCAATCAAAGTATTTGGGTATTTGTAAATATCAAAGACATCCGCAAAGGTAATTGGGCCAGCATCTAGATGGCTATTTGCTTTAAATAAAGCACCCGCTGCGATATCTGCTCCAGTCACTTTCATTTGCACATTATTAATTAAAGAAATCATAGCTGTTGGTTGCAATTGTGCCTCTGGAATCCCAGGAATTTCAGCTTCTGGTAAGAAGTCTGCTTTAGCTGTTCCAATAGGATCTTGGATAAATTCGACTACAGTTTCATGAGCATCTTGAGTCAACTCTTTGACAGCTGGATCAGCGATTTTATTAGCTGTTTGTAGAACTTCAACACTGCTCCCAGTCACTTCCCATTTCGTATCAGGTTTGTTCAGCTCAAGCTCAATTTTAACGACACCAGTACCTGTATCTTTAGCCGCTCCAACTGGTTTTTCTTTACCTGTATAATCCGCCATTTTTTGAGCAACTTCTTTATGATCGTGACCAATCACAAAGGCATCAATTTCAGGAACTTCTTTAATTACATTTTCTGCGGCAGCTTCTGGATCACTATTTTTCAAGCCTGCATGAATGGCTGCAACAATTACATCGACTTGTTCAACATCTTTTAAGATGCGTACTTGCTTTTTAGCTTCCTCACGTAAGGAACGAAATTCTAAACTTTCAACTTTAGCGCCATCCCACATGGGAACATGGGGAATTGTTAAGCCTAAAACACCAACTTTTACGCCCTTTACTTCTTTAATTTTATAGGCATCTACTAGGTTTGTTCCATCGGCTTTTTTATAAGTATTCGCTGATAGTAATGGGAAATTGGCATCATTTCTAATTTTTTCAATTAAACCTAAGCCAAAATTAAATTCGTGATTTCCTAATGACATTGAATCATACTGCATATAGTTCATCGCTTTAATCATCGGATGAGTCTGAGCTAACAATTCAGGCTTCACATTATATAAATCGTCTGTCAATAATGTCCCTTGAATATTGTCACCAGCATCCACTAAAATCGTATCTGGATCTATGGCACGTGTTTCGTTCACAATCGTGCTAATTTTAGCCAAACCGCCATCTTTAGGCGCAGAATCTTCATAAGACCAATCCCACAAACTGCCATGTACATCTGTTGTACCTAAAATCGTCAATTTACGCTCTTCGGGTTCTGGCGCTGTTGGTACTGGATCTGCTTCTGAAGTTAGAGGAGCTTGCTCTTTTTCAACGGGCGCCACTTCTTCTGGTACACTTGTTTCTTCTATTTTAGTAACATCTGAGGCTTTTTCGGGTGGTTCTTCAATCACAGGTGATTCGACAACCGGAGTTTCGGTATCCGCTTTCATTTCTGTTTGTTCGATGTTCTCTTCTAACACGACTTGCTCTTGATTCGCATCAGTTTGATTGAGACTCTCCACGGCCAAAGCAGCTGGAGCTACTCCTCCAAACAACAAAAATAAAACCGCAACAACATTAATCGATTTAAAAAGATGACGCTGAATGTGTTTCTTTTGCTTCATTTTTCTTCCTCCAATTTTTTATTCACACTCTTTTATAAAAATTAGCAGCTACCTCTCCCGTAGCAAATGAGTTAATTTTAAAAAATAAGTGTCTTTATTTATTTTAGCAGATTGGATGAAAAAGTCCATAAAAAATACTAATTTACCGATAAAATGTAAGCCTTTTCTCATAATGCAAATCAATGTTTCTGGATTACATCGGCTTCTTCTGATTGATGTATAGTTCTATAAAAGAGTTCTATAAAAGGATCACAGTCCATCTTCGATGGATGTGTATCATGTTTCTAAGTTGCTAAAGCAACAAGAACCATGATAAAAAAGTGAGTTGCTAAAAAATTAGCCTCTCACTTTACACTTAAATCTTTTTAACAAACTCTGATTTCAATTTCATAGCGCCAAATCCATCAATTTTACAATCAATATCATGACCTGCGTTTAAATCACCATCGATTAAACGTATATTTTTTACCTTTGTACCTAATTTAATTGCTGTTAAGTAGCCTTTGACTTTCAAGTCTTTAATCACTGTGACAGTATCCCCGTCAGTTAAAATATTTCCATTTGAATCTCTTATAGCGTTAGCCTCTTCTGCTTTTTCAGCAGCATCCGCTGACCATTCGTGGGCACATTCTGGACAAACTAAAAGATTGCCATCTTCATAAGTATATTCTGAATTACATTCGGGGCAATTTGGTAAATTTTCCATTCTCACATTCCTCCATTCGCTTTTTATTATTTCTATCCATACTTATTCATTATATACGATTCAAAATATATTTCAATGCTCTGTGAGGGTTCTGGGAATTATCAAGTAGCCCTACCCTTTGGTGGGTAAACAGAAAGCGGTTCTCAAAAAAAATAACTCTACTATTTTTTCAAATAATAGAGTCATTTTATTCTCTTTTCAAAACATTAGTTTACTTTATATTAATAACGTAAAATCAACGCAATATGATGATACTTAGCTAAATAATCATTTGGGACAAAAACAACTTCTCCACCAAATTCAGTAACTGTATGGATAATCTCATTCACAATATCATCGACTACTTCTGCCTGTGACGTATCCTCTGTGACAATCAATGTTCCTTCTTCAATCACAGCTGATTGGAAAAAGTCTTTTTCGACATACAGTTTCTTCCCGCGACCTTCCGTCACCGCTTTATAAATATTGCTCAATTCATTAACAAGCTTATTTTCATTCTCTGCAGTTTCTAAATCTGCTAAAGATTGATCTAATTGATCTGAAACATAGGCTTCAATAACAGGATAAGCCAACTCTACAATTTCATGATTGGTAATTTTTGTTCGATCAAAGCTTCCATGAATACTCCCAATAAACCACTCATCTTGGTTAGCAATTTCATGGTAATATTCAATATTACGTTGGACACCTGCCAATATTACTGGAAGTGGATTTTCACGATAAATTTTGTAGAAAGCATTATCAGCTCGGTTGAAGAACTCTTTAATCAAATTATTTTGAACTGCCCCAATTGAATTTTGAGTTGGATCAGTTTCATAAAATTCCGTATTTTTAAAAGGAAAATCATCTGTTTCAAATTCTTGAACAAACGTATCATTAAAGAACTCAAGAACTCTAACTTCCTGTTGACTAAGAGTGAGCACGTAATAATGCTCTGTTTGTTTCACTGCTCGAATCAAATTACGTGTCGAGAATTTTTTATCTATTTTAACAGTATCTTTTTCAATTTCAATTGGCAACTTAATCGCTTCTTTAAAATCTTCAGAAGCAAATAAAATTAAGGTATCTAGGTATTGCTGATGATTTAATTCAGTCTCTAAAGCCCTTAAATTATCCATCACTCCCCAAACTTTGCGCTTATCATACAACTCTAACAATCTTTCTTCCGTTTCATTGATTAAATTTTTTAAAACAATCGCATCTTTCTGATTCTTAGGTGATGTTCTATGGGTTCGTAAAGAAATCGTCACCGCTGGATCATGGGTAAAATCGCTAATTTTCTTTAATTCTGAGTAGTCCATATCGTTCCTCCTTTAAAATAAAAAGCTTGTTGAGACGGGTAACTCTGGCAGAAAGATAGGAAAATACATGCAAAGTATCTTTTTACTTTGTAGGGATTTTATCTTCTTTTCGAAGAGTTGGCTCATAAGAGCTGGCCTTGATAAAAAGCTTGTTGAGACGGGTAACTCTGTAGAAAAATAGGAAAATACACTCAAAGTATCTTTTTACTTTGCGGGGATTTTATCTTTTTTCCGAAGAGTTGGCTCATAAGAGCTGGCCTTGATAAAAAGCTTGTTGAGACGGGTAGTTCTCAAGAGAAATCCGCTCTTAAAAACAATTAATTTTTCCCTAGATTAATCATAAATGAGTCGGAATCTTTTAGCAAATGTTAGCCCTTACTTTCTCAGGATTTTATTAAAATTTAAGCAATAAAACGATCAAAATTTATTTTGGTTGTTGCGCCAAGCTTTCTTGATGCTTCGCTTTTACTTCGGCCAATAGTGCATCATCTAAAATCAAGTCTAGAGCTGTGTTAGCTAAAAGATCTGCTCCCAATAAAATAGAGTCTAGCCCTTTTTGGCTACGAGCAGCAGCTTTAAATTCAATACTATGGCCAGCAATATACTCATCAGAAATTGAGATTGTTGGTTGAATTGTTGGAATCACTTGACTGACGTTCCCAACATCCGTTGAACCTCCTCCAGCTGGTGAAAATTTTTCAGCTACATCAAATCCTGCTTCGTTTAAATGTTTTAGATAAATTTCATCAAAACGATACGTCGGAACCGTATCATCCACGGAATTTTGAAATAGACCAAATTTATACGTTGTCCCTGTTGCTAAAGCAGCACCTTTGACAATATTCTCAACTTTTTGATACACATCATTTAAGGTACTTCTAGCTGCTGCACGCAGATAAAAGCGAGCCGAAGCATATTCTGGCACAACGTTTGCTACATCACCACCGTGGGTAATAATACCATGGATGCGTACGTCATCTGATAAATGTTGACGTAATGCATTGATGGAATTGTAGACTTGCAAAACAGCATCTAGCGCATTGATGCCCTTTTCTGGAGCTGCGGCTGCATGAGAAGCCTTACCGAAGAACTCAATATCAACAGGATCATTCGCTAACGAATGAGCTGTTAAGCCATTTTCATAGCTAGGGTGAACACATAAAGCTACATCAACATCTTTAAAGAAACCTTCTCTGACAAAGCTACCTTTAGCTGAGCCGTTTTCTCCACCTTCTTCACCTGGTGTTCCATAGACTCTAATTTCTCCACCAACTTCATCAATTATTTGTTTTAGTGCACTGGCAGCTAAAACTGAAGTTGTTCCAAATAAATTATGTCCACATGCATGGCCAATTCCTGGTAAAGCATCATACTCAGCTAAAAAAACAATCGTCGGCCCACTTTTTTTGGCTTGGTAACGAGCATCAAAACCAGTCCGATGTCCAGCGACATCTACTTTAACATCAAAGCCTTCCGCTTTAAGTTGTTGAACCAACGCATTTGAAGAGTAATACTCATAGTTACTCACTTCTGGATGATCATGAATGTCTAAAGCTAAGGCTTGATACGTGTCCTTTCTTGTTTCAATAAAATTCTTTAAGGTCTTTTGATTTGTCGTTGTCATATTTTTTCCCCCTCGTATAATATAAAAGCTAGCCTAAAAAACTAATTTATTTTTGTAAAATAAAAAAACTCCCATCCAATGCATGAATAAACATACAAAGGACGGAAGTTTCCGCGGTACCACCTTTTTTATAGCGCTAAATAAACGCTATCTCTCCAATACTTGAATCTTTATTGATTCGCATATCTTAGCACTATAACAGGTGCTCCCGTAATGATTTAAAAGAAATTTTCTAGTTCAATCATTAATACTCCAAGACCATTTTCCACTAATAAGCCACTGTCTCTTTTCACCAACCGAGACTCTCTAAAAGCTTTTTATTACTGTACTTTTCTCTTCACTGTATTCTCATTATTTTTTCATTATATTACCATTAACTATCAAACTTGTAAAGCTTTATTTAAAATAAGGTTTCAATAAATCCAATTCTCTCTGATTTAATGGACGATACGTTCCTACTGCTAAATCTTCATCCAAAGTTAAAGGTCCCATGGTTAGCCGCTTCAAGTAAGTTACTTTTTTTCCAACTGATAAAAACATTTTTTTAACTTGATGAAATTTACCTTCACTAATTGAAAGGAGAACATGACTTTCGATTGGACTTTGAGCTAAGATAGTTAGTTTAGCCGGTTTACACTGGATATCACCATGAAAAATAATGCCTTTATCAAATGCTTCTTGATCCTCAGTAGTTGCTAGGCCATTAACCTTAACTTCATAGGTTTTAAAAATTTCTTTGTGAGGCACTAATAATTGATGCGCTAGCTGACCATTATCGGTAATCAGCAATAATCCTTCTGTATCTTTATCTAAGCGACCAACAGGAAATAATCCCGCTCGAATATCCTCAGGTGCTAATAAATCAAGTACCGTTTGATTTTCTTCGTCTCTAACAGCACTTACCACACCATTTGGCTTATTCAACATATAATATACATGAGTATTATGTGTGACCTTTTTTCCTGCAACTAAAATTTCTTGTAACTGTGAGTCTGCATTATAATTATCTGTTAAAATAAGCTCACCATCAATGCGAACTTGTTTTCCCTTGATTAGCTTTTTGACTTGCCGTCTTGATCCATAACCAGTTTCTGATAATAATTTATCTAATCGCATAAAAACTCTCCTTCTAACTTGTTATTCATTAGCCTTAACATTGAACTATGTATTGGAAAATAAAAACGAAGAGGCTAGGAATTTTCATCCTAGCCTCTTCTATTCGTATGGAACATGGAGCATTACAGAAAACTTAGGTTTAATTAAGCTTTTCCGTTTGAACCAAACCATTCAATTCTTTGTTCAACTAACTCTTTAACAGCTGTTGTACCAGGAGCTAATAATTTACGAGGGTCAAAACCTTTACCTTCTAAATCTTTACCTTCTTCGATATATTTGCGTGTTGCTGCTGCAAATACTTCTTGACACTCAGTGTTAACGTTAATTTTTGAAACGCCTAATGAAATAGCTTTTTTAACTTGTTCAACTGGAATTCCAGATCCACCGTGTAATACTAATGGCATACCATCAGTAATATCAGCGATTGCTGATAATGTTTCAAAGCTTAAACCAGTCCAGTTAGATGGGTAAGAACCATGAATGTTACCAATACCTGCTGCTAAGAAATCAATTCCTAAATCAGCAATAATTTTACATTCTTCTGGAGAAGCTAATTCACCAGTACCGATAATTCCGTCTTCTTCTCCGCCGATGCTTCCAACTTCACATTCAACAGAAACGCCTTTAGCATGAGCTTGTTTAACAACCTCTTTCGCTTTTTCAAGGTTTTCTTCGAATGGTAAATGAGAACCATCAAACATAACTGAAGTATAACCAACACGGATACATTCTAGAGCATCTTCATAGTCACCATGATCTAAATGAAGAGCAACAGGAACAGTAATCCCCATAGAGTCAATCAAGTTTTTAACTAGATTGTAACAAACTTCATAGCCACCCATATATTTTGCTGCGCCCATTGATGTTTGAATCATGACAGGTGCGTTAGAAGCTTGTGCTCCCTCTAAAATCGCTTTTGTCCACTCTAAGTTGTTTGTGTTAAATGCGCCAATCGCGTATTTACCTTCACGCGCTTTTTTTGTCATTTCTGCTGCTGATACTAATGCCATAAATTAATTCCTCCTAATGAAATTTTTTATTCCGTATTACTTAAATTCAACCTTGAAGTCCATTAATTTTGCAATTAATTTCAGCCATCGAAGAATTCAGGAATCTACTATCATATTGTATCAATATAATGGGAAAATTTCCATAAAGATGGCAAATAATTTTAAAAAAATCACATTTTTGTCCCGATTAGGTCATAAAATCAGTAAATTATTGGTAAATTTAATCAAAAAAGCGATTTATTGGTCTATTTTCGTCCCACTCATCTATAAATAACAACTTTCGTTAAATGCTTACCAAAGCAAAATTATTATTTTTATAACCTTAACTATATTAAATAGAGTCGTTTTTCCCCAAATACAACTTAAAAAATTTCGTTATTTGCTTATTTATTCGTGTAAAAAGGATTGAGCTGTTAAAAATAACAACTCAATCCTTCTATTTTTTATTCTTTTTGACGATCTTTATTTCGTTTATTTAATAGGAATGCAATACCTGCTAAACTTAACAGGCTTCCCATCATTAAACTTTGATTTGCTGTTTCTGAGGTTTGCGGCAATTTCTCTTTTATTACTTTTGTTGGGTTTGATTCTTTTGTTAATGTTGTTGTTGGTCCACCAGTATTTGGCAACTGATTATTTCCTGGTTTTTCAGGTGTTACTGGTGGTATAACTGGATTCTTTTTGATTTCAAAAGTATCTGTCGTTATAGAAATCTCACCCTCAGTTGAAGTTTCTGTAACTGTCACCGTATACGAACCATCTTCTGTTGGAACAGGAATATCTGGTCCTGTTCCAGTACTGATAATATTTCCATCCTTATCCTTAATTACCCACGTTAATGTTGAATCTGGTAATTTTTGACCTGCTGTAATTTTATCTGGGTTGAGCGGCTTTTCAATTTCAATAGTAGCATCTGGATGGCGAATAACAAATGTATCATTTACGATACTTATTTCACCTTCTGGGCTCGTTTCTGTAATTTTAACTGTATACGTACCATTCTCTGTTGGAACAGGAATATCCTTACCAGAACCACTGCTAATTACAGTCCCGGATTCATCTGTAATTTCCCAGGTTAACTCAGAATCAGGGATTTTTTGACCTCCTGTAATTGTCTCTGGATTGATTGGTTTAGAAACTTCAACTTCCGCTTTTGGATAACGGACTTCAAAGTTAACTGAAGCTGTATGAGCTTCACCTTCTAGACTTGTTTCTGTAGTTATTAACTGATAGTGCCCTTCTAATTTTGGTACCTCCGCATCAGTACCACTGCCTGTGCTAATAAGATTTCCTGCTAAATCTCTCACTTCCCAAGTTAAAGTCGAATCTGGTAATTCTTGACCTGCTGTAAGTTTACCTGGATTCACAGGTTTATCTACTTCTGCTGTAGCCTTGGGATGACGAATCTCAAAGTCCGATGAACTGACACTAGTTTCATTTTCAGGACTCGTTTCTGTTACTGTTACAGTATAGTGACCATTGTCTGTAGGAACTGGAATATCTGAACCTGTACCACTACTAATTACCGTTCCATCTTGATCTGTAATTTCCCATGTCAATGTTGAATCCAGAATTTTTTGGCTTCCAGTAATTTTTTCTGGATTGACTGCTTTATCTACTTCAACTTCCGCTTGTGGATGGCGGATTTCAAAACTAGTCTCTGCAACACTAATTTCGTTTTCGGGACTGGTTTCGGTCACTAAAACTTTATATTTTCCTTCTTCAATTGGTACTGGAATATCTAAACCTGTGCCATTACTGATCACTACTCCATTTTCGTCAACAATTTCCCATGTTACTGTTGAATCTGAAATCTTATTTGTTGCTGTAATTTTTTCTGGATTAAAAGGTTGGTCCACAGCTACTGTTGCTTCTGGATGACGAACTTCAAATTTCTTCCTATCTGAACTAATTTCGCCTTCTGGGCTTTTTTCTACAAGTGTAACTTGGTATTTCCCCTCATCTTCTGGAACAGGAATTTCAGTGCCTACTCCACTTGCAATAGCTTTTCCGTCCTCATCTGTAATTACCCAATAAACTTCTGAATCTGGAATTTTATGGGTTCCAGTAATTTTTTCAGGATTGATTGCTTTATCTACTATAACTTCCGCTTTTGGATGACGGATTTCAAAGTCAACATTTGCAATGCTGCTTTCTCCTTCTGGGCTGATTTCAGTTACTGCTACTTGATATTTTCCTTCTTCGTCTGGTACAGGAATATCTAAACCTGTGCCACTACTAATAACCGTTCCAGTTTCATCTTTCATTTCCCATGTCACCGTTGAGTCTGAGATTTTATTTGTTGCTGTTATTTTTTCTGGATTAAAAGACTTATCAACTGTCACTGTTGCTTCTGGATGACGAATTTCAAAGTTAGTCTCAGCATTGCTACGTTCCCCTTCTGGACTTGTTTCGACTACAATTACTTTATATTTTCCTTCTTCGGTTGGTACGGGAATATCTAAGCCCGTTCCACTGTTAACGACTTTTCCATTTTCATCTTTGATCTCCCATGTTACTGTTGAATCTGGAATTTTATTTGTTGCCGTAATCTTCTCTGGGTTAAAGTGCTTGTCGACAGCTACTGTTGCTTCTGGGTGGCGAATCTCAAATTTAGCCACTGCAATACTAGTCTCGCCTTCTGGACTTGTTTCAGTTACTGCTACTGTATATTTTCCTTCTTCGTCTGGTACGGGAATATCTAAGCCTGTTCCACTATTAATGACTTTTCCAGTTTCATCTTTCATTTCCCACGTTACTGTTGAATCTGGGATTTTATTTGTTGCCGTAATTTTTTCTGGATTAAAAGGCTTATCAACTGTCACCGTTGCTTCTGGATGACGAATTTGAAAGTTAGTCTTAGCAATACTGATTTCGCCTTCTGGACTTGTTTCAGTTACCGTTACTGTATATTTTCCTTCTTCAACTGGTACTGGAATGTCTAATCCCGTTCCACTGTTAATGACTTTTCCATTTTCATCTTTGATCTCCCATGTTACTGTTGAATCTGGGATTTTATTTGTTGCCGTAATCTTCTCAGGATTAAAAGGCTTGTCTACTGTTACAGTTGCTTTTGGATAGCGAATCTCAAAATTAGTTTCTGCATCTTTAAACAATCCTTCAACACTTGTTTCTCTGACTTTAACTGTATATTTCCCTTCTAAAGTAGGGACTGGAATCGTTGTTATATCCGTTCCTGATGCAACTACTGTGCCTGATTCATCAAAAATTTCCCAGCTACCAGTCGAGTTTGGTAGTTCCAATCCTGCTGTAATTTCTTTAGGATTAAATGGTTTTTCAACAGCTACTACAGGATCTGGACGGCGGATGCTAAAGGTATTTGTTGTCTCATCCGCTAAAGGATTGCCGTATTTAGTTTGACTTGTAGAACTTACTGTATTTGTATAGTCCCCATTTGGCAGGCTTTCTAAAAAGTCTTTTGTTGGATTTCCAGAACCCGTCCATTCTCGTCCATCTGTGTGACGAATAACCCAAGTTTCATTTGAGGTGTCACTGTTGCTAGTATTTAGAATAGATTCAGGATTAATTGGCTTATCAACAATACTCTGAACTTCTAATTTTTGCATATTTATATATGCTCCAGCACTAATACTATTTTTCCCTGTCGGAAAAATAAAACGAACGTAATACTCACCTGTTGTTAAACCGTAATCTGCAAATTTTACAACGGTACCGGGTTCATAATTTGTATCTGGTACAACTATTTGGCCATTTTCATCTTCAATATTAAACATCACTTGGCCTGTAACAACACGAGAACCAATGTATTTAACTGCTATATTGGTTAATAAATCAAATGTAAAAGCCTCTTCGTCACCGTCAAAGCCAACATAGAAGCCGTCCATCTCAATTTCCCAATCAGTCTCTCCAGCTCTGGAAATAGGTGGAATAATTGTTTCTGCTAAATTAGAAATTACTGCACTTTCTTGTTGTTTTACTTGTACTGGTTCAGTGAATTCTTCAGTAGTATTTTCTTCAACAACCTGGTCTTCTTCTATAACCGTCTCTTCTTCTGCAATACTGTTTTCTTCACTTATTTTTACTTTTTCATTTTTTTCAGTAGTGTCTTCTGTATTGACGATTGGTTCTACAGCCAACGCAGTCGATCCTATTTCTGTAGTTAACATACTTAAGGTCACCGAACAGACTGCTAGAGTCTTTAAAATATCATTTCTTTTCATTTTGTTTTATCCTCCTCCATATTTTATAATTAATATAAACAAACAAATAATACACCTAGTTATTATAGCACCATATCCATTGATTATTTTGTTTTTTTCTCCCTATTTAAGCGAAAAAAAATAATTTTTATTGTTTATATTTGTTTAACGTTATTAAATAGATTAACAAAAAACGCTCGTATCATTAATGTTTACTACGAAAATTCGTACAAACATTATTATCTTAAAATTTTAAAATATAGCTTCTATTTATTTAATTATGTTATATTTAAAATAAGTTTATTTTTTCCTAACTCAAGGAAAAAATAAACTTATCTAACCAATTTTTAGGAATTAAGCATTTAGAATCCCTTAAAATTTTATTGACTCCTATGTACTTCGCTTGTCTGACACTATTTTCAAAATAAACACTATAAATAGACAAAAAAACTTCTAGCGAAATTTGATTAACCGAATTTCACTAGAAGCTTTCTATTTATAAAAAATTTCCTTATTTTGCATCCCAAATTGGAATATCCGTACCATTTGTTGTTGAATCAATTAATTTTTTTGTTGCTTCTGTTTGATATTCTGCAACTACCTTTTTATAGACTTTATTGTCTTTGTCCGCTTTGCGTGCTGCGATTACATTTTTGTATATATCTTTTACTTCCGAAATATTATCTGTGTCTAAATACAGTGCATCTTTCTTAGGACTAAAACCTGCATCTACTGCATAGTTTGTATTGACAACTGCTGCTGCTACATCTTGTAAAGAGCGCGCTGTTTGGGCAGCATCTAATTCTTTAATCTGAATATTTTTTGTATTTTCTGTAATATCATTAACAGTTGGAGAAGCAGCCTTTGTATCCAACTTAATCAAATCTAACGCTTGCAAGAGTAGTAAAGCACGTCCACCGTTTGTAACGTCATTTGGAATCGCGATAGAATCGCCATCTTTAAGCTCTTTTATATCTTTGATTTTTTCAGAGTAAATACCTAATGGCGAAACAAAAGTAAAGCCAATCGGCGTTAAATCTGCATCATTATTTTTATTAAAATCTTCTAAAAAGGCCACATGCTGAAAGGCATTTAAGTCAATATCCCCGTTTTTCAATGCAATATTGGGCTGATTATAATCCGTAAATTCGACAACTTCCAAGTCAATGTTTTGATCTTTTAAGCGTTTAGCAACATCTTTCCAAATTTCGATTGCAGACTCACTAACTACCCCGATTTTTACTTTTTCAACTTTATCTGCTTTATCTCCGGTCCCTTTAGCGCCACATGCCCCTAAAATAAAAATAAATGCTGCTGCCAATGTTATTAATCCAATTCTCTTTTTCATACTCAATCTCCCCTTTTCTATCTATTCTCATTTCATTGCATATCTATTCATCAAGTCTTGCCTTCCCTTTCTGAAGAATTAGGTAGTCAAAAGGACAACAAAAAAACCCTTTTACCAAGAAACTCTCTTTGAGTATTCTTAATAAAAGGGCGAAATTTTCGCGTTACCACCTTTTTTTACAGGTGCATCACTACATCTGTCTCTACCAGTACTTAAGCTGAAAAAAGCTTGTCAAACTGTGGCAATATAACGGCTGCATCCGGAATGACCTAAAGGAGTTCTCTCCAGTTTAGCCATTCAACTCCAAGACCATGTTCAACTCTACTATCCACCACCTGTTCCCACCTAGCCAGGCTCTCTTTGCGCTTCATTTCAAGTTTACTCTTCTTTTCATCGTTTTTTCACATTATTTTTTAATCTCTTTTTAATAATCATTAGTTTAGCACAGCGGTAAAATAAAAGTCAAGAAAATAATTTGAATTTCAATTAAAATTTGAACAAGGAACTCATAGGTACATTTTCATGAATCCGTTTAATACCCTCACCCATTAACTGAGAACACGTAATAATTTCTAAGTTTTCTGGCGTTCTCTTTTCCGTTAAATCAATTGAATCCGTGACGCAGATTTTTTTAATCGGAGCATTCTCTAATATTTCTGTCGCATTAGCTGAAAACAAACCGTGTGAAGCGCAAGCATAAACTTCTTTGGCACCACTGTCCATTAAAACATTGGCCGCCTTAGCTAATGTTTCGCCAGTATTAATCATATCATCGATCATGATACACGTTTTCCCAGTGATATTTCCAATTACATAACCGGACTCTTCTCCGTTTTCATCAACATGTTGATCAACGATTGCTAAAGTAGTATCTAGATATTCAGATAGCGTTCTAGCTCTACCAACACCACTATTTTTAGGTGACACCACCACTACTTCTTCATTATTTAAGCCACATTCATGATAATAACGAGCTAATAATGGCAAAGTAAATAAATTGTCCACTGGAATGTCAAAAAATCCTTGTAACTGAACTGTGTGTAAATCTAACGTCAATATTCTAGTTGCACCAGCTTTTTGAATCATATTTGCAACTAATTTTGCTGTAATTGGTTCTCTAGGTTTCGCTGTCCGGTCTTGTCTTGCATAACCAAAATAAGGCATGACTACATTAATTGTCTTAGCACTAGCTCGTTTCAATGCATCAATCATAATTAATAATTCTAGCAAATGGTCATTCACAGGGTTATTCGTTGATTGAATAATATAAACATGGTCCCCACGAATACTTTCTTCAATATTAATTTGAATTTCTCCATCGCTAAAGTGACGCACACTACTTTTACCTAGCTCAATTCCCACCACCTCGGCTATTTTTTCTGCCAATGGTTGATTAGCGTTTAAACTAAAAATTTTCAATGATGGATCTTTATAAGATGTTGTCATGATACCCTCCAACTGTATTTTTTATTCTCTTGTTACTGTACCATAAAAAGAGGAAATAAACAGCCATTTCTGTTTATTTCCTCTCGCTAAATGGTGATAACAAGCTGTTTAGTTAAATTATTTAGTTAAATCTATTTTTTTACTGATCCAATGAATCAACACTCCGCCAATCGTCATTGAGACGAATTCGCCTAATCCGATTGTTAACCAACTGAACCAAAATGGAATACCTAATAATAGAGTCAATTGAGCTGCAATTGTAAACATTGAAAAGCTACAAATCAATGCTGTCACAGCTAACTTAACGAACTGATTTTTTATTTTTCGGGTCACAAAATAAACCAATACTAAGACACAAAAAGTCGATAGGCCCCCCACAATGACATCAATCATCCCCAGTGGTGACGCTAAATTGGCTAACATAACACCTAATGTGACAGCGATAATATAACGCTTATTAAATACAGCTAAATAATTAAACATTTCAGCTAATCTAAATTGAATAGCGCCAAAGCTAATCACCGAAAAAACTAAAGTGACGGTTACATACAAAGCTGTTACTAAAGCCATCTTCGTTAAGGATGCTGCAGACCATTTTGCAGATTGGTTTTTCTCAAATTTATTCATTTTATTTCTCCTTTGTAAATTCCTGCAGTATTCTAAGAACCCGCCTTGGAATTTAGTGTTAACTACGACCAAAGGAAGTGAAACACGAGTCTGAGTTCAGATTGTGCGCCAACAAAGTGTCGTAGTGTCGTGCTAATTAGAAAGTATCTAACTTTATTTAGTATACCTTATTTCTCTCGATTTTTAAAAATTTTATTTTTCTAACCAGCCACCATCAATAGGTAGCACTGTACCATGGATATAATCTGCCAAACTGCTAGCTAAAAACAGCGTTAGATCTGCTACTTCTTTAGGTTGAGCCCATCTTCCAGCTGGTGTTTCCTTCGCCACCCATTTTGCCATTTCACCTGTTCCTGCAAAATCAGCTTTGTTCATGGGGGTTTCGATTGCACCTGGAGCAATTGCATTACAGCGAATCCCATGTTTAGCATAGTCATAGTCTAGCTGTTTCGTGTAGCCAATAATACCATGTTTCGCTGTGGTGTATGCCGCTCCGCCGCCTCCTGCAACTAATCCCGCAATGGAAGCCATATTCACAATTACGCCATACTTTTGCTCTAACATCCCCGGTAAAATTGCATTAGCGACAAAATACATTCCTTTTAAGTTTGTATTTAGGACACGATCCCACAGAGCTTCATCCGTTTCTAAAGTTGGAGTATAGTTATCTAATATCCCAGCTGTATTTAATAGAATATCAATTTTCCCAAAAGTAGATAGTGCCGTTTTCACAGCTTCTTTAACATCTTTTTGTTGAGCGACGTCTCCAGTTAAATAGGCAAAATTCTGGCCTATACTATTTTGGAATACAGCATTAGTTAAGACATCCGGTTCGACAATATCCATTCCAAAAACAGTCGCACCTTGCTTTAAAAAGGCCTCAGCCTGAGCCAATCCAATACCAGAAGAAATCCCTGTTATAAACACTACTTTTTCCTTAAATTCATCAATGATCATCGATTCCCCTCATTTCCAGTTGCTTTAAAACACCAAAAAAGTTCACGCTTCCACATGAACTTTTTAGTTAAATTATTGAACTATTTCCCAGTCTTCTGCTAAAATATCACAGACTGTTGGTGAAAACATCGTGTAACCTTCATCTGCAGTTTTAATTAGAAAATAAGGATTTAGCGTTGAGCCCTTGTGAGTTGAAGTTGGTTCTAAAAATACGTATAACTCAAAACCACCCCAGCCCGATCTAATTATTTTTTTCCCATTTTTTAAATGCGGTAGAATTTCTTCAAAAGTCATTTTATCTCTCCTTATATAAAAAGTTTGTTGAGGCGTTTAGCTCCGGCAAGAAAATAGGAAAAATTGATAGGACGCTTTTTGTCCTCTCGAATTTTTATCTTTTTCTCGAGGAGTTGGCTCATAAGAACTAGCCTAATAGTATGTTTGTTGAGCCGCTTAGCTCCATAAAAGCTTAATAAGTTCACCCTATATAATTAAAATAACGCCTCTTTATTTTCGCATACTCTATAACTAATGTATAGCCTCTTTCCTAAACTGACTAGTTCAGAAAACTCATTCATTTATTCCAATTAATTCCTCTGTAAAAAATTCTGTAACTTGATCCATTACTTCACTGCGCACCAAATGGCGCTCTTTTTCATCAACTAGAAAAAGAACATTTTCTGCATATTCATGTTCCTTGATTTCTTCATAAAAATCATAAGCGGATTCAAATGGGATTTTTTCGTCTTCTTTACCATGCCAAAATAATAATGGACGCTTGGCTAATTTACTAGGATTAAGAGCTAAATCATAATTATCTAGCCAATTTAATAAGAGTGGTAGATCCTGTGGTACAAAGATATCTCGTTCAGCTACAGTACGTAAGACTAGTTGTAAATAGCTAGTTGGAGCCGGCGTTCCCATGATACATGCAGCTACTTGAATTTCTGGATGTTGCGTTAAAAGCGCACAAGTAGTAATCCCACCCATAGAAACACCACCTACACCAATTTTTTCATTTTGAATTAAGCCTTGTTTTTGATAAAAATGGGTTAACTGAGAAAATTCAGCGAGATTAAATTGAACACTTGACCAAAAAGTCATCGCTGGAATTGTAGAAATGGCTCCCACGCGACGTTCTCCATGGTTCATCGCATCAGGTAATAAAACGCGGATGCCTTTCTTTGCTAATTTTCTAGCTTGAGTTAAAACTAATTCTTTCGAAGATTGCCAGCCATGGTAATAAATAACTAGAGGTAATGGAGCTAATTTCAACTCATCCATGACCACTTCTAAGACTGGTATTTTCTTGATAAATCGGTGACGAACACTTATTTTCATTTGAAACTTCCTTTCACTAAATACCCTCATTCTTACTTTACATAGTACAACTTGTTGATTCTTAAGTAAATAAAAAGAGACTAAGACTTTTAGTTTAGTCTTAGCCCTTATATTTTTTAGATGTAATACAAATTCTCAGAAGAATAAATGGGATCACACGTAATATCTATGCCTAATTCTCGTAAAATTTGCTCATCATTTTTACTTAACATAACTGTTGAGTGGGCTTGGACATCCGCTAACTCAGCTAGCTTATCATAAGCTAATTGGGCAGTCGGATTCGTAACCGCACTAATGGCTAAAGCAATCAGAATTTCATTAGCATTTAGAGAAGTGATTTTACTGTGTAAATCGTTTGTCTTCATATTTTGAATCGTTTCTAAGACTAATGGCGATAGCAAGAAAATTTCATCTGAAATATTAGCAAGTATTTTAAGTGAATTTAAGATTGCTGCTGAACAAGAATCCATCAATGAAGTGGTTTTACCAGTAACAATTCGGCCATCTTGTAACTCAAAAGCAATGACTCCCGGAGTTTCGTTGGTTTCATTCTGCTCTTTAAGCTTTTCAGAATAATGGCGCGCTCGTTTAACAGGTCCACGATCTTCTTTTTTCAGTTCTACTTCTTCCATAATTAACTTAATTCGATTAACTGTTTCTTCATCAACTAGCCCTTTTTTAAAGTCACATTCTGTTGCAAAACAGCGACGAATAATTTCCTGTTTTGCTGCTTCTTGGACAACATCATCGTCTGTAATACCAAAACCAACGCGGTTAACTCCCATGTCTGTTGGAGATTGATAAACGGACTCTTTTCCTGTAATCCGCTCAATAATACGCTTAATAACAGGGAATGTCTCAACATCGCGATTGTAGTTGACTGCAACAGTTTGATACTTATCAAAGTGGAACGAATCAATCATATTAACGTCTTTAAGATCCACCGTTGCCGCTTCATAAGCAATGTTCAATGGATGTTTTAAAGGCACATTCCAAACTGGGAATGTTTCAAATTTAGAATATCCTGCAGCTTTGCCATGACGACTTTCATGATAAAGTTGGCTTAAACAAGTAGCTAATTTCCCACTGCCTGGACCTGGTGCAGTCACGACTACAATTGGTTTGGTTGTTGGAATATAACTGTTTTTACCAAATCCCTCTTCACTCACAATCTTATCGATATTGGTTGGGTAATCTTCAATTGCTGTATGTTTATAGACCTTGATATTTCGTCTTTCTAACTTGTTAATAAAAAGTTTCGTTGCTGGTTGTCCATTATAACGAGTGATCACTACGCTATTAATTTCTAAACCATAGCCTCTTAATTCATCAATCAAGCGTAAAATATCCATATCATAAGTAATACCATAGTCGCCACGAATCTTATTGCGTTCAATATCGCCTGCGTACACACAAATTAAGATTTCTGCTTGATCTTTTAGCTTTTGTAACAATTTAATCTTTGAATCTTCATCAAAACCTGGCAAAACACGTTTAGCATGCTTGTCCCCAATTAATTTCCCACCAAATTCAAGATACAATTTGTCGTAATCATGAACTCGCTCAAGAATATATTTTGACTGCTCTTCAATATACTGTTGTGGATCAAACCCGATTTTTTTCATTTGCTAACCTCGACTATTTATATTTTTAAAACTTCCTTTGAAATAATTCCTTTTCCTATCTTACCACTTTTTGCCTTTCAATAGGACCTAATTTACACTTAATTTTAATTTCTTATTTCACTCTCTTTTAAATGAATCAATTAAGAAAAATAAATCCGCTTAAAATAACACAAAGAACTGCTAGACTTTATTTGGTCAAATGCTATAATTATTTGAACTAAATAAAAAGGAGCGTGTGAATAATCTATGTATAATAAATATGAACCCCTTAATTTGTATACAAATTTTGCAAATGCGGCGAAAGAATTTCCAGAAACCCCAATCTATTTTGACGAACCTTTATTGGCTTTCCCAGAATTAAATCTACAAACTACCTATTCAGAATGTACTGCTGCTATTTTAAAAAAAGCTACCCAACTTAAAAAAATCGGTGTAAAAAAAGCCGACAAAGTAATTGTTTATAAATCAGCTAAATTTGATACCTATCTTGCTGCAGTGGCAATTTCTTATTTGGGCGCTGTTCCTATCATGGTCTCAGCACATTTACCAGCTGAAACGATCGATGTCTTTGTAAATCGCTTAGATCAACCTTGGGTACTTTTCGATAGTGAAACTTCGAGCAAGTGCGCCCAATTACAAAATTTACCAAAGAACAAATTAATTGCAGTAGATGAATTACTAGCTGTTGAAATTGACGAAATTTGTCAGCAAGAGGAGTTGGAAAAAGACGTTATTTCATACATGACCCATACATCTGGAACAACTGGAATTCCTAAATTGATTGCTCATTCTGCAAATTCGATGGGCTGGAGAACAAAATGGCAAAAAAATATTTTTGATTTTATTAAAGAAAAAGAATTGGTTGCATTCCATATTTCACCAGTTCATTCACGTTTTAATATTGGAATTTCATCTCTAATGGCAAAAGGCTTTCCATTATTAGCTATTGCTGATTCGTCAGCGGAAAATGTAACTAAAGTCTTAGGCGACTACCAACCGGGTGTCTTAGAAACCCATCCGAATCATTTTGTGCAATGGGCTTCTCTAGCTAGAGAAAAACCTGAAGTCTTCAGTAGCATTAAATATTACCATTCAACTTTTGATGCCATTAATAAAGAAACATTAGCTACATTTTTACGTTGTTCAACGTTTAAGAAACCCGTTTTCTTACAAGTATATGGTCAAAGTGAATGCGGTCCAATGATTATGCGTGTTCATAATTTATCTTCCATTAAAAAAATTAATGCTCGTGATATGGGTGTTGGGATGCCTGGTTTAACTGAAGTTCGGATTGTCGATCAAGCAGGGAATCCTGTTGCAGCTAACATTAGTGGAAACATCCAAATGCTTTCAAAAGGCCGCGCATTAACGTATTATAAAGAAGAAACGCGCTTTGAAGATAATCTTTATGGCAATTGGTGGGACAGTGGGGATTACGGATTTAAAGATACTCATG
Organism: Carnobacterium maltaromaticum DSM 20342; assembly: GCF_000744945.1. Lineage (NCBI taxonomy): Bacteria > Bacillati > Bacillota > Bacilli > Lactobacillales > Carnobacteriaceae > Carnobacterium > Carnobacterium maltaromaticum. The sequence goes on from NZ_JQMX01000001.1 coordinate 2,178,599, forward strand.
GAAAATTACACTTGCAAGATCGACAAGTTGATTTAGTTGATACAATTGCTAGCACTTTGGCAATTGAAGACAAATTATTAGATGAGTTAACATTCTTAGAAGAAGTTGTCATTATTCGTGGTAAAAACGGGAGCCCTCAGCCTGTTTTAGCCGTTTATCCAACACACGAAATGGACTGGAATCGTTGGTGGGCAAGTGTTTCTGATCTACCTCATTTAAATGAACCGATTATGATGACCTTTGATGAATTGCCAAGAACAGCTACTATGAAAATTCAAAGACTGGCATTAGAACAACAATTAAAAGGCTAATTAGTCAATTAAACTAGCGGACAAGTTTAACTTTTAGATTGGGAGGTTTTATCATGAAAAAAAATTCAACTGCTAGTACTGGGATTCAGTTTTATCAAAATCAATGGGGAACGCCAACCCACGACGACCAATTACTATTTGAATTATTGACAGTTGGAACCTTTCAAGTTGGACTTGGGTGGAAAATGGTTGTCAATAAACGCGATGTTTTTTTACGTAATTTTCAGCAAATGGATATTTTAAAAGTTGCGGCGATGATGCCTGATGATGTCGAACGAATTATGGAAGACCCAGCCATGATTCGTAATCCTAGGAAAATAAATGCAACCATCACAAATGCTCGTGCAATTATTGGAATTCAAAAAGAGTATGGCAGTTTTGCTGCTTACCTTTGGCAATTCGTCGACAATCAAACGATTGAATATGAGTATACAGAGGCTTCGGAAGTCCCAACTTCATCCCCTTTGTCTGAAAAAGTTGCTAAAGAGCTGAAGAAAAAAGGCTTCAAATTTGTAGGTCCAATTGTGACCTACATGTTTATGAAAGCTAGCGGACTTGTTCACGATACTATTATTGATCGGTAAAAAAATAACCTTACTAGAACCTAATCATTTTGATTATTTCTCTAGGTAGGTTATTTTTTTATTTTAAATGAAACTGCTGATAGTTAGCTACCGCCTTATGGATAGCATGTTGATTTACTCTTTTTTTCGGATTAAATAAGTCAATTCTCACCTCTGATAAATCACTTTTATCCGATTGCCAAGTTCCTTCAATCATACCTTCCACCATCAACCAATGCTTGTGCTCCATAAAGGGGCTGATTGGATATTCTTTGTTTAAAAAAATATTTCGATTTTTATAACTAATACCATATTCATCAAAATCAGGAAATAAAAAAGTTCCGCAGTCATTTGGAACATAAGCATTATTCTTTGGCAAATACCAATACTCTTTTCCATCATTAAGAAACGAACTAAAATCATTCGATAAGAATTGTGTTCCTAATCGTGCATCTTTAATTGATAAACCTGACCAATAAGCAAAATCTTGTACTGTTGCAGGTCCACGGCTAGTAAAGTAACGAAGGGCTAATTTGGTCAATGCTTCTTCTCGAATAAACGAAGTTAAGGGTGCAATAAATTTACTGAGCAATGTGTAAACAGCTTGATTTCCCCTCATCTTGCCACTACAAAGTAGCCCCTCTAATTCTCCAAAAAGAATAATAAAGGAAAAACTTTGGCTCGTTGTTTGAATGCCTTTTTCAGCGACTATTGTAGCTAATTCTTTCCGAGTTAACTCCTTCTCTACTAATGCCTCTTCAATAATACTACAAGCTTGATGCATTTTTTTTGGCGTTAAATCGAATTTACTATAGAAGCTTTTGATTTTTTTATGAATCTGCGGTGCCGTTAATGCCAACATCCACCGACTATCCTCTGGTACAATAAAATGCCAGGTTGGACGTAATAAATGCATCCGAATAATTTTCCCGGCATCAATTGCGGCATCAACATCTTGCACTGTTAAATTTGGGATGCGCAATCCAATCGCCCATTTTGCCATTGCGTATTCCTGCGCCTGCATCGCGCCTAGATACTGAACAAGCTCTTCTGGCTTCTTAAAATTGGTACTTGAAATCTGCTGGTTAGCCAGTCTTAACGTCCTTATTTCTTGGTTATCCATCTGCTCACCTAATCCTTATTAGTTGCCTTTAGTCTACTGCTAGCATATCCACCAAAACTTTTTTCGATACGGCATCATCAGGGGTAATGAGCGCTTTCCATAAAGCCCAGGCTTTTCCTCGCTGCCATGTAGTGTCATCAAGTCCCATCTCTTCCTTAAAAGCTTTGCGACTCTTTGAATCAAAAAAGGTCCAAGCCATCACTAAATCACAGGCAGGATCTCCCGTTCCAAGGATACCAAAATCTATTACACCTGATAAATGCCCGTCATTTACTAAAAGGTTGCCTACAGCAATATCACCATGAACCCACACTGGTTTTTTCTCCCACTTTGTTGCAAGAGCCGTTGTCCAAATATCTTGGTAGTGGTTGCGCTGAGGTCCTGCTGGTAATTGAGTTAATGCTTGTTCAAATTCTGCTGTGTATACTGCTAAATCCCCTCCACGGTAGAAGTTATGCGCGCCAGCTTGAGGTCCATTTTCAGCATTTATTGCTTCTAATTCTTTTAAAAAACGAGCTAATTCAATTGCAAATTTTTGTAAATCAACGTTTGTATGTGTAACTGTTTCTCCTACTAACCAGCGGTTAATTGACCAAGCTAAAGGATATTCTGGTGTTGGTTTTCCTTTAGCGACTGGAGCAGTGATTGGCAAAGAAAGGTGCTGGGCTAAAACAGGTAGCCATTTAGCTTCTTTTTGAATTTGTGGTTCGTATTCTTTTCCACTAGGCAAGCGAATCGTCAAATCATCACCGAAATGGAAGGTTCGATTATCATGTCCGCTATTTTTAACTGGCTTTATTTCTAAATGTGACCACTGAGGAAATTGTTTAAAAATCAATTTTTTGGCTAAATCAACTGTAATATCCATCATTTCCTCCAATCAAAATTTTCTTTATACGATTATTTTCTCATAGATGTAGTGTCCTACGCCACCATTAAGGCAGTCTAATGTAAATTCTTGGCAAGCTTCTTTCACTATTTCGGTTGCATTGTCTACTGCAACAGCGATATCAACAACTTCTAACATCGGTAAATCATTCTCGGCATCTCCAATTCCATAAGAAGTTGCGTCAGGAAAAAGCTTCATATATTGGTTGATAGCAGAACCTTTATTGCTACTCGGATTGACAATTTCTAGCCCTGTGAAAAATGACGAAAAAGCATACACATTTTCGTTGGCTAACATTTCCACAATTTTAATTGTTTTAGCTTCATCACTTTCCATGACTTCTATTTTCAATAATTTAATTTGGGGATTTTCTTTGAAAAAAGTTCCTAAATCTTCATGATGCACACAGTCATTTGTAAAATAATTTTCTTTAAAATCCATAATCTGTTGGCCTTGCTCACCCATCGGCAGAAAGGTTTTACGCAACTCTTTGAAATGTTTAGTAAAGTATTGAACAGGTTTTAAATAGACCTCTTCACTCGTATGAATATGGTAAAAAATATTTTCTTGATCCAAAAATTTCATGATATTTACGCATGTTTCTAAAGAAAGACAGTTTTCATATTGAGCTGGCTGTCCCACTAATTTAAAACCAGCCCCATTTCCAAAAATAATATCTCCTTCTTTGCCAAGTTCCTCTTGCATCTTTTCAATTTGCGTACAACTACGACCACTGACAAATACAAATCGATCCCCTTGTTGATGCATTGCATCAATTGCATCTAAATTTATTTGTGGAATCTCCGCACCCATTTGATGAAATGTACCATCTATATCTGAAAAAACGATTTTCATTTTTATGCCTCCCTGTATCATTCTTTTATCTAACTTTAGCATACAGTATGTAATGCTTCTCATGTCAAGAAAGGAATTTCCTAGCTTTTTTGCTACTCATCTTCTTCCGATTGATCCTAAAATGAAAGAAGATGGCTATCTGCGCCCATTGATTGGAGTCAGATAGCCATCTTTTCGTTTTATTTGCTTGTTATCCACGGTACCTTAATGCAAGTCCTTTTAAGAAGTTGCGAGCGTAACGATCCCCACATTCTTTATAATTCCGATGTCCCTCTTTACGAAGAACGGCACTCAATTCGCTATTGGAAATACGAACTCCGGCTTCATCTAGCATATCAAGAATATCGTCACTCGTTAAAGAAAGAGCAATTTTGACTTTTTTCAACAAAACATTATTGACGCTTCGATCATTTTTAATCATTAATTCAGGTTTTTGAGTATCATCGCCAGTTGTCTCTTTGCGACCTCTTTGTGAAATGATTAAACCATTTAAAAAGGATTCCAACATAAAATTATCACATACTTTAAGCTCTTCATTAACAATCGGTTCACTTTTTTCAACTTCTGTTGTCGTATTTTTTTTAGGGTTAATCAACATTTTTTGAACTTCCGCCTTAGTTAATTCAATGCCACCCATTCGAAAAATTTCAACCATATCAGCATCTTTAATATTTAAAGCATATCTCAATCTAATTAATATATCATTATTCGTCATTTTGATCCTCCAACATTTATCTATTATCCATCTAGTATCAGTATAATACTTTATGCTCGCTATTGCATTAATTTATTCATCCTTGCCTATTTATAACCAAATTCTGCTATACTAAACAAGTAAATAAACGGATAGCAGCTAAGAATAGTAGGTGAAAAAATGAACGGGAAAAATCGCAGTAATTTAAAAGTTGGGCAGCTTGTTGATATCGTTTTAAAAAAAGATCAACGAACTGGAACGTTAACTAGAGGGCATATTAAACGTATCCTAACGAATAGTAGCAGTCATCCTCATGGTATTAAAGTCATGCTGGTTGAATCTGACCAAGTTGGGCGTGTCCAACATATTATTGAAGAATAAAAAAACTCATAAAACGGTGTTAAGGCTGATAACTATTAGCCTTAACACCGTTTTCCGAGCTTTGATTGTTTGTTTCACGTTTCAAAACTTAAAGTCGTTTTTATCTCTTTGAGAACAGCTTGTTGTTGAGAAAAAATAGCTAAGGGATTCCCCCAGTCATGAAAAACCAGGCGCATTTCTTCCTGCTCTTTCATGATTTTTTTTAATTCCCCTACTAACTTTTGCTCTTTTATATCCATCAGTTCATGGCTATTTCTAAAGTTTGTAAGCATTAAACTAATTTCTTCGATAGCCTGCTCTTGTTTTTTAAAACATGCGATAAAGTGTTCCGGATCATCTAATATATGAGTTGGATATTTTTCATCTATCAAATGTAGCATCTGTTTTATCTCAGCTAAAAACTGAGTTCCCCTGCTCCCCATTTACTCACTTCTCAACGCTTCGACTGGATCTTTTTTCGCTGCTAATCTTGCTGGAATTAAACCGCCTAACATCGTTAATAAAACACTGACTATAATTAAAGCAAGGGCATGAAGTGGGTTTAATTGTGCAACATCGGCTAATCCTGTCACGTTTTCCATCACAATATTCGCTGGAATTGTGACTAGATAGGCAATTCCGATTCCTAATAATCCCGAAAAAGTACCAATAATAAAGGTTTCAGCATTAAAGACACGAGTAATATCTTTTTTACGCGCTCCTAATGCACGTAAAACACCGATTTCTTTCGTTCTTTCCATAACTGAAATATAAGTGATAATTCCAATCATGATTAAAGAAACGACTAATGAAATTGCTGCAAATGCGACCAAGACTACTGTAATCGCATCTAATGTATTCCCCATTAAGGACGTCACTGTAGCTGCCATATCTGTATAAACTACTTGTTTTTCTTCAGATTGGTCTTTATTCCATTGATCTAAATGCTCCAAAACTTGCTCTTTTTTCTCAAAATCAGCTGGATAAATCGTTATTCCACTTGGTTTTTCAATTGCACCAAAGCGAGTTAATAACTGATCTTTTGTGACGGTACTAACTGTCGCAGTTAATGGATTGTTTTCTGGGCTAAAGCTCCGTGGATCTACTGCGCCACCTGTGTTTGTACTGAAAACTTCTCCAGTCATAACATTGAAATCTGCAGCTTCTTGTGCGAGTACAATAGCTGATTTTTGTGCATTTCCAATAAATTCCTGCGCTAATGTATCTGAGTATTTAACACCTTCACTCAATCCAGCAATAGAAAGGTCTTCTTTGCCGCGAATGACGCCGACAATTTTTAAGTCCGTACCAGATTCACCTTCATATAAACTAGTCAAATCAGGATTAAGCTTAAAAAATCCATTCGTTTCAGTGTAGAAATCATCATTGAAAATAGAGGTCATTTCTTGTCCTATAAACTGATCAAAATTAATTTCTTTTTGACTGCTGTCTAAACCTAAGGCATCCACCATACCACTTGCTAGTTGATTATTTTCCCCTACAACTAAGATTAAATCATTTTTACCTGTCGGGTAGCTACCTGCTAATAAATCATAATTTTGTTCTAAGAAAGAAGAACCTTTGGCCTCGCCATTTGTTGGATAGCTAGTTAAATTTAAACTATCTGTCTGAACCGCGGCTACTTCACCATCGTTTTGATGGATTAAATTCATATTCACATTACGCGTAAAGGACATCCCTGAAATTAAGTTCGAATCCATATCCGCTAAATAGGCAATATACTCCTTTGACAAGCTATTTTCATGGACTGTTTCTTCTTCTGCTGGCTGTTCCGGAAACACAGCTTCCGTTTTACGTTGTTTTTCATTGGCCTTGTCGTCTTCTTCTGTGGCTAGTCGATTGCTTGGACCAAATGTCATGTCATTAGCTGTTTCGGTAATCGTAATCGGAAAACCTGACAATGTATCATTTTCGATTGAATCTATTTGCTTACTAAAACCGTTAGATAGTGACAAAACTAAGGCAATACCAATAATACCGATACTAGATGCAAAGGCAATTAAAGCCGTTCGCCATTTTTTAGTCCAGATATTTTTCCCAGAAAGAGTCAAGGCATTCCAAAAACTCATACTCGTTTTCTTTAATTGATAATTTTTAGAGGGCTCTGAGGCTGTCATGGGATTTGAATCAGACATAACTTCCCCATCACGAAACTCAATAATACGATCTGCAAATTCTTCTGCTAAGTCTGGATTATGCGTCACCATAATAACTAATTTATCTTTTGCAATTTCAGCGATTAAGTCCATAATTTGTTGACTCGTTTGTGTGTCTAAAGCTCCAGTTGGTTCATCTGCTAAAATAATATCAGGATCATTCACTAACGATCTGGCAATGGCCACTCGCTGCATTTGTCCGCCAGAAAGTTGATTAGGTTTCTTATGCGTGTGCTCTTTCAAGCCCACTCTTTCAAGAACATCCAGAGCACGCTGATTTTGTTCTGCTTTTGGTACACCACTTAATGTCATTCCCATTTTAACATTATCAAGAACGGTTAGATGACCAATTAGATTATAGCTTTGAAAAATAAAACCTACGCTATTATTACGATACGCATCCCAATCTCCATCTTTATACTTCTTCGTTGATTGTCCATTAATCAGCAAATCCCCTTCATCGTACTGATCCAAACCACCAATAATATTTAATAAAGTCGTTTTACCTGAACCACTTGGTCCTAAGATCGCAGCAAATTCATTTTTTCTAAAATTCAAACTAACTCCGTCTAAGGCAATTTGCGTAAATTCTCCAGTTGTATATTTTTTAAAAATATTTTTTAGTTGTAGCATTTGATTCACTCTCCCCTTCTTGTTCACCTTTAGTTTATCTGACTAATGTAAACTGAAGATTAACAACTTCAAAATAAAGAAGTGTGCTGTTATTTTCAAACTTATTTGGTAAAATGAACATACCAATGACTATCAAGGGAGGGATTCGCATAATGGAAACAATTTTAATCGTTGAAGATGATCCACATACTCGAAATTTAATGGAGATTATTCTAAAAAATAATGGCTTTCAAACCGTTACTGCTACTAATGGCATTGAAGCCTTAGATGTGCTTGATAAAAGAATGATTAGCCTAATTATCTTAGATATTATGATACCTGAAATGGATGGGTACCAGTTGACACAAAACTTAAGAGAAGCTGATTTTCAATTGCCGATTTTAATGGTCACAGCTAAAGAAACCCCTAGCGAAAAGAAAAAAGGCTTTTTAGTTGGAACTGATGATTATATGACCAAACCTGTTGATGAAGAAGAGATGATTCTACGCATTCTCGCATTACTGCGCCGCTCAAAAATTGCGATTGAACATAAAATTGTTCTTGGAGAAGTTACGTTGGATTCAGACTCACTGACTGTTTCTAGAGGAACTCTACAACAAACTTTACCCAAAAAAGAATTTTATCTCCTTTTTAAATTATTAGCCTATCCCGATAAAATCTTTACGCGTTTGCAGTTAATGGATGAAATTTGGGGCTATGAAACGGAAACTGATGAGCGAACAGTCAACGTTCACATCAATCGATTGCGTGAGCGATTTGTTGAGTATCCAGAGTTTACAATTGTCACTGTCCGAGGATTAGGATACAAAGCGGTGAAAAATATATGAAAAAACTATTTAGTCGGTTTAGTTTAACGATGAGCCTTGTTCTATTTGTTTTTTTAATGATGCTCTGCTCAACTGTTATTGTAGCTTTGATTATTTTACTACTATTTAAAACTGGGATGCTGCAATATTTCCCACGTTTTCCTGAAAAATACCGTCTTTTTGGTCCAATTCTTCTTTTGCTTTTTATTAGTATTTTAACTGGAACAATGTTAACTGGTATCTCCAGCAAACGAGCAACACGTCCATACAAAATGGCGATTGAAGCATTTAACCGTGTGGCATCTGGAGATTTTACAGTCGAATTAAAATTTAAACATGTCCCTTATGAGCTTGAAGAACTAACCAAGAGTTTTAATCGGATGACAAAAGAATTAAGCGGAATTGAAACGCTTCGTAGTGATTTTATTAATCATTTTTCACATGAATTTAAGACGCCGATTGTGTCAATACAAGGGTTTGCTAAGCTTCTAGAAAATCCTAATTTAAGTGAAGAAGAGCGCCAAAAATACGTTGCTATTATTATTCAGGAATCGGGTCGCTTAACGACTTTATCCAGTACTATTTTACATTTATCAAAAGTAGAAAATCATGAAATTATTTCTGAAAAACGCGCTATTCAGTTAGATGAGCAACTTCGCCAGACTATCCTTTTATTAGAACCAAAATGGCAGAAAAAAAGAATTATATGGGAGTTAGAGTTAGATGACTCCATTCTCAATTCAGACGAAGACTTGTTGCAACAAATGTGGATTAACTTATTAGATAATGCCATTAAATTTTCGCCTGAAAATGGCGTTGTTAAGGTTAAACTAATGAACCTAACGGATACAGTAATAGTTAAAATTACGGATCAAGGTAGCGGAATGTCCAGCGAAACACAGCAACGTCTCTTTGATAAATTTTATCAAGGCGATGCCTCCCACTCCAAAGAAGGAAACGGGTTAGGTATGTCTTTAGTAAAAAATATTCTTCGGATTTGTGACGGAGAGATTGGTTTGAAGAGCAGCCTAGGAAATGGCAGTAGCTTTACCATTACGTTAAAGAAATAACTAAAAATAACCAGAAAACTATCTTATAAAGGATAGTTTTCTGGTTATTTTGCATTCTCAGCTTAAATTATAGGACTTTGAAATCAGAATTTCTAATTGTCATTTTCTTGCTAGGGCTATCTGGATAGGCTGCATTTCCATCATATTGAATCATTTCAGTTGTGTCTTGCCCTTTGATTAGTTGGACGTAACTTCCGCCTGCGCCGCCAATATTTGTCCAGTGAAGTGTAATAGTATTCCCTTGAGTTCCATCTGGAACGATGGTCCATAAATCTCTACGATAATTGTCCCAGTTTATATCTTTACTCTCTTCATTCGCTGTATTTTTATAAACGCCTTCATAAAAATCAATTGCATTATCGATACCGCTCCAAGTTAAATTATCTATCTCTGCTTGAGGCACAAAAGTAATGACTTGATTTCCAACGGGAGCATTTTCATCATTTAAATAACTTTGATACGCATCCCCTTCTACCGTGATTCCTTCAAAGCCGTTTGCTGTTTTTTTGACTAGTAAAGCATGATTTTCAGACTGATCGTTGGTAATCGTAATAACCGTATACCCGTTTTTATCCAGATTGTCTGCAACACTGTAAGTCCAATTTTCTTGCCCATTTACTGTTAATACATTATTTTCAAATTTCCAGGAGCTGCCTTTTTGATCCTCTTTTCCAGTGGCCAACCAAAACCCAGCAATAGACAGTTCATTTTTTGTCGGTGTTACAACTTCGCTTTCTTTTGAAGTGCTTGCCTCTGAACTCGTTTTATCTGATGTTTTTGCTTTTTTATCTTTAGCGCTCTTTGCCGAAGTGCTAGTGTCCTCTTTTTTGGTTTCTTTCGTATTTCCTCCATTACCACATGCTGTTACCAAGAACAAACTTGCCATTAATAGAATGCCTACTCCAAATTTTTTCATCACAATCGCTCCTCTTCCCAAGTTATGATTCTTAAAAATAATTTCAACTTTATTATATCAATCAATACGTAAGAATAGTTGTTTGTCCCCTTTAATTAAAGAAAAAATAATTAATTATATAAACTAACAATATCATTTTCCATCGAACAGGCTACGGATTTATCCAGCAATCAACATTTTAGCTACTTTTTTATGTGACCTGGCTGTTTTGCGATTTAGCACCTTTAACTACTTTGGCGAAATCTTATTCTAAATAAATCCAATATCGATTTATAGTTTTCGCTCTTTCTTCATTAAAAATAGTCTCTTCTAATATTCCACGGTTGCTTTCAATAATCTTACGGCTCCCCTGATTGTCACTATCGCAAGTGAGCAAAACTTTTTCTAAACCTTGCTTCTTTGCCTCAATCAAAGCTTGTTTCAACATTTGTTTTCCGTAGCCTTTTTTTCGTTCTGTGGGATTAATAGAATAACCAATATGCCCACCGATACTAGTTAAGTACTGATTTAATTTTAAACGCAGTTGTAGCATCCCTATTATTTTATTTGTTGAATGATCTATATAAATGTACTGAATTGCTGGCACTAGTTTATCAGAGATGCTGTTTTCATTCTCATTTTCGACTGAACGGCAAAACCATTCTTCAATGTTTACTGCTGCGGAAAGTCCGCCAGTTCCATCCATATTTTCTTCGCTTTTTATAAATTCTTCTTTGTATTTTTTGATTGCCGGAAGATCATTATAGACCATTTTTCTAAACTCTTTCTGCATCTTTTCTCCTCCTCTTATATTCCCCTACTAAAATTAGGTATCGTCACTAAAGATTATCTAGTGCTCGTTTCACGACTGCCTGTCCACCCACAAAAACCTGTTCAATTTTTGCTCCTGTTGCTTTTAACTCAACTAAAACTTTCCCCTTTTGCTGGATAGATTGTCGACCTTGTGAAAATGTATATTCAACATTGCCTTGGAGAGTATCATGTTTAAATAGATAACAAGCCAAAGCTCCATTAGAAGTCCCCGTAGCATATTCTTCGTCAATCCCTACAAGCGGGGCAAAATTACGGCAATGGATTAAATGCTGATTCTCATCATCTAAAGCAAAGACATGATAGCCGATTATATCGAGTTGATCTGAAATTTCACGAATTTTGTTCATATTAGGCTTAAGATTTTGCAATATAGTTGTATTTTTCACCGGAATAATTAAATCTTTTAAGCCAGTTGAGACAATTTCAATTGGATAATCACTAGGGATGTCGCTCGTTTCTATCCCTAAAGAATGAGCAATCAACCCTCTGTCAGGCTTTTCATCATAAAAAATTGGTAAAGATTGTTCCATAAAAATTGTAGCCTCTGCTAATACAGAAATTGATAATCGGCCTGCTTTAGTATGCATGATATAGTTTCCCATAGCCAATTGATTTAATTGACTCATCAAACTAAAAGCTGCAATTGTAGCATGTCCACATAAAGGCACCTCTGCTAGCGGTGTAAAATATCTTAATTGGAATTCACCTTTGTTTAGTGGTTTAACAAATGCAGTCTCAGAATAATTCAAAGCTTTGGCAATCACCTGCATTTCATTAGTAGAAAGGTTTTCATCTTCTTTTAGTAACTTAACTCCAGCAAGATTCCCTCCTTCTCCTGCTACAGTAAAACTCGATACTTCATAAAGTGTATTCATACTCATCCTCCAGTCATGTAGTTATAGCTAAACTAATTTTATCACTAAAAATAGAAAAACCAACATTTATTAGTTTAAGTGATTCTGATTTTACTTACTAATTTACTCGTATTAACTTAATAAGAACATAGTTATAGCTATTTTGAAAAAAATCTCACTCTTACACCTTATTTTCTATGGAATGATGGAAATTTAGTGGATAATCTTTCTCGTTTAACGACATTTTTGGAAACTATTTCTCTTTCCAGCTAGAAACTAAAATAGAGGTAGTCAACAACGCAGAAAATCCGTTGTTGACTACCTCTATTTAGTTTTCATTGTATGGTTGCCTTTCTTTCATCTTCATGAAAAGGGTAAAATTGACCACCATTAAAAGTAATCCCAGCATAACTAATCCATTCATTTTTTGTTCGCCAGTTGTTGGTAAATTGCCCTGAACTTGGGCTATATCTATTTCGTTAGTCGCTGGATTTTCTGGCACAATCGGAGGAGTCGTTGGACCACTTGTCAGTACCTTCACCTGGATTGGCTGATACTAAATGACGATTCACATTATTGATTAAATGGATTTTGTCTACAATCTGACCACCCATTCTCACGGGTGATTTTGATATCTATTTAAGCAATATCTTACAAGGGATTGTATTTGAAGATAGATTAATTCATAATGTATATATAGATTCTAAAAAAATGGAGGTTTGATTATTGAAAGTTGCTATATGTGATGATAACCCATCATTAACCGAGGTAATAAATACCATGTTGACTGACTATGACCCAAATATGTTTGAAACATTTACGTTCTATAATCCTCACAATCTTATTAATCAACTCGATATCGAGAAATTCGATTTTTTTATCTTGGACATTGAAATGGACGAAATGAGCGGAATCGATTTGGCAAAAAACATACGAGAACGAGGTATTTTATCTCCTATCGTTTTCTTAACAAGTTATAAAGAGTATATGGAAGAAGTTTTCCAGGTGCAAACATTCGACTATTTATTAAAGCCACCTACAAAAGATAGAATGAAACAAGTCTTGGATAAGCTAAATCAACATATTGGTATGTCCGAAAATCACTTCATATTTTCAATAAATAAAGTGACTCATAAAATCCCAACTAAAGATATCGTGTATTTCGAAAAAGAAAAAAGGCAAGTCTTGATACATACCATCGAAGAGACGTATAAGCCTTACATGTCTACAAATCAAATGAAGGAACAGCTGAATGTTGATTTCGTTCAAATCCATTCCTCATTCATAATAAACTGCTCCTTTATAAAAGAGTTAGGAAATAATTTTCTCATACTAAATTTTAAAGATGAGTTTGTTGAAATCCCTATCAGTAGACGATTCAAAGCCTCGTCACATGAAAATATTGTGATGTCCATGAGAGGAAAGATTTAATGTTAAGTATAGCATTACGAAATTTAAGTTTGCTGACCTACCTGTTTCTTGTCTCCTATTTTTTTTCTAATTGGTCAACCATAAATATAAAAAAGAGTAGATTTTACAAAGCTACTTGGATTAGCACAATTTTATTAGTCGTTTTGGCAAGCACTATATCAAGTGTTTACATACCAAATACTAATCTGCCTTACGTTAACTTATTATTAAGCGTTATACTAATCTACTCAGTAGCAATTTTACATTCTGTCCCCTACTTAGATTCTATAGTATGGACTATAACACTAATTTCAATGAATTTAATTTGCGAAGTCTTGTCATTAAACATTACGAGACTAATCATTAATACAAGTTCAACGTCTTATGACAACCCTAAATTTGCCATAGTCTCTATCACATTTACAACCCTAATTGAGTTGATTGGAATCATCATAATAAAATTTTCAATCGTTAAAGGAAATGAATCGAAGCTATCTACAAGTTTAACCTCTACATTGTTCTTAATCTCTATCCCAGTCCTCTCTATCATCATTCTTTTTGGACTTCTAATGAGGAATGACCAGTCAGGAAGCAATCAAATATCTGAGGCTGCTATAACCAGTAGTGTTATAATACTAAATGTTTGTGTCATATTTCTTTACAAAATAACTATAGAGCATCAAAAAGAGCAATACGATATTTCTCTCAACAAAAAAAATATTGAAGCAGAATATAGAATTCTAAACGAAATTAAAAAAAATAGAACAACTGTATTAAAACTGAAGCATGACTTGAAAAATCAGTACCTTACAATACTTGGACTTATTGAAAATGATGAGTTAAATGAAGCAGTTGATTATATCAAAAGTACCTTTGAAATTTTGGAGCCACCGACTAAGACTTATGCATCAGATGGAGTTTTAAACTATTTATTAAACCAAAAACTTGCTGAGGCCGATAAGAATCAGATTAAGGTAGATCATCAAATATTCATCTCAAAAAATGTTAAAATAAACAATGATATACTGGCTATTGTCATTGGGAATGTTATTGATAACGCTATTCAAGCGTCCATCAGAATATGTCCTGAAGATAGACATATCAACATTGTGATTAAGCAGTTCAATAACGATCTACTTGTTGAAGTATCAAACAACTTCAATCCCGAAGAACTTTCAACAAGGCACCATAGAAAAAATGAAGGTTTTGGTATGAAAAATATTGACGGTCTCTTACAGCAAATTGGCGGCATCTATCGCCACTGGACGGAGGAAAGCAAACACTTTGTAACCGTAGTTATATTTAATGTTTATTAAAAAAATTCAAAAAAATCTAATTAAATAGATTTTCTTGAATTTTTTTAGTATACTTCCATTCTTTTTAAGTTCTTTGAAAATTCTAAAAATAACCAAGTAACTATCAACCCCATAATTACAGACGAAACAAGTGTTAGTTCAGGGAAATTCATCAGCCCCATGGCAGAGAAATTAGAAAACATCAACATGAGCACTACTGCGGTTATTATGGTAGAGATTTCTGATTGCTTCCAAATAGATATTATCTCAGATAGTATTAAAATTAGATAAACTAAACTACAGTTTATGGCTATCATGAAAAATCCAATATACATTTCAAAAAACCAATTTGAACTCTCAAATTTCAAAAATAAATTCAATACTATCTCGGAGAAAAATGATACAAACAAGGCGCTTCCAAAACCTGTTAGAATAATAGTGAAAAAGGAGCTGGTTTTTTTTACAAGTAGAACTTTTCTATCAACAGGAAATAGAAAAGTTCTGTTTCTCTGATCGCCAACATAAAACATTACAAGTTCCTTCCTCATTAATACTGCGCCATAAATTGATATACCACACATCGATACTGTAGTCGACAATGCAATTATTCCTTGGAAGGACGAAATAGTATCCGCACTACCTTCTAACTTGCCTACTACCGAGAAAAACATAAAAGATAATAATTGAATCACCATTGTGATTAAAAAAACTTTTAACCAAGCATTTTTAATCTTGGATAATTCATATTTAAAAATATTTATTTCATTAGCATCAATTACATTTCTGTTTTTGTTCATCATAATAATCTTTTAACCCCTCTTTATATTCTTTTCTAATTTCAAACATAGATTTCATCTTTAATATACTCCCGCCTTCGATAAATATCACATAATCAAGAAATGTTTCCATATCTCTCAAGACGTGACTACTAATAATCAGAGCTCTATCCTTAGATAAACTTTTTACATTCTCTATAAACAAGTCAACACCGTCTGGGTCCAATCCATTAAAAGGTTCATCTAAGAGAACTAAAGAAGGTTTGTGTATTGTTGAAAGTCCTAATAAGAACCTTTGCTTCATTCCTAAAGACATAGCATCAAATTTCATCTTTTTGTTAACGTCCAAACCCACTTCATCCAACAAATTTTCTAAGCTAAATGATTTTTTTAACCTATGGTAAAAAACGTGATCATTATATATATACTCCAAGCTAAATCCTTTTAAACTATCCGAGTTAATGAAGTTAGTCCCTACTTGTGACAATATTTCAGAATTTGCTACTTCTACTTGTTGGTTATCTATTTCCAGCACACCACCATCAGGTCTAAGTAATCCACAAAGACATTTCATCAAAGTCGTTTTACCAGCCCCATTAGGGCCAACCAATCCGTAAATTTTACCTGCCTCCAAGGCTAAACTCCCCACATTCAAATTAAACGAGTTGTTTATATTTTTATATAAATTATTAATTTTAATTTTTTGCAATTTGTCACTCAATCCCTTCTTGACAATGAAACAAGCGATAACAACATATTTAACACCAACCAAAAACATATTACGATAATGTTATATATATTAACAATACCTTGATCATAAAACATTGACCTTATTAAATTACTGGATGGAACAAAAGGTAGAATTTCGAAGAATCTCACTAACAATGAAGGCAATCTGTCTGTAGGATATGTGATAGGGGAAAACAAAAGCCCTCCTATCATAATGACTTGAGTAGACAGGCCTACTACGTTTGGTGACAGCCAGTAAGCCAATGTAAATCCTATAGATATCATACATAACTGAATTAAGATAAGAATAATTATTCCTTTAAAAGAGAAATTAATCTTTACCCCAAACCTCAAATATGCAGCCAAGAATGACATAAATACTCCTGGCAGCGAAGCCATTCCCCAAATTATAAAATCGGCCACTAAAATGTTTAATCTCAAGACTGGAAGTGTCCTTTGATAACTCACAATTCCGTCTTGCTTCGCAGTACTTACTATTTGAGCAGCAAGAACACATCCTACAGCGATAATTCCAAGGGCAGTCGCTCCAGATGACAAGTAGATGGCTGTTTTTTCATCTACATTGGGTATTAAAAGTGCCAACCCGTAAACGATTGCCACTGACAAAAATGCCTGAGTTAAGGTGAAAACTGGTAGTAAAGATTTATGTCTTAACAAACTCCATTTTATTAAAGCAAGTAATTCTTTAAGCATTGAATTTTTTTCGTGAGTTTTTATCGTCTCCATCTATCATCTCTCCATACGTTTCATTTAAGGATTTTGGTGAAACCTTATAGTTTTGAACCTTTCTTTCTATTACTAAATCCATAACCCAACTAACCGCTTCAGGAACTTGACTGTTTGTTAGCTCCATCTCAATCATGAGTTCTTCATCATTAACATTTAGCATCGCTGCATTTGGGGGAAGTATATCTTTCAAGTCATTTAGATTAATAAAGTTAACAGTCATGTAGTTGAGCTCTTTGATTTCTATATATTGTTCTTTTAAGTTCTTATCTTCCAGAACCTTACCTTTATTCATCAATATATATCTATCAGCATATTTCTCAACTTCCAATATATTGTGTGTTACCACAATTATTATGTGTCCTTCGTTAGATAGTTTTTTTAAATGCTTCCATACTATTTGTCGTCTAATTGGGTCTACATCATTAGTTGGTTCATCAAGTACAATAATTGGAGATGGATAGGCAACAGCCATTGCAAATGATGTAAGTCTTTTAAGTCCACCAGAAAGTTTTTGTCCTGGTGTGTCTTTCCATTCCTCTATTTTTAATTCTTTCAATATTTTAATACACTCTTCTTTAGCAACTTTCTGGCTAAGACCTCTAATTCTTAAAATAGATTCTACCGACTGGGACATCGTTACTCCAGATAAAGGAGCATGTAATTGTGGCATCATAGATACATGTTCTCTTGCAGATTTACTGTCCGTCGCAAAAGAAAATCCATCATATGTAATTGAACCCTTTGAAGGTTTCGTAGTGCCAATAATCTGGTTTAACATCGTGGTTTTTCCAGCACCGTTATGACCTGTAATTGCTGAAATTTCACCTTGATTAAAGATTATATTTATATTCTCGTTCGCATAATTATTTGATTTTTTGTATTTTTTACTTAATGAATGTAGCTCCAATTGTTTATTCAAAACAGACCTCCTGTATTTAGACTTAAATAAACTGATTTATAATAGGCTGTAACCATAGCCAAATCATCATTAGCAATATGCTAAAACTTATTATTTTAAAAATGATCGAAATTTCCAAATTTGCATCTTCAAAGTAAAATGGATTGTCTGCAATAAATGAAACTAAGATGTTAATATCAGTTTTTTTAATGATGAGAAATTGCCAAAAAATCCTTGTTATAAGTATTGAAGCAGCAATCGACGTAAATTCGATTCTATTGTTCAACATTTCTAGTGTTACTAACAATAAAATAGCATCCAATGACATTCCAGAAATAATAGATGTAACTCTTCCCAACTTACTCCATGTCCATACATGAGTCATTGGAACCGTGGCAACAGCTTTAGCTATGTTTAAACTAACCTTCTTTGAATTCCCTGAAAATATTATATGCATAAGCTCATGAAGAGCTGTTGAAATAATGGAAACAGGAATCGCGATTAGAAAGAAGATTAAAGGATTTGTAAAGAGAACATTTACTGCATTTTCAAAAGGAAGTTCCGTGGTAAACAATATAATGATGCAAATCGTAAACGCTGTAATTCCGCAAATATCTATCAACACAGAAAAAAATTTAAACAGATTATTATCAGGTTCTTCAACGAGCGAAACCCTTTCACTTCTCTGATAAGATTTTTCCACCATAATGCCACTATCGATTAATTCTTTGAGAGACTCTTTGGTCATTAGTTGAGGTGAGTCAAGTTGGCTTACAATTTCATTACTTAACATCAAAAGTTGATTTCCTTCTGAAACATACACCCAATTACCACCATTTAGTTTACGTCTTAATGAACGAGCTACTACATATCCACGTTCTATTTCTTTTCTTGATAGTATTGGAATATTTCCCATTGGGAGACATCTCCTTTACCACAAGTTGGACAATCATCCTCAAATCTTGGCCAAGTTTTATGAGTAAATGAATTTCCATCTTCATAGTTGATTTCATATTGAGTTCCCAGACTTTTCGGTTCAGTATAGCCAGTCACTACTCTTATCAACTCGTCTACAATGGATGCTGTTAGTTGAAAAATACCAGGACCATATGCTATTGATGGAGGATTAAACTGAATATTTCTAAAACCTACAAATTGTTCGATGAATTTTGGATCATTCTTGCTAAAATTCAAATTCATACAATCAAAACATCCGGTTTTCTGAGGAATAACTGTATACACTCTTCCCCTACTAACTTGGGAAGCACCAAAAACACAAGGCAACCCTACTTTTACAATGGCTTCATTTACAATTCTATGAATTATGAAAGGTGGCTCATCTATCGCACAAATTACAATATCAATTCCTTCTGTCAACTCTACAACGTCGTTAACGTCAACTATTTTCTTGTCAACTATCTCAACCTTTATACCTGAGTTCATCTCATTAATCGCTCTTTTAGCCACTGCTGTTTTTTTCTCTCCTACATCTGCTTCTCTATACAGTAGTTGACGACCAAGGTTACTTGACTCTACTCGATCATAATCTACCATTCGAATCATCTTAGGTCCAAGACCTGCGAGTAATGTTACGATGTTAGAACCACCGCCACCAAGACCAAGTAATAAAATGTTTAAATTATTGATTTTGTCTTGTATTTCAAACCTATCATCTTCCGCTTTACAATATCTACTAAAATAGTTTACGTTTGCAATATATCTATCTTCAACCGATTTTCTTGGAAAAGTCTCTTCAATCAATCCTTCTTCGTTTAAAAAATCAATTCCTTTTTCTATATCTTTAAATGTAAGCTCTGGATATTTTAATTTCATTTCAACTACAACTTCACTGAAAGATCTAACGCCATCAAGCAGATTTGCTAGTGTCCAGAACTGACCTTCTTCATCATCAAATTCAGTAGTAATCCCAAGTTGTGCACCTACTCTAAATTGCTTTTTGTTTAATTGGT
Organism: Carnobacterium maltaromaticum DSM 20342; assembly: GCF_000744945.1. NCBI lineage: Bacteria > Bacillati > Bacillota > Bacilli > Lactobacillales > Carnobacteriaceae > Carnobacterium > Carnobacterium maltaromaticum. The sequence goes on from NZ_JQMX01000001.1 coordinate 2,198,491, forward strand.
ATAACGGATAAATCGGTTTTATTCTTGGGTGTTTATACTTCATTTTTTCTCTCCTTATTAAAAAAGTGGCGAGATATCTCCATCTCGCCTAATAATTATTTAACTATCAAATTAGATAACAATCCACCATGCTGTTGCATCAACAGTGTCTGCTTTACGTACATTAACTTTTTCCATCACATTTCCCCTCCATTCCTAATCCTTTTATAAAGTCTTTTCTGCGAAAAAGAAATTTAGATTCTCTTTCGATGTACTTATAATACCTTTAATAATCATAAATAATTTTGATTGGTAACAATTAACATCCTAGACGTAACAATCGGTAGCTTAAATTTATATTTCTACAAATTGTCAATAACATGTTGAATTAAAGAGAGTTATTAGGGTATAGTTTACCTATTATCAAAAAAGGAGTGTAACAAATGAACCGACAACGAAATATATTTCGAAATAAAAAAGGCAATAATTCTAATCGATCCATTTCTGCCATCGACTTTTCTTTAGTCGCTTTCATTTTCGGACCAGTCATTTCACTCTTTCTGGTTTTCGGGATTACAACTATCCTAAACATGAAATTGGGACTGAATGAATTAATCACTACCACCCCCTACAATATGATTATCAGCATGTTGGGTTATCCAATAATATTGTATTTGCTGATTATCATAAATAGTAAATTGTACGACGGAGACCTGAGTAAGTTTGGTTTTTCCTCAAAAAGAAAATATGTACGCATTTTAAAAGGTATTGGATTAGGGATAGGATTAGTTGTAGGATTGTATCTATTGTCTTTGATTTTTTTAGCATTGTATAGTATTACAAATAAAAAATTCAATTTCCTAATCATGTTTCTATTCGTCATAGGATTTTTCATTCAAGGAATGGTAGAAGAGATCTTGATGAGATCAATCATTATGAACGAAATTTGCAACAAGAGTAACGCTGCAATTGCCATATTAACTAACTCGTTATTATTTTCTCTTTTACACCTCTCAGCTCCTGGTGTAACAGCCTTATCGTTCTTTAATTTATTTTTATTCGGTATAATGTTTTCCTTGATCTACTACATAACAAACGATATGTGGCTAACTGGATTCGCTCATGCTGCTTGGAACATAACCCTTGGTGTGATTCTTGGAACAGAGATTAGTGGTCAGGTCATAGAAAATAGTTTATTCCGAACAAGTTCTACTCCATACAAAAGTTTGCTTAGTGGAGGTGATTTTGGTCTGGAAGGTGGTTTAATAATGACTATATTCACTACATTCGTTATTCTTACTTTAATTTTCAGCACAAAAATCATTAAAACAAAAAGGAGTTGGTAATCAAACCAGCTCTATTTTAGAAGCCTTATGATTTAATAATTCTTCTTATTTCTTAAACTTAATAAAATAACTGGTTTTGCTTTTGTTAAATACAAGTGAAAAAGAGGCCTTTCCCAAATTAGTAACTGAATTAAATAAACCAACAGAATAAAAAACGACCACATCCTTTGCTGTGCAGGCAAGATGTGGTCTTAAAGTTATATAATTAACATTTAGAATCGTTGAGCCTAGTCAATCTACACTCAACGATCGAGGGGTATGTTATTGCATGTCTCTCTTTACATATCTAGTATACTACAAAAAAGAATTTCTTCTAGCTCTTTTGGTGTAAAGACAAAGCTAGTCGATCCCAACCGACAAACAATAAAATCATTACTAATGTGGATTGATTTTTTTGTTTCGTAATTTGAACTTGTTGCGATAAAATCTTCAGATGGAATTAAAAGGAAGCAAAGTATCGAATAGCAAATGCCTATAATTAAAAATATAGATACATTAAAAAATTTGTCATGAGAACAGAAATAAAGACAGCTACAATAATTGTAAAACTCATTATTATTATTTTATTCTTCATAATTAACCTTCATTTAACAAGTAGTATTTTTTTAAAGTCATCTATTATTAATTTTTCATGTTTTAAAATATTTGTAGGTAAACTAGTTAAAGAAAAAAAACGACAATCTGTACTTTCGTCTGTTTGTTTTAATATTGTTCCAGTGAAACATTCAGTTAAGAAACTTGAAATAACAAATGAGCAAACATCTCCATTAGGGTACGTGTAGAGAAAATCTTTCCCTCCAAAAACATTAAGCAACCTTAAGTCTATTTTTTTAGTAATTAGACCTGTTTCTTCTACTAATTCTCTACAAATAGCATTTTTAGGATCTTCATTAAGTTCGATTGATCCAGCTGATAATCCCCAAAGTCCGTTATCACTGCGTTTAATAAGTAGAATTTCTCTTTTTTTTAGTACAATTATAGAAACACCAGCCACAACTAAAGGCCTGTTGCCAACTTCTTTACGTAAGTTTAATAAGTAGTCTTCCATCATACTCCCCCTATATAATATACTATACAATTTATTTATTTCTAACTTATATAAATTATATCACATCTGAAATTTTTATAATTTGTAAAGTAGTAAAAAGAAAGAGTAGTAACCAATTTATAAGTTGGTTACTACTCTTTTTTACTGTTGCTAGCAATTTTATTATGGCGCTCTTTAGTGGTGGCACACAAACCTACATAAATCACTTAAGCTAAATCAACCAACGGATTATGCCCTATTAGTTGATTATTTATAATTCATATTCTTGATTAAATAAAAAACGCCGAAAAATTAGATTTATCAGCCTTTTAAATTATAAGTTGGTAACTACTTTGTTTTACTACCCATTTTTCTATAACACATACCGTAGCTAAGCATTCCAAGTGAAACACTCAAGACTCCTAGCCATAGATAATTTTCTTGTTTACTATTCGTTTTTGGAAGTTGGTGATCTTGATTCCCAACAGACATTTGATTACCCAGTTCACGTACCAACTCTGGTTTCCCACTTAAATCGCCAGTATTAGGCAATTCTGGTCGTGAAGGATTCAGCGGATTCTCCTCTGTTCCTAAATAACGATTCGTTACGATAAAACCAGTAGAAACATCCCCAGTTATCTCCGATTGATAGCCTGGCAGCTCTTCTTCAATAACTGTGTACTGATTCTCTACTCCTGCATCATCGTATTTTGGCAAGTCTGTAAATTTACCTTGCCACTGATTCTCTTCATTTAAAGATAACATCTCTTCAATAGGAACGCCATTTTTCATTAGCTTAATTTGCACTTCATCCGCCTTTTTCCAATCCATTTTTTCTTAACTGGTAATTGGATTTTTTCACAGTTCGTGTTCGTGACAACAAAACCTGTTTCAGGTGTTCCTGTAATTTCTGAGCGATAATTTTCCAAGTCTTTTTCTGTTAACGTGTATTGATACTCTTCACCAAATTCATCATATTTTGGTAAATCAACAAAGGTCCCTTGCCAATTATTTTCAGCATTCAATAACAATTCTGAATTCATCAAGACATTATTTTGTTTCAATTGAATCGTGACATTTTCAGCTGCAGGTCCAACCCATTTTTTAGTGACTGGAATTTGAATTTTTTCAATATTGGTATTAGTGACAACAAAACCAGTCTCACTGTCTCCAGTTACTTCACCTTCGTAATTTGCGACAGTCACTTCTTTGATTTGATAGGTGTATTCATTTCCAGCGTCATCATATTTAGGTAAATCTGCGAATTCACCTTTCCAGTCATTATCTGCATTTAAAACTAATTTAAGCGGTGTTGTTTCAGAATCACGAAACAGCTCAATTGTCGCTGATTCACCGATTGGCCCAACCCATTCTTTAGCCACAGGAATCGTAATTGTTTCGCTATTCGTATTCGTAACCGTATAACCTGTTTCAGCAGTACCACTAATTGATGCATCATAGTTTTTATAGCCGACTATTTCAACAATCGTATACTTATTTTCAGTACCATCTGCCTGATATTTTTCTAATTCAGAAAAAGTCCCTTGCCAGTTTGTCGTCTGATCGAGTGTCAGGTAATTGCTTAACATTTGACCATTTTTAACTAAGTTGACTTGAACCCGTCCAGCAATTGGACCAACCCATTTTTTAGTCACAGAAACGGCTACTTTTTCAGTGTTAATATTGTTAATCGTGTAGCCCGCTTCTTTACTGCCTTGGATTAACGGGCGATAGTTCTCCATGTTTTCTTCGCGAATGAAATAATTAATGGCCTTACCATCGCTATTATACTTAGGTAAGTGATCAAAAGAAGCTTGCCAATTCATCGCTTCATTTATCGTCATTTCTTTTATTTTTACGTTTTTATCATTATACAGAAAAACGGTAATGGCGTCTTTTTCAGGTCCATTCCATACTTTTTTCACAGGGATACTGATTTCTTCCTTGTTTGTATTGGTAATAACAAAACCTTCTGTGGAATTCCCTTTGATACTTGATTCATAATTTTCTTGAGCAATTTCTTCTACGGTATACTTGATTTCAATACCTTTATCATCATAAGTAGGCAAGTTTGTAAATTTACCTTCCCAGTTTTGATTCGCTTGCAAAGTCAGTGAAATAGCTGTATCTTTTCCATTAGCAAACAACTTAACAACTACATCTCCACCAACTGGACCTACCCACTTTTTCGTCACTGGGATACTTGTTGAGTCCGCTCGCGTGTTGGTAACCGTATAACCCGTATCCTGATCACCTGCATAGGTTGTGACGTAGCCCGATAACTCTTCTTCTACCACAGTATAGCGAAAGAGCTCCCCTGCTGAATCATACTTAGGTAAATAGTCTATCGTTCCTTCCCAATTGTTTTCTTCAGACAGAACAATGAATACATCGGGTAACAAAAGTCCGTTTACTTGAGCGTAAATTTTAACTGAATCTTTCTTCTCACCTTGCCATTTTTTCTTAACTGGCAAATCCACTTGCTCGCTAGTTATATTCGTTACTAGGAAACCTTCTTTAGCATTGCCATCTATCAAAGAAAAATAATTCTCAAGTTTATCTTCTTTAATCGTATAACTAATTTCTTCTCCAGTTTCAGTGTATTTAGGCAAATCGGTAAAAGCACCTTGCCAATTTTTCTGACTTGTCAGCTCTAAAGATTTTGATGTATCGACTCCTTCTGCAAGTAAACGAATGATTACTTTTTCACCGACAGGTCCAAACCATTCTTTCTTAACTGGAATCGTCACTTTTTCATTATTTGTATTCGTAACAGTAAAGCCCTCTTTAGCACTTCCTGTAATTATCGCATCATAATTATCTTGCTGGATTTCTTTAAGTGTATAATTAATTTCTTGTCCATTTTCATCGTACTCTGGTAAATTTGTAAAGGCACTTGTCCAGTTTTGATTAGCGGTTAATTTTACTGAACGTCCAGTTGTTACACCATTAGAAAACAGTTCAACAGTAACTGGTTTGCCAACTGGTCCAACCCATTTTTTAGTGACTGGAATCGTAATTGACGTGCTTCTGGTATTTGTAATCGTAAATCCATCTTGGGCATTTCCGGTATAAGTTGCGACGTAACCGGCTAATTCTGCCTCAACAACTGAATAACTAACCTCTTTTCCCTTACTATCATATTTAGCTAAATCGGTAAATTCAGCACGCCAATTATTAGCCGGTGATAATTGAATCGTTTTATCTGTAATTTTATTATTTCTTTTTAAGGAAACTTCAACAGAGTCTGTCGCCTTACCTTGCCATTTTTTGATAACTGGAATACTTAGTTTTTCAATATTCGTATTTGTGATAGTTAAACCTGTATCATTATTTCCCGTCACGACAGATTCATAACCCGCTGGGACATTAACTTCTTGCACCGTGTAGTTAATCAACGAACCATCTACATTGTATTTATCCAAATTGGTAACTAACAATTGCCAATTTGAAGCTTTTTCAATGGTAACTTGGCGATTAATATCTTGGCCATCTGCATAAATACGCACATCAATACTGGTTGTTTCAGGCCCAACCCAAACTTTGGTTAAATTCAAACTGGTTTTCTTGATTTTATTCGTGACTGGGATGAGTTCTCCTGTTGTACTATTTTCTTTAATTTCAAAAGGATATTGCTTAGTTTGATCAACATCAAACTGTTCTGGTGCACTTACTTCTTTAAAATAATACTGTCCTAGCTCCATATTTTTCACATTAATTTGACCTTGGTCATCTGTTTGATAACTGCCTAAAGACTGATTAGCGGCATTAAACAATTCAAATGTAATGCCTGGAAGCAAGACATCTGCTTTATTTTCTAGTGATTTAACTAAGCGGGCGCTGCCTTTTTCTGGTAAATCACCACTTCCGCCACCACCAGCACTATTATTTTCAGTGTACGATGTATTTTTTTCAATCGTTTGCTCTTCACCAGTAATTTGATAATTCGCTGTATAATCATTGGCAAATTCTTTTTTACTTAAATCATTTATATGCGTATCATAAACAAGGCCAAACTTGTGATTAGAAATTTCCTTAGCAAACAACTTTACATTAAAATGATTGCCGTTAGCGGGGTCAATTTCAAGTGTTCCATATTGACTGAATTCTGCTTGACTAAGCCAAGTAAAGTTCTTATCTTTATCTTCAATAAAATATCTAAAGCTATTTGCTAACAAGGTTTGGTCGGCTGCCGAAGTATCATCAACTTCAATTAATTTTTGATTAGTTCCATTGTGAACCAATTCTTTCTTTGGTTGATTGATAATCACCTGCCAAGTAATTTTATTACTACCATCTTCAGACATATGGCCATACTTGCTGAAAAATGGATAATCATCATCATTTCCCGCTTCGCCTTTTTCATAAGTAACTGTATAGTCAATATCTGGAATATTTACGCCAAAATCAGTTGTCTTAGAAATTGTGCCTTCTGTTTGACTGTCGACTCTAACTTTAAAGTAGAAATAACCCTTAACATTGATTAATTCTTCAGCTGTGCTATTAAAGGTACAAATAACTTGGTCATTTACTATTTTCGCTTCACCTAAGACTTTCCCTGTTGCCGGATCTTTCAATTCAGCAGAAGAAACAATCCCAATTAGTTCCGGGGGAAGGGACATGGTAATAGTGTCACCATTCTTAATTCCTATTCCTTCTTTTTCAGAAAATGTAACCGAAATTCCAACTCTTTCACCATTATATAAATCAGTTTTATCCATTTTTACTGAATCAATAATTGCACCACCGCCTAATTCAGCAGCAAAAACTTGGGTACCTGTTGAAAAAAGCCCCCCTATAAGTGTAGGAAATACCATCGAAAAAATAAGAAAAAATGAAACAATTTTATTTGTTACCTTGAACACACAAACACTTCCTTTTCCACGTTTATTTTTTAATCTAAACTTACAGACTGTTCATACACAAAAAAAGAACTGACTATTTGAGAAACCCTCAATTAGTCAATTACTAAATATTTTGCTGGCTATGTAAGTTTTACTATCCATTCACATTAATGCTGTCTTTTATTTGATCGGACTATTAATTTTCGCAAAAAATGAACGAATAGTCAACTGACTTTTTCAGTTTCACATATTCTTTCAGTATCATAATTTTAATACGTTCACGCATGCCTTATAAAATAAGAAATGTCAGGAAAAAAATGATTAAAATAACATTAGAACAAATTGGTATATTCACTATTTATTATTGAATTTAGAAATTGGTTTACTTATTTATCTTTTAATTTTCAATCTAAATACCCTTTATTTTTTAACTAACAACAATACATAAATATTATCTGCCTACCTTTACACACTCCCTCAAAAACGATCGAATTCCTCGATTGGTTTTCAATTAAAATAACGCAAGAAAAAAACTGTTAAATCTATATTTAAATTTACCTCTTACTATCAAAAAAATATTTCAGTTAACTTCACGACAGATACTAATAAACATATGAAATAAATAAAATTAATAAGACAATATTTATAACTCTCGAAATTTCGATACTACCTATTTGTGAAAGACTGACCCAAACCCCTTTATAAATAAAAAAAATTACCTATTTTAAAATAGGTAACTCCATCTAAAATCTAATTCAGTACGTTGTAGCTGAAAGCCCAATCGCACCTTTACCTCCATGAACCGTCATTACAGAACCAATCATATCAACATGAATCTGCCTAAAACCCTGTTTTTCCAAAGAAGTTTTCAAAAGTTCAATAACTTCAGTATCAGTGCCTAAAGCATAAAAAAGATAGACATTATCACGGTTGAAATCCTGGCTTTCGACAAAATCCTTCACAAATTGTGGCGCTATTTTTTTCATCCGTCCACGATATTTTTTAGAGGCTATTAGTTTGCCCTCCACAATATCAATTCTAGGTTTCAACCGTAAAATAGCCGCTCCAATGGCCGCAGCATTTGAAACTCTACCACCTGCTAATAAAAAATCTAACGTATCCGCCACAAAAGAAGTGTGAGTTTTTTGAACAAAATTTTCTATTTTCAGAACTAATTCTGCTACTGAATCTTGCGGATTATTTGCGATAATCTCAGCAGCTTTTAGTGTTAAATTACCTAGCCCACCTGAAACATTTTTTGAATCAATTAAATGAACCTTAGCTTTTTCACATTCTTCCACACCAATCATGGCATTTTGAAATGAACACGAACACGCTGATGAATAACCGATATGAATAATTTCACTCGTTGGATTTTCACCGGCAGCTTCTTCAAAAAACTCAGTATACTGATGAGGACTAACCGCATTTGTTTTAGGAATTTTTTTTGTTTCTTGATAATAATCATAAATTTCTTGAATCGGAATTTCTCCATCATAAACCGTTCGATCAGGAAAATTCACACTAAATGGAACAGATAAAATCTGTTTTTCCTCCAGTAACTCTTTTGATAAATCTGAGCAACTTTCAGTTGTTAAAATAATCTTAGCCATATTTTTCACTTTCCTTCACATCAATTTATGAATCCTCTATCTATTGTTGAATCTATTCATTCTTAATTAAAAATAAAGCTGACTATTTAGTTCAGTAGCTTCTATCAAGTATACCTTAAATACTCCCCTTAAAGCGCTAAAATTAATTTTTATTTTCACCCCATACTATAGGAGCAGCTTAATAAGCCTAAATTAAACAATTGACATATACAGTCGAACGATATACAATCTATCTATACAGTTACGCGATATAAAAAAATAAAGACATAGAAAAGATGTGCATTATATGAACGTTAATAAGATTCTACCACTGACTGAAACGACATTCTATATTATGATTTCACTGCTTGAACCCTCTCATGGATATGCAATTATGCAGAGAGTCGAAGAGTTAAGCAATGGGCGAGTCCGGATTGCTGCTGGCACAATGTATGGCGCAACAGAAAATTTATTAAAACAGAAGTTAATTCATGAAGTACCTAGCCCTAACGAAGATAAACGTCGCCGAGTCTACCTATTAACTGATGCTGGGAAAGAGGTCCTAAAACTTGAAGTCGAGCGACTGAAACAACTGCTACTAATTGCTGATGAGTTATTATAGGAGGTCCATATGAAAAAATTCAAACTATTCATTGATATGAAAAAAGAAGAACAGTATTTAAAAGAAATGGCAGAAAAAGGTTGGGGATTAGTTAAGTATAGCGCGTATAACCGATATACCTTTGAAAAAATACATCCAGAATCTTTGAGTTATAGAATTGATTATCAAATGTTTAAGAAAAAAGGCGATTACACTGATTATCTGACTTTATTTGAGGATAGCGGTTGGAAACATATCAGCGGCAGTCAAAGTAGCGGGTTTCATTTCTTTTTACCTGAGAATGACAATAATCAAGATTTAGATATATTTTCAGATAGTCAGTCGAGTCGGGCGCGCTACAAACGATTGTACAATCAAGCAACACTCTGGGTAGCTTTGATGATTGTTTATTTTATTCTTCTTCAACCATCCTTTGAAAATATATCCTCTTGGTATTTAGCTCCAACTATTTGGGAATACAGTGGTTTACAGTTGGTTGGAATGATTGTTATGCAAACCTTTTTTGTTTTGATTCAATTATTGCCAATGCTCATCTTTATGAGTGGTGCCGTTATCTATGCCCTGATTGGAACCAAGGCTAAAAAATTGGCGACGATGTAGGCAACAATTGACTAATTTCTAACAGATTAAAAAATCCCTCCAACTATACTAGGAGGGATTTTCTGTATGCAAAAGATTTAAACACTTCATGATATTCGACTATTGTTTAGTAGCCGTAACTTTTTCGTCAATTCGTAAAAATGGCAGGTAGATGAAAACCGAAACTGCAATAATGATAATTTGTAAAAATGCAGCACGCCAATCACCGGCTGTCGCTAAAAATCCTGATATAACAGGTGGCGTTGTCCAAGGAATCTGTACTACAACATGGTTAATGAAACCCATTGCCGTTGCAAAGTAAGCAATTGTTAAAGAAAAAATTGGAGCTAAAATAAAGGGAATGATTAAACTAATATTAAAGACAATCGGTAAGCCAAAAATAATCGGCTCACTGATATTAAAGACAGCTGGTGTGACAGACAATTTGGCAAAATCTTTATAGTCTTGCCGTCTACTAAAAATAAAAATTGCAATCAATAACGCAATTGTATTTCCTGAACCACCCATTACGGCAAAGGTATCCTTAAAAGCCATATTAATAATATGAGGAATTTCTTCATGATTGGCATAAGCCGCCATGTTTTCTTGCATATTTTGAATCAAAAATGGATCTAATAATGAACCTGAAATCACAGCTTGATGGATACCAAATCCAAAGAATAGATTGGCAACCGAAGTAATCAATAAGAAGCCTGGTAAGCCTGTCGTCACTTTACTTAAAGGTGCTGTAACGAGCGTAGTAATCAGCGTATTTACATCGCTATGGAAAAGTTCTTTGACTAAGAAGCCAACAATCGAGATTGACACGATTGTAATCATAATTGGAATCATTACGTTAAATGATTTCATGACTGCCGGTGGAATATTTCCTGATAAATTAATTTGCAATTTTTTATTTTTAGATAATTTAATAAATAATTCCGTTGCTATTAACCCAACAAAAATCCCAACAAACATACCCGATGCTCCAATGTAATCCAATGGAATTACATTAGGTATTTCTAGAGCATTTTTAGCACCTTCTGGAGTAAAAGTAGTCATCATTGGAGTTAATACCATCAAAGATGAGATTGAAACTAGAATCGCTGCAATTGTATTCTCGTAATTCCGATTTTGACACATATGATAGGAAATTGCCGCAACAATTAAAAGACTTGTGATGCTCAAAGTTGCCGAAGCAATCGGTGTTCCGATTGACTGAATCTTCTCCAAAATACCGGAAGAAATAACGGAACTTAAAAATCCTGCTGGGTCAAAAATTACATAGTTAAAGAGTGTTACAAAACCTGCCAACATCATAAAAGGCATAAAAGTAGCAAACGCATCTCGTAATGTCCGTAAATGAATCTGGTTGCCCATTTTTTGAGCCACCATGCCAAATCGATCAAAAAAGCTCATTTTATTTTCCATTTTCAATCATCCCCCTAGTAAAGTTGTGATAAATCAAATTCAAAGCCATTTTCATCACTCATTTTTTTATACATTTCACCGCTTTTCTTAATAGTTCTTTCTTGTGTGGCTAGGTTCAAAGAAACTAAACCATATCGATTTTTATAAGCATTAATCCAAGACCAACAATCGATAAACGTCCAAAGGTGATAGCCTTTAATATTCGCACCCTCTTCTATCGCTTTCCAAACAAAAGCCAAATGATTTTGAATATACTCAATTCTATAGTCATCCTCAACATAGCCATTTTCATCCATAAAGCGTTCCTCATCTGCGACTCCCATACCATTTTCAGAAATAAATGATTCGATGTTGCCATAATTATCTTTGATATCCATACATAATTCATAGATACCACGCTCATAGATTTCCCATCCTCGATAATGATTCATCTTTCTACCTGGCATAATGTAGGGTTCAAAAAACCAATCAGGTAAAAATGGTCCTGCTGGATTAATACTTGTTAAACGTGCCTTCACCCTTCTTGGCTCGTAATAATTTAGCCCTAATAATTGCGCAGTATTATTTTGAATAATTTCCAAATCAGATGCTGAATAAACTGGAAGCTGATCGTGCTCCTTCAACAAAGCAACTAATTTTTTTGGAAAATGACCTAATACCATTGGATCTAGAAAACTTCGCGTATAAAATTGATCCGCAATCTCAGCAGCTTCAACATCAGCGGGGTGCTGACTTCTAGGATAAGTTGGACTCAAATTTAAAATGACTCCAATTTTACTTGATAAGCCTAGCTTTTTAAACTCTTCTATCGCCCGTGCATGAGCAAAAATTGTATTAAAGGCCGCTTGAGCGCCTCTTTTAAAGTCAACAATATTTGGATAATGAAAACATTCTAAATAGGTGCCTAGAATTGGTCCCAAAGGTTCATTAAAGGTAAACCACTGACTAACTAAATCACCAAATTCTTCAAAACAAGTCTTGGCAAATCGAACATAGGCTTCCACTACTTCTCGCGATTCCCAGCCCCCTTGATCTTGTAAAGCTGCGGGCATATCGAAATGATACAAATTCGCAAAGACAGCGATACCGTTTTGATTCATCTCAGTAAATAGCGACCGATAAAATTCAATTGCTAACGGATTAACCAGACCTACACCGTCATCTGGAAACATTCTAGCCCAAGATATTGAAACTCTAAATGAGTTGTGACCCGTTTCTTTCATTAATTGAACATCCTCTTTATAACGGTGAATATGATCTGTTGCAATTTCTGAACTCACGCGATTATAAAAACGATTGGGTTCTTCTTTGAACCAGCGCTCCCAAATTGTCTCAGCTTTACCTGTTTCCCCACGACCTTCAGCTTGTTCTGCAGACCAAGCGGATCCCCACCAAAAACCATCGGGAAATTGTATTCTTTTATTTTCCATTTACTCGTCCTCCTATAGTTACAAAATTAAGTTAAAAAATTAAATTAAAGAAATCCTAATCACCGTCATCATAACACCGCTTTCAAATTGAATCTATCCTTATTTCTAATTTAGCTAAAATCTCTTCCAAAAGGATATATCTTTGTTTTCAGGACAACTGTTTATGCTATACTAGTAGTAAGAATCCGTTATATAATCGCAAAAAACATATACTTATAGCTATACATTTAAACAGGAGGCCTCCTTATGGACAAAACATATAAATATATCGAAGTGTATCAAGACATCAAAACTAAAATTGCTTGTAATGAATATGTAATTGGTCAAAAAATCCCCTCTGGGAGTGAGCTTGCTATTCGCTATGGTTGCAGTAATTTAACTGTAAAAAAAGGGCTAGATATGTTAGTTAAAGAAGGCGTTTTACGTAGACGAAGTGGATTTGGTACAGAAGTTTTAAGAAAACCGATTGAGCGTTCGTTAGTTTCTGGACCCAATATTGGCTTACTAAATGTTTTAGGGGAAGAGCATGTTGATTCTAAAATTCATAGTTTTGCCATTGAACAACCTTCGAAAAAAATAGCAGAGACTTTGAAAATTTCAACCTCTGACTATGTGTATCACATTGTGAGAAGTCGCTACATTGATTCCAATCCTTATTCCATTGAGGAAATTATTATGCCTTTAGATTTGATTCCACATTTACAGCCCAAGCATTTGAAAGCTTCTATTTATAAATACATCGAAAACGAATTAAAGTTAACCATTAAAACATCGCATATCCGTATTCGCGGCGACAAAGCTAATGAATTCGATGCTCTTGTACTTGAAATTAAACCTGAGCAATTTATTATTGAAGTTGAAAAGATTGTTTATCTAGATTCTGGTATGCCTTTTGAACATTCTATTACCCGACATCTTTATAACGACTTTGAATTTGAAGCTGTTTTTGTTGAAAATTAAAAACTTACTAACACTAACACCTGAAAAAAAGTACTTAAAATTCATTTCAAAAAAGAGAGGTCGTTATTATCCGACCTCTCTTTTACATATTTACTTATTTTAAACATTTCATTAATTCCTAAAAAAGTCCATATAAGATGCATACATAGGAACATAATAATCCGTTAAGTCGTCTCCTATCAACTCCAAAGGTTCATTCTGAATATCAATACTATTGCTTCCACGCAACATGTTATTCGATACAGGTATTACTTCGGGTTCCATTATTTCAACCGAATTAGCAAAAACAACAGTAGGAACTATCATAAATGTTGCTAAAATAAAAATTCCTATTAAATTTACTTTTAATTTATTCATATTATTCTCTTTTTTTTGTATCATAAAATAAATCAACTTTAACTATATCTCCAAATATAGTTGTCGGATCAGTTTTTTGCTCAATAAATGTTCCTTTTTTAAAATAAAGATAAATAACTTCACCTTTATTAGGAATTTGATTTTTTAATTGATTTTTTTTCAAGGCATAGCTTGAGTCAATAGTCATCTCTAGTTTACTTTTAGGCATATCCTTCGACAGCAATAAAAAATATGAATTTTCATCTTCAATGACATCAGCAATAAAATATTCTTTTCTATCTAAATCATTCAAATTAATCTCATTTTTTTCTAACTTACTCAAACTTGTTTTAGGTTGACTATAGTTTGAAATCGTAATAAAACAAGTTAAGAAGAAACAAAAAATTATTAAAATTCTTTTTTTCACAATTTTCCTCTTTTTCTTTGAAATAGATTCACCTTCTAAAAAAGTATTATTTTTTAAAATTTAATTGAATTATAATTCGAATATAATAATAACTTATAGAATTTAATTTGTCAATACTCATTTTTATTTTCTCCCTCAAAGCAATTTTAAACTTAGCAGATAGCAAAAAAACTACCCATATAGTACAGGTAGATTTGTTACGTTACTCAGTATCTTCTATTACAAAAGGAACAGTTGTTGCAAGCACCTCATCGTGTTGCCCAATAAATTCATCACGCCAACAAATCACTAACTGTTTCTGCTGGTTGATGGTCAACGATTTTACCAAATGACTCATTTGCTGAATGACTAATTCACCTTGACTAATTTTAAAAATAACAGGAATTAAATCACCAAAAGGAGCTTCCTCCATTTTAGGTAGTACTACATAATTAGCCTCATGATCTTCATAACAAATTGTGTTCGCATTCATTTGAATACTCCATCCTTCAATTAATTCTTTTATCATGTCTATTCTCCTCCTAAATTCTAGTTTTTACTTTCCTTTATACCCTAATTGTAGCTAGATTAGCTAGAAAAATCTATTAAAAAATAACCCTCAATCTTCATTCAACTCAGATTGAGGGTTATAAAACTCTTTTTCAATTAAAAGAATAGTAAAAACAGGCGGCTCCCAACAAGAAAAGTAAGATTAATCTCAAAATCTCCAAACGATCCATGCTTCTTTTTGACACGGTCTCAACTGAATGGTTAGGATTTATTTTTTTCGTCTCATAATTAGCACTGGCCGATAGAAAATCACCAGATGGGGTTAAGCAAAGAAACAAAAAAATGTATACAAATCCTGAAACCAATAATGTCGGAAACTGCCATACTTGGTTTGCTATCCATCCAACAATAAATGGTGCAACCAATAATCCTCCTAAAAACCAAAACTTTTTCATTCTTCTCCACTCCCCTAAACATGCTCTACTAGTTTAAACTAGTATATCTCTAAGGAAAAAGAATAGCAATCCTATCTATTTCTACCAGATTTTTATGCCAAAAATTTCTTTTAAGCCTGATAAAACTAAGGTTGGAATCGCAGGAACAAATAATACGAGTAAATAAATGTTTAACGATAAAGGTGCTGTTCCCATCACTGTATTAAAGAATGGGATAATCGTCACTAAATAAGAACTAATCCCCGCAAATAAGACTGCAGCTATCAAATGCTTATTTTGAAACGGATTTCTTCTAAATAGTGTTTTTGAACTACGTGCATCAAATACATGCCATAATTGGCCATATACCAGTGTTAAGAAAGCCACTGTTTGTGCTTGGTTACCTGATAAGCCACTTTTCGCTGCCCAAACAAAGGCTAAAAAGACTGTTAAACCCATGACCGTTCCACGAATTAATACACGTGACCACGTATAATTTGCCAAAACAGATTCCTTTGGATCGCGTGGTTTCTCATTCATAATATCCGACTCAGCTACATCATATCCTAATGAAAATGATGGGATGGCATCACTTACCATATTGACCCAAAGAATCATTAAGGCTGTCAACGTTGGTGTTGAAGCTGAAACTTGTCCGATACCAGTTGTAAAGAATAGTAAACCAATTAATAAAGAAAGAACTTCAGCAACATTGGTTGTTAACTCATGACGAATAAAGTTTTTTATATTCGCATAAATCGTTCGACCGCTCTCAACAGTTTTTTCAATAGTCGTAAACTTATCATCTAATAAAATTAAATCAGCTGAATCTTTTGTCACTTCAGTTCCAGCAATTCCCATTGCTATCCCGATATCTGCTGCTCTTAAAGCCGGAGCATCGTTGACACCATCACCAGTCATAGCAACAATTTCACCATGCTTTTGTAATTGTTCAACAATTCTTTGTTTGTGCTCTGGTGAAACACGCGCATAAACTTGTGTATCTTTCACACGTTGGAACAACTCTTCATCAGACATTTTTTCGATTTCCGCACCTTTGATTGATGGTGCATCCACTGAATCAATAATCTTTAAATCATAAGCAATTGCCTTCGCTGTTGCTTCATGATCTCCAGTAATCATCACAACTTTGACAGAGGCTTCTTTCAACAATTCAACTGAAGCTCTAACTTCGTCTCTTGGCGGATCAATGATCCCTGCAATTCCCGTCATGGTAAATCCAGTTTCAAGTTCTTCTACAGAACCTGTTTCAGCTTCTTCTTTTGAAATCACTTTTTCTGCTACTGCCAACGTACGCAATGCTTCGTTAGCAAAAGATAATGTTGTTGTATCTAAAAGTTCTTTTACATCACTCGTGTCAACAAGATTGCCATTTTGTAACGTAAAGCGACTTTTTTCAATTAAAATATCTGGAGCACCTTTTGTATATAATTTATACTCATTATTTTCTTTTACAATGACACTCATCATCTTACGACTACTTGTAAAAGGCAATACACGGTAGATTTCAATTCCTTGCTCAAGTAAAGATTCTTTCTTAAGTTGGGCTTTTTCACCTAAAATAGTCAATGCTACTTCTGTTGGATTACCAAACGGTTTATATTTCCCATCAATAAACTTCACTTCAGCTTCATTACACAATACCGCACCTTTAACAAAATCATGATAACTTGGTGCATTTGAATCTGTACTTGTAATTTCGCCCTCTGGTCCATAGCCTTTACCAGAAACAGAATAAATTGTACCATTTGCGAAAAATTTGATGACTGTCATTTCATTTTTTGTTAATGTTCCTGTTTTATCTGAACATACATATGATGTTGCACCTAATGTTTCAACACTGCTTAGGGATTTGATTAAGCCTTTATTTTTAGCCATTTTGCTAGCTCCAATTGTTAATACAATAGATAAAACAGCTGGCAAAGCATCTGGTATTGAAGCTACCGCTAAAGCAATTGCCGTTGATAAGACACTACCGACAGCCGAAAAAGTTAAGACTCCGGTTGCTTGGTAGGATTGGAACAAACCAACCACTAACGTAAAGACAACCACTACACCTGAAATAAGCATCAATGATCTGGTTAATTTTCCAACCGTCATTTGCAAAGGCGAAGGTTTTGACTCAACATTTTGAAGCAACTCCGCAATTTTACCTAACTCTGTTTGTTGTCCTGTTGCCACAACAATCCCAATTCCACTACCATTTGAGACAGTTGAACCTGAAAAGCCCATATTGGTTTGATCTCCAACTCCAACGTCACCTTCTAAAGCGTCAATTTGTTTTTGGATAGCATCTGCTTCGCCAGTTAAATGCGATTCAATGATTTGCAGTTCTGACGTCTCTAACCAACGGATATCTGCTTCAATAAAATCGCCGACATTGACTTTCACAATGTCTCCTGGAACTAGATCCACCGAATCATAATGTCCCCAATTTCCATTGCGCATAACAGACACTTTTCGATTAGATAGTTGTTTTAGAGCATCTAAACTTTTTTTAGCACTGATTTCTTGCCAAAAAGAGAGTGTTGCATTAATTAAAATCAAAATTAGAATCGCTGTACCTTCATAGATAGCTTCAGTTCCATGTTTGATATCGCCCTTAATTTGCAAATCATAGTAAGCACTAAAAAAAGATAAGACAATCGCACCCATTAATACAATGACGATTGGCTCCTTAAAACTACGAAGAAAAATTCTCCAATACGGATCTGCTTTTTCTTCTTTAAGTTTATTCTCGCCAAATTTTTCTCTATTTGCTGCACTTGATGCATCAGTTAAACCTGACTCAATCGTGACATCAAATTCTTTCAACACCTCGTGTTTTTCCTTTGTATAATACTTCATCCAAACATTCCCTCCATTTATGTTTCTTTCAAATTAAACACAAAAAAGAGCGCAAGCAATCAAGATGTTCTCCTCACCCTTGGAGAACTATGTCTTGAAAGCTTGCGCCCAACCTAGTTTTTTTGTATTTACTTGTATTACTATTATACCACTTTTTTCACTATTTATTTTAAATTATGAGAAAATTCTAGTTAAAAAATGAAAATTTTTTTTATTCACTTTCTCCTTCTCTTTTAAGATGTTTAATAAATAGTTTTAGTGTAACCTTATAGCGTAGAACTGAGTTATTTAAACAGTTCTACAATATTTTTTTAATATGCAAAAAAACAGGTAATTTCTAGATAAACTCCATACATACTCCAGATTGTCTTGATAAACTAAAGTCATCAGAAATACATATGAATTTATAAAGAATGGAGGTCTTGATATGGCAATTCTAATTTTAGTTGGGGCATTTGTTTGTTATTTTTGTTTTAGTATTATTGAGAAGATGGAAAACTAAAAAAGGGAAACCAATAATTGATTTCTCTTTTTTGAGACTGCCCTCTTACAAGCGCCTCCGCCTTATTGGCTATCCATCCTCATCAGCATCCCTATCATAAAAACAAGCAATTAATTTTCTAATAGTACTTTGCAAATAAACTTCTCTTTTTTACTATATCACTTACGTAACAAAAAAAGTTATCTAAGAGAACTTCTTTTTAAATTCCAGCTAAAAAAGAAACCCTTTTCTTTTTGACTTGTATAGAGTAGAATCAACTCAAATAGGTCACTGAAATTTAGGAGGATAAAAATGAACATACATAAAATTTTGAATAACAACGTTTTAATCGCTATTGACGATAACGGAATCGAACAAGTTATGATGGGAAAAGGCATTGGATTCAAACAAAATGCTGGTGACCCTGTAGACATTACACGAGCTGATAAGATTTTCCATTTAGAAAATAACGGATTAAAACAACATTTTAATTCGCTAATTGATGAAGTACCTTATCCAATTTTAAAGGTTACTGAAGAATTTATTGATATTTCCAAACAGCGACTAAAGCAAAAACTCAACGAAAGTTTACATGTTTCTTTAGTTGACCATATTTATCATGCCCTAAAGCGACACGAAAATGAACAAACTATTAGCAACTCATTAGTATGGGAAATCAACCGGCTTTATCCTGCCGAGTTTGGACTAGCCAAAGAATTTTTGACTATGATTCAAACTGAAATTGCAATCGAACTCCCTATTGATGAAGCTGGTTTTATCGCTATGCACTTGATCAATGCCGAAATGAATGAAGAGATGAACGCTACTGTTGCCAGTACAAAGGAAGTCGCAGCAATTTTAAAGATTGTTAAGTACCATTTAGGCGCAGAATTTGATGAGGAATCCTTAAATTTCTACCGCTTTTTAACGCATCTTAGATTTTTTGTTCAACGTGTTAGTAAAAATCATTTACTCGAAAATGAAGATCCAGAACTCTATTTAATGATGAAAAAAAAATATCCGCAAGCATATACTTGTACCACAAAAATTGCAGAATATATCTATGCAACTTTTCACATTGATTTGACCTCTGAAGAGATGTTGTATTTGCTCATTCACTTAAAACGTTTAAAAATAAGAGATAAAGCACTTACAAATAAAGATTGACAACCCTTTTTGGAAGTGCTATCATTTGGATAAGTTCATATACGAATGTAACAGGTTAGAGGATTGTGACTGTTCGGCAGGCGACACCTAAACTTTTACTAAAGAAGATTTACAGGCAAACTGTATACTTTTTTAGTAAGGGTTTAGGTTTTTCTTTTGCCAAAAATAGGGTCCGGAACTTATTTGACTGTTGAAACATGTCTGTCCCTTAACTTGAAAATAAACGGATCAACAAACTTTTTATCATAGGAGGATTTTAAAATGGATACAAATCAATTAGCTCAAACAATCTTAGAAAACGTTGGCGGTGAAAAAAATGTAACTTCACTGGTTCATTGTGCTACTCGTCTACGCTTTAAATTAAAAAATAGAGACCTCGTTGATAAAACTCAAGTTGAAGCTATCCCTGGTGTTGTAACAGTGATGGAAAGCGGCGGACAATTTCAAGTTGTCATCGGAAATATGGTCCCTGAAGTCTATGAGGCGATTGGAGCAATTTCTAATTTAACAAATGATGATTCTACTGAAACAACGACAAATAAAGATGAAACGATTTTCGGTAAATTTATCGATTTAATTTCCACTATTTTCACTCCACTCTTAGGGGTTATGGCTGGCGCAGGTATTTTAAAAGGTTTGTTGTCGCTAGCACTAAATTTTAAACTGGTTATGCCGGATTCTTCAACGCATATTATCTTAAATGCAATTGCCGATAGTCTGTTTTATTTCTTACCAATGCTGCTAGCTATTACAGCTGCTCGCAAATTTAAAGCCAATATTTATGTCGCCGTAGCCATTGCTGGTGCGTTAATTTATCCTACAATTATCGAATTAGCGGCTAGCCCTAAGGCTGTTCATTTTTTCGGAATTCCAATTGTCATGGTGAAATACACATCAACAGTGATTCCAATCATTTTAGCGATTTATGTAATGAGTATCGTAGAAAAATTCTTAAATAAACGATTGCATCAAAGTATTAAAAACTTTATCACTCCAGCTATTTTACTTGTCACAATTGTACCTTTAACACTGATGTTTTTTGGACCTTTTGGTGTTTATGTTGGGAATGGGATTGCTTCAATTTTAACAGCAATCATTGCTTTTAATCCAATTATTGCTGGTGCTGTCATTGCAGCTTCTTGGCAAATTTTAGTAATATTCGGTTTACATTGGGGCATCGTTCCTGTGATGATTAATAACATTGCAACGATGGGAAAAGATCCATTAAAACCTAGTACTGCCATTTCTGTTTTTGCTCAAGCTGGTGCCTCACTTGGTGTCATGCTTAAAACAAAAAACAAAGAATTTAAGGCTCTTTCTGCTTCTGCTGCTTTGACAGCTCTATTCGGAATTACTGAGCCAGCTGTTTATGGAGTTACTTTACGCTTAAAACGTCCATTTCTGATTGGTATTCTTTCTGCCGCTGTCGGTGGGGGGATTGCCGGATATGCAGGTAGTGCTGGATACGCATCTGGTCCTTCTAGTATATTAATGATACCAGCCTTTTATGGGCCAAATGGAGAGGGTTTTGTAGGATTTTTAATCGCTATTGCTGTATCTTTTACTTTAGCCGCAGTTTTAACTTACCTGATTGGCTTTGAAGATATTCCTAGTGAAACAACAACAGAAACAAACAACAAGGACACCATTCAGCCAACAACAAGTGTTCAATCCGAAACGATTGCTAGCCCAGTAAATGGTGTACTTCTACCTTTGTCTGATGTAAAAGATAAAGCATTTGCTTCTGGCATTTTAGGTAACGGGATTGCCGTCGTTCCATCTACTGGCGAAATCGTTTCACCAGTAGATGGCTTCGTAACAGTTGCCTTCAAAACTGGACACGCCATTGGACTTCTATCTGATGAAGGTGCAGAAATCCTCATCCATATTGGATTAGATACTGTACAATTAGATGGCCAATACTTTGATTTAAAAGTAGAACAAAACCAGCATGTCAAAAAAGGGGATCTATTAGTTGCCTTTGATTTAGATGCCATTGTCACAGCAGGTTTTGATGTGACAACACCCATCATTATTACCAACTCAACCAATTACGAAGACGTGATCCCAACTGAAAAACAAGAAACCCAAATGGGCGATCGTCTGATTACTTTACTATAAAAAGGAGCCATTTATTATGACAAATTCAACATCCATTTTTCCAAAGAATTTCTTATGGGGCGGTGCCATAGCCGCCTGCCAAACTGAAGGAGGATACGGTAAAAACGGTCGTGGCATGGCTGTTTCCGATATTTCTTTTTATGATAGCCAGATTGATCGTCAAGATTTGGCTAAACACCGAAATATAACAACCGAAAAAATTGAGGCAGCGATAACAGATCCCGATACAAAGCGCTATCCAAAACGTCATGGCATTGATTTTTATCATCATTACAAAGAAGATATTGCTTTATGTGCCGAAATGGGCTTTAAAGTCTTTCGCTTTTCCATGGCTTGGAGTCGAATTTTCCCAACTGGTGACGAGTTAACTCCCAACCAAGAAGGCTTAGCTTTTTACGATGCTGTTCTAACTGAAATTGAAAAATACGGGATGGAACCACTTGTGACAATCTCTCATTTCGAAATGCCTGTAGCCTTAGTTACGAACTACTGTGGGTGGACTGACCGTAAAGTGATTCAATTATTCACACGTTTCGCAGAAACTTTATTTACTCATTTTGGTCAACGAGTAACTTACTGGATCTCCTTTAACGAAATCAACGCAGGCAGGTTCTCGACCTTTAAATCAACCGGTGTAGTGGCAGATAAAACCGATCAGTATGTCCAAGATTGTTACCAAGCCGTGCATCATCAATTTGTAGCGGCAGCTTTAATTACGAAACGACTCCACGAAATTAATCCAAAAGCGCAGATGGGCTGCATGATTGCACGCTTTACTACCTATCCGGCAACCTGTAATCCAGATGACGTTTTGCAAATGATGCACGACGACCAATATGATAATTTCTTTTACACAGATGTCATGATCCGTGGGGCATATCCTGGTTATATGAACCGCTTCTTTAAGGACAATGATGTAGCGATTCAATGGGCAGATGGTGACAAAGAATTGTTGGCGACCCACACAGCCGATTATCTAGCCTTTAGTTATTATATGTCGAACATCTCTAGCGCCAATCCTAATGAGCTGGACCAAACCGATGCTAATTTGAAAAAAGGATTAAAAAATCCTTACTTGGAAAGCTCTGCATGGGGCTGGCAAATCGATCCAAAAGGCCTACGTTATACATTGAATAATTTATATGACCGTTACCAAGTTCCACTCTTTATCGTTGAAAATGGAATTGGTGCCGAAGATTATGTAACTACAGACGGAAAAATCCACGACACGTATCGGATTGATTATTTACAAAAACATATTGAACAAATGCGCGAAGCAATTGTTGATGGCGTTGAGTTAATTGGCTATACCATGTGGTCTTCTCTAGACATTGTCTCGTCAGGTACTTCCGAAATGTCTAAACGTTACGGCTTTATTTATGTCGATCAAGATGACGACGGCAACGGTACATTAAGTCGTAGTAAGAAAGATTCTTTCTATTGGTATCAAAAAGTCATTGCCACCAATGGGGCCGATTTAAGCTGAAATTGACTGGATAAATACAAACATGCTATAATAAAAAAGAAAACGTGCTAGTAACACGTCCCTTTGATGTAGAACCGTTTAAGACGGTAGCTTAGTTTAATTAGTTAAAAAATAACCGAATCACTCGCTAAAGTAGACGGTTATTTTTTTTGTCTTTTTTTAGTACGTCAACTACAAGCTTGGTCAAGGCAAGAATAAACATTCCTAAACTAAAAAAATAAGAGGTCAACTAATCATTCATTGATTAATTGATCTCTTTCTTTAATTTAAGGAAAACAACTTTTCCGACTATTTAAAATTTATTTTTTCAATTTGCTAAAAAAATAAGAGTACGTAGGAATTTGTAACTCCCTCCATACTCTGCCTAATTTTAATCCAAATACTTAAAAATTAAACCACTATTTCTTCTTCTTCCAACTAATCGATTTCACAGCACGCTTCATGACATCAAAGAAACTTAAAGATTGGATCATATCAGCGGGATCAACATACTCTCGCATGGCCCGTAAAACTGTTTTCGGTTTCTTAGAAGAAAATGTGTACGTACCATTTTTTTTCGTTTCAATCGCATAACGCGGAATCCATTTGCCTTTAAACATAACCGAGGCAATAACATGATTTACTTCTTCCCAAGGAATTTGAATAAACTTGCGAGCATCTCTGGCATTGTAAAATTCAAAGCCTTTATCGCCAATCATAATTTTCCCATAATCAGTTAATCCTGTAAAAGCAGTAGCGTCTATTACCAAATCGACTTTTGTATTAATTGACTCAACCATAATCTCTGCTCCATTTCATCTAACTTATTTTATTTAGTATACCATTTTTTAAGTACTTAGCGTTACAAAAATAACACTACTTCCAAAATTCACTCTAACCAATTGAAATAAAAAAGCTCGGGCAAAGCCCGAGCGATCTAATCATATTATAAAAGTCCGATTACGTGGCCAAGTACACCGACTACGAATAAACCAAGGATAATAACGATTGGGCTAACTTTTTTCTTAAGCAACCACATACAGAAGAATGTTAACATTAAAGCAGCTAGACCAGGAATTAATTGATCTAAGTTATCTTGTAATGTTGTAACTTTTATAGGTGAAAGTGCCATACCAGAGTTAACTTGTTCAAAGGCTTTTTGCATGCCTTCGCCGCCACCAGGTAGGTTACCCCATTCAATATATGCACCTTTGTCTAACTTAACTTCAGAAACAGTTGGCAAGAATTTAATCGATACCCACCGCTGTACTAAAGCTGCCAGAACAAACATACCGAGGATTGATGCTCCTTTAGTAATATCTTGTAATAATCCACCTGAAAGATCATCTGTGATTTTAGAACCGGCTTTATAACCAAATTCTTGTGTATACCACATGAATCCCCAACGAATTAAGTTCCAAGCTACGAAGAAAATGATTGGACCTAAGATATTTCCACCCATTGCTAATGATGCTCCTAGAGCACCTAACATTGGACGAACAGTAAACCAGAAGACTGGATCACCAACACCAGCTAAAGGACCCATCATACCGACTTTAACCCCTTGAATCGCTACATCATCAACTGGTGCTCCATTTGCACGTTCTTCCTCAAGTGCTAAAGTAACTCCTAGAATTGGTGAAGCAATATACGGGTGAGTATTAAAGAACTCTAAGTGACGTTTCAGTGCTGCTGCACGATCTTCTTTTGTTGAATATAATTTTTTAATTGCTGGGATCATTGAAAATGCCCAACCACCATTTTGCATACGTTCATAGTTCCAAGAACCTTGAATAAATGTTGAACGCCATGCAACGGCTAAACGATCTTTTTTAGTTAATACAATTTTCTCTGCCATTTTTTCTGCCATTTCTCTTTCCCTCGCTTTCTTTTTAAATTAATAGTCGTTCAAGATATCGCCTAACGGATCACCGGAGTTACCGCCACCGCCGCCATTTGAAGAACCACCCATTTTAGAAAGGTTCAAGTAGATGAAGGCTAAAGCAAGACCTAATGCACCAAGTGCGATTAATGTTAATTGAGAAATTGCTGCTACAACGAAACCAATAATGAAGAATGGCCATACTTCTTTTGTTGCCATCATGTTGATAACTAATGCGTAACCAACAGCAACGACCATACCACCACCAATTGCCATACCTTCAGTTAACCATGCAGGCATTGATTCTAAGAAAGATTGAACTGTTTCTGCTGGGATAAATAAAAGTGCTGCTGCAGGAATCGCAATACGAATCCCTTGTAAACATACGGCAAAAATGTGTAATGCTTCGATTTTTTTGAAGTTTCCTTCTTCTGCAGCCGTGTCCATCATGTGAACAATCGGTACAGCGGCTGTACGAACAACCATTGTTAAGAAAAGACCTGCTACTGCAAGAGGTACTGCAATCGCGATTGCTGAAGGAATACCTTTTTCACCTTGACCACCTAATACTAAAATAATTGCTGATGCTACTGATGCCAAGGCTGCATCTGGTGCTACCGCTGCTCCGATATTTGCCCATCCAAGCGCGATCATTTGAAGTGTACCACCAAGAATAATACCGGCCGTTAAATTACCTGTTACCAAACCGATTAAGGTACATGCTACTAGTGGTTGGTGAAATTGAAATTCATCTAAAATTCCTTCCATACCAGCTAGAAAAGCGATAAGAATTACTAAAACCATTGATATAATAGACATAATACGCCTCCTATTTTTAATTTATTGTGTGACTATGCGTTTGCTAATTCAGATTTTGCTTTTTTCAAGATATCTTCCATGTTTGCGCTAGAATCATTTGGTACTTTACGTACATCAAATTTAACACCTTTTGCTTTTAGATTTTCGAAAGCATCAACATCTGCTTGTCCCATAGAAAGTACTTTACTAACAACGACTTTTCCAACTGAATGAGCCATAGAACCAACGTTAACTTCTTCGATATCTACTCCGCCTTCAACTGCTCTAAGAACATCTTGTGGGTTTTCAAATAACAATAATGCTTTTGTATTCCCAAAACGAGGATCTTTTGCAATTTCAATCATTTTCTCAACTGGAATAACATTTGCTTTTACTCCAGGTGGAGCTGCTTGTTCAATTAATTTTTTACGTAAATCATCTTTAGATACTGCATCTGAAACAACAATAATACGGTTTGGTTGAGTTGATTTTGTCCATGCAGTAGCTACTTGACCATGCAATAAACGAGAATCGACACGTACTAAAACCATTTTTAATTTGCCATCGCCAACAACAGTTCCTGGAGCAAGTGCTCCTTTTGGAAGTGCATCTTCAGTAACTGCAGCAGAAGTTGCTTCTTCTGGCTCCAATTCTTCAGGTTTCACTCGAACACCTTCTTTTGCAGTTCCAATGATATGGGTTGCAATTTCTTGTGCAGAAGTCATTGAAAAACGAGACGCGTAAGCTTCAATTACCATTGGTAAACTCATACCAGCAACAATTGCCCACTTATCTTTATGTTCTTCAAACAAGCTGCTCGCTTGATTAAATGGAGTACCGCCCCATAAATCAACTAAGAATAAAACTTCGTCTTGATTGTCAAAAGATGCAATTGCTTCTTGCATTTTTGCTTTGACGTCATCAGGACCTTCGCTAGGCATCAACGTAACGGCCTTAACGTTTTCTTGTTCGCCAAAAATCATTGCGCCAGATTGCAAGATACCTTCAGCGAATTCGCCATGACTTGCTAGGATAATTCCTACCATCTCTCTACCTCCTAAATAATTTATCTTTATTTTTGACCTGTGACTTGAATATAGTTAACACCACCACACCCTCTCAAGTTCTGTCATTAATTCAAAGCTACTAAAGTTTAGCTTTTTTTAAAACATCCATCAAGTTTTGTTGACTATCGGTAATAACTTTGCGAATCTCTAATTCAATTCCCCGGCTATCTAAATACGTAAAAGCCTTCAAATCATCATCATCAATCGCAATTGTATTCGAAATCATTTTCTTTCCTGTAGTATAGCCCATTGCTCCAATATTTACTGTTGGAAAATAAATACCTGCTTGAACCATTTTTGCTACTTCAACTGGATTGGTAAACAATAAGATCACTCGAACATTATCAAATAATTTATTTGAATACACTTCAATCATTTTAGCTACCGTAATGACATTAACTTTAATGCCAGGCGGAGCTGCTTGTTGAAGCAATGTTTTTCGCAGATTATCTTTGGTAACAGCGTCACTAACCACGATCATACGCTGGATATCTAGCCGTTTAGCCCAAACCGTGGCAACTTGCCCATGGATTAGTCGATCATCAATTCTTACTAAGCGGATATCAATCGCCAAAACAATCCCCTCTTTCTTATTTACTATCCACTAAATATATAAGCAAGTTCCGTGCCAACTTTAGTGTATCGTTGCTAAACGTTGTTAAAATAACAATAAAAAAGCATCAATACAAAAAAACAATACACTACACAGTGTATTGTTTTCTAATGATACTCTATTTCACTTCTGTTTCTAGTGTATTGTTTAAAATCTGCACAAGATAATACAGTTCTTCTGGCGGAATTTTAATTAATAAAGCTTCTTCTACTATTTTTGCAATTTCTTTTACTTGTTGAAAACGTTCCAAGTTATAATCAGAGCGTTGGTCTTCTGGTACTGTCAAACAGTCTTGTCTGACTATCCGTTCAACCATTCCACCTAAGTGCATAATCATATTAATTGTAAAGGCCTGATTGGTTAGTCCGCCTAGGAAGACTTCTGTTAATTTTTGTGTAAATGCCCAAAAAGGTTCCATTACTTTTTCTGCATTGATAAAGGTGAAGTTTGTTCGCAGGTAATCTTGACAAATTTCCCACGATTGTTGATCATCTAAAACAACCGGTTCAAAAATATCTTCTGCATCTAGCACTAATTCTTGCAGAATACTCTTGGCTTCTCCTGAAAATAAGAGTTCCATTGGAATATAACGGACCCCGATTTTTGGATCCACAATTCCAGTCACCGCAATTAATTGATAGTTTGTTTGCAGTTTCTTTAATACAGCAGCCATTTCAACGATGGATATCGGTAAAACCTCTAGCTCTTTTTCCCCAACTTCTGCCAGGTACTTTTCAATAATATCTTTCATTCTTTGGGCAGTTCCTTGGCCAGAAGCACAGATTGCGACAATTGCTTTCTTCAAGCTTTGATTTGCTTGTGGGACTTCTTGTTCGGGTTCTTGATTTAAATTATTTCCGTACCCACTGAAGTTTTTCAATGAATGAAATAGTCGATCTAAATCTGTGTCTAGTAACTCCGTTTTTCTAGCTACCTCTAAAACTAATGCCGTCGTAACCATATCCACCGTACGTACTAGAATTCCCGTGCGACGATGAATTTCTTCGCTAAAGGTTCCTAATGAACCCATGTCCACTAGTAAAATCACTCCGCTACCATTGTTAACCTGCTCTACAGCATTAATAATTTCTTCTAAAGCAACTCGAGGTTTCATTTCAACGGGCATATCAACGGCAACTAGATTATCGCTACCAAATAACTGCTTTACAACTTGGACCATACTTGTTGCGGTGCTGTTCCCATGAGCCGCCACCACAATTCCAATCCGTCCCGTTGGCTTTTCTTTCTTAAGGGAAACTAATAAAACGGTCAAGTATTCGACTTCTTCAAGGGGAATTTCAATCTGATAAGCGTCTAAAATTAAGGCTTTGATGTCTAATGCGACTTCATACTCAGCCGGATATTCCTTCACCATTTTCCGAATACTGTCATTGCTATTCATTTCACCTTGATTGTCTAATTGATGACGTTTTAAGAAAGAGCTGATATGCAGGCTCATAGCATAGATGAAATTGACCTGAAAACTATCATTAAGTTTAGCCTTAGCCACATCATAGATTTTCTTCGTTAAATCAATGACTTTTTGCTCGACAATTTCGGCTAATTTTTTTTCAATATCGAACGTTAGGCGATGATCCTTGTAAAACGATTTTAAATGAACATTAATATCTGTCATAATAAATTGGTTAATCGAATCTTGATCCACACCATCATCTTTTAGCAATGCTGCTTTTTCATCAATAATTTCATATAAATTGTAAGGTAGCTCGTAAGAATCAACTAGCGGCAACATTAGATTTTGATCTGGTGAGACTTCCATAATAGGCTCCAAATCTTGGGCTAATTCTGCTAAAAATTGGCGATTATTGGCTAATAAACTGAGTCCGATTTTAACTTCTTCGGTTAAATCTTCCAATGTAATCACAATTTCTTCTTTGTCCATATGGCTTAAAAAACTGCGTGCACAAATCAGCTGAATATTTGATTTTAGTTGTCCAACATTGCCATACGTTACACTTCCAATTAGGGCTTTAACTACATCTTCAGTCAATGATATTTTACGTTGAATGCGTTCAGCTTCAATCCCAACCATTAATTTTACTAAATCGATTTTCTCTTTCGTTTGGCGTTGGTTAAAACTAGGAAGTTGGATGCTAATTGGAATCCGACGAATAAATGTGCTTAATAAATAGGAAGTTGCATCTTCTGTCGTTGCACAAATAATCCGTACATCTGCTTGCCGTTCCTTGGCTGTTTCACCCAATCTATTGTACTTTCCATTGTCCATAAAATAGAAAATCATTTCTTGACCTTCTGGCGGCAATCTGTGAATCTCATCAAGGAAAAGCATCCCGCCATCCGCTTTAGCAATCAATCCTTCTTTCTCTTTGTTCGCACCTGTGAAAGCCCCTGCCGCATAACCAAAAAGATGGCTCATTAACAATTCAGAGTTATGAGCGTAATCTGCACAATTAAAGACGACTAATTCTTCATGTCCATTAATTAGTCCTCTATCCTTAGCAAATTCAAACATAATATGCGCAAAATGGGTTTTACCAGAACCCGTCGCACCCGTTATCAAGCAATTTAAACCGCGAGGAGGATATAAAATGGCAGCTTTTGCCTGTTCAATCGGCACTTTCATACTACCATTTCCACCAATCACTTTTTGAAAAATATCTACATATTCTTTTTTGCTACGAGTAGGGATAGGAGTCTTTTTTAATTGACTCTGTTTGGTTTGAGAAACTAAACCGCACTCTAAATAACGAACCGGTCTACCATCGATTTTAGCTAATAGACCATCTTTCACGAGTTCATTTAAATCTTTGCTAGCATTAGTACGTTGTATCCCAAAAGCTTCTGCTACTTCTTTTGTGGTAATTCCCGCTCCAGAAGCCACTTCTTCTCTACTTAATGCTTTTGATTGCTTACTCACAAATAAATAGATTTTCTCTATTCGCTTCATCTCTACCCCGCCTTCAGTTATGGGTGCTTCTGTTTATCTCCATCAACTTGATTATTATAACCCCTATCCTATCACAATTTCGGGCTCTTTTGAAATGATTTGATACAAATTCCCCTACTAATTGGTGTTTGGTAGGAAAAGATCATTAGTAATTGTTTTTTTATAGGAAATAAATTGAGCTAAGCGCAACCATTCATTGCAATTTTTTTCTTGTATTGCTTTACATAAACAAGATATTGTTAGCTATTAACTTCTTAATTTTATTTGATGGCTTTCATTGACTAAAGTTCAATTATTGGCTACCATAGTAGTAAGGATAGGGGGCGAGGAAATGAAATTTTATCATGTAAAAACCGATCAGGATTTGCTCAACCTTGATCAAAATGAGCGTAGTTTTATTTTATGTGACCAAGAAAAATTTAAACATATTTATGAAAGTTTTAATATCATGAAACGTAAAGAAGAAGCCAATGAAAAAAATTTAGATACCATTCACTTCGAGAGTCATTTTGATTATGATGTGACCTCTTTTTCATTTTTTGAATGGCAAGAAAATAAATTAGAATTTGAGAAAGTTTATCTCTATTTTAGTAAAGATTATTTGATTTTTGTCTGTAACCAAAACGAGACCTTATTTAATGAAATCGTAGCAGACATCGAAATTGACAAAGAAATTCAACCCAATGGCATTGATACTTTGACCTACTCTTACTATAAAAGTTTGGACCATATTTTAGCGAAAATGTTTGTTTCTCTAGAAAATAGCGAACAAACCATTGCTGATTTAGAAATGCGTTTATTAGAACAAATGGAGGAAGGTAACTTTGAAACGATTATGCAGTTAAAATCAATGTCCTTTGAAGCAAAACGCCACTTAAGATTACTGACTTATATTGGAGATCAAATTTTGAGTAACGACAATAATTTGATTAGCGAAGAAAATTTAAAATATTTTAAAAATATTTCCACAAAAATGAGTCGTCTATATGAGTTTGGTTCAAGTTTACATGAAAAAGCTGATCACTTATTAGAGCTCTACAACACTTCGGTTAGTGAAAAATCCAATGGATTTTTAAATAAACTAACTATTATAACCGTTTTCACAACACCAATAGCTATTTTTTCTGGAATTTATGGCATGAATTTCGTCAATATTCCTGAATTGAAATTTGAATATGGCTATTTTGTGTTACTTGGTGTTTTACTTGCCATAATCACTGGATCTTATTTTTACTTGAAAAAATCGAAAATATTGTAGCTCAGAAGAGCAAGTTTAAACGACACTAGATTTAGTTTCAAATCTTCTAAGCTTAAAATAGTTCACTTTATATAGGAAATAACCTTAAAAATACGAATTACTTCTTAAATTCGTCAAACTTCTTTACCCTTTTCGGCATACTTTCTTCACATTTTGTGGGTATACTAAAAGAGTAGTAAGGATGACAAGCATTCTTATCTAAGCTAAACAACAACCAAACTAACTTTTTATTTTCATTTTTCATTACAACTCCTCCAAAGTGTAATGAGACCTTCGGGTCAAATTCGTGACTGTACGATTTGTAGAATCTACAGCCACGACAACTCCTTTTTGCCACCTGACTCTCCATCAGGTGGCTTTTTTATTTAGTATCTTTATTGAAAGGCGAGCGAATTTTATCCTTCAAACGTAAATAATTCAATAATTGATGTCGAGCACGTTTAATACTTTTATATCTTTTAGGTTGTTTTTTATAAAATTGTTGGTGATAATTTTCTGCTGGCCAAAAAATACTAGCCTGTTGAATTTCAGTTACGATTGGTCGTTTATACTTCCCAGACTCAATTAACTGTTGCTTCGAAGTTTCTGCAATCTTTTTTTGTTTAGTATTTTGTACAAAAATAATTGGTCGATATTGTGTACCGCGGTCTTGAAATTGACCAAGTGCATCTGTTGGATCTGTAAGTTGCCAGTATAGTTCAACCAACTCTTCATAGCTCACAATTCGGGTATCAAAGATAATTTCCACACCTTCTACATGGCCTGTATATCCTCCACTAACTTGATCATAAGTTGGATGTTCAACATGACCACCTGTATAACCAGACAGTACCGAAATAATTCCAGGTTTTGTTTCAAAAGGCTCAACCATGCACCAAAAACAACCACCGCCAAAGATAGCACGCTCCTGATACGCTAAATCTTTACCACGATGATGAGACATATCAAATTTCATTTCACCTACTGGGTCACCTGTCAGTTTCAAATAAAAATCAGTAACATCTGGAGTCAAATTATTTCTACTAGCAAGTGGACGTAATTCACTTTCAAGCTTCGCTAACTGATCCTCAAAATTAGCCTGGTTTTCCAATGCATTCCTTGTAGTCATTAATAATGTTCTTTCCCACTCACGCGTACCTGAGTTTAATATAAGATTATAAAGCTCTCTTACTACTTCCTCCTGTGTTATTTTCATTTTTCGACCTCCCTCAAATTACACGCTACGATAAAAATACTCTAACATATAAACTAAATTTTCACATAATCTCAATCGTCTTAAGAACACTACTTTTCTAATTCAAATTCATATGAAATGAGATTATCTAAAGAAGATATAACAACGAGAACAGCTAAGATCCAAATAGGTGTAACACTTATTACAAAGGCAGTGCTACCAAACAAAATAACGAAAACACCTAATCCGATAATTTTCCTCACTGTTTTTTTAGCAACTTTTTTTCTAGGATGATAGATAAAAATAAAATGTTTCGTACTATAAAACAATAAAAAAGAAAAGATAAATAAGAGATTTATTAAGCGAAAAGGCAGGACTGGATGATGACCTAAATGCAAAGCTGCCGCAAAAAGTGTAATCGAAATTAACATAAATAAATTACTGTACAACAATAATTGCCCATTCGTTAGTTGTTTTTTATCAATTATCCAATCTAAATGAGCATAGTACGAACTCCACATTAAACTAATTGCCACAAAAGCAACAATGACATATAAAAGTGTCGAGACGTCCATTGTTTGACCATTTAAAATTGCGATTAACGCTACCACTGTCTCTCCAAAACAAATTAAAGTGAATAAACCTAAACGTTCAGCTAAATGACTAACGTCAACAGGTGAATCCCGTAATGTTTTTCGGTTAATCAATGGCATCACAATATCCAAAAAGATTCCAAAAAATAAAATAAAATAACGCGGAAATCCAGTAAAAAACAAAGAAGTGCTAGATAAAACCAATGAAAATGTAAAATAATTTGTAAGTAGTTGAATGATTTTTTTATCTGCTGGATTATCAATGCAACGTTTTACAGAATGGTACTGGACAATAGTTAGCACGCGGATTCCGACAAATCCAAGCAAAAAAGTAAAATAAGTTTCATTAAAATTTAGATTGAAGCTGGCTGTCATCAACATCACAAAAAACATTTGAATAAATGTATAGTAATGAGGGTTTTTTAAAATTAATCTATAACGGTTTAAAAACATTGTTTGACCTGCCCAAGCCCACCACATAGGAACAATCATTAATAAATATTCACCAGTAATAGCAAAAAAATGACGTGGTTGTTGATTAACTGTGGTCAACAAATGACTAGTTGATGAAATTGCAACAACAAAAACTAAATCATAAAATAATTCCAGCCAACTGACTTTATGTTTCTCCAAAAAAACGCCTCCTCAAGATGCAAATTTTATACGTTAAAATTATAACATATAATAATAACATTATTAAGTTGGATTAACGACTAAAAAAAGGGCAAAAACTACCTTAAATCCATTTTATAAGTTATTCATACGTTATAGAATACGGTATACTTCGTTATCTTAATTTTAGAAACAACCAAACTAATTTTTTGTTTTTAGTTTTTCTCTATAACTCCTTTTAGACACCTAACCCTACTTCAAATGGCCTGCTTCGTTTCAAACCATACTGCGAAAATATTTTTTTAGTTATTTTAAAAATATAAACAAATTGAAAGACTAGTCCAAAACATAATAAACCTCCACAAATAAACAAAAAAGTTATTTATTAGTTTTAAAAATGAATAATATGCAAATGTGAACAAATAATTAGTTGTTATTTTATTTTATAAGGTGAAATCCACTTTCAACGCTGTAAGAACCTTGATTTTTCTTCTTTAAATGGTAAACTTATTTTTAAATGACACACTATAAAAATTCCCCAGTGTACTATGGTGTATACAAAAATATTATACATCGTTATTTATTTTTCAGAATTTTAAAACACTACGTTATCAAATTGAGGATATAAGAAGAGGAGTGCTCTAAATGAAAAAGAAAAAAATTGGATTGCTAATGTTGGCATTATTAATCGCACAAAATATGAGTTTTTCGGTCAATGCATTCGCTGTAACAACAGGCGAGAAGCCAACAGAAGAAGCTATAAGTAGTGAAGACACAAATAACCTAGAAACAAAAATGAACCAACCAGAATCAACTTTACCAGCAAGTGAACCCACACAAGAAGCAGCTCCTTTTAGTGCAGACAAAGCTGTAGATATTCCAGCTAAAGAAGAATCTGTTCCAGCCATTCAAGCAGAGATTCCACAGACAGCTTCGACCATCACAGACGAAATTCTATCGACAATGACTGTTACGGATATGAATGGTGTTGAGTACGATCAATCAGCAGTTAATCGATTATTAAATTCATCACCTGTAACTGCAAAATTAAACTTTTTAGTGGAAGATAAAGATTACTTACCGGGCTCTGTGTACACAATGAGTCTGCCAGAACAACTGGGTTATTCCGATGCAAGTGGAGAAGTAAGTGGTGTTGACGCATCATGGTCAGTGGATGCCGCTAGTAAAACTGTGACGATTACATTTAACCAAAGAGTAAGGGATACAGCATTTACATTAAATTTGAAAAGCTACATTGCTACAGATAAAGACCCTCTCTTAACCATTAATACACCTGGACAAACAACAAATCAATATAAGTTTGATTTGTATGAAGACATCGAACCCATTAAATATATAGAAACAAAATTTAATTTTGGGGTAAATGGAGATATTTACTACAACTTAAACCGAACACTATCAGGAAATCAACTATTAGAATTACTGATGACTGAAACACCAAACACAACATTCAATAAGATTGATCAAACTTTCGAAGTAAATTCCTACGATGTCGATATTAATGGAACAATTCTTCCAGCAACAAAACAATTATTGGTAAAAGATAGTGATTATACTATCGCTGAAGATACTGTTACTAGAACAGCCATTTCTATTTCAGAAATGAACCAACAAAAAGCTTATGTAGTATCGCTTAATCGCGCCCTTGTTATGGAAAATACTTCAAAATATAGCTATTCCCTTCAACAAAATTTTCCTACCACAAAATTAGGTAGTGTCACTTTAGATGACACTCTAGCTTCTAATCGAGCATTGGAATTTACTGCCAAAACTAAGGAAAATCAATCAATTATTAGTAAAAAAGGGATTTCGACAATTCACGGAGGAAGTTTTCAAAATAAAGGGGACTATTATTTAACAATTTATGGCAATACAACACATACTAAGCAAGGAGAAAAGATTGTTCTTACAAGTAAAAACGATCAAACCTTTGATAGTTACACATTTAATACGTATAATTCAGAAAATCAAGTTGTTCAATTAACAGATTATTTTGATGTTCGTGCAGAGGGAAATACGCTCGTTTTAACCGCAACAAAAGATAGTGACTTGCGAATTTCTATGAACAATTTAAAAATGAAGCTTAATGAGAAAGATATTATTTTATCAATAGCTACACCCGTTATTGGGATGGATAAAGAATTCATTTTGATTTCAGATCAATATATTCAACCCATTTCAGTGATTAATCCTAACAATGCTGAAACAGCTTGGGGAAATTACGATCAAAATGGGGCTTATTTTAACCGAACATCGGTTAATGTAGAAGGCAGTCGTGAAGCTCCAATTAAAAATTTAGTCATCAAGGTGAGTAATCCTAATTATTTAACCTTGCGAGAGGTCAAAAAAGTTTCGTCTTATAGTTTGAATAAAGATTATACCGTTACCAATACGCCGACAGGGGCTGTGATTAAGTTTACAACACCTATCACAAATTCAATCACAATTCCAATTGGATTTAATTATGTACCAGATAGCTTGGCACAAAATAAAAGCATTCCCGT
The DNA here is from genome assembly GCF_000744945.1 of Carnobacterium maltaromaticum DSM 20342. Taxonomy (NCBI): domain Bacteria; kingdom Bacillati; phylum Bacillota; class Bacilli; order Lactobacillales; family Carnobacteriaceae; genus Carnobacterium; species Carnobacterium maltaromaticum. The sequence goes on from NZ_JQMX01000001.1 coordinate 2,235,540, forward strand.
TGATACAATTCCGATTACAATGAGTGCAGATAGCTATGAAACAATAGATTCTACCGTCAAAACTGGAAGCAAACAAGGATCTGAACGTACATTGCAAGCCAGCGGAAATCAGTTTTTAGTGAACGCTCGAAACGATTCCTTTGACTCGCTAGTAGTTTCAACTAAAGTGCCTGTAGGATCGGATGTCATTTTTGATATTTATGATGTCTCTAATGATAACGTAGAATCAATTTATCCTCAATATTGGGACCGTGGCTATTACTTTGATAATCCAATGAAAAAAGATACTCCGGGCTATCCTACTATTACATTTGATGAAGCGACAAACAGCTACAAGTTTGATTTTGGAAAAACATCGAAACGTTACATTATTGAATATAAATTAGCAAATGGTTGGGTAGATATAAATCCAATTAAAGTGACTGGAACAACAGCAGAACCACTGTATAATAACCAAGAAATGTCTGCTACTGTTACTGTCAGCAATACCCCAGTAGATATTTTATCTGCTAACCAAACAGAACATGAAACACTTAAAAATGTTACAAGCAACAGTGTGACAACCAAAAATATTGATGATAAAACGCACAAAGTAATCAATCCAGTAGTTGATATTGCTATAAAAGGAGTATCCAATGGGGGAATTGATTTAAATTCACTTATTATTGATGGGGTTCCAAAAGATGCTTATACCGTTAAGCAAACTCCCACAGGTGTAAAAATTACTTTTAATAACTACACACTGACCAAAAATATCACCATTCGTTACAATACGGTTTCAGAAAATCCTGGACGTATTTTTACTGAAACAACGATTAGTTCTGATAGTTTAGAATTAATGAACGCAGACCGAAAAACAGTAGCTAGCAATGTCGTTATATTGAAGTTTTCAGATGGTGAAGCTGAAGGAATTGTTTATCTAGGAAAAGCACAATTCCGCACCTTTGATGGAACAGATAAAACACTAACTATACCTGGTGTTCATTTTGAATTGGTCGATAATCTTAGCGGAACGACTAGTGAATTTGTAACTGATAGTACAGGCGAATATACTATTGATGCCATTATGTCTGGCGAGTATACGTTACGTGTAACGGAGGCCCCTAAGGGCTATGTCATTAATGATGATTATCTAGTTGGAAAATTGATTCGTTTAACTAAAGGTAGTAATCTCATTGAAGTTCCATTTAACTTAGATTTAACAAGTGTCAACGTTAAAGATTCTACCATTTATGTCGGAGATAGCTGGCAAGATTCTGATAATTTCATTTCAGCAACGGATAAGAATGGAAAATCGCTTGATCTTAGTCAACTAACTGTTAGTGGCATAGTTGATACGACAAAACCTGGCATATATGAGGTTTCTTATGAAAATAATGCTATAGAAAAAAAAGCGATTATTACGGTCGTAGAAAAACAAGACTCGCTGATAGTTAAAGACTCTACATTATATGTAGGTGATGATTGGCAAGCAGCTGATAATTTCATTTCAGCAACTGACCAAGATGGCAAGCCTCTTCCCCTTGATAAAGTAACAGTTACAGGGGTTGTAGACACAAATAAAGCCGGTATTTACCAAGTAACTTACAGTCATGGTAGCCAAAATGAAGTTGCGACAATCACAGTAAAAGCGGACCAATCTACAGTTGTAGTAAAAGATTCCACACTATATATTGGAGACAATTGGGCAGCAAAAGATAACTTTATTTCTGCTACTGATCGAGATGGAAACTCCATTCCCTTTGATAAAGTCAAAGTTGCAGGTCTAGTTGATACAAAAATAAAAGGGGAATATAAAGTTTCATATTCCATCGAAACTGAAAATGAACCTAGTTTATTCATTGCAAAAGTTCTTCAAGAAAACCAGAAGACTTTAACAAATACCGCTACAATTAACGTTCTTGAAAAAGAAAGTCCAGTTACACCGGAAGAACCCACTCCTGGCGATCAATCAAAAAATGAGGATACTCAGGTTCATACTTCTAAACCAAATCAAGGGGTAAACGAAAAACCTGTTCAAAATCAATCGAAAGATTTCCCTCAAACAGGGGAACAAGCAAATCCATCTTTAGGATTTATTGGTTTGTTGATTGTGTCAGTTTCATTAGGTGGACTGGTTTTAGTAAAAAAACGTAACGTAAAAAAATTAGATTAACAATCTAAGCTGTATAAATTATGGTGTTGATGAGTAAAATCATCAACACTTTTTTGTATGAAAAAGGGCGCATCTAATATAATGATAGAAATCGGGTGGTATCTTAGAAAAAAATTCCTCTTGAAGCAGTTTATCAACGGATTCTTTCATACTGTTTTCCTCTTTGTGACAGATAAAAAGAACCAATCCTAAGCGATCTCAGGATTGGTTCGTATGGATAATATATATTCATTTTTACATTTTGCTCCTACACTACTGACATCTAGTTCATACAATTTAATGTCATTTTACAGATTTAATTCTTATATTCGTCAAACTTATTTACCCTTTTCGGCATACTTTCTTCACATTTTATGGGTATACTAAAAGAGTAGTAAGGATGACAACATTCTTACCTAAGCTAAACAACAACCAAACTAACTTTTTATTTTCATTTTTCATTACAACTCCTCCAAAGTGTAATGGACCAATTGATCAAAGTCAGTTCTTTGAACTGACTTTGATCATGGCTGTACGATTTAAAAAATCTACAGCCATGACAACTCCTTTTTGCTACCTGACTCTCCATCAGGTGGCTTTTTTATTTATGATGTTTTATACATTATTTTGATATCAAAAATAGCATCCATTCATTTAACTCATCTTGACTTTCCATGTTATGGAAATCCATTCAATCGTGCATTTTTCTTTTGTTATTCTTCAAAATCACTAAAAAAGCGCAAGCCATCAAGACATTCTCATCTCTATAGAGAACTGAATCTTGAAAGCTTACACCAACCTAATCGGAATTTAATCGTATATTCAGTTTAATTAGGGACTTCTGTAACCAGTGACCAGTTAATTGTAGTTTGATAACGAACTTTGTTTTTGGCACTACCACCTGGTACATATAAGGATACTTGCGTAGGATCCCAAACATTGGTTGTGATATTTTTACCACTAGCATTCACTTTTGGCGTTGTTAAAATAGCTGTTGGAGTTTCACTAAGACTAACTCCTCGGCTTATTATGCTGTTATCAATGATTGGTTCTGAATTAGAGGCTGTATTGTAAATCTTTCCCTTCGGAATTTTCAATTGTGCGCCTTCAAGAGTTGACCCGTCTGATCCTATAAACGGAGTACTTTGACTCACACTTAAAGTCCAGCCATTATCACTTAACCTTGTATCTGATACTTGTATCCATTGTTGCGTTAGGGTTTTCCCAGAAACCGATAAAGGCTGGTTCGCTTGATAAGTCTTGTTTAAAAAAGATGTCGTCACTTTTCCAAAATCAAAATTCGAAGGTGCATAATCCACTCGAAGATAGCCTATATTTCCTGTTCCTTCATTCTCTGCATCCGTCTCATTTCCTGGTTGAGGGTTCGTTGGATCTATTGGTTTACTTGCACCTGGCTGAGTAACTGTTACTGTAAATTCACTTGTTAAATCTTTGGTTAAACCGCTATCCTCTTTAGCGAGAAAATAAGATAAGGAATACGTTCCTACCTCTTTTTTAAGAGAGTCTAAACCACGAATCTGTAATTTATTGACTAAGTCAATCTTGTTAGTATCCGAGATTAAATACGCTTGCGTTTGACTATCTTTTAAAAACCGGTCTAACATTTCCGCATTAGACAAACTTATCAATTCTTCTTGGTCTATTTGAAAATTGGTACTTTCTAATAGGGAATTTGAATCATAAACGATTAACTCTGACTGTATTTCAGTACTGTTAAAGGCATCATCTTTAATCGTCACATAAACAAGATACTTTCCACTTTTTTGTAACATTTCTATTATTTTCTCACTATTATTTTTCATGGAATACTCAACTGTAATCTTTTTATTAGTAGGGTTAGAATCATTTAAGTCATTGACAAATTTATCTGGTATTGGAATCGCATCCTTTAAAATACTATGAACTGTTTTAGCTTTTCCTGTTGGAATCGTCTGATCTTTAACTGTTACAGTTTCACTCAATCGTTTTCCATGTCTGTTGGCGACAACAACAACTTTTTCACCCGCAATAAAATGCCCAGCATTTTCTAAATTCACTGTATAATCTCCATTTTCATCTGCCTGTAAAGTAAAATTTTCAGGTTCATCTTTAAAAGGAGAAACTAAGCTAGTTGCAGGTAAATTGGAATTCCCTGTAACCCTGACATAAGCACGTGGATAGGTGGTTCCTTTAATCATCATACTGTTTAGATTTTCTCTATTATCGCCTAACTCCGTTGTTATTAAGCTCATTTGAATCGCATCTAAAAATTCTTGTGCTAAATTTGTGTATTGCAGTAAAAATGCTCTTTCAGTTGAATTCACCACCAAATCAACTGTTTTTTTCACGTTATCCAGTTCCTTCTGAGTCACAAATTCATTGAGTTTCGTATAGCTTGTATCAGTAAATAATTGTTCAACATCTCTTCTAGCTTCAATGATATTTTGATCTAAATCAATGATCGAAAGATTACTTCCACTCATCACTACAAACACTTGCTCTGAATAAAGTCGCGTTTGAAATGAGACCGCACCAGAAAAATCCACTGTCTTAAAATTTTGATAAGTCATACTATCCAAAGGTACTGACAACTGTTTAATAATTTCCCCATCAAATCCGCTTCCTTGTCTGATACTCATTTTGAATTGCGGAACAGCTGTTCCGTATGATGAATTCTTCAGTTGATAACTGACTTGGTATTGATGACCTTTAACAACTTCAAAAGCACGTTGCGTTAATAGATTGCTCACACTTCCATTCAAGGATTGATAAAATGACATGTCAGAAAACCTAGTAGTACCTATTCTATTATTATTATATAATATATCTCCATATTGATTTAACGTTGCTAATGACCAACTAGTATAGCCAGTATATGGTTGAGCTTGTTTTCCTTGCAATAGATTATACTTAGTTAACGTAGTTGTATCTGTTACTTTGCTCGCAGTTGGATAAGGCCGACCAATCAAAGATACTTGCTCAATTTCAGCAGAGGCATGCAACGGATTCCAGATACATAAAATTAAAGAAAGACTGGCAAATAAACTTAATCTTTTAAAAAAGGATTTCATATTTTCCACCTACCTTCATATTTGACTCTCACTTATCTTGTCTTTTGCTTAATCGTTTTTGTTTCAGTTTAGTTTCTTCTCTTTTTTTTCTTTTAGCCATCATCTTTAATTTTTTTCTTTTCTTTTTTTGATTATTCCTTATTAGTACGAAAAGAGTCACTAGACCACTTACAATAAGAAAAAGAACACCAATAAGAACTAAATTATTATTATTTTCAGAAGAAACGTTGTCATTCAATGCATCTTGATTGATTTGTTGCGCTTTTTCTTTGGTAATACTAAACTTTTGACTCCAATTCCAGTTTTGGCTCGGCCATTTTGGATCATTAGTTGACGCTTCTACATTTAATACATAGTCTCCTGATTTCATTTCCTGATCCTTTAAAAAAATCGGATAAGAAAAGTTGGAATTAGGAGCCATAATCATGTCTTCTTGCTTTCGTTCGTATAGAAGCTCACCATTTTTTTCATTTAAAATTTGGGCATTCACAGTTAGCTTTGAAATAATACCTGGGGATTCATTTTCGATAGTAGCTTGAACCGCTTTTCGATAGTTACTTAGTCCTGTTGTAACACCCTTTAATTTTAATTCAGGTTTTTCAATTTCTTGATTTACCGTGACTTTTATTGCCAAGGAATAACTATATTTATTCGCAATTCCGATCCCCTGTTCTTCTTTATTTTCTACGACTTGATTTTCTTTTTCAAAATACCAAGCACCTAGCATCACACCATCTGGTACATCCTTTGGCACATCAATAAATGCCGTGACAGTTTTTTCTGAATGTGGTGGCACTTCAATACGTTTATCCGAAGCCTCAATCGTTGCGAAATCACTTAGCTTAAATTTTAAGCTCTTAGATATAGATTTTGGTTTGGCATTATAAGTAATTGTCCCATTTTCATTTGTAAAAGCCGTAAAAATTTGAGACTTTACATAAATGGGTTGATTGGATGAATTTGCTATTATTGCTTGAATTTCTTTATTTTCACCCTTAGTTACCCCTAAATCATAGAAAGAGCTTGTCTCATTGATTTCATTAGCAGCTTTTATTTTTTTTACGCTATAGCTCACCTCAGCTTTTTGTTGTATAGTTGCTTCAGAATTTTCAGCATAAACATTGCTTCCAAGCAATAACAAAGCTAAAATCATTATACTAATTATTTTTTTCATTATAAAATTCCTTTACTGTATCAATCTATAAGAAAATTGAGTTCTTGGCTCAGCTAGTAGGTCCTGTTACTAAACTCCAGTTAACAGTGGAAATATAAGCACCTTTTTTAGTAACTAGCGTTTTAAATGTTAAGCGAACCTTAGAGCTTTCCCAAACGCTAATTGTCGTAGCTTTTCCGTTATTATTCAGTTGATCTGCAGACAAAATTGTGACAGGTGTGTTGTCGCCATATACGTCTACAGCTTGAGTTTTCAAATGCTTATTTTCAGCACTATCTGTCGCTGGAACATGTAAAGAATTTCGAATAACTCCTTTCGGTATTGTTAATTTAGCTCCTCTTATTTCAGCATTTCCTTTTGAAACTAGTTCATTTCGTTGAATGGTCAGCGCCCAGCCATCTGCATCCGTTCGATTATCAGTTACTTGAATAAATTGAGTTCCGATATCCTTAGCTGAATAGCTTAAAATAGCATCTTTCGTAGTTTGTTTTCCAAAATCAAATTGAAGTGGTGCTACATTTAGTGATAGAGGACCTGGATTGTTAGTAGCCGGATTATTAGGGTCTTCGACGCCTAGTTTTGATGGGTCCATCGGGTTAACCGGTCTGACTACATTCGTATCGTCTTCGAAAGTAATAACTCCTGTTGAATCAGCAAAAACTGGTGCTCCAAATCCAAAAATTGTGACAACTAACCAACCAATACTTTTTTTCACTTGAATTTCCTCCTTTCCAAAAACGATTTAGTTTAGTCGGATTTTTTATTTCCCCACTTCTGGCTTCTTTTTATTAAGCTTTTTCCGTCTTTTTTGCATTCTTATTCGTGCTTTTCGTGCTGCTTCTTTTTTCTTTTTATGTTTGTAAATTAAATAAAGCATTCCACCAATCAGTAGTGTCATGGCTGCTGCTATTACTGACAAAATAATCAGAGTCCAATTTGGGGCTTTTTTTTCTAATTCTACAGCATCTGTGTTTAACGTCTTAGATTCCTTTGCTGAAATTGTAAAATCTTCTTCAAAGGTCCATTGATTTTCACCCGATTTAGCCGTCATATCTAGTGTATAGGTTCCTGGCTCTAAGCTTTGATTGTCCCAACTAATAGGAAAATCAAAGTTAGAGTTGGGGGCCATTGACATATCTGTTTTTGTAGCTTCATGTAGAACAGTACCGTTCCCTTTTTTCCTTACTTTTGCATGAACATCAAATTCTTTTATTATAGTTGCTTCTGTATTTTGTAAGTTCACAGTTACAGCCGTTCGATAATTTAATAAGGCTGGTTTGATTTGATTCATTTTCAACTGTGGCTTAACTTCCTCCAATGATTCTCGCAGCTGAATGCCAATTACATAAGAATAATTATTTTTAATTTGCACATTTTTTTCGGCTTCTTTTGAATCCTCGGCTTCCTCTTTTTTTGTCACATAAAATCCACCGAGTAAAAGACCGTTAAAAGATTTATCTGGCATTTTAAGTGTGAATGGAACTTGCTTAGTTTCGTTAGGAGCCAAAGTCACTTCTTGTTCCTTTGAAATAACTGAGCTTAACGGAGTTTTTAATGTTGAATCTAGCTTTCCTTTCGTTTGGCTATAGTCAATTACGCCATTTTGATTGGTTGTAGCAATGTTAGGAGACAGGATGATAGTAGTCTGCTTATCGCTAGAATTGCTAACAGTTAGGGTAATTTCTTGTTCTTGTCCTGGCTCCATTTTCAGGTCAAAATAAGTAAGAGTTTTGTTGATTTGGTTTTCTGGTATGTTGGCTTTGGCAGAATAGGCCATGCTTCCTTCTGCTCGCCCTATAATTGGTGAAATTAAGCCCCCTATTAGTAATATAACGATTAATGAATATAGTTTTCTCATCTTGATTGATTCCCCTTTTCTGAATGAAACAACAAGGACCTCCTTTATCAAAGTGATCCTTGTCTGCAATTTTTACTTATTTAGGTGCATCTTCCAGCTCCCATGTAATTGAAGAAGTATATTCAGTATTCGCTTCAGGTGTTCCTGCTAAGACATTTAACTGAATAGATTCATTTGCTTCCTCCGTACCAGACCAAACATTGAGCCAAGTACCCCGACCGCCTTTATTGCTGGCATTCATAACCAGTTTGCTTTCTTGATTATCAAATAAAAGATCTGATTTAACTGGAGCTAATGAAATATTACTAGTGCTTCCAGCCTTTACCACACTATTCTTCATAGACAAAGTAGCACCTTTTAGCTCTTGCTTGTTTTTATTAGTAAAAGGGCTCATTTTCGCTGATAAACTCCAGCCATCTCCTGACCCACGTAAATCAGTTACTTGCACAAATGGATCTGCATTCAAGGCTTTATATGCAATCGTTCTCCCTGATATTTTCTGTTGTCCAAATTTTAAATTTGAAACATAGTCGACCGATAGAGGCCCAATTTGACCCGTGCCTTTATTTTCTGGATCTGAACTATCTATCGGCGTTGGGATTATAGGATTGTCTGGATCTTTTGGATTAACAGGTGGCGTGACCACACCATCTCCCGCAATAAAATCAATTTTGCTTTCCGATATTCCATTCGACGTAGCCTTTACTTTGAATCCTCCAGTTAATGGTATTACAATTGTCAGTGCTATAAGAATAATTCTTTTTTTCATTTTTATTCCCCTTTATTAATGATTACGGCGCATCTTCTAACGACCAAGTAATCGTCGATGAGTAAGTAGCGACTTTATTCCCTGATGGAACAGCTAACGTTACTTTTTCACCTTTTCCCTCAAAGGAGTTTACCCACGTTGAACGTCCTTGTGTTGTACTAGCCTTCATAATACTTGTTGGAGTTGTTGATAGATTTACTTTAAAGGCTGTCGGTGTTAAAAGTGGATCCACACCTTCTTTTGTAGTCAATGTGCCTTCTGGTATAGTCATTACAGCGCCTTTTAGCTCTAATTTATCATCCGCTGTTTTAAAATTAGTTGCACTTACTTTTAAATTCCAACCTAAATCTTCCCCACGCTCATCTGTCACTTGAAGACCTAACTTAGTGCCTAAAACAGGTGACGCTTCAAGAGGCAATTTTGATTCAGCACCTAATTTTTTCGTTGGAAAATTAAAACTTGAAACAGCATCTAAACTTAACGGTCCTTTATTATCTAATCCTGGTTCAATTCCTGGATCAATAATCTCTGGAACTGTTGTTGAGTCCCCGGCTTGCAGTTCAAAATTTGCTGTTGAGGAACCTTTACTGACTTCTGCAGCATTTACTTGGGTGGTTCCTAGTAATACAACGCTGACTAAAATCCCTGTATTTAGTGATAGACCTATTAATTTATTTTTCATTTTCATTTTTATTACTCCTTTTCTCTGACTTTTTATTTTGGTGCATCCAGCAACGACCAAGTTACTGTAGAGAGGTACTCTCCATTTTTATTTCCTGCTGGTACAATTAACTTGATTTCATCTTTATCAAATACACTCGTCCAAGTTCCTGCTCCAGAACCCGCAAGAGCATGCATTAAAACAGTTGGTTTTTCATTTAATTCCACTTCTGATACTATTGGTGAAAGAGAAACGTTCGTACCAGCCGTTTCAATTACTCCCACTGGTAATATCAATTTTGCACCCTTCAATATTTTCGTTGCATCCGTACTGTCCGTAAATGCTGTTTGTGAAACTTGTAGATTCCACCCTGCTTCTTCTCCACGATTGTCTGTTACTTGCACGTTAGAATCTGTTACTACTGATGTGTAAATTTGTTCTTTACCCTCTAATTTATGTGTATCAAATAATAATGGTGCTACGTTATCAACTGTCAAAGAGCCTGTATTGTCCGTTCCCCCTGGTGGTACTGTTGGTTTGGTTGGCACGGTTGGACCTCCTGTATTGTCTCCCGGCGTTAGCTTGATATATCCATGAGAAGTTCCACTTTTCCCATTTTCACTCCCCTTGATCGTATCTCCTGGTGCTGCAAAAGCTACAGTTCCTATATTAAATAAAAAACTTGTACTGATTAACCCTGTAACGAGCAATTTTTTTGAATTCATTTTTTACTACCTCCGTTTTACTCTATTTATTTTTACTACTGAACCAACTAACAACAAACTCCCCACTATAAGTACACTTGTTTGATGCTTTTCACCAGTTTGAGGCAAATATCTATCTTTTTTAACTTCCTCACTCCCTGTACTGGGAATTTTTTTTTCATCTAATTCTTTTTTCTTTGCTGATTCATCACTTTCAGTAAAAACTATCCCGGCCTGACTTGTTGTTGTACTTGCTAAAGACACTACTGGGAAACAAAAAAACAGCAATATTAGGGGAAACAAAAGCAGAACTTGCTTTTGCACAGGCATCTGCTCACCTCCTTTCCAATTAATTTTTATTTTTTAATTCTAAAGATTCTCCAAAATAATCAACATAGCTTACTTTCACGACATTTTTAAATTTTTCCTTGATGATAGTCGCTACTTTACTTTCACCTAACTCGCTATTAAAAACTAAGCTCTTCGAAATACTTTTTTCGAATTCATGAGTTCCTCTTTTAACTAAAACCTAAAACTCTACATTATAAATAAAAACGTCGGTCCAATTGTCATCAATGATCATATTTGTCACTCCATTGCTTTTTTAGTAAGAGTAAAAATTACTTACTTATACTATTCAGTGTAGAACATTTATATTTTCTCATGTTATCTTAATTTAGTATGGAATCGGACATTTCATGATAACCGCGTGATTTAATGCTAATTGTAGCCGTTTTCTGGAAATGAATTTAAAATGACTTTATCTGACACATTTGACTATAATCTAATTTTCTATATAATATTAAATCTAGATAACTAAACCTACATATCACTTGCTAACCATAAAAAGGAGATTTCATTGTGGACACATTACTTATGAAAAAAGATTTAGCTAAACTAACATTATTTCGAGAACTTGTATACAACCAACCAAAAGAATTATCACTTGACTACTTTTCAGAATTGCTTAACATCTCTAAACGCTCAACACTGAGGACAGTTGAAGAATTAGCCCATGATTTAGAAAAAGATTTTGAAGATATGGAAATCAAAAAAAATAAATATTCATATTCAATAATGAATAATTCTCTTATGAATAACGAATATTTTATAGTTAGTTTACAGCTGTTTTATTTAAAAAATTCAATCCAATTTAATATTATTTACTCACTCTTAACGAAGTACTTTGATTCAATGACACAATTATCTGAATATTTATACATCAGTACTCCTCATTTATATAGACAAATGCCCGAAATAAAACGTTTCTTAGCTGGTTTTAAAATCGATATTATTTTCACAGAAGCGAAAAAGAAAACAAATTTTGTTGGTTCTCCAAAACATTTAAAAACATTTTATTACTTTTTTTACTGGGGAATTTCACAAGGTATCGCATGGCCTTTCGAAGAATTTTTTCCATTAAAAAAATTCAACGAAACATTTCAACTCGCATTTACAGATCCCTCTCACATCCCCTCTAAGACAAAAAAATTGGAAGTTTTATTTTTATTATCTTATTTAGATAAAGTGAATCCGCCTTTTGAGTTATCAGAAGATATCAAAGAAATAGCAATTATTTTCAAAGATATCAATGATGTCTCTACTTATTCTCATAACTATGTAACACATGAAGATGAGCGCTTATTTATAAATTTACTGTCTAGAATTTCTATGGCTGATTTAGATAACGAAGAAGAAAAAGTCGTTATTTATCAACGAGTTCTTTCCTCAGACTCTCCAATCGTCACACATTCTATTAAAATAACAGAATCTATTTTCACTCATTTTTTCCCGGATATTTTTATTTCAATTGAAGACCGTGCTGTTACTTTTTACTATATTTTTATTTTCCATATCTACATTCATTATTTTGGCATAGACTTGTCTGTATTATTTACGAATCCAGTCAGCCTAAAACGTTTCTCAACTAAGTCTGAACAATTTAAATTAATTGAAAAAAACATTGTCCATTTCTTTGACTCAATAACGACTGAGCACAATATTAAAGTCGATGAAAAGTATCTAAATGGCTATTATTTTTTAATTGCCTCCATCATTGATTATGTTGATCCAATGTTTTTAAAAATATACATTCAGTATTCAAAACACATCGCTGGAAAGAACATTATAAAAAGTAAACTATATACTATGTTTGGCAAAGAAAATATTATTATTGTGGATGATATTAACGAGGCTAAAATTATTATTTCTGATTGTTTTGAAAATGAGAACCAAGGTCAAATCCTATTTTTAATTGCTGAAATTTCCCGACCAGAAATGTGGCAAAATTTGATGCTTCTAATTCTAAAAGAAAAATTCCAAAAATCCTTCCGCTTCCCGTTGATGCTTGATTAAAACAGACTAAAAAAAGCTCTTAAAAACCATATCGGCTTTAAGAACTTTTTCGTATTTACTTCTTAAAATCATCAAACTTCTTTACCCATTTCAGCATACTTTCTTCACATTTTCTGAGTATACTAAAAGAGTAGTAAGGATGACAAGCATTCTTACCTAAAGCTAAACAATAACCAAACTAACTTTTTATTTTCATTTTTTCATTACAACTCCTCCAAAGTGTAATGAGGCCTTCGGGTCAAATTCATGTCTGTACGATTTGTAAAATCTACAGCCATGACAACTCCTTTTTGCCACCTGACTCTCCATCAGGTGGTTTTTTTTATTTCTTTATTTTTCAAGATTATGCCATCAATAAATAACACGTCTGTATTGTTCCTCTTAAAAATATTTAAACTAGTGCTCTCTTACGTTCCAGTTTTTATAACTAGTAACATCCAACAAAGTTTGTGAGAATTTATTTTCAATTTCTTCTAACAACTTCAATATTATTGGAGATGAATTATCTAAATTCAAGCTTTTTATCTCTATCCACGAACTACCTAATGAATCATTTTTCTCATCTGCTAACTCTAAATGGTTATTTTCTTCTAATTTTATATCAATATTATATAACACAAAAATATGATGTACGATTGTATCTTCACATTGTACAAAAGAATCATAACATCTAACGTTAGAATATTGGGTTACAGAAAAAATAGTTTCTTCCGCTACTTCTCTTTTCAATATATCTATGAGACTTTCAAATTCTTTTTGACTGCCTCCTGGTAAATCATATCTATTTTTATAAGGACCACTATTTTTATCTATGCACAAGAGCTTTTTCTCTCTTATACAAACTCCATATACGCCTAAATGAGTCTTATATATTGCCATAGCTATTCATCTCCTTTCAAAAGTAGTGTCGAATGTTTATTTTTATAATCTTCTATCAGCTTATAAACCCCTGTATAAAAGTATTTACCAATTTAAAACCATATTACTTATGATAAATCCCTAAACAACACGAACTATATAAAAAATCCACATGACGCATGACGCATGATATTTTCTTCTTGAATTATATATAAATTTTTTTCATTCATCTATTTTTGTATTTAAATACGAAAATATATCACGTACAAATATTTCACCAACTATTCATTATTAATAGTCGTCACCTTTCTCAATATCTTCTGTAATCCATATAGATAAATAACAAAAACAACCAACATACTATTTTTAGTGACATTTAAAACTGATAAAAAATCAAGGGATTCTTTTTGACTATGGTATGCCTTCAACACATTTAGTACTGTTGTATTGGTATATAGAGCCGCTATATATAACGTAGTGAACATGATTAGTTGATTTATCACACTACCAATATTGGTTAACCGTGCTTTTGCAATTAATCTAAAATCTTTTGGTAAATCTACATGATTGTATACATATTGATCCAACTCACTATTCAGCTCGCTTACAAATAATGAAAGACATAAAATCCCCACATAAAAAGTAGGCTGAAACAATAAGAAAATAAAACTAACTAACAAACCTGTCATAATCAACTGTTGTTCTGAAATACCATAAAAGATTTTTTTTAAGAACGAAATAAAAGCACCTTTGACTAACATACCCACTAGATAAATATAATAGATTACCATTAGTTCACTCTCACCGTTTTTGATAACTTGGTAAAATGTTAAAAAAGCCAAAATAAAATTAGTTAGCATTCCTTTGTAAATTATAACAGACGATAACTTGAAAGATATCCTTCTTTCAGGATGCTTTTTATAGCGATATATACTATAAAAAATCATAATTATAAAAATGGTACAAATTAATCCTGGTAATAGATTAGTTATTCCTTCCTTTTTGTCTTCTTTTAGCACAAAAACAGAGGCAAATATAACAATGAATAAAAACAAAGATTCAAAAATAGCATATTCAGGATAGTCATTTTTATTTTTAACATCAAAAACTAAATTTTCTGATTGATGCTGATACAACCAAATTAACGCAATACCTAATACAATAAATACAATAGCTGAATTTAATTGAATCAATTTAGCTAAAGAAATTAAATACAGTATAGAGCATAAAATCCCTCCTATTTTCCATTTCAAAGAAGGGGAATTAATTGATTGTGTTAGACTAGTTCTTTTTAATGTTGCATAACTTGGTATCAATATACCACTACATATTCCCATAAGAATTCCTGCTATACTGTAAATAAAAATTGATTCGTTACTTATGAAAGCCATCAAACAGCCTATTATCCCTATAAACACACTATATTTGAATAGTTTAGTTACCTGTACTGGATTTGAACGAAAAATAAACAGTACAGAAGATTTAATACTATAATAAAATATAAGAGGTAGTAAAAAAGATTTTGATCGATGGTTAATAAAAAGATGAGTCAACATAAGTATAACAAAAGGATGAAAACTCTTTATAAGAATGCTCGTAAAAAAAGGGAGCCTTATGTTAAATTTTCTGATTGCCTTTATCATTGTAATTTCCTCCACATCAAAAATTCTTCAGTCTTATCTACTATATCTCTATTACTAAAATTTATCAAAGATTTACTGTATTTGTATTTCAAAGATAGTTATATATGTTTCTTTGAAATACGGAAAATTTATTTTTGTATGATTAAAAAGAACCAATCCTAAACGATCTCAGGATTGGTTCATAAGGATAATATATATTTGTGATTAGTATTGTTTCAAAGCTTTCTTCTTTAGAATAGGGGATAAAATCTCAGTGAACGACCTAGCCTAACGCCATTTTGTCTCACCAACAACCGTGAATCGTATCTTGAAAAAACTAGACACTTCTTTACAGATCAATCGACTTCACTTATCTAAACACCTTTGTTTTGACGAGTTCAAATCAGTTAAGAAAGTTCAAGGGAAAATGATTTTTATTTTTATGGATGCCAAAATGATTATTGACCGATTTCATAGTGTCCAATTAATGACGCGTTTGTTAAATCAAATTCGGATTCGAATCATGAAGAAATTCAATCACTTCGCTACTTATGACCAAAAAGATTATACGAAGTTGAAACGTTACTAGCGCTTGATTTTACAGAATTCTAATACGTTAGATTTTAAACATTATTCCTGTCAGTCTCTGTTTAAAAGTTATCTGGCAACGACAGATGTCGTGGACTATCTTCTAGCACTAGATGAGGAATTAAAAGCAACCTACTTGTACTACCAAGACTTGTTTTATGCCTTTAAAACAGCGGATTATGCGTCCTTTGAAAATGTATTAAATACTGTTCCACCAAAGATTTCTAACGAAATGAAGAAAAGCGTGAATACCCTAAAAAAACACAAAAACCACATTGCCAATACCTTTCAGTCTCCCCATTTAAACGGACCAATTGAAGGAACCATCACTAAAATTAAAGTATTGAATCGGATTGCTTTTGGTTACAGAAGCTTTTCTAGCTTTAAAAGAAGAATTTTATTGGCCTGTCGTACAACACAAAAAGCAGCTTGAGTATTTCCCTCAAACTGCCTGATTAAACCTGGCTTCTATTCTCTTGAAAAAGACCCATAAACATCATTTGACATAGAGCCGCTTTAAGAGCTATTTCCCTATTTACTTCTTCTATTCATCAAACTTCTTTATCCTTTTTAACATACTTTCTTCACATTTTGTGAGTATACTAAAAGAGTAGTGAGGATGATGCACATTCTTACCTACAGCTAAACAACAAGCAAACTAACTTTTTATTTTTCGTTACAACTCCTTTTTGTCACCTGACTCTCCATCAGGTGGCTTTTTTTAATAGTTTAAATATCTACTAAGTGCATAGAATATCCGGTTTTCACCTTAATCTCTAAATAACGTTCCCATGCTTCCATTCCATTAAATGGCGCAATTAGAATATTCTTCCTATTAATCACATCTTGTAAATTATCCACTTTCATTGACCAGTTAGGAAACTTAGCTTTCATTTCATTTAATTTCAAATTAGCTTCGGCTGGGGTAAATGGTTGAACAACTAGTTGATAGTGTGTTTTATTTGGCAATTGCATTAAGAATGATTGGTAACTTGGAAAAGCTGCTCTAAATTCTTTCAAGCGTTCTAAAGCTTCTTTCTCATTAAAAGGACTAATAACTACTGCTTTTTTTGTTTGATTGACTTGACCAGATGATTCTCCAGTAATTTGCATACTATATCCAGTTTTTTCTTTGATTTCCAAGTATCTCTCTGCTACTTCCATTCCATTAAAAGGCGTTATTAATACACCTTTGCGTTGTGATACATTTCTTAAGTCATCAACTTTTTTACTCCAATTTGGAAATTTACTATTTAATTCTGCAAGTTTACTATCTACTTCCTTTACATTAAAAGGTTGAATAACTAGTTCGTATTGCGTTTCATTTGGTAAGCGGCGTAAAAAGGCTTGATAGTTTGGCGCTTTCTGTCTAAACTCCGCTAGTTTACCAAGCGCTTCTCCTTCATTAAAGGGACTGATTACTACTGCTTTTTGAGTTGCTTCTACCGGGTTTCCATTTACAATTCTTCTTGCAAAACTAGGATAATAATAAGCCATATTCGTTACTTTAACAACATCTCCGGTTGTTGGGGCATGAACAAATTGATTATTACCAATATAAATAGCATTATGATAGGAATTACCTTTTGAACCCCAGAATAAGATATCGCCAATCTGTAATGAGTTTAAACTTACTTCACTTCCCATATTTTCTTGTTGTGTAGTTACTCTTGGCAAACTAATTCCGACAGCATTTTTATATACATACTGTACTAGACCAGAACAGTCAAAACCACTAGGAGTATTCCCACCATAAACATATGGAACTCCTCTAAAGCTCAACGCTAAATTTACAATTGATTGTTGTTGTGTAATTGAAAATGAAGTAATCAAATTATTGTCAATACCGATTACTGGTTCATCATCTGGAAAAACAGGCATTTCTTCTATTTTTTGCTGAATAAATTCTTCAGAATTTTCTGCAGATGCTGCTGTTCCACCGCAAAAAATAACAAGTAAAGCTAACAAATATATACTAATCTTTTTCATTATATTATCTCTCCATCCTATAAATACATTACTTTTTGTACTTTACTCATAAATTCAAAATTTTCATTCTGATAAACTAGTATTTAAACATCTACTAATTGCATAGAATATCCAGTTTTCACCTTAATCTCTAAATAACGTTCCCACGCTTCCATTCCATTAAATGGCGCAATTAAAATATTCTTCCTATTAATCACATCTTGTAAATTATCCACTTTCATTGACCAGTTAGGAAACTTAGCTTTCATTTCATTTAATTTCAAATTAGCTTCGGCTGGGGTAAATGGTTGAACAACTAGTTGATAGTGTGTTTTATTTGGCAATTTCATTAAGAATGATTGGTAACTTGGAAAAGCTGCTCTAAATTCTTTCAAGCGTTCTAAAGCTTCTTTCTCATTAAAAGGACTAATAACTACTGCTTTTTTTGTTTGATTGACTTGACCAGATGATTCTCCAGTAATTTGCATACTATATCCAGTTTTTTCTTTGATTTCCAAGTATCTCTCTGCTACTTCCATTCCATTAAAAGGCGTTATTAATACACCTTTGCGTTGTGATACATTTCTTAAGTCATCAACTTTTTTACTCCAATTTGGAAATTTACTATTTAATTCTGCAAGTTTACTATCTACTTCCTTTACATTAAAAGGTTGAATAACTAGTTCGTATTGCGTTTCATTTGGTAAGCGGCGTAAAAAGGCTTGATAGTTTGGCGCTTTCTGTCTAAACTCTGCCAGTTTACCAAGTGCTTCTCCTTCATTAAAGGGACTGATTACTACTGCTTTTTGAGTTACATTCAAAGCTTCTTGATCCCATGTTTGTAAATTATTACCCTGAATTATTGAAATTAATTTATTAGCATACTGTGGATCTGTAGCATACCCATCTTGCTGAAGCAACTGGGCCACAGTTCTATAATCTGTGATGCCAACTAAGTTAGCATATCTAGAATTCTCAGTTAAAAATTTACCGTGGTCTTCTATGCTTTCGTTCCAACTAGGATATTTTCTAAAATCAGCCATTATAGTTATCCATTTTCCATTAACATATTCTTGTGTTGGAAATTTAATTGATTGCCCATTATAAGAACCTTTAATTCCAAATAAATTATTACCTTGAATAGCTAGTCCAGATTCTCCCCATGTACTCTCTAGTGCTGCTTGAGCAGCAGAAATGGAAGGCAATATTTTATATTTCTTCCATCCTTCAATTGCACCTGATTTAATTCTTGGCAATAAAGTTGCTGGAGACCGAGTCAAATCATTTTGGTTATCTGGGCTAGCTAGACTTGCCCTTTGATCATAGTAGTTAGGCCCTATTTCTGGTTTCTTAACCAAATCAACCTCTTCAGATGGGGGAACAATTTCTCCCCCCGAAACAGCAAGCGCTTTCAAACCGCCGAATATCATTCCACTTAATACAAGTATAACTAACAACACTTTTTTCAACATAAACTTCTCCCTCCAAAACTATTTATTTCTAAAAAAATCTCCTATAAAATTAGTATACATTGAACTGGCTATAAAAATCAATTAAATATATAAATTAAAATTCAAAAAAATCATTATATAGTGATATGTAGATAAGTAACTATGTATTAAATTCGATATATTTATTGTATTTTTATCTATTTACTTCTTATATTCATCAAACTTCTTTATTCTTTTTAACATACTTTCTTCACATTTTATGAGTATACTAAAAGAGTAGTAAGGATGACAGACATTCTTACCTAAAGCTAAACAACAACCAAACTAACTTTTTATTTTCATTTTTTCATTACAACTCCTCCAAAGTGTAATGGACCAATTGATCAAAGTCAGTTCTTTGAACTGATTTGTATCATGTCTGTACGATTTATAAAATCTACAGCCATGATAACTCCTTTTTGCCACCTGACTCTCCATCAGGTGGCTTTTTTTGATTAATTTATGAGGCGATGACTATTAAGGTGGACTCCGCCGTACCCTATTACAAATTCAACTTGTTCATATTCATCCGAAATAAAATAAGATATTTCATCTGTTTCATCAGATTTAGACGGTGTTGTATAACTTCAGGTAATTCATCTTTGGATATACCCCATACCAACTCATTAATAAAGTCATTATCCTCTCTTTGTTCCATAAGTTCAATTGCAGAATCTGTTAATACCGCCTCATCAAAGTAACCTTATTTATTGTTTTTCATTAGCCACTCAAAATCTTCTCTACTTTCTAAAATAATTGGATTATCAATTGGTCCAATGTTACTAAATACAACATTATTTTTTTTTTGTCTTTAAAAAACAAAAAAAAATAATACCAATGTTACTTTTAAATTATAATCAAGATAGTAGTTGAAATAACTAAAATGGAGGAGGAAAAAAAATGAGCTTAAAAAAAAGAGCCATTACATTAATGATTACTTGTTTTGTAGTAAGTGGTATCAATATAATGACAGTGAATGCAATGGATCAAGAAGGGGTATTACCACCATTTGAGAATACTCAACGTATAGAAAATGGTGTAAAAAAAGTAAAAGAGAGTAATGGACATTTATATACTGCAGGAGAAAAAAAAGAAATAATAGCTTTACAACAAACATATAACTCATTACAAAGTGAGCAATTGCCTCAAACAAAATATTTGGAACAACCTCTTGTTGGAAGTTCAGGGTATAAACTGGGAGTATTAAATTCAGAAACGATAGAAAATGCAACAAAAAATCTGAATTATTATCGCCAAATTGCTCGGTTATCAGATGTAGTAACTACATCTGACCCTTTAGAATGGAGTCAGTATGCGGCTGTAGGAATGGCGGCTACCCGAGATCAAAGTCATGGACTTATTAATTCTACTAAACCGGAATACATGGAGAAAAAATTCTGGGAAAAAGCAGTTAATTATAGTAATAAAAGTTTATTACATTCATCTTATCAAGAACGTAGTTTAAATGACCATACAGAAGCTTATTTAGCAGATTACGGCAGTGGAAATAAGCAAGTAGGTCATCGTTCATGGCTGTTAAGTCATGAGATTGGAGAAATCGGATTTGGATATGCACCTGCTGAAAATCCAACGTCTACTAAGCAGGCAAACTATTACAATGCTATGTATATTTATGATACAACAAATAAAACTATCCCAAAAGAGACTATAACGACTTGGCCTTCAGAGGGAGTATTTCCCATTGATTTAATGAAAAATGAAGATCGTCCTGAGGAATCCCTTCGTTGGTCAGCTCATCTAGACACGCGTGGCTACCAAGTGTCGGATGAGACGACCGTAAAAATAACCCATAAAGAGACGAAAGAAACGTGGTCTTTCTCCAAAAATAGTTCAGAGGGAGCGTTTTTAATCAGCCCCAACAAAGCAGGAGGACATACAAATATCATGTTCCAACCAGGAACAGAAGCTAAACCTTTTACGTATGATGTAGGAGATATTTTTTCTGTTCAAATTGAAGGGATTACAGGTGCAGCAACTTCTTATACCTATGATGTTCGCTTGTTTGATATTATGGAGAAGTTACCTGATATCGAGATTGATTCAATCGCTCTTTCCACAGATAAAATCGATTTAAAAATAGGAGAAACAGCTTCAATAAATGCGACTATTTTACCCGAAGAAGCTACGGATAAAAGTCTGAGATGGTCTACTTCAGATGAGTCTATTGCAACAGTCGATCAAGAAGGAAAGGTTACAGCCATTTCCGAAGGTTCTGTTACTATTAGCAGTCAATCTTTATCTGGAAATGCCACTCAAAGTTTAATTTTAACGATTGCTCCTATTAAAGCAGAAAGAATAGGCTATTTATTAAGTAACTATGGCAATATCCCTGTCGGAGGTACACTTCAAATCAATGGATATGTTGAAGCACCCTACAATGTTTCTAATAAAGAAGTCATATACAAAATTCAACCAAAAGACGAAGGGAAAATAACTGTTTCTGAAACAGGGTTGGTCACTGGAATAAAAACCGGTATGTACTACCTTGAAATTATGTCAGCTGACGGAGGCGCAAGAGAAAAAAATGTGAGCATTTCAGTCGGTTCTGGACACTGGATGACAGCTACGGGCTTTCCTGTTTATTTAGGTGGTACACCACTCACACCCATTCCGGTATCCGGGGTTCAGTTCAATCAATCTAATTTAACAGGAATCGAGGGGTCAACGTGGTCTCTCACTTCAACTGTTTCACCTACAAATGCAAGCAATACGTATAGACGCTACCGTTCAGATGATCCCACAATTGTTAAGGTTCTTAATAGAGATAGTGGGGAATTGGTTGCTTTAAAAAAAGGAGTCGCTACAATTACAGTATTCACCGCAGATGGTTTATATGAAGATACCCTTCAGGTTACTGTAAACTAATTAAAAAAGGAGATGGAAAAAATGAAAACATTAGTAAAGATAAGTCTAGTGAGCGCGTTTATTTTAAGTTTAGGGGTAGAAAGTTTAGTAGCTCACGCAGCGGACACACCTTATGTAAGTAACGGGATACTAGATATGATTCCTGGAACAGGAGGAACACCTCCTTTATATCCGGTTGATCCAGATGCGAATAACCCTGTGGAACCTATTGAGCCAACCCCTCCAAATCCAGGGACTGCAGGGCCATTGAGTTTAGATTATGCTTCTATTTGGGATTTTGGAAAACAAAAAATTAGCACAAAAGATGAAGTTTATTATGCTAAATTAATTCCATTAAAAGATGGACGAAGTGTTGCCCCTTATGTACAAGTGAGTGATTTACGAGGAACAAATAGTGGGTGGTCTCTTTTTGTCAGACAAGAGGAACAGTTTGAAAATGAGGAACTAACGAATTCAGAATTAACAGGTGCAGAACTTCATTTTGGATCAGGGGGGGATGTTTCAGGAACACAATCAAATATAGATTATGCTAGTAATGTTCCATATAGTAGAAATGGTCCTTTAGTTCCTGGAGGAGGTAACGTTAATGTTTTCCTTGCTTCAGAAGGAGCCGGGAGCATGACTTGGTTGAGGAGCTTTGGTGATAATTACGGAGGAGGTCAGACTCCTAGTACAGCTGTACGACTATCTATTCCAGGACAAACACCCAAAGATGCTGGTCAATACAAAACGACCCTAACATGGACATTAAGTGATGTTCCAGCACCACCTAGACCTGTTTTACCTGACGCACCAGAACCTTTAAATTAAATAGTTCTGTTGCAAAATTTAAAGATAAGACAAAATTCATCTGAAAATGATAACTCCTAAAAATAAGATGTTCATTCTAAACATACTAAAAAAATATACCCTTTTAAATTAATCAAGGAAAATTGACACAGAAAAGCATATTTTTTGTGTCAATTTTTTTAGTCTATTTTTAGCAAATGGTCTCTATGAAGATATCATTCAAGTCTCTGTACACTAATTAAACGAAGGATATAGATAAACAATAAGGGAAATAGTAAAATTAAGTCTAGTAAGCACATCAATTTTAAGTTCAGGAGTTCAAGCAGCCGATACCTCTTTATATCTAAATTTCATCAAGACTTTAAAAGTTAATTACTATCAAAAATAACTTTATTTCTAAACAATAGAAAGCACATCACGTACTTTCCATTTCCTTCCTTAACCCCTATATAAAAGCATTCCCCACTAAAAAACCTCACTACTTGTGATATGGTTCGCCTTTCATAATCCGAAAACCTCGATAAACTTGCTCCACCAATACCAGACGCATCAGTTGATGGGGCAATGTCATCTTGCCAAAGGAAATTGGTGTGTTGCTGCGTTTCATCACTGCTTGACTCAATCCTAATGATCCACCAATAACAAATACCAAATTACTTTTTCCTTGAATCCCCAATTGTTCAATTTCTTTTGAGAATTCTTCAGATGTTCGTTGCTTTCCCTCAATTGCTAAGGCAAAAACATAGGCATTTTCAGGAATTTTGGCTAAAATTCGCTCGCCTTCTTTTTCTTTCACTTGCAGCATCTCTGCTTCACTTAATTTTTCAGGCGCTTTCTCATCGGGCACTTCAATAAGTTCGATTTTGCAATAAGCTCCAAGTCGTTTTGTGTACTCATCGATACCCATTTTTAAATACTTCTCTTTTAGTTTTCCCACAGTTATAATTTTGATATTCACAGTTTTCCTCCGTTAATCACAAGTTATCCACAAAAGTTATCCACATGTCCACAATTTAAAATCATGATTTGGTAGGCGTACACTTGTTCACCACCATATATATGGGTTGACATTCGCAGTAATCGCATTTTATTATTTTGTTATCCACAGCTTTAAACTGTTCCATAACAGGCAACTCAAAACCGCCGTAAACAGCGTCATCAAGCGCTTCTTCTATATGTTCTAAACACGCGTATATTGGTTTCATCCACAACACCTTTCTCATTTTGTGGATAAGTTATCCCACTAATAATCCACCTATTTATCATTTTACAGTACTTATCCCCAATCTTCATCTTTTTTTTTAATTATTATCCACATCTTAGTAAAAAACAGATTGATTTTGTGTACTAGTCAGCCTCTGTGGAAAAGTTAAATCCTAACTATTTTTATCTTTTCTACACTAACTATGGTACACTTTACTCATAGATTTTATCATTATTAAGGAGGTTTTTCTTATTATTAAAGTAGAATTACAGTTCCCATCAAGTAATGGGGTCAATCAAATTTTTGCTAGTTGTTGGAAACCAGAAATTGAGCCCATTGCAGTCCTACAAATCAGTCACGGAATGGCAGAATTTATTGATCGCTATACTGATTTTGCTGAATTTTTAACTGGTCATGGCTTTTTAGTTGTTGGCAATGATCATTTAGGTCATGGCCGCTCTGTCGCTGCTAGCTCTGATTTTGGGTATTTTTCTAAGAAAAACAGTAAAGATTATGTGATTGAAGACATCTATACTTTGTATCAATTAGTAAAGCAAGATTATCCAACATTGCCTTATTTTTTAATGGGTCACAGTATGGGCTCTTTTATTGTTCGTAATTATTTGCAGAAATATGGAGCTTCAGTAGATGGCGCAATTATCATGGGGACTAGTGGACCTAAGTTAGAAACAGCACTGATTTTACCAATTCTAGAGGTTTTAAATAAGTTACAACCTCGTAAGCAAAATAAGTGGGTTGATCAATTGGCTTTCGGTAGTTTTAACAATTACTTTCCTGAGGATGTCGCCGAATTTGCTTGGCTCAGTGAAAATCAAGAAAATGTTCAACGTTATATGGATCATCCGCAAACTGGTTTTATTTTTACAAATAATGGTTTTTTAACGCTCTTTACGTTGTTGCAAGATGCTACAAAACCTGGGTGGGCTAATCCGATTCCCCGGGAATTGCCTCTATTAATTATTTCGGGTGAGGACGATCCAGTAGGACAAATGGGAGTGGGGATTCGTAAAGTTTTCCGCGAGCTTGAGGAGTTGGATTTTGTGGATGTCACGTTCTGCAGTTATCCGACTATGCGCCATGAAATTTTGATGGAAACGAATCATTTATTGGTTTATTCTGATATTTTAGACTGGCTAAGTAAACATTTATAATAGTAAACCTACCTTTAAGGATCACAGTCCATCTTTGATGGATGTGTATCATGTTTCTAAGTTGCTTAAGCAACAAGAACCATGATAAAAAAGACTGCTGGGATTAAAATCCCAACAGTCTTTTGTGTTTATATGCTATTTGCTGCTTCCATTGTTACTTTGGCTGTTTCTAATTTTCCATCACGATAGAACTTAACTTCGACTGTATCCCCAACTTTTAAGTTGTAGATAACTTTACGAAGTGAGACACTATCCGTAATTTTTTGGCCATCAATCTCAGTAATTGTATCATATTGTTCTAGACCGCCTTTAGCTGCTGCGGAATCTTTTTGTACATTTGTAATCACAACACCTTCAGTAACATCTTCTGGTAATTTAAGCACACTTTGTTGTTGTTGTTCAGAAATTTGTGATAGGTCTCTTAAGACTACACCTAACACTGGACGAACAATTTTACCATTTTGTTGTAATTCATTGATAATTTTCACAACATCGTTACTTGGAATCGCAAAACCCATTCCTTCAACAGTATCTTGTGAAATTTTCATGGAGTTGATTCCGATAACTTGACCGGCTAAATTGATTAAGGCTCCACCTGAATTTCCTGGGTTAATTGCAGCATCTGTTTGGATTGCTGTCATATCCCAATCTTCAACGCCATCGCCATCAATATCCATTGCTACGGATCTATCTTTTGCTGAGACAATTCCTTGTGTGACAGAAGTTGCAAAGTTTGTTCCTAGTGGTGAACCAATCGCAATTGCTGGTTCTCCAACTTTAATATCATCAGAGTTTCCAAATGTAGCAACTGTTTTCACTTTATCAGCAGGAATAGAAAGTACTGCTAAATCTGTCCATTGATCTGCTCCAATTAGTTTGGCTTCTACTTTTGTGCCATCTTTTAGAATAACTTCAATAGCATCAGATCCATCAATAACATGATTATTTGTTACGATGTAAGCTGTCTTGCCATCTTTTTTGTAGATAACCCCACTACCTTCACTTTGGGTTTGTAGGTCAGAGCTATCACTACTTTGGCTTGAATTTCCGCCACCTTGCAAGAAGTTTCCTTGAGAGTTCGCCATATTCACAACAGAAACTACAGCATCTTCAACTTTAGCTACAGCTTCAGTTGTATCCGTCGTTACATTTGCTGAAATATTTGATGTTTGCACATTTTTGGCTGTATTGTTGTTCGTTGACCCAACGTTTGTGTCTTGGGATTGCGTGTACCCATACAAAGCACCACCGCCTAAAACAACCATAACTAATCCACCGACTAAACCACCAACTAGACCACTTTTAAAACCGCCTTTTTTAGGTGTTGGTGGTTGTGGGTCTTTCTTTTCATTTTTGGGTGGTCTTACGCCGCCGCTTCCACCATTTCCAGCGCTTGCTTCAACTGGCTGCTTTTGTGTTTTTCTACGCGGCTCAACTGTTTTTTCAACAATCGGCTCACTTGGTGTTGGCGCTACCGTTGGTTGTGGTTTTTCTTCCCTCTTATCTGCAGCGATTGCATCATCTAAAGCTTTTCTATCTGCCAAAATTTCTTCTTCTGGAAAGCGTTCTTGGTTTTCATTTGTATATTCATCAAAAGTTTCATTGGTCATACCAGTTCCCATTACATCTTCAGAAGAAAGTTCTTGGTCGACAGCATGATTTTCTTCACTTGAAATTAAATTTCCATTTTCATCGTATCTCATTTTCCAATTCACCTCGTTATTTAGTTTAAGTATTTTTCTATACTCTTAGTTTACAATTTAAATTTGAATTTTATATGAAAATAATAGGACTAAATTCTTATCTTTTCTTTATTAGTCTAACATAATTTGAATTATTTATGTTAGCAATAGCCTTATTAAATCACTATTTTGAAATTTTTATGAATTCTATGAATGAATGATTATGCAGTATCTCGTATTTATTTTTAGCAAATAGCTACTTTTTTATACTCAGAAGTAAAAAAATAGAGACTGGAAAAATTCCTAGGTCTCTATTTTATATCACCAAACTAGACAATAAATAGTGGTGCAGCTTTATCTGGGTCAGTATCGTAGATTTTAAATTGTTCTTCGACGCCTGTTCCTTTTTCACGTAAAACACTGACTGCTGTCATATGAGCTAATTCTTTTAAATTATTTTCGCGGCTTAAATGTCCAAGGTAAATCCGTTTCGTCGCATCTCCTAGAACTTCAGCCATAGCAATTGCGCCATCTTCATTAGATAAATGACCTTTATCTCCAAGAATTCTTTGTTTTAACGACCAAGGATATGCGCCCATGCGTAACATTTCTAAATCATGATTGCTTTCAAATAGGTACGCATTTGCATTTT
This sequence comes from Carnobacterium maltaromaticum DSM 20342, assembly GCF_000744945.1. Lineage (NCBI taxonomy): Bacteria > Bacillati > Bacillota > Bacilli > Lactobacillales > Carnobacteriaceae > Carnobacterium > Carnobacterium maltaromaticum. The sequence continues at coordinate 2,263,177 of NZ_JQMX01000001.1, forward strand.
CAACAACACCGCGCATTCGATCATTTACATAACCTGTATCTGTAATCATTGCGAAGCGCTTATTATTTTTGTGGAAGCAATAAAATTGTGGAGCAACAGCATCATGAGAAACGCCAAAGCTTTCAATATCGATATCTCCAATAGATAAAGTTGTGCCCATTTCAAAAATATGCTTTTGCTCCGTTTTGACTTCGCCTATAATTGGCGACATCGCTTGCCATGTTTTTTCATTGGCATAGACATCCATTTTATATTTACGAGCTAAGACTCCCACACCATGGATGTGATCGCGATGCTCGTGAGTGACTAAGATACCATCTATATCCGCAATATCACGGTTAATTTGTTTTAATAATTCCGTTACTTTTTTCCCACTTAAACCACTGTCTACTAACAGTTTCTTTTTGCCTGATTCAATATACGTCACGTTCCCAGAACTACCGCTAGCAAGAATACTAACTTTTAACGCATCTGTTTCTTCAGTAATCATAAATAGTAGTGCCTCCTCTATCATCCTACTTATTTTACAACAAATCCTAGTGGAATAAAAGCCCAACTACTTTGAATTTAAGCTTTCTAACTACAAATAAAAGGGTTGAGAGCATCTCTGCTCCCAACCCCAATCATATTCCGATTATTCTAGTGGTGCTAACTCTTCTTCCGTTGCGGCCCCATCTGAGCTAGAATCAGAATCATTTGTTGTAGAGGATGTATGTTTAATAATTGTCCCATCTACTCCACTCACTAGTTTAATTTTTTCTTCATTTCCAATTTTAAGTGAAACATACCAAACCGGTCCATAAATACTTAAATTATCTTTAGGTAACCATAAAGTCCGATAATAACCTAGTTTAGGGCGTCCATTAATCACACTATCTGCTGGAATCTCATTGTTTTGATACAGAGATTCAATGGCATTTTTTTCTGAAATTAATGGGCGACTTTTTCCAGTCACTTCTATTTTCCCAGCATATGTTTGAATGTAGGAAATAATTTTCCCACCATCCATATGAAAGGTAATTCGTCCGGTACCATCTAATATTCGAAAACCTTCTGCTTTTTGCGTATAGATAATCGCATTTTGGGTAGCTGAATATTTAAAGAAATTATAACTTTCACCAAAAAATATATGTTCCTTAGCAATAAAAGCATCAATTTTCTCAGCATATTTTTTTATATCTTTGCTGTTAAACTTTTCCCCAACAGGAAATAATTCTAATGGTTCCGTTAGCGGTCGATAAATTGTATGCTTGTCTTCCATTGAGATTGTTGTATCTTTTGGCAATTGATCCACTTTTTGTTTCAATAAATTATCATTTTTTGCCTTTACATATGGCACTAGCAATTTCTCATCTGAAAACTGCTTCGCATCAAATTTAATTCCGTCTTTTTTCATTTCATCAAAAGGAACAACTGTCGACGTCTCAGCAGATTCATAAGTTAATGTTGTAGCTTTACCAAAATAAGAATATAAGAGAAAAATATTTAGCGAGAGGAAAGTTAGTAGGAAGATTAGCTCAATTCTTTTAAAATCCATTTCACTTTGCCTCCCCATCTTGGTTATCTGATAGTTCGTCAATATTGTACCAAATACCATTTGTAAAAATATACCAACTTGGTTCAAAATCTACAATTGTATTAGCGCCAGATTCTTCCGACTCTAAACCATCGGATTCTAGATTTTTTGTCCAACAGTAACCAAGTTCAATGTTGTCAATCGTATTAATTGGATACCCAATTGAATCTAAATGTGCAATCAATTCAGATCCATTTAATAGTCGTTTTTCTGCCATTTCATCAAATACTGGTGTTTGAGCAATGACCAATGACATTTGCATTCTTGATAATACACCATCTTTAGCAATCGTTAGATAAGTGCCGCCAAAATCATTTTCCATTCCACCGCGACCAAATACAGGAAAACCTTCAATATATCGACGATAAACAACTTGTTGTTTCGTATTATTATATTGGAAGAAACGAATTTTCCCAGGCCAAACTTCAAAATCTTTTAATTCACTGATGCTATATTTTAATACATCTTGTAAATCCAATTTAACGCTGGTGCTACTCCGGTTATACGTCAAAATATTGGTTTCTTTATCAACGGTTACTTTACTAACATTATCATAATACTGTTCAAAACGTTTATCAGCAGTAGTAGAGTTCGTAATTTCAGATAAATCTTCAAACAAACGATTTCTAATCTCTAAGCTAGGTTTAAGTTCAGCAATATAGGAAGGACTCGACAACTCGACTTCCTCTTTTGGTAGATAAACAAATCGCGTTGCTAGTTTTTGTATAGAAACGTCAACAAAATATTTTTCATTGCTTGTTAATACATCTGATAGCGTTGATTTATTGAAACCTTCAATTTCAGCACTATAAACGGTTCTTGAGTTGTCGTCAAAAAAGTGAATTTCACCTGATTCATTTAAAGGAATCACGATTCTTTGAAAGGTTTGATTCCGATAATTACTAGCTAATTTTGAAAAAGATTTGGTTAATGTACTAAAAGGTCTTGCTGTTGGATAAATAAATTCTAACGAGTTTCCCTCGCCTAGCTTACTTGTATAATCTTCATCATTATATGTTTTGGCATCTTTAATGTTAGAAAACTTCCACTCATAAAATTCCTTATCTAAACGAGCCATTAAATCAGGATTTGAAGCCAATTTTGGATTATTATCCGTATGGAAAACAACACGGTTCGCCGAAAAAATTTCATTTTCTTGCAGTGTAGAATTAATACCTGTTTTCTTACTGTTAGAGTCACTACTATTCTCTATTTTATTTGGCATTGTCCATATCGCCCACGTTAAAACTAGACTTAGTGCGACTAGAAAAACCAAGGCAATTCGAACAAAATATCTTATTTTCATATCCACTCGTCCTCCTCATAAGGAACATAAGGCAATGAAATAAAGAAGGTTGAGCCTTTGTTCTCGATACTCTCTAGCCAGATCTTGCCGCCATGCTTTTGCACAACTTCCTTAGAAATAGCCAAGCCTAAACCAGTACCTCCCATTGAGCGTGCACGAGCTTTATCAACTCGAAAGAATCGATCAAAAACATGCGGAATGTCTTTTTTAGGTACACCAAGTCCTTCATCAGCGATACTGATAACGATATTATTGTGGGTTTCCATTAAACGACAAGTAATTGTACCACCAGAAGGCGAATACTTAATTGCATTATTCATAATATTATCTAGTACTTGAATCATTTTATCTGCATCCACTTCAACCCACAGATCACGCTTAGTAAAATCACGCTTAATAACAAATGGCTTCACTGGTTTATCAGCAGATTGTAGCATCATATCAAATCGATTCAACACATGGCTGAATAATTCGTTGATATTGACATATTCTAATTCAAACGTATCTTTTCCAGCATCCATTCGAGACAGATTTAATAAATCTGTAATCATACGAATCATACGGTCTGTTTCTTCTTGAGTGACAGCTAAAAAGCGTGGGGCAATATCTGGATCTTTCCAAGCCCCGTCATTCAGCGCCTCTAAGTAGCTTCTCATACTCGTTAAAGGCGTTCTTAACTCATGAGATACATTCGAAACAAAGTCACGACGTTCTCGCTCGATTTTTTCTTGTTCAGTGATATCGTGTAATACGCAAACTAAACCACTAATAAAGCCAGTTTCTCTTTGAATTAAAGAAAACTCACCACGCAAAGTCACTTCATTATCTTCTGTAGAAAAATCTAAAATCAATTCTTCTTGTGTCTCTAAAAGATGGCGTAACGTGAAATGTTCTTGTATTTTAAGGATTTCTAGAATCGAATAGCCGACCGCCTTATCTTGCGTTAAATTCAACAACTCTAAAGCCGTCTCGTTAATAATCACAACTTTACCTCGCCGATCTGTCGCAATAACTCCATCCGCCATATGCTCCAAGACACTATCCAAACGGCGCCGTTCAGCTTCCGTTGATTCTTGAGCCTCTTCGACTTTTGTTGATAAATCATTAATCGCTAAAGAAAGCTGTCCAAGTTCATCTTGTCCATAAATCTTTACTTGTCCAGAATAATCCCCTTCAGCCATCTGTGTTGCTTGCTTTTTCATTTCCGAGATTGGCTTCGTTATTGCCCGGGAAATAAATAGGGCTAAAACTACTGTAACTCCTGCAGCAATCATAGATGCTTTAAAAAAGATTTCAGTAATACTGCTGATTTGTTTATAGACCGATTCAATATTACTTTCAACACTGATTACCCCTAAAATTTTGTTATCATCTGAAATAATGGGCATAACGACTTTCCATACCCGATCGTTGTTTTCGTCAGGGTATGGTCTTTCGCTTTGTTTACCAATGACTAAGGCTTGCTTCACGTCATTGTCTTTAGAAATACGTCCAATTGTGTTTGGATTTGAATTTGTCCCAACTATATAATGATCAACATCAATAATCTCGGTTTTCGAGATATTTCTACGAGAGAAATCACTAACTAAACGATTGATATCCTCATGATACGTTTTAGAATCAGGATTTTTTAAGATAGGCTGCAGATTTGTTCCTAGAAAATTAACACGCTCTGAAATATCATCTTTAAAAACATTGACCATTTTTGTCTCTAACTGCCCAACAAAATAAGCCCCAATAATTTCTAAAACAACTATTAACAAGAACACAAATACAATCACAATCTTGAAATGAATGGATTGAAAAATTTTGATTCGCTTATTCATAAAAGCTTACTCCTGTTCAGGATTTCTCAAATAATACCCAACACCACGTCTAGTCACTAACCAACCAGGATGACTTGGGTTGTCTTCTATTTTTTCTCTTAAACGACGAACGGTTACATCAACTGTTCTAACATCTCCAAAATAATCATAACCCCAAACTGTTTGTAGCAAATGCTCACGGGTCATAACTTGACCTAAGTGTCTCGCCAAATAATGTAGCAATTCAAATTCACGATGCGTTAATTCAATCTTTTCGCCTCGTTTTGAGACAATATAAGCATCTGGATGGACTGTCAAAGCTCCAACTTCAATTTCATTATTGTCATCTTCTTCAACAACTGGTGTTGCAGCATTTCCATGACGTCTTAAATTAGCTTTTACACGGGCTACTAATTCACGATTTGAAAAAGGTTTCGTGACATAATCATCAGCTCCTAATTCTAAGCCTAAAACCTTATCGATTTCAGAATCTTTAGCAGTCACCATAATAATCGGCATGTCATAATTTTTACGAACCTCGCGGCAAACTTCTAAGCCATCAATTTTCGGTAACATTAAATCTAATATAATTAAATCCGGTTCTACTTCTGGAACCATTTTTAAGGCTTCTTCGCCATCATATGCTGTACTTACTTCGTAACCTTCTTTAGTTAAGTTAAATTTCACAATGTCTGAGATTGGTTTTTCATCGTCTACGACTAATATTTTTTTCATATTGTAACCCTCCTTGGATTCAATAAAACATTTCTTCCTTTTGATGGATATACTAACTCCATGCTAACCTCCATTATACCTAACGAGTGGCATAAGTGCAAAACTTTTAACATAGCTCTTTATATTGGTGGCTCGTTACAAGCCCAATGCACTAAACACTTCTAAAGAATCGCATAAGCTTCTAATAATTTAATGCTTTCTTTAAGTCTTTTTGGTACGCTAAACAATAAACTTTTTAGGAGCGTAGAATAAATGAAATCACAAAAATCAGCTATAAATATTACAGTAGGCATTCTGGCACAAATTATCATTGTATTACTCGGATTTGTGACGAGAAAAGTCTTTATTGATTATTTAGGCAACGATGCAAACGGGTTAAATAACTATTTCACCAATATTGTAGCCATGCTTAGTTTAGTTGAACTAGGACTCGGAAATAGTTTATTGTTTAGTCTCTACAAACCACTAGCCGAAAAAAATCATGACTTGATTAATCGGCTGTTAAGCGTCTACAAAAAAATCTATTATTGGATTATCGCCATTATTGGTTTTTTAGGCATTATTTTAGCTAGTTTTATGCCGACATTAATTGGTTCTGACTCTGGCTTTAGCAACTCTTACATTATCGCCGTTTTTAGTCTTTTTATTTTGAGTACTATGACTACTTATTTATTTACATACAAACGGTTATTACTGACTGCCAATCAAGATGGTTATTATGCCACACTCGCAGATATTATTTACTCCATTATCAGAGCTCTCTTGCAAATTTTCATTATTATGAAAACACAAAACTTCATTTTATTTTTAGTCGTTGATATCTTTTTACGCTTAATTGAGAATTATGTATTATCACTCTTTATCCAAAAAAAGTATGCCTATTTAAAAACGCTCAAAAATAGTCGCTTAGAACCGGCCTTAAAAGAAACTATTATTGATAATACTAAATCTTTAGCTTTCCATCGAATCGGAACCTTTATCATGACTGGTTTGGATAGTATTTTGATTAATGCTTTTTATAACTTAGGAACGGTCAGTATTTTCTCAAACTACACGCTCATTAGTTCAACTTTACTCAATTTAGTTACGCAGTTTTCGACTGGAATTAGTGCCAGTTTTGGTCTGTTGCTTGCTGAAGGAAAACTGAAACGGCTTTTTGAAACGTATCGGATGGCAAACTTTATCAACTTTATGATTGTTAATTTTTCAGCCGTTACATTATTGGCTCTGTTTAACCCCTTTATGCAACTCTGGTTAGGCGATAAATTCCTCTTTGATAACTCAATTGTTTTCATTTTGGTTTTAAATTTCACAATTGCTAGTTTAACGACAATTAACGGCTCAATTCGAGGAGCTGCTGGACTATTCAAACCTGATAAGTATCTTCACATCTTCTATGCATTGTTAAAGATTGCCTTCTCTTTACTACTTAATCAGTATTTGGGTTTAATTGGGATTTTTTTAGCAACAACAATTTGTTATCTAATCAAGGATCTAATTGTTTTGCCGATAATTGTATATCGCGGAATTTTCAAAAAAAGTGCTCGAGTCTTTTACCAAGAGTTTTTTGGATATGGATCCGTTATACTAGTCAGTGGACTCTTAATCTTCCTAACGAAACAGTTCATTTATTCTTGGTCTTTAGCCCCATTTAGTGCCTTTTTATGTTTAGCTCTCATGTGTCTAATTATCCCTAATCTCTTGGCAATTTCAGTTTATCATCGGTCACAAAAATATAAAGATTCAAAAGAACTCATTTTCTCAACTCTGTTTAAAAAGAAATCCTAATAGATGGAAAAAGTATTTCCCAGGTTATAATCTAAATAAAAAAACCGCACAAGTTGCACGGCTTTTAGTCATATATTTTTTAATCCGCTTAGACGCTCGATATGAATCGTGATATAGCCTAACTCATCATCTGGTAGGACTACATTGAAATCTTGTTTCATCATTTCTGCTACTTTTAGAGCAATTTGATAACTAGCATGGTAATTCTTTTTTATAATGGCCAAAACTTCTAAATCCATTGTGTGGTATTTTTTCGTATAAAAACGTTCCAGCACAAAGCGCAAATGAGTGACTAAACGTGAATAAGACAAACTCAAGTCAGCTTGGTTAAAATCCAAAACTAGTTCTTCACCAACTACTCGTGCCATTTCAGAGACCATTGTGATCTCACGAATACTTTTTGAATTGCCATACTCTCCTGTTCGAGCGCTATGAATATGGATTGCAATATAAGCTGCTTCATCCAATGTAAAAACACTACCAAACTGAGTCGATAGATATTCAATGGCCCATTCAGCAATTAAAAATTCTTCAGCATATAAAACTTCAATTTCTTTTCTGAGTTTATTACGTACAACAATACCATTTTTTAAACGGTCCATCGCAAAGGCAATATGATCCGCTAAAGCGATATGAATATGTTCATTTAATTTTTCCTTCAACGCGTGTTCTGCATGCTCAATAATGCGCTCTGAAGCAAAGAAATACGACTCATCAATTTGTGACAATAACTGTTGAAAATTTTCTTGCTCATTTTCCATAATAAATAGTTGCTCAATATCATAATCAAATACCAAATCATTTTTCTTCTTATTAAAACCAATCCCTTTGCCGATGGCTACTTTTTCAGTAGTTCCATCGACAACGAGAACAGCATTCTGATTAAATACTTTTTTTATTTTCAATTTTTCATCTGCTCCTTACCATTCAAGGGGGACAAATTGATTAAGCTTTTGAAACAACCATTGCCACTGTTTCACCAGCTACAGCATTTCTACTACCCTTAAAATCATAGTTGTATGCTTCCATATTTCCATTTGTAACGATCACTGGGATAACAATGCTTGGTGCATTAGCGATTAAATACTCACGATCAATTTTCACTAATGGATCGCCTTTTTTCACTGCATCACCAATTTTAACTTTAGCTTCAAAGCCTTTGCCTTGTAAATTAACTGTATCCAACCCTACATGGACTAAAACCTCAACACCTGAATCCGATTGAATCCCGTATGCGTGTAACGTATCTGCTACTTGAACTAATGTCCCACTAATTGGTGAAACAATCACATCTGAAGTCGGATCGATGGCAAAACCTTCGCCCATCATTTTTTCTGCAAACACAGGATCTGGTACTTCTGAAATTGGTAAAACTTTACCATCCGCAACTGCTACTAATTCCTCATAAAGACTTGCCACTGCTTCTTCTTTTTTCTTCTTATTAAAAAATAAACCCATTCTAAAAACTCCCCTCAAATTTTTGACCCTAAAAAAACATGACAAAAGGATTCACTATTTTGAATGATTTTCCACTCACCATAGGGAACGCTCTTATCATGCCTAATTTACTTAGTCACATGAAACTCATTAAGCAGTTATCCTGCTTAATTCTGATTTATGGCTTTATTTTATGCTTTGGGAGAGGAAAAATCAATCTATTTTTAGATTTCTTAATAAAACGTCATAAACTTTAAACCAATTAACACGTTATTTTAACTAAAAGTAGTATAGCATGGTTCACTAAAAGTTCCTTCTAATTTGTCCTTTTTCTATTTAAAATAGCTCGAATTGCTTTTATTCGTTTTTTTCTCTTACTTTTGCTATGATGAGGTCATAAAATAGGTACTTTTCCGATACAATCTTAGACAAGGAGGAAATTTATATGAAATCAATTGGTTTTACACATTTCGGTGGTCCAGAAGTTTTTGAAGAAATCACGACGAAAGAATTGCCTACGTACAAAGAAAATCAAGTTCTAATTAAAACTCTAAAAGCTGGCGTGAATCCCTATGATGCCCTTCTCAGAAGTGGAGAAATGGCTAAATTTAGACCTTTAGCGTTTCCTATCATCCCCGGTACAGATGTCGTGGGAGAAATTATCGCTGTTGGTAATGACGTCACTGATTTTTCAATTGGAGATATCGTTATTGCTAATCCGTCGATTGGAGGATACAGTCAGTATATTGCTATTTCCCATAAGAGAATCATGAAAAAACCAGAAAAAATGAGCCTGTCAATTGCGGCAGGATTTGCTTCTGTTAGCGTAACAGCTTATTGGGCAATTATGGGATTTGCTCCAGTAAAAAAAGGGGCAACTATTATCATTCAAGGTGCCTCTGGTGCTGTAGGAGGTGTCGCTGTCCAAATTGCTAAAGATAATGGCTTGTATGTCATCGGCATCGGCAATAGCCGAAATAAAGAGTATGTACTGAGTTTAGGTGCAGATGAGTTCGTGGCTTATAATGAAGAACACAGTACTAGTTCGTTAGCAAATAGGGCAGATATTGTATTAGATGCTTCTTTTGGTGGGAAAGGTGCCCCTTCTGGTTTAGATTTAGTAAAAGATGGCGGCTACTACCTTTCATTAACTGCAGTTCCCGGGGCTCAACCAGATAAAAATGTTACTATTGTCAGCATCCAAAGAACGAAAGACATGACCACTGGAAAAGCATTAACGTATTTGAGTGACCTTTACCAACGCAAAGAAATTATTATGGAAACAGCTCTTGAATTTCCTTTAACTGCAGTTGGAGCCTCTAAAGCTCATCAAGCGATTGAAACAAAAAAACAAGCCGGAAAAATTATTTTATCTGTTGAAAACAACTGATTTCATTGGTTTTTTAGCACTTTGAAAAATGTTTCATGTGAAGCAATTCCATTTTTATCATAAAAATATTCCATTTGTTTGGCTTATTATTCTGAAAATTTCATACCTTACCATCACTAAAAAAAACAGAAACCACATCTTGCTTCTATAGCATGAGATGTGGTGTTTAGCTCAATCATTAATTTACTGAATACAGATAGTCTCTTTATTCATCAGCAAAACGTTTACTTAATTTTTCTTTATGTGAAATTAAAATATCTTCTAAAGATATCTCATATTTATTCGCTATAACTAATAAATTTCCTAACACATCGCCTAACTCTTCTTTCAAATTTTCTTTCAGTTCAACATCATTTTGGTCAGCTTCATCTGGACGATCTCGACCAATTTCAATCGCACGAATGGCTCTGGCTACTTCACCAGTCTCTTCAGATAAAAAACCTATCCGAATAAATATATTTAAATCACTCCACCCTCTAGCTAAATAATAGTCACGAACCCAGTCTTGAAATTCAGTAATCTCCATTTTTCATCATCTCCCTTGCCAATCTGATACTTTTAGTATAAACGAGTACACTCATCTGTCTAGCCCAAATTTGGAAATTCAGTCTCAACTTTACGTAAACTTTGTACTTTCAAGTAGTTCCATAGTAGAATGAAGATAACTACTATTTTACTTAGACAGGATGTGAAAAAATGTCATATAAACATCTATTAGAAATTCTAATTTTCGCGCTTGATGCTGCCTCTATTTTAATTATTGTTTGGGGTGTTTTACTAGCTTCAAAAGATCTGATTAAGTCTGAATTTAGCCATAAATCACGCCAAGATATCATTCGAAATAACAATATTATCAAAAATCACCTTGGGTCTTATATTCTATTTGGACTTGAAATCTTGATAGCCGCTGATATTATTGAATCTATTTTAAACCCATCTTTCCAAGATTTGATAGTGCTTGCTTCTATTGTAGTGATTCGAACAGCCATTTCCTACTTCTTAACAAAGGAAATTGAAGCCATTAAAGAATAAAATCGAACCTAATGTATGTAAAAAGCGAAAAGAAACTAGTATTCTTTTCGCTTTTTGTATTGTCTAGAACTAATTAAGCAAAAAACTTATAATTAGTACACTCTCTAAATAGTTAACACTAGATATAATCTAAATGGCGGAAGCCCTGTTATCAAAATATCTATCAATTCCTCCTAAAATTTAGTCTTTAGGATAAACAAAATCATACCAAGCCCATTGATCATCGCCATCTGGTGACCCTAACTGAAATTCTGCTTCTGGAATATCTAAAGAAATTAATTTTTTATCCACTGCAGAAGATAATTCAGTTGGTTTATCTGTAAACATAATTAAGTCTTGTGTGCCTTCTTGGCTAAGTAAACTTACGGCTAATTTACCATGCTTGTCAATTACTGGTAAAATTGCTTGTTCAATTGTTTCTAGACGTGCTAACTCAGCTTCTGTTGGAAACCCATTCTCCTCTTTAGCTAAAACTTGCAACGTTAATACAACACACAAAGGAAATTCATTTGCCCATCCTTGCTCTTTTGCAGTCATATTTATGCGCACCAATGTTGAAAAACCATCAATTTTTGCCATATAAACTTTCCAATTATCTAGCACCATTTTACATTCTCCTTTTATTCACTATTTTGTCTATCTATCATAGCATAAATTTAAAAAATACGATGCTTTAAAACAATATTGTTTATTTATAAATAACATAAACAAGACATCTATCAATCGGAGCTGTATTTACCTAAAATAAAACAAGTTACCTATACCATTATCTAAAAATAACAAATTAACCATTGCTTATTTAAAGAAAGTAAACTATAATCATTTTAACTATTTTCACAGAATAGTGACTATTTTAATTTAAAGGAGCGAGACCGAATGCTTTTTCACACTATCCACGAACTAATTGGACAAACACCATTGCTTGAAATCCAAGGCTTTACTTTTCCTCAGGGAACAAAAATTTTTGCCAAGCTTGAATTGTGCAATCCAGGTGGTAGCGTTAAAGATCGACTCGGAGTAAAATTACTAGAAACGGCCTTTGCAGAAGGAGCTATCAATGGAGATTCAACTATCATTGAACCAACTGCTGGCAATACTGGGATTGGTTTAGCTCTAGCGGCTCAACAATATGGCCTAAAAGTCATTTTTGTTGTTCCTGAAAAATTTAGTTTAGAAAAACAAGTTTTAATGCAGGCTTTAGGTGCGACACTAGTTCACACACCCACTGAAGCTGGGATTACTGGTGCGATTGAAAAAGCTCGGGAATTAGCTCAGACAATACCCAACAGTTTTGTGCCAATGCAATTTGAAAATCCAAATAACCCCTTAACTTATTATGAAACATTGGGGCCAGAGTTGCTGCAAGATCACCCAGAACCCTTCACTTCATTTGTGGCTGGGGCAGGTAGTGGTGGAACATTTGCTGGAACAGCTCGTTATTTGAAAGAACAACAACCCACAATCCGAACGTGTATTGTGGAACCTGAGGGCTCTATTTTAAATGGTGGACCTGCTCATGGACATGATACGGAGGGGATTGGAATGGAATTTATACCAAAATTTCTTGATACAACTCTATTTGATGAAATTTATACCATCTCTGATGATGATGCTTTTTATTATGTAAAAGAACTTGCCAAACGTACAGGGCTTTTTATCGGTAGCTCCAGTGGAGCTGCGTTCGCAGCCTGTCTGAAAGAGGCGGCTTTATTGCCTGCCGGAAGTCACATTGTGACCATTTTTCCAGATAGCAGCGAGCGTTATATGAGTCAAAAAATATATCGATAGGAGGGTTTCTCATGAAAATGAAAACCAAGTTAATCCACGGTGGAATTAGCCGTGACAGTCATACAGGAGCGTTAAGTGTTCCAATTTACCAAGTCTCAACCTACGCACAAGAAAAGGTAGGTAAGCATAAAGGCTATGAGTATTCTCGCTCAGGCAATCCAACCCGTTTTGCTTTGGAGGAACTAATTGCTGACTTAGAGGAAGGAACACGCGGCTTTGCTTTTGGCTCTGGATTAGCTGCCATTCATACAGTGTTTTCTTTATTTGGACAAGGAGACCATGTGATTTTAGGTGATGATGTTTATGGTGGAACATACCGCTTATTAAATTCCGTTATGAAAAAACAAGGCCTAACATTCACAATTGTTGATACCAGCAATCCAGAAGAAATTATTGCTGCTATTAAACCTACTACAAAAGCCGTTTATTTGGAATCACCTAGTAATCCGCTATTAAAGATTTCAGATATCGCCTTGATTGCCCGTCTAGCTAAAGAAAATAACCTATTAACAATTGTAGACAATACTTTTGCTACTCCGTACTTCCAACAACCTTTAGTTCTAGGTGCCGATATCGTCGTTCACAGTGGAACAAAATATTTAGGTGGTCATAGCGATGTTGTGGCTGGATTAGTGACAACAAATAATGAGGCTATAGCAGATGAGATTGGTTTCTTGCAAAATGCAATTGGCGGTGTCCTAGGACCTCAAGATAGCTGGTTGCTCCAACGTGGTATTAAAACACTTGGTATTCGGATGGAAGAATTAGCTGCAAATGCCTTATTAGTTGCGCAACTCTTAGAAAAACATCCTAGTGTAGCAAGGGTTTATTATCATGGTTTGCCTACTCATAAAGGGTATGAAATTGCCAAGAAACAAATGACTGGGTACAGCGGAATTGTTTCCTTTGAATTAAATCCTGGACTTTCAGCTGAGACCTTTGTTGAAAGTCTCCAACTTTTCACTCTTGCCGAAAGCCTAGGTGCTGTTGAAAGTTTAGCTGAGATTCCAGCTTTAATGACCCATGCTTCTATCCCAGCCGATCTTCGTCTAAAAGCTGGAATTAAAGACGAACTGATTCGTTTATCTGTTGGTTTAGAAGATAGTGAAGATCTAATTGCTGATTTAGAGCAAGCTCTTTTGCTTGCTAGTAAGTAGGTCAAGACTATGGGTAGAGAATTTTTAGATGTGTTTTCAGAATGGGCGAATGACTACGATACATTTGTCGAAGGGCAAGACCCCGCCTATCAACCTGTTTTCAAAGACTATTCACTTATTTTAGATACTATTGTCACTAAAAGTGGCTCTTCTGTTTTAGAATTTGGTATTGGGACAGCTAACTTAACTTTGCGTTTGCTAGCAGCTGGTAAGTCGGTTTTTCCAATTGAACCCTCTCCTGAGATGCGCCAATTAGCCAAAGCTAAACTGCCAGCAGAAATTGTTGTTTACGATGGGGATCTTGAAACCTATCCTCGTCCAGCCATGCCGATCGATACGATTGTCAGCTCATATGTCTTTCATCATTTAACAGATGTTGAAAAGGCCGAGGCTTTAAAAGATTATGCCACACTCTTGCCAAAAAATGGTAAACTTGTATTTGCAGATACCATGTTCCAGACGAAAAAAGCTTTAGACGAAAAAGTTCAATATGCTCTTGAAAAAAATTATGCTGATTTAGCCGCTGATTTAGTTCGTGAATATTACCCGCTAATTCCGACCATGGAAGAGGCTTTTCGTACTGCTGGATTCACAGCAAACTTTATCCAAATGAATGATTATGTCTGGATCGTTGAAGCAACTAAAATTTAATTATTGGAGGTTCGAAACGTGGAAAAAATGAACGTTGAAAGTTTTAATTTAGATCACACGAAAGTAAAAGCACCTTATGTTCGCTTAGCTGGTCGTAAAGATGGTGAAAATGGCGATGTCATTTTAAAATATGATGTTCGTTTTAAACAACCGAATAAAGAGCATATGGAAATGAAAAGTCTCCATTCTTTAGAGCATTTAACAGCTGAACTGATTCGTAACCATGCAGATTATGTAGTGGATTGGAGTCCAATGGGTTGCCAAACTGGTTTTTATTTAACAGTGATTAATCATGATAACTATGATGATATCTTATCTGTTTTAGAAGCGACTATGAAAGATGTTTTAGTAGCAACTGAAGTTCCTGCAAGTAATGAGGTTCAATGCGGTTGGGCTGCTAGTCATACTCTCGAAGGTGCTCAGCAATTAGCAACTGAATTTTTAGCTAAACGCGATGAATGGTCAGAAGTCTTTTAAAAAATAAAAAAGAGCCTAGGATATCAAGTAGATACATTTATCTACTTAGTTCTAGGCTCGCTTTTTTATTTATCAATCATTTTTACATAATAACTAAAAAGATTCCTGCTGCTATGATCGCACCTAACACTGGGCCAACAACGGGTACCCATGAATAGCTCCAATCAGAATCGCCTTTATTAGCAATTGGTAGAATTTGATGTGCAATTCTTGGTCCTAAGTCACGAGCAGGATTGATAGCATACCCTGTTGCGCCACCTAAAGATAAACCAATGGAAATAATTAAGACACCGACTACTAAAGGATTCATTCCATCGGCAAATGTATGTTGAGAGAATGACAACAAGCCTAAAACCAGGACAATTGTGCCGATCATTTCTGTAAGAACATTTGCAGGATAATTTCTAATCGCTGGACCCGTTGCAAAAGTTCCTAAAATAGCACCTTTATCTTCTGTCGCTTGCCAATGATCCAAGTACGTTAACCAAACTAACGTAGCGCCTATAACCCCACCAGCTACCTGAGCTAGAATAAACGGTACGACCAAACTCCAACTAAAGTTACCAGCAATCGCCATCGCAATTGTAACAGCTGGATTTAAATGAGCTGGTCCCATAAAACCTGCAACATAAACAGCAATCGTAACTGCCGCACCCCAACCTAATGCAATAACAATCCAACCTGAAGCTTCCGCTTTACTTTTCTTCAAGTTAACCGCCGCGCAAACACCATCACCTAATAAAACCAAGATCAACGTACCTAAAAACTCACTAAAAATCTGTAATGTATCTCCACTCATCTCTATCGCTCCTTATATAAAAAGTTTGTTGAACCGGTTAGGCCTGGCAGAAAAATAGAAAATTCCAAGAAAAGTGGCTCTTTACTTTTTTGGGAATTTATCTTTTTTCCGAAGGACTGGCTCACAAGAACTAGCCTTGATAAAAAGTTTGTTGAGCCGGTTAGCTCTGGCAAGAAAATAGGAAAAATTGATAGGACGCTTTTTGTCCTCTCGAATTTTTATCTTTTTCTCGAAGAGTTGGCTCATAAGAACTAGCCTTTTTTCAATTCAATTAAATCTGATTCATTGATGACTTGAGCCAATTCATTGATATAGTTTGATTTTTCTTCTTCAGACCAATTTAGTCTTTCTGCCATTACATCAACAACTGGTTGTTTAATTTCATCCAAACTATCACGCATAAAGAGCATATGATTCGTCCGACGCACTAAGAAATCAGCTGGTGTCAAGGTCATTTCTTCGTTGAGAGCATAGTCCAGACTCAAGCTTTCACCTAAGCCCATACCTGGAAAGGCTTTCAATTTATCGATATTTGCAAATAATGCCGTTACATTGCTGCCATACAAGTCAGCTAAATAAATTGCCTCTTCTTTCGATAAACCTTTTTCTATTCCTTCTTTAGCTAAAGTCTCTAACGTCTCTTCAACCTTCCCAGGATCCATTTTTCCTCCTGAAATTTGATAGGTTTTAGAATCAATCAGTGTAAATACTTTGTGGAATTCTGCTTCTAATGTTTTTTGAATGAGCTGCATCGCACCTTCTGCCATTTTTCGATAATCTGTAATTTTCCCACCTGAAAGTGTAATCAAACCATCTTCTTCCCTTGTTAAATCACTACCACGAGAAACGGTTGAAGGCGTTGTAGCACTTTCTGCCAAGCTACTTTCTAAGTTATTTAAAACATCTTCCACAGCAAAACGGTCAACTTCTTTATTTTGATATTTTGTGACTACATCAATCACTTGAGAAAAACTGTTATCTGAAAGCTTGCCATTGTCCCCACCATTATAATCCGATCCGCCATTTGTTGAAATTAACGGGCGCAAACCAACCCAGCTTGATTCAATATCAGCTAATGTTATTTTTGCAGATGGATAACGATAATTTATACATTCCAGTAAATAATCCACATCCGCTTGCTCAACAGTTGGTTGTGCATAATCTCCTTGGTAATCTGTATCTGTTGTTCCAAAATAAGTTTTATTTTCTCTTGGAACAACAAAGAACATCCGACCATCATTTTTTCCAGTATCTAGATAAGTTGGTTGAGGTACAGTTAATCTACTGCTATCAATAACTAAATGAACCCCTTTTGTTGGTCGAATTTGTGGAGTGATTTTTTTCGATTGATCTAATTCACGGACTTTATCCACCCAAGGACCACTGGTATTAATCACCAAGTTAGCATGTATATCAAAAATCTCATCCGTTAATAAATCTTGTGCTTTAACCCCATTAACATTACCTGATTCATTATATAGAAATCCAATAGCTTTAACTCGACTAAGCATTGCACCGCCATCTGCAGCAGCTTGCTTAATATTTTCAATAACCAATCGAGCATCATTATTTTTAAAATCTAAATAGACACCACCACCGAGTAAACCTTCTTTTTTCAAATAAGGTTCTCTTTCCAAAACTTCATCTGCCGTTAGGGTATAGTTCGCATATTTACTACCCGTAACGTTAGCTAGTTGATCATATAGATCCATGGCAATCTTGACTGAAAACATATTGAAGGTTGAGCTTGCTTCATTATAGATAGGCAATAACATCGGTGCTGGTTTAGGAATGTGTGGTGCAATGCCTTGGACAACTGCCCGCTCCGTCACTGTATCTGAAACAACTTCAACATCAAAGTTCTTCAAATAGCGAATGCCTCCATGCACCAACTTAGTTGATCTAGAAGAAGTTCCTTCCGCAAAATCTTGCATTTCAATTAAACCTGTCTGCATACCGGATGCACTGGCTTGGACTGCGACACCCGCGCCAGTGATTCCTCCTCCGATAATCAATACATCTAACTGTTTCGTTTTTAAATCTTTAACTATCTTTTGTCGTGTTTCATTAGAAAAAGCCATAATGATGAGTTCACCCTTTCATCAGCATACGTCTATTTTGAGGTATGCTTAAACATTTGAGTAGCTGCGACTGCTTGTTGCCAACCTTCATATAAATTTTCACGTTTTTCAGCTGGCATTGTTGGTTCAAAGATTTCGCCTTCTTCATAAAATTCTTTTAGTTCATCTAAATCTTTCCAAAAACCAACGGCTAAACCAGCTAAGAATGCTGCACCTAAAGCTGTTGTTTCTAGATTGCTTGCTCTTTGTACAGCTGTATCTAAAATATCTGCTTGGAATTGCATTAAATAATTATTATTCGCTGCACCCCCATCCACTTTTAATAGTGGAATATCAATGCCTGTATCATGTTGCATCGTAGAAATAACATCTCTAGCTTGATAGGCAATCGACTGTAATGTCGCTTTAACAAAATCTTCTCGAGTTGTACCACGAGTGATACCAAAGATTGCTCCACGAGCAGCAGAATCCCAATATGGAGCACCTAAACCAGTGAAAGCAGGTACCACGAAAATATCATCTGCACTTGTTGATTCCATTGCAATTTTCTCAGTATCAGCTGCACTTTGAATCATCTTCAATCCATCTCGCAACCATTGAATTGCCGAACCAGTTACAAATATACTTCCTTCAATTGCGTAATACACTTTTCCATTAATTCCATACCCAATTGTAGTTAATAAATTATTTTTAGAAAGGGTTGGTACTTCACCAGTATTCATAACAATAAATGAACCTGTGCCATACGTATTTTTAACCATTCCAGGTTCAAAAGCCATTTGACCAAATAATGCAGCTTGTTGATCTCCTGCCATACCTGAAATTGGAACTTCACTTCCATAAAAATGAAAGTTTTTCGTATACCCGTATATCTCAGAATTTGAACAAGCTTTTGGTAACATGACTTTTGGAATATTTAATAAGTCTAGTATCTCTTGATCCCACTCTAAATCATGAATGTTAAACATCATGGTTCTACTAGCATTCGAGTAATCTGTTACATGTGATCCTCCATCTGTTAGTTTCCAA
This sequence comes from Carnobacterium maltaromaticum DSM 20342, assembly GCF_000744945.1. Lineage (NCBI taxonomy): Bacteria > Bacillati > Bacillota > Bacilli > Lactobacillales > Carnobacteriaceae > Carnobacterium > Carnobacterium maltaromaticum. The sequence goes on from NZ_JQMX01000001.1 coordinate 2,282,228, forward strand.
ACCAGCCATGTATCTATTGTTCCAAAAAGTAATTCGCCTTTTTCAGCACGTTCTTGTGCGCCTTCAACATGGTCCAAAATCCAGCGAATCTTCGTAGCTGAAAAATAAGCATCTATAATTAATCCTGTTTTTTTGTGGAAGAAATCTGCATATCCATCTGCTTTTAGTTGATCTGCAATCGGAGAAGATTGACGAGATTGCCAAACCACAGCGTTATGAATCGGTAGGCCGGTTTTTTTATCCCAAATGACAGTAGTTTCACGTTGATTTGTAATCCCGATACCTGCAATTTGTTCTGGTCGAATACCTGACTCGATAAATGCTCCAGCAATTACTGACTGTACAGAATTCCAGATTTCATTGGCATTGTGCTCTACCCAACCATCATTTGGAAAATATTGAGTAAATTCTTTTTGGGAATTTCCCACATTTTTACCGTGCTTATCAAATATAATCGCTCTCGAACTTGTAGTCCCTTGGTCAATCGACATAATGTACTTAGCTTCTGTCATTTTAAATTACCTCCCATTATTTGAAACCGTTTTCTTTACATGACTATCATAATCAATTTTTCCCCAACAAAACTCCCAATTTTTTTTAAAAGAGAATCATTTTTTGAAAGTTTTCGCTAGAAATCCTATTATACATACAACTGGGACTAAAAAAATACTATTAGAATCAAGAGTTAAATTCTTGATTTAACAGTATTTATTTAATCATTCTCACTTTTTCAGATTTTCAACTCATTAATTCGAGACTTGATTTGCTTCAAATCATAACTAGAAAAGAAGTCCGAGGTGACATAAATTTCTGTCCCTTTCGGATACTCCGAAAAAGCTAAATTATTTGTAATTACTAAATCATAATTACGTTGTTTTTTATATTCTTCTACCGTAATCCCCGTTACATTTTTTAAATTCAATTCTAGCATCTGTGTTAAAATCTCCGTGTGCATCTCCATTAAATTTAAATCAATGCCAATATGCAATTCTTTTGAGATCTTAAAATCCACAATTGATAGCACACTGGAGTATTCTAGTAACGTCAATCCCTGTAGTGTATTCAAACTGGTGGCTTTCTGATTGAAATTAGCCAAAGCTGTCGTTAATAACTCTTCCGACAGGTTTTTTAAATTTTTTCTCCAAACTTTACTTTCTTGCGCCAAAAAATCTTCTCGGTCATAAATTTCAAGTGCTCCCTCAAAAAAATACAAAGTACCATTAATTTGCGAGAGATAATAACTAATTTTTCTTTCCAATGCGAGACTAGGCTTAACGGGTAAATAGTAGTGGAGCACCGTCTCTCTCAAAAGTGTATCGACTAAAGCCGTCGGAGTTCGACGACTCCGAATTAAATCATAATTAATAAAATCCTTCTCAGATAAAATTGATTGGGTTGTTAAAAAGATAAAATGGAGCATGCTCTCTTCTTCTCCCACTTCAATAGAATAACGACTAAAGTAAAGTAAAATCAACTGTCTTACTTGCTTATAAAGCCGATCATTTTCATAAAGCTTTAATTTTTTCTGACTATTTTTATAGATTTTTTCAGATATATTCGCTCGTTTTTTACTAATTGCAAACCACAAATGAACTCTAATTCGGCTAAAATCACTAATTTTTATGTCTAATTCTTTTTCAAAGCCATTGATTAAATTATGGATTTGGGCAGGTAATACCGTTTCTTGAAATTTTTCATTAGGTGTCACGAGCCAATACAGCTGGAAATAAAAATAACGTATTTGCAATTCCTCTCCATGAAGGCTTCCATTCTTGATTTGAATATTGAATTCTTTAAGTAGGTCATTGCTCTCTTTTATTTTTCGAAACAAAGAAGATTCACTAATCGATAAATCATTGGTAATTTTAACAGCCGTAAATTTTTGATGTTTAAAAGCATAATCTATTAATTGGAATTTAAGTGATCGTTTTACATAATCAGTATAGACCGTCACGATAGAAAAATGATTGCTCACAAATAGTTCAATTTTAGAACCATCTGATTTCACACGACAATCGCCTTGATATTCAGACAAATACGACTCTAATTCTTCCAAATAACTCTCTAATGATGCTTTCGAAATTCCTAAATAGTTACGTAGATCCTCATAAGAAATCTTGCCATTCTCCAGAACTAATTTTTTCAAAATAGCAATTTGTAATCCTTCTTTTTTCTCTAAAAAATCCTCAATCCTCATCTACTTTCACCTAATCTTTCATTAAGCCTAGCTGATTCGTTACATCATACACCGGACTCCAAGCCGGATGAAAATAATAATCTTTTTGAGCAAGTTCTTCGACAGTAATCCCCATCTGAATTCCCAAGGATAGCGTGTTAATTTTTTCTAAAATATTTGATTTAGAAATGAATTGTGCACCTAATATTTTTCGAGTCGCTTTATTATAAAGTAATTTCCCTTTGATGGGCTCTTGATTAAATAGAGAACTTGATTGAGTCACATATGTTGTTGAAATTTCTTCATCAAAGAAAATACTTTCCGCCTCGGTCATTCCAGTACTAGCTATAAAATAATCAAAAACTTTAGTCCCAATTGTTCGAGCACTGCCAATAAAAACAGTTTGAGGCTCTACTAAATTATCAACTACCACAACCCCCGCTCGCACAGCATTATTCGTCAACGATACATAAAAAGTTTCACTTGATAAACTTGAAGGAATTTGGATGCAATCCCCAATAGCAAAAATATTTTCCACCGAAGTTTTCAAATACTCATCCACAAAAATGCTGCCATCTTCATGACATCGGATTGTTGGATCTAAATAAGGAAGATTAGGTTTCACACTTAGTGCAAAAACCGCACACTCGCTTTCTATTTCCTGATTATTCGTAGTCAATATAACACGATTTTCTATTTCTTTAATCTCTTGGACGGTTTCATTAAAGTAAGAAATAACCCCTTTATTTTTCATTTCCAGCAGTAAGGGAGCTAACATTTCTTGATCAAAATATTTCACTAAAATTCCGCTCATACTTTCAATTAACTGAACTTTCTTATTTTGTCTGACTAGGCAATCTGCCATTTCAACACCGACTTGTCCACCACCAACAATTGTAAATGTCTGATTTTCGTTAACTAAAGCTAGTGCTTCTTGGGCTTTTTCTATTGATTTATATTTCAAAATTCTTTCGGAATCAATTCCTTTAATTCGATAAGAATTTTGAGTAGAGCCTGTTGCTAAAATCAATTTATCATAGGCTATATTTTTAAGTATATTTTGGTTCTCATAACTAATTATTTGATTTTCTATATCCATTTTTTTAACTTCTGCAGCTAGAATCAAGTGAATATTATGTTCCTCGATTTCTGCCTCAGAAATAAAGTAGGCCTGTTGAAGACTTTCAATCTCGCCATTTAAAATCAAATGGAGCGCACTAGGGATGAATCCAATAGTATTTTTCTTTTCAAGTAACACAATTTCTGCTTTTGGGAATTTTTTTCGCGCTGTTACAGCTGCTGTCACTCCAGCAAAAGAACCACCGACAATAACGATTTTCATAAAACTCCTCCTTCACACTCTACTTGAAACATAGCAGAATGATTTATTTTGGTCAATCATTACCTACTTAATTTATTTTATTCTTATAAAAAAATGGTTAAAAAAGGCATCTCTTATAGTAGAGATGCCTTTATGTTATTGAAATATGACTTCGTACTATTGATACATTTCTGGTTTTAAAACAGCTACATAAGGTAAATTACGGTAGCGTTCCGCAAAATCAATTCCGTACCCAACAACAAATTCATTGGGAACTAAAAAACCTACATAATCAGCTTTGATGTCGACAACTCGTCCTTCTGGTTTATCTAACAACGTAACAAGTTTAACCGTATTGGCTCCACGTCGCTTAAATAAACTCACTAGGTACTCTAAAGTTCGACCACTATCAATGATATCTTCAACAATAATAATATCACGATCGGCTGCACTTGCACTTAAATCTTTAATAATTTTGACTTCTCCTGATGAAATAGTTGAATTGCCATAACTCGACACATCCATAAAGTCAATTTCTACATTAATATCCATTGCTTTAGCTAAATCCGTCGTAAAAAAGATAGCTCCTTTTAAAATGCCAACCAATAAAGGTTTTTTATTGCGATAATCCTCAGTTAATTCTTTACCAAGTTCAGTCGTTCTTTGAGCTAGTTCTTCCTTTGAATAAAGAACCTTTAGAATATCATTTTGTATCATTTAGTTAAATCTCCTTTGAATTTCAAGCTTTCTTCGTTAAAAAACGTTCACTTATATTTTAGCAGTTTTGCTTAAGATACACAATTTTGATTATAAACTCATTACTCTTTAAGCATCCGCACGTAAATCCAATTGATAGTAATCTAAATCCAAAAATTGATTGAACTTATAGCCGACTGCTTTCAACGTACCACAATAAGTAAAACCTAATTTTTTATGCAAATGAATACTACCAGGATTCCCATGATCGATTCCACCAATCATCACCCAATAATCAGCTACTTTAGCTAATTTAATGAGTTCGATTAACAGTTTTTCACCGATGCCCTTACCTTGATGTGCTTCGCCAACATAGATAGAATGTTCAATTGTATAACGAAAAGCACTTTTCTCTCTAAACGGACCATAAGTCCCATATCCTGCAACAATTCCATCTTCTTCAAAAACAATCAGCGGAATCTCCTTTTGTCGCTTTTCATTAAACCAGGCTAACTGTTCCTCAATCGTATGAATTTCTTCATCATAAGTTGCAGTTGTTTTTAAAATAGCTTGATTATATATTGCTAAAATTGCTGGTATGTCTATTACTGTTGCCAAACGAATCATTTAAGTTCCTCCTTAATAAAAAGCTCGTTGAGACGGTTAGCTCCGGTAAGAAAATAGGGAAAATTGATATGGTGTTTTTTGCCATCTCGAATCTTTAGCTTTTTCTCGAGAAGCCGGCCCACAAGAGCTAGCCTTAATAAAATTATACTTATCAATCTAAGAATATTTACAAATACAATCATTTTTTTACAGCTTTGTTGTAACTCTTTAAAATGATTCTAACAACAGAAGAACTATCGTCGTTTAACCAATATCTATAAATTTATTATACTATAATTTAGATGCGGGAAGCGCAATAGATGGTTGGCTAAATCTCAGTAAAAAGGGGTGTATATCTATGTTAAATGATAGTTTTACTCCTAGAAAGGATTAAACATGTCTGTTTTTGAAGCCCTGATGTTCGCTTTAAAAATTTACGATCATAAAAACAAAAAATAACCATCTACTATATACACTTAAGAGAGTGAATAGATAGTTATTCATCAATTTATTTACTAGCTACCGTCTTTTGAACGGTTCTACTTTAAAAGGGATCATGTTGACGCATGGTTCCTTTTTCAATTTTAGTATATCATACTCAGTTGGCCTCCTTCAATCTAAAATTCTAGCTGAGTGGGCTACACTAAATAAAATGAATTTAAATTCACAAACTTATTCTTGTACCTTCTGAAAAATATAAATGTTTTTTTGTGTATCCGACTCATGTTTCACTCTCCTTTAACAAGTACACAAATAAAACAAGACTTTGTTAGTGAATATTTTCACTTACATTAGTTACATAAGTTTAGTTTAATTACATATTGTTAACTTTTTCACAAATAAGCATTATGATAGGTATGTAAACAAGATATGGCCGTATCAAATATATAAAAAAGCTACTTATTATTTGTGATTAAAAACACATTACTGGAGGAACACTCATGGACATCTTAGAAATTATTCAAACGACCGTAACAGATATGACAATTATTAGTGCAATTACATCAACGGTTTTCATTATTATGCTTGGCTTCTTTTGCCGAAAAAAAGGAATCTTTTCAGCTGAAGTTGGAAAAATATTATCAAAAGTAGTCTTAACAGTTGCATTACCAGCCTTAGCTTTCAACGCGTTTATGCAAGATATTGATCCTGACACATTGAAACAAGGGATGAACGTTTTAATTTGGGGAATCGCTATTTACATCATTTTGATCTTCATTTCAAAACCTTTCTTCCTTAGTTATAAAGGAGACAAGCAAGATACATTACGTGTCTTAACTATTTTTGGATCAACAACATTCTTCGGAACACCAATTGTTAGTGCTATCTATGGACCTGTCGGAGTTATGTTCAGCTCTATCTTTAACATTGGATACCGTATCTTCCTTTACTCATATGGTTACATCAAAATGAGTGGTTTAAAAATGGAACTTAAAAATATCAAAACAATGTTTTTAAACCCTATCGTTATCGCAACCTTTGCAGGATTATTCATTTGGATTTTCCAAGGTTCAATGCCACAAGTTACTGTTGCTGGAATTGATGGTGCTGCGGCTCATCAAGTAGCTTTCTTACGTATCGATCAAACAGCTCTCTGGTTATTCAAACCAATGACTTACCTTGCTGGACTTGCTTCACCACTTGCTTGGTTATCTATCGGTTCAACTTTAGGCGAAATCAGTTTCAAAAAAGCTGCTTCAGACAAAACTTCTTGGTACTACAGTGTTGTTAAAGTTATCTTAGTTCCAGCTATCAACATTGTTTTCCTAGCTATTCTAACAGTTACAAACATTTTACCAGTTAGCTTTGTAGCACTTGCTACCATCGTAATTATGATGGCTACACCAACCGCAACCGTTGCTGCAGCTTATGCCATTAGTTTTGATAAAGATGCTTTACTGGCTTCCAACGCCTCACTCTTATCAACTGTTATGGCCGTCATCATGACTCCTGTCTGGATTATCATTCTAGAAGTCATTAGCAAAACAGGATTATTCTAAAAATTCATACTCACTCTATCTATTAAATCTTAGGAGGAAACAATTATGTTTAAAATCGCTTGTTACGGAGTTCGACCAAATGAAGTACCTTTCTTTCAATCACTAAATAAATACAACTATGAATTAACTTTAGTAGAAGAATTACTAACTCACCAAAATATTCAAACGGCTCAACATCATGATGCTGTTTTATTAAGAGGAAATTGTATTGCGGACCGTCAAAATTTAAGTAAAATGGCCGAATATGGCATAAAATATGTCTTCACAAGAACTGTCGGCTTTAATCATATTGACTTAGAAGCTGCTGCTGAATACAAAATGGAAGTTGCTCGCGTTCCTTCATACTCACCAAATGCAATTGCAGAGCTTTCTTTAACACTAGCAATGATGTTGTTACGCAATACTGCTTACACAACAAACAGAACTTCTTTTAAAAATTTCATCGTTGATAGCCAAATGTTCAGTCGTGAAATCCGTAACTGTACCGTTGGAGTAATTGGAACAGGTAAAATTGGTTTAACTGAAGCTAAATTATTTAAAGGCTTAGGCGCTAAAGTTATTGGCTATGACGTTTTCGAATCTGACGCAGCCAAAGAAGTACTTGAATTTAAAAGCTTAGATGCTCTTTTAGCAGAAAGTGACATTGTTAGTATCCATGTTCCTTACTTCCCTGGAAAAAATGACAAAATGATTAATGCAGAATTCTTATCTAAAATGAAAGAAGACGCTATTTTAATCAATACTGCTCGTGGTGAATTACAAGACAACGAAGCCATCCTTGAAGCTTTAGAAACCAATCAAATTGGTGCCTTTGGGACAGATGTTTTTGCAAACGAAAAAGATTTATTCTTCAAGAAATTTTCACCTTGGCAAGCATTACCAGATCCAACTGTCCAAAAATTAGTTGATCTATACCCAAGAGTTTTAGTAACACCTCATATTGGTTCAAATACGGATGAAGCCTTAGCGAATATGGTCGAAACCAGCTTCGAGAATTTCAATGAAATTCTAACTACCGGAAAAACTGCTAATGCTGTTGAATTACCAGTCTTAGCTTAAATTAAATAAACAGAAAAAAAGTGCTCCTACCATCATGTGTAGAGCACTTTTTTTCTGCTTATTAAACTTCTGAAATTGGTTCTGATAATAACAGACTACCCTGAATTCCATAATAATTGACAACCATTTTAGAAATATCTGTTGCCCAGTATGCAATACCAGCTTCTCCAGCTAATTCAGTAAACTGTTCAAAAGTGATTTCACCAGCTTGTGCACGCTTGACAGCCTGCTTGATTTTTTCAGCAGATTCAATGGGTACTACTGGTTTGGGAATACCGTTAAATTGAATGTCAATTGAACTATCTTCATCATAGTAGCGATACATGCCCGCAGCGACCCTGTACTCATAATGAGAGACTCCAATTTCTTTAAAATTTTTAATTAATTCTGCAAATCCACCTGCATTCGTTTCATTATTAATTATTTTTTCAATTTCCTGATAATCCAATCCCACAATCTGACCTCCATTAGCCCTATTAATTTTTCAAATACTTTTCAATCTCATTTTGATGGGTGTCTCTTAACGAATACAGTGTCAAAGGTCGTCCAATTTCTAAATATTCCATTTCCTCATGCAAAATCTGAATATCTACCAGAAATAATAAATACTTCTTAGTTGAAATGCGTGACAAACCAATCTCTCCGGCTAATTGCTCCGTTGAAAAACTACCTTTTATTTTCTGAATCTGACGATAAACCTTCTTTAAAGTTAACTTAGACAAACCCTTAGGTAAATCCTCGACTTTTCCCGAACTAACAGGAGCTGTTGGTATCGTTCCGCTATTAAAGTATTTATCCAGTTGGCTCTGATCAGTTGACTGTAACTCTTGCATTACATCAGTTAATTTTTCAAATTTCTCAAAAGCTAGTTTAAAACGCTCAAAGGTAAATGGCTTGATTAAGTAATCTACCACACCATAATAAATAGCTTCCTTGACTGTCGAAACATCATTCGCCGCAGTAATTAGAATAACAGCAACGTTTATTTTTTTATCATGTAGCTCTGCCAAAAATTCGATCCCTGTCATACCTGGTAAATAGACATCCAGTAGTAGCAAATCGACTGATTCTTCAGCAAGTAATTCACGTGCATCTGGTATATTCCGTACATTTCCAACAATATGAACATCCGCAATTTTTTCTATAAACTGTTGATTCAGCATGGCAACCATTGGGTCATCTTCAATAATTAAAACGTTTGTCATGTTGCTTCCTCCATTTCATATGGGAGTTCAATATAAAAGGTTGTCCCTTGGTTTTGTTGACTTTTAACCTCAATAAAACCTTGATGATTCGTGACAATCGTTTGAATCAAATTCAATCCATAACCACGATGCTCTCCTTTAGTTGAGAAGCCTCGCTCAAACATTTTCGCCTGAATATCTGCAGCTATTCCCTGACCAGAATCTGTAACTTTGATGATCAAAATCTGACCCTCAAGATCATAACTGACTAACAAAGTTACGCGCTTATCAAGAGTATGAGCAACTGCCTCTTTTGCATTATCTAATAAATTACCCATAATTTGCAATAACAAGTGGATGCTCTCTCCTGTTTTTAATTCTGGTAAAAAGGACTGCTCCTCTAAAATGATTTCAACCCCTTGTTCTTTCGCTTCATTAATTTTGCCTAACAAGAAACCTGCAATCGCCGGAACTTTTATTTTCTCCGTAATATAACCAACTTCTTCTTGATAATCATTATTCAACTGTCTAATAAAGCTTGTTACTTCCGAATATTTTTCTAACTCTATCAACCCTAAAATGACATGCATTTTATTCATAAATTCATGGGTCTGAGCCCGCATTGAATCAATGTATTGTTCCGTTCCACTCAACTCATGAATTAAATTTTGCATTTCAGATTGATCCCTAAAAGTCGCTACTGCACCCGCAAAATCTCCCTCGATAAAAATCGGGGCTACACTAGCAATAACTTCTATCCCACTCAAATATAAGGCTTGGTCTTTCAGTTTTTCTTTTGTTTCAAAAACTTGCTCAAACAAAACTGAATATAAAACTTCGTCTAAATGGACACCTAATTTAATTTCTTGTTGAATATCAGATTGAGCAAACATTTTAATCGCTTCACGATTCACCAAAACAATTTCTTGATTGCTAGAAATTGCTAAAATACCTTCACTGACTTCATTCTCAATAATTTCTTTTTCACTTAATCGAGTAGCAATTTCACTAGGCTCTAAACCAAATAAAATTGATTTAATTTTTTGTGCTAAGAAAATAGCTCCAATAACACCAACAATTAGACCCAAACCTAATCCTACTAAAATCTTCCACTGTGCATCACTGACATCACGATTAATGGTATCCATCGTTAATCCCACACAAACAACACCAATCACCTCTCCACTACTATTAAATACCGGAGTAAAATAACGATAGCCATCGCCTAGAACACCTATTTGCTCGGAATAATGACTTTTACCAGAGAGCGCTTTTTTAGCATCTTTAACATTTGAGAATGTTTCACCAATCACTGTTTCATCGGGATGGGATAAACGAATCATATTCGTGTCTAACACTACAACAAAATCTACATTTGTCGTATCAACAACCATTTGTGCATAATTTTGGACCTCATCTTGCTCGACCAAACCTAGCAAGCCATCTTTAACAATACTACTTTCCGCTGCTAAATTAGCTATATTGGCAATCTTTTCTTTTGTATTTTCAAATTCCTTAGCAATAACATAATTTCGAATTAAAACAGCTGAAACCACTAAGGACACTAATGTTGCCGCCGTTACAACCACAATAATAGTGGACTGCAAAGATAATTTTTTTCGCTTTGGGACATTTACTAGCCCTTTTTTTATTTTAGTTTTCATATTTATAGGAGTCCCCTTTTATTTTCTTTCTTCAATATACCCAATAAAACCTTATTTAGCAACCTTTTAAGCACAAAAACAAGTAAACAGAAACTCTTGACCTGATACGCGTTTCACAAGTTACACTAGTAAAAACAAGAGAGGATGATGGAAATGAATACAATTATCGAGATTACAGATAAGATTGGTCTAGATTATTATTTTGTAACCTTAACACTCAATCATGATAAATTGGAAATCAAAAATACACACTCTAAAATCAAAAAAATCCAGCGAGAGTTGCCAATTGCTGAAATAGAAAAAGTTACCTTAACCCAAAGATTTGGAGCTAAAACCCTAAATTTCCACTATAAAAACGAATTTTTTTCAATTGTTGATTGTGGTACAAGTATCGTTCCTTTTCTAGAGGCCGTTTTTATAAATAAAATAGTCTAAATAGAAAGAAAGGGTTTACAGTTATTTTTTAAAATGCTACGCTATAACTAGATTGTTTTTACAAATTTTTCCGAAATCTTCATCAAAAAGAAAAACAAACGCTTTCTATAGAGATGCGTTAATAAAATAGAAATGGGTGATTTAAATGGTCAAACGATTACTAAGTAGTAGTGCAAGTGATGTTGCTAAAATGAGTTCATCTGAATTAAAGCAAGCGATTCTAGCTTCTGAAGGACGTACAATTTGTTCCGAAAACGTTGTAATGGCACCGCCAGTTGCAGGGGATATTACCAACGCTGAAGTGGCTAGCGCTTATGGAGCCGATTTAATTTTGCTAAATGCATTTGATTGCTTAAATCCGATTATTTTAGGACTACCAGGCTTTTCTAATTTCAACGAGATTGTTGCTGCAATGCAAGATACCAGTAAAAACACGCGGAATCCCGTTGCAGAAGTCAAAAAATTAGTTGGTAGACCCGTTGGCGTAAATTTAGAACCTGTTGATCTAGAAGCTGATATGGCCGAAGATTTGTTAATCATTTCTGAAGGCCGAATTTGTTCAGAAGCAACTTTAAAACGCGCTGATGAACTGGGCTTTGATTTTATTTGCCTAACAGGAAACCCTGGTACCGGTGTAACAAATCGTCAAATTGCCAAAGCTGTGATACTAGCTAAAAAACACTTCTCTGGTTTGGTTATTGCTGGGAAAATGCATGGCGCGGGAGTTGCTGAGCCTGTAGCATCGACAGAAGCGATTCACGAATTTATTGAAGCTGGAGCAGATATTATTTTGCTACCTGCAGTTGGAACTGTTCCTGGATTCACCGATAGCGAATTGATTGAAGCTGTTAAATACGCTAAATCTAAAGGCGCTTTAACCATGTCTGCAATTGGAACTAGCCAAGAAAGTGCAGATAAAGAAACCATTAAACAAATTGCGATTCGCAATAAAGTTGCTGGTGTTGATATTCAACATATTGGCGATGCTGGTTACGGTGGTTTAGCACCTGCTGAAAATATCTATGCTATGTCGCTCGCTATTCGTGGTATGCGTCACACAATGAACCGAATTTCACGATCAATTAATCGTTAACTAATTTATAATCTAGTTTACTTGTATCACGAATTCATTCTTATTCTAATTAAAAAAACTCAATTCAAGTTAAGTATGTTTACCCTACTTTGTCTGAATTGAGTTTTTAATTTTTACTTTAACATAGAATTAAAGAAATCTTTCACTTATATAATTTTGTAACTGGCCTCGTTAATCAATATAACTCCTGACAATTTTTCTTGAGCTGGATAATTAGCTCTATAGTTCACAAAAAACCACCTTATCGAGGATTAATAACTTTAATTTTATAATAATTGTCCTCGAATCATGATCTTTGTATTATATGATAAAAAAACCTTTCACATAGTCTTCAATTTGTGTATCATCAAAATGCTTCATTATATTTAAAGCTTCATCCATCATGAATTTTCCTGTTGATTCGTCCCCAATCAACATATAATAACGTCCTTTGATATAATATAAAATACTCTTTTCCCACAAAAAATCATCTGTCAAAACTTTTTCAATCGCCTCCATAAAAAAGTGAGCATCTTCTAAAAAACCATATTTCAAACACTTTAAAATTGTATTTAAAATGGCCTTAATCACAATTTTCTTCAACTCAATATTTTCTGTATATATTTCTAATTTACCCAATAATTCTTTAGAAAATAACAATACAATCTGTATATTTAGTTTTTCAATTGCATGACTATACAACAAAAGTTCATATTGAGTCCAATCTTCAATAGAAAATAAGTAATCGCTCAATTCAGTCAAATAAGCTTGAGGAACTTCTTCCTCTTCCTCTAAGCTATCTAATAATATATAAATAACGATATAGTTCAGTTTATTTTTTTTGTCTCCACTCAATTTAAATTCTTTCATTTCATCTGTCATTTTTTCTTTCAATTTACAAACATCTTTATTTTTGTAATAATATTTAATAATACTAAAGAACATTTTTACAGGGTTGTCTTGATAACCATTTAACATTAATTCAAATTCATCAAAGCCTATATTAAGTTTATCTAAAATCTTGAAAAATTTATCAATTGTTAACATCGTTTCACCGCGCTCAAACTTAGATAACAACGAATAAGACATAATTCCCTCAGAAATTTCCTCTAGACTCTGTCTTTTGTCTAATCTAATTTTTCTGATTAACTCACCGTATACTTCATGCCCATCATTTTGCAATTTTGTACTCATAACTTAACCTCACTTTGTAATATATTAAAGAATATATATATACGGTCCTGATAAAGACTATAATATAATTACAGAGTGAGAATTCAACTATATCCGACTTAACTATATCTGAAAAAAGCACTCGATTCAATACAATAAATAACTCCTTATTTAAAATTTCAAGCTTAGATGATGTTTAAAGTATGAGCTCCTTTTCTTTTTAACTAAATAATTTACTCTTTAGTGTATCTAACATTTTTTCAAACGGTTACTTAAAAATAAGAAATCAGTCCAAAACAGACTTCTTTCAGAAAGATATATGGCGTAAACTTTCTTGCCATAAAAAGACTTTTTTCTTAAAAAATCTATTCACAAAAACTATCCCCAATAAAAATATTTTTAACTTCTGTTTCAGCTTATTACCATTTTTAAAAACTATTTTAGGAAAGGAAAATGTATATTAACATGAATATACAAGGTAAGTTATGGGAATTATTGACAACTGCTTCAACGATCGATATATTTACTCCATTGTATTTATATCTCTAGATACTCAGTACAGGCACCAACGCTTGATTTCATTGACTGATGATTGGGATAAAAGTGTAATAGAAAATTTTTTTACAGAAACTTTTAATCATTCCGTTGTTGTTGAATCAATTGATTTTTATGATACTGCGTGGTCAATAAAAAATAAATGAAAACTTCAAGTTTAACTAAAAAAATTAGAAGCTATAAAAATTTATAGCTTCTAATTTTTAACTCTTAATTCTTTTATTTAATGGGGGAGTTTATGTATAGAAACTTATATTCTATGCTAGCTTAATTCGTTTTTAGTACGGTTCTACAATTAAATAATAATATCGATATCCACGGGCATCTCTATACCCAAATAAAAACGCGGACCTTCTATAACTCAAATCCCCCAAAAATAGACCTATCAATTAACCTTAAGGTCTTTGATAGGTCTACATTAAATTTATTCATTCACTTTTATTATTGCGCACTTTAATGATGGTACATAAATAAACATAAATTACTTAATTAGTCGTTCAGGCATCATTTGCTCTAAAAATCCCCAGACACCATTTCCAATGATTAATTCTTCTTGATCATAGTGTGAAAGTGTTCTTCTGATTAAATGTTCTTGACCATTTATAATTTTGTTCGTCCAATGAGGATCTATTAAAAGAGCACGACCTACAGCAACAAATTCTGAATACAATAAAGTTTCATTTACATCCGCTAAAGTTTGAATATTTCCAACACCTATTAAAGGTACTCTATTATTAATTTTTTCATGAACATGAGCGAGTATTGTTTTTTCTACAAACGAATGGTTTAACGAAATGCGATCATATTGATTAAGAGAAATATGCAAATAATCAAGTGATTTCTCAGAAAGTTTATCTACTAGATAGAGCGTATCAGAAAATGAAATACCAGGTACTTCGTATTCTTCAGGAGAGAATCGATACCCAACAATGAACCCTTGAATGCCAGATTGATCAACGACATCTGTCACCCCATTTACAAGTTCATTAATAAAATTAAACCTTTTTTCAAGTGTTCCTCCCCATTTGTCTTCTCTACGGTTTGAATGTGGCGAAAAGAATTGTTGAATCAAATACGTATTTGCACCATGTATTTCAACTCCATCAAATCCTGCTTGAATAGCACGCTTAGTAGCATTTTTAAAAGATTCTATTATTTCCAAAATTTCTATTTCAGTTAATTCTTTAGGTACCTCAGCACCCTCACGCTCAGCAGCAATAGCACTAGCTGAAACAACTTGTTCTCCTCTGAGAACCTTGGAATCCGTCATTCTACCACCATGAAAAATTTGTAAAATTGCTTTTGTACCGTTTTGTTTAATCGTTGCAGCTAACTTACTCAAACCAGGAATGAATTTGTCATCATATACGCCCAATTCTCCTTCCCAGCCTTTACCATTAGCTTGTACATTAGCCGCAGCAGTAATAATTGCTCCTACTTCACCCGTTCTTAATCCATAGTAATTAAGTTCATCTGTTGTAATAACCCCATCAAAAAAACTCATTTTAGTTGTCATAGGTGCCATTACGATTCGATTTTTTATTTCTAATCCTCGTTTAAATTTGAATGTTTCTGTTAAAGTAGTCATTAATTTTCTCCCTTGATAGTGTTATATAGTTTTAATTGCTTCCTTAATTGGGGATGTTCCCTCATGCATTTTTATAACTTTTTTAATTGTATTGGGATAGTCCAATATAGTGACTAAAACATCTACTACATCTTCTATAGAGTTGCTTCCAAGATCTGTTACATTCACATCTATTTTACCAGTTCCTAAATCTTCTGTTAATGCTCCTGGTTGTAGAATAGTGTAATCTAAATTAGTATTGTGAACGAGCCAATGATCTGAAAAGAATTTTGCAATATTATAGTCTTCCAGATTTTTTAACAATGATTCATTCCAACGATTAGGTTCTAAAGCAAAAATGGAGCTTAAGTGTATAAATCTTTTAGTACCATTTGACTCAGCTGCTTGCATAACTTTAACGGCACCAAATAAGTCAGATTGAAGTAAATCTTTTCCTTTAGAACCCGCTACAAAATAGATCACATCCATACCTTTTAAGGGTTCAATTAATTCCTCTTGGCTTGAATGTAAATCAATATAAGTTGGAATAATATTTTCATGCCCAGAATCTTTTTCAATATGCCTTGTACCTGCATAAACTTGATGACCCATTTTTGCAAGAATAGAAGCTAATTTAGTTCCAACACGTCCACTTGCACCTACAATAAAAATTTTCATAATTAATCTTCCTCCTTCTTTAAAATGCTTGCGCATGCATGTATATAACTGTAAGAAAGTTAATTGAGAAATTTTCTTACGATAGAATCTACTATCTTCTGACTACTTTTAAGTTTTAGAAATCCACTTTTTGTTATACCGATATATATTCCACGTCTATCCGTCATACAACAATGGCGTTCAATCAGACTACAATTTTTATTTTCCATGCGAGAAATCATACGAGACATTGCACTTTGGCTAAGTCCAATTTCCAATTGTAAATCATTTAGCCGCATTTCTTTTTCTTCAGATATGTTAAGAAAGTACAATACATAATATTCATTTAAGGTGATATTACTTTCTTCTATTAACCTAGTTTCTAATAGTTCTAAATTTTTTTTTTGTTCTCTTGTACGATTTAGCCATTCTTGTGTTAAATTAGACATCTTAATTCCTCCAAAAATGAAACCACAATTAGTAGTTCGTTATGATCAATATGCATGCATCTGCATTTATGTTATCATAATTTACTATCTACATCAATCACAAACTCTTTATACAGGTATATACAGGCAACCATTTAGCAAGTACATAATTAATTGGTAAATACTCCCTACATTTTCAAAACAATTCAGTATTTTTTTTAATCTCTTCTTCAAGATTAATTTCTACTACTATAGATTTCGTTATATGTCTTGAGAAGATATGTAACAGAGGTGCTAAACCTATGGATGATACTAGACTCCATGATTTTAGACATTCTCATGTCGCTTATATTATTGATAAGGGAGAAGAACCCGTTCTTATAAAAGAACCGACTAGGACATGCTTCAATAACTACCACAATAGACACATATGGGCATGTATACACAAATAAACAACAAGAAACGAGTGATAAATTTGATACCGATTTTTAGGTTTTCTGCAATCTCAAATTTTTTCCAAAAAAAATAAGCATATCAATAAACCTCTAAGTCCTTGATATGCCTACAATTTAGTTAATGGGTTGTGGGGGGATCGAACCCACGACCCGCAGATTAAGAGTCTGCTGCTCTACCAACTGAGCTAACAACCCATGCATGAATAAAAACTCATTACAGGAATTAGTTTACCACTTATGGGTTGATTATGCAATAAAATATTGAACGCTATCATTATTTCTAACGAATGGTAAAATAAATTTTCCAATTAAAAAAACTAGCAGAACAAACTATTCTACTAGCCTCTTATCAAAAAGTTACTGCTATTTTACAGCCTTACGCACACTATTCGCTACAATATCTGCTACACCCGGTGTAAATACATCTGGCATAATGTAATCTGGCGCTAATTGTTCATCCGTTACGACACTTGCAATCCCTTGAGCCGCCGCAATCTGCATCTCAATTGTGATATCACTCGCGCGAGCATCCAATGCTCCACGGAAAATCCCAGGAAAAGCCAATACATTATTAATTTGATTAGGAAAATCGCTCCGGCCTGTCCCAACGATATAGGCGCCTCCAGCTTTCGCTTCATCTGGGAAAATCTCAGGAGTTGGATTTGCCATTGCAAAAACCATTGCTTTGTCATTCATATGACGAACCCATTCTTGTTTTAAGGCCCCCGGAGCTGATACACCAACGAAAACATCTGCTCCTTTTAAGGCTTCTTCTAAACTCCCTGTCCGGTGTTCTAAATTGGTGATTTTTGCCATCTCAGCATGATGCGTCGGTAAATTTTCATCCGTTGCCGAGATAATTCCAGTCTTATCAACAATCATTAAATTTTTTACTCCAGCAGCCAAAAACATCTTACTAATCGCAATTCCTGCTGCTCCACCACCATTAATAACTGCATGAATCTCATCGATTTTCTTCCCTGTCAAACGTAAACCATTATAAAGTGCAGCTAAAACAATAATCGCTGTTCCATGCTGATCATCATGGAAAACGGGAATATCTAATTGCTCTTTTAAACGACGCTCAATTTCAAAACAGCGTGGTGCGCTAATATCTTCTAAATTAATCCCACCAAAAGAAGGCGAAATGGCTACAATATGAGAAATAATTTCTTCTACATCTTGAGTTGCTAAAGAAATAGGAACGGCATTTACATTTCCAAACCGTTTGAACAAGGCTGCTTTCCCTTCCATTACCGGAATAGCAGCTTCAGGTCCGATATTTCCTAAACCTAAAACAGCTGAGCCATCTGTCACAACCGCAACCATATTGCGTTTAGTCGTATAATCAAATACTTTTTCTGGATTTTCAGCAATAGCTGTACAAACAGCTGCCACACCTGGAGTATACGCGATACTCAAATCTTCCATTGTTTCAATCGGAACTGTTGGAACCACTTCTAATTTTCCGCCTTTTTCTTTACTAATCGCTAATGCTTTTGCTTTTACATCTGTCATCTTCTACACTCTCGCTCTCCATTTATCATTTTTTATGATTATTTCTAATTTCTAAAAGAAAAATCGCATCAAAGCTGTCATTGAAATAACGGTTATCGCTCCGCCTAAACGTGTCGCAACTTGGGCAAAAGGCATTAAGTTCATGCGATTAGAGGCTGATAAAATAGCTACATCCCCAGTTCCACCCATTCCACTTTGACAAGCAGTTATAATTGCTGCTTCAATTGGATACATGTTCATTTTACCACCAACAAAGTAACCTGTTAAGACTACCGTTAAAACAACTGAAATCACAACAACAAAATATTGCCAAGATAACATACCCACAACATCCTTCAAAGGGATATATAACATTCCTAAACCAACCATTAGTGGGAATGTAAAGTTAGCAGAAACAAATTTGTATAATTGTTTTGAACCTTTTTCAATATCTCCTGGTAATATACTTAAATATTTAAGCAAAGCTGCCACCAAAATCATTAAAACTGGGCCTGGGAAACCTGTGAATTTTTGCAATAAACCACCAGCTATAAATAAAGTACACGCTACTAAAACACCTGCACCCATTAATTTAACATCTAATGGACTCTTATCTTCCTTCATCGCGTCAGCCATATCATCATCATCCGCATTTAATTTTACTAATTGCCCTTGCCCACATTTATCTGGTTTCTTTTCACCCAAACGGTTTAAAAAACCTGAACTAATAATCGCAAAGAAATTTCCAATAATTGTCGCTGGAATCAATTGACCCACAAGTTGTTCACTGGGAATCCCCGTAATAGCGCTATATCCTAAAGAAAGAGGTAAAATACCTTCACCAATCCCTCCTGAGATAACTGGGGTCACAATGTAAAATAATGTATGCTCAAAACCTAAACCTAGTAACGTTCCAATTGCAGTACCTACTACTAATGCTAAAATCATACCACAAGCCATCGGAATTATCATGCGCATTAACCCCTGAACTAAGATTTTGCGATGCATTCCTAGAATACTCCCACAAACTAAGCAGGCAATATAAAAGTAAAGAAAATTAGCCTGTTTCATTAACATATCCGTTGCTTCCAATGTATTCGTATTAAAAAAATTGAAAAAAACGAGTATAGATGGAATCATCAATGAAAAAATGGCTGCTCCTCCAAAGTTTTTTAATCCAGGAATACTGCCACCAATTCCACCTAATAACCAACCTAAACTTAAAATAATAGCAAAACCACCAAGCATATTAACGGGTAACTCCTCAAAATAGGCAGATAATAAAATGACAAATGCCATTCCCAAGTAGGCGGGTAGAGGTATGGCTCCCACCTTTGCTGTCTTGATTTTTTCTATCCATGTTTTTGGAACTTCACTAACTTTTTTTACCTCTTCGTTTGCAACTCTCATCATCTTCCTCCTTTTATATAAAGCGCTTTCTTTAACTGCTTTTAGTATAAAGTTTGTGAAGAAAGATAAATAGATTATTTAACTAATTTAAGTGTTGTTTAATTACTTTAAATTGAAAGCGTTAAACCAAGCTATGTTATAATAAAATCAGAACTTATATTTGCATTTATTCCTTATAAAAACGGCACTTTTCTCTATATTAATTCGAAGGAGTTTCACAAATAATGAAGACACCGCGAAAAGGTCAGCGACTTTGGATGAAATTAACTCTAATGGTTTTAATGACAGTTATCGTCACCTTAATTACGTCATATATCTTACTCAATCAACAAATTACTAAATCTGTTAAAAAAAATGAAGAAATCCATTTACTTAAAGTGGCCCGAACTATCTCAGAATATCCTCTTGTTCATCAATCCTTAGAGCAAAAAAAGACTTCTTCTGAGTTACAAGAATACGCCAATCAAATGAAAACAAATTATGATTTAGATTTTGTTGTCGTTATGACAATGGATCATATTCGGCTGACACACCCTGATCCAACTAAAATTAATCAAGCTTTCCAAGGTGGCGATGAAGAATCAGCTTTAAAAGGTGTAGAATCTACCTCAATTGCAGAAGGAACTTTAGGCCCATCTCTAAGAGCTTTTGTACCTGTTTTTTCTACTGACAATACTGAAATTGGGGTCATTGCTTTAGGTGTAAAAACAGCAACAATTAAATTGATTTCACAAGAAACAATGAAACCTCTCACCCTTAGCTTAATTATCGCCTTTAGCTTTGGATTAGGTGCAGCGATTTTCACAGCTTATACCTTAAAGAAACAAATGTATGATTTAGAACCAAAAGAAATTGCCCGTTTATTAGAAGAACGAAACGCTATGCTAGATTATACGAAAGATGCCATTGTCGTGACAGATAAAGAAAATACAATTAGTTTAGCTAACTTTGAAGCTCAGAGAATATTTAGCTTAATTTCTGAAAAAGAAATCATCGTTGGTAGCTCAATTCAAGATTTTTTACCCAACACTACAGCAATCTCTGATGAATCTATTGATAAACTCTATCATACAAATGGACTTGATTATCTAGTTTCAAGTGCTCCTATTATTGTTCGAAAAAAAATTATCGGTCAGATTTTCATCATCCGTGATGCCACTGAATTACATTTATTAACAGATCGTCTATTTAATACAACAGCTTACGCCACAACCTTACAAGCACAATCTCATAATTTTTTAAATAAGCTACATGTCATTTATGGACTAACCGATTTGGAAGACTATGAGCAACTGATGGAATATTTAGAAAAAATTCTTGAGCCAGAGCAAGAATTTGCTCAGCGTATGGTTTATCTCGTGCATAATCCTGTCATTGCTGGTTTTTTAATTGGGGAGCGCAGTAAGTTTTCTGAAAAAAACAGCCCATTTATGATTGAAGTCTACCCGGATATCCCAGTTACCGACCAACAAAATGCAGCTCACTACTGGATGAGTTTAATTAGAGTCTTGAACCAGTTTATCTTAGAACATGAATTGGCTGAAAAATTACAAATTCGCTTCGGTTTTTGGAATCAACACTTGCAAACAACTTATGAACTAGAGTTAGATACGCTGCTTCAATCCAACCTTCTAAATGAAATTGAAGGGGCTTATTTCAAAAAAATATTGTTGAGGGCTAATGGTCAGATGAACATTGAGAAAAATAAAAATTGGCTGAAAATCACATTTAGTATTGCCTATTCGGAGGAGTTGTTATAATTATGTTTCGTGTTTTAATTGTGGAGGATGATCCAATGGTGCTATCTATTAATCAACGCTACCTACAAAAAATACCGAATTTTATGGTCGCGGGTACGGCGGATAGTTACGAACACGCTATTCAGTTAACGAGTCAATATTTCTATGATCTAATTTTAGTTGATATTCATTTAAAAAGTGGAAATGGATTGGACTTATTAAAGACTTGGCGTAAGCGTGAGTATCCGGCTGAAATTATTATGATTACGGCTGCGAGTCAGCAAGAAGCGCTTCGTATTAGTAAGCATTATGGGGTAACGGATTATATCTTAAAACCGTTTCAATTTAAGCGCTTTAAGCAGAGTATCGAATTATTTCAGCAAAATCAGCTACTTCTGTCGTCAAATTCCGTGCTGACACAAAAAGAAATTGATTCTCTTCATCATTCTGACCCTTTAAGTATTTCTGAAATAGAGATGGAAAATAAATTAGAAAAAGGCTTAACTCAAACAACTTTAGACTTAATTGTCAGCTTGATTCAGCAACAAAAAGCTGGATTTACTGTTTCAGATATTACCCAAGCCACGGAACTTTCCCATGTTTCTGTTCGAAAATACTTACATTATTTGGAAAGTACGCAGCAAATAGAAATGCGTTTAGAATATGGAACTGTAGGGCGACCAACGAGTGTCTACTATTTAATAGAAAATTTTGATAAATAAAAAAAGTATGACTAAATGTAAAAATTTAGTCATACTTTTTTAAGTTAAATTTGTGCCCAAACACTTTCTAAAACGTTGGTTTGATTACGATCAGGACCAACAGAGAATGTTGAGATACGAACGCCAACTAGTTCAGAAACACGGTGCACATAGTTACGAGCATTTTGCGGCAAGTCTTCTAACGTACGGCAACCAGTGATATCTTCACTCCAACCTGGCAATTCTTCGTAAATTGGTGTACATTCTGCCAATTCTTTCAAGCTTGCTGGATAATGGAAAATTTTCTCACCATTTCGCTCATAAGATGTACAAATTTTAACAGTTTCTAAACCGCTTAGGACATCAATTGAGTTTAGAGATAAGTTTGTAATTCCAGATACACGTTTTGCATGGCGCATAACTACAGTATCAAACCAACCAACACGACGTGGGCGACCTGTTGTTGTACCGTATTCTTTACCAACTTCGCGAATTTGATTTCCAACTTCATCAAATAATTCAGTTGGGAAAGGACCATCTCCAACACGACTAGTATAAGCCTTACACACACCAACAACTTTATCGATTTTAGATGGGCCAACACCACTACCGATAGTCACTCCACCAGCGACAGGGTTTGATGACGTTACAAATGGATACGTACCTTGATCGATATCTAACATCACGCCTTGAGCGCCTTCAAATAAAACACGTTTACCAGCATCTAATGCATCATTTAAGATAACTGAAGTATCGCAGACATATTGTTTTAATTCTTGGCCATATTGATAATATTCTTCGAAAATATCGTCAAATTTAAGTTCTGTAGAATCAAACATTTTAACAAATTGGCGATTTTTTTCTTCTAAGTTAATGCGTAAACGTTCTTCGAAAATTTCTTTATCTAATAGATCAGCGATTCGAATTCCTACACGAGCGGCTTTGTCCATATAAGCTGGACCAATCCCTTTAATAGTTGTTCCAATTTTTTGATCACCTTTGGAATCCTCTTGTAATTGATCTAATTTAATATGATATGGTAAAATCACATGTGCACGATCAGAAATTCGTAAATTATCCGTATTGATTTCTTTATCTTTCAAATAAGCCAATTCAGTAATTAATGATTTTGGATTTACAACTACACCATTTCCGATAACACTGATTTTTTCTTTATAGAAAATACCAGATGGAATTAAATGCAATTTGTACGTTACGCCATCAAATTTGATTGTGTGACCGGCATTGTCGCCACCTTGATAACGCGCAATCACTTCTGCGTTTTCACTTAAAAAATCTGTAATCTTGCCTTTTCCTTCATCGCCCCATTGTGTACCCACAACTACTACTGAAGACATATGAACACCTCATTAATTTTTTTTAGTATCAATAACAAATACCATCTAATTTTAGCAGTTTATCTAATGGGTTTCAACTTAAAAACGAATATTTCTTTTTTTTATCATAATTTTTTCATAAATTCACGAACATTATTTTATTTATCATTTTTTTAAAGGTAAAAACACGAACATTGAAATCTGTTTCTCAAAAAAAGCCTTTCTTCTTAATTTCAGAAGAAAAGCTTTTGATATCCTTTTACATCGGTTCTGGTCGGTACGAAATCGAAGTAAATTTATTGTATTCTTTCACAAATAACAATTTAACTGTCCCACGAGCACCACTCCGGTTTTTTTCGATAATAACTTCTATAATGTTATCTTCCCCAGCTTCATCACGGTCACTATCGCGGTCATCATCATCCCCGTCTTCTCCACGATCATAATAATCATCACGATAAAGAAAAGCAACTATATCCGCATCTTGCTCAATCGAACCTGATTCACGAATATCACTCATTACAGGACGTTTATCTTGGCGTTGCTCAACACCCCGTGATAACTGAGACAGTGCAATCACAGGTACTTTTAATTCCTTAGCTAATTTCTTTAATTGGCGCGATATTTCTGATACTTCTTGTTGACGACTTTCTTTTCCGCTACCTTCAATTAATTGTAAATAATCAATTAAAATTAGGCCAATTCCGCCTTTTTCTTGCGCTAAACGTCGACATTTTGCTCGAATTTCAGCAATTCGAATCCCAGCTGTATCATCAATATAGATACTAGCTTTAGATAAGCTCCCCATTGCCACAATTAGATTTTGCCATTCTTCTTCGTTCAAATTCCCAGTTCGTAAATGACTCGCATCAATATTGCCTTCCGCACAAAGCATCCGGTTAACCAATGATTCGGCACCCATTTCCAGACTGAAGATTGCTACGGTTTCATCTGTTTTTGTTCCAATATTCTGAGCAATATTCAAAGCAAATGCCGTTTTACCAACCGCTGGACGAGCGGCAAGAATAATTAATTCTTCTTTTTGCAAACCCGCAGTCATTTGGTCTAATGCTTGATAACCAGTTGGCAAACCCGTTATCTCTTCATCATTTTGATACAACTGATCTATTTTTGCTATCGAACTATTAAGCACGTCCGAAATCGCTAAAAAACCGTTGCTATTTCGTCTTTCTGAGACTTCAAGAATACTACGCTCAGCTTGATCTAAAATCGCGCTTAACTCTTCTCCTTCTTCAAATCCTTGTGTCACAATATCTGTTGCAGTATGAATTAATTTTCGTAAAATAGATTTTCCTTCAATAATTTTAGCATAATGTTCCATATTCGCAGCTGTTGGAACAGCTACAGCCAATTCAGCCAAATAAGACATACCACCCACGTCTTCTAATTGATTTTGGCTTTCTAAGTTATTCATCACTGTTACAATATCTATTGCTTCATTACGGTCGTTTAAATCCAACATAGTTTGGAAAATTAATTGATGCCCACGACGATAAAAATCTTGTGGCTCTAAGAACTCTAATGCGCCTACAACCGTTTCCGGATCAAGAAAAATAGCACCTAAAACGGCTTGCTCGGCCTCAATACTTTGAGGGGGTAATCGATCTTGAAAAGCTTCATTTGCCAATTTTTATCTTCCTTTCATAAGCTCATTTCCATCCGCTGGAACGTCTTGTCTGAATTTCTTTCAGTTCTACTATTTTACCGCAAATATTCCCTTTATACAATCATTCAATTATTAGAGAGTCGATTAAAATCTACAAAAAAAGAACTCCCTCTAAGAGTTCTTTTACCAAGACTTATTTCCTTCCACTTACTATGTAAATCAACCTTATTCATCCACACAGCTACAACTCGTTGTAAAATAGTTTCCTTTATAATAAAAACCTTCCTCAGAAAAATCAATTGCGAGATATTTTTTAACAGGCGGAAACTCTTCCACTAACATTATTTTAATCTCATCTTCGCTATGTCCGCTTGGTACAATCATTGTTCTAGAATAGACTTCATTATTAAAACCTAAAAATTCTACATTGACTATCTCGACATCTGTCCAATTATCTTCAATTTTCATTTTTCCTCCTCCTCGTTGAAACTAGTGAGAGCTTTCGTTTAACGTTAACAACTAATTAAATTAGCTTATTGCTATGTGCTATTTTTTAGAGTGAATAATTTTTTCTAGATTAAGCTAATCTATAAATAATTGTTGAGGCTGGAATCTAGCTATTCCAGCCCCAATAATTATATTGACTCATTACTAAATTAAATCATACGTTAAAGTGTATTCTTCTGGCATACCATCTTCCCAAGTTCCAGTTAAGTTTATACTAGTATCTTCTTGATAGTTATAGCCTTCTATCACAGGAACCTCAATAGTATAAGCCTCTCCTACTGTGACTACTTGCGTTACTGTCTTAAGTAGATCGCCAGATGCATCTACAATTTTAATTTTAACTTCTTTTTTCATGTCTGTCGTAGGAGCAAAATGATAAACTACGTTGATTATCTTACTCTCGTCACCAAATAGTTCTGTATTAAAGCTTTCAATATCTGAAACTAACTCATAGTCTTCTATGAATTCAGGTAAATAATTTGGTTGCCAGATATTTTCCCCAACAAATCCAGAAACTGAAAGTGATGGTGTTATTTCAGATGCATTTTCAGGATCAGAATCATTTACATAACGAATCGTTGCACCTGAAGATGATGGAGCAGCTTTTCTAACTTCAGCACGGCCTGACGTTGTGAGTCCCATTGCAACTGTACAAGTTATCACTTGTTTATAAGCTTGATATTTCAAACTAGTTTGATCTGGTTTTGAAGATATAATACGATACCCTAAAGTAGGTGTTACTACCTCAACAGGTACTTGAGTACCAATAATTCCTCCAGGAATAATTTTTTGCCCAAGAACTTTAATGGCTTTACCATATTTATCTACATATTTCACCGTTATATTAGCTCCTAATATCGGTTCTTTAGCATACTCATAAATTACATCTTTAAAACCTTCTTGGAACGTACCCGATTGATCAGTTGGAGTAACATACCCTTTAATTTCTTTTGCTGTTGTTGAATAACCATCTCCAACTACCCCCGTTAACTTAATTGAAGGAGCTAGCACTTTTCCTGTGTTTACTTCAAGGTACTTAACAGTTATAGTTCCTGTTTGTACTGGAATTTTTTTATAGTAAAATGTAACCTGTTGATTTTCATTTGAATAGGTACCATTTTTGTTACCAACAACTCGATCAAAAGAGTAACCATCTTGTTCACTTGGTTCTAATTGGTAACTATCCCCATATTTTTTATTTGCAATAACCTCACTAGAAAATACATACCCATCAGTACCAAGGTGTTTTACAATTAGCGGTTTCGCTGGTTTCCCATCATAGTTAACTGTAATAACTTGTTCTTCTGGACTAAATGTAGCCACTAAATTTTGATTTGGCATTAAATTATAATTTGAAAATAGTCCAGTTGTTGGCGGATTAATTGTCGCGGCGTTGCCAACATTTCCTTTCAACACTTCTGTTTTCAACTCTTTGTTACTTTGATTCACATACTTGACTATTATATTTCCACCTTTTTGACCCGTATATTTAAAAATAACGGTTTGTGGTTTCATACTATATGTTCCATTTTGTGGTGCACCAGTGGGACCTACGCCAGTAAAATCATAATTGGCAATCTCTTTTTGTTCTGTCGTATACGGACTACCAAATCGACCATCACCATTAGCTTTGGTTGCTTCCGAAAGTACTTCTCCTGCTTGATTTACATATGTTGCAGTAACTTTCCCTTTATCCTCTCCAACTAATTCACCTGTATAAGTCACGGTAATTAATTGTGGTTCATTAGAAACTAAACCTTTTTTATTTTCAGGTAATCTGTTAATAGTATAATGATCAAAGTTTTTTACTAAGGCTCCGTCATTATCCCTCTCAATATCGTACTTATCTCCATAACTTCCTATAATAAATTCTGTTCCTAACAAAGCCCCAACTTGATTACGATACTCAATTGTAATTTTGCCATTTTCACCTACAGATTTTCCTTTGTATTTATAAACAACCATTTGGGGTGCTTCTTTATAAACGCCTGTTTGTTTCGCACCACTAGAATCAATTTCTTTAAATTCATAATTAGGAATCTCTTTTTGTTCGGTTGTATATGGACTACCAAAAAGACCACTTCCTGTCGCATCTTCCGCAGTTGAAATTTCTAGGCCTTCTTGATTAATATATTTAGCTTTAACTTTTCCTTGCGCATTACCGACTTGCTTGCCTGTATACGTTACAATAACCGTTTGTGGCTGGTTATTAATTGTCCCTTTAGCATTTGTTGGCAAAGTATCTCTTGTATAATAATCAAATTCTTTTAAATGATTGAGAGAAACATCATAGATATCTCCATATCTTCCTGTTATAAAAGCTTGATCTAGTAACTTGCCTTCTTGATTACGGTACTCCACAGTAATTTTACCAGTTTCGCCAACTTCCTTGCCTTGATATTTATAAATAACAGTTTGCGGGCTTTCTGTATAAAATCCAGTTGCACCAGAGTTACTAGAATCAACTTCCTTAAATTCATAATTAGGAATCTTTTTTTGCTCGGTTGTATATGAGCCACCAAAAAGGCCACTTCCATTAGCCTGTATTGCATCGGCTATTTCATCCCCATTTTGATTTATATATTTAACTGTAACTTTCCCGCTACTATTTCCAAATGGTTCACCTGTATAGGTAATAATCACCTTTTGTGGCTGATCCGTAATGGTTCCTTTAGAGTTGTTTGGCAAAGGATCTCTTGTGTAATATCTAAATTCTTTTAATAATTTTTCAGAAACATCATAGGAATCACCATATCTTCCTATAATAAAATCTTCACCTAATAGCTTACCTTCTTGATTTTGATATTCTACCGTAATTTTACCTTTTTCTCCAAGATTTTTGCCTTGATAGATAAAGGTAACTGTTTGAATACTATCTGTATAAAAACCATTTTTTGTGGCTCCTTCAGCATCTATTCCAACAAATTCATAATGCTCTATGTCTTTTTGTTCTGTTGTATAAGGGCTACCAAAAAGGCCATTTCCAGATGCTGTAACCGCATCTGCAATCTCCTTCCCATTTTGATTTACGTATCTTGCAGTCACTTTTCCATTGGTTTCACCAACATACTGACCGACATATTTAATAACAACTTCTTGAGGTTTATTAGAAATGGTTCCTATGCTATTTTCTGGTTGATTCTCTACTGTGTAATTAGGAAAATCAAGAACTTCCGCCTCGTAAGATTCACCGTATCGCCCGGTTATCTTAGTCTCTTTTAATAACTTTCCTTCTTGATTGAGATACTTAACAGTCACTGGCTGACTTTTTGGCTCAGTTAAATCGACGGTTTTAGCATCTGAATAATAACCATTAGAATCAATCGCATAAACACTAATTTGTTTTGGATATCCACCAGTCAATTCTGATTCAGGAATAACCGTACTCCAACTAAGAGCTGAACCTAAAGGACTATTCGCTACATTTTTAAATTCTTTAGGACTTTCGCGATCAACTTGATAGTACATCTTCATATCTGTAACTGAAGGATCTTTTGATAAAACAGTCCCTCTTAAATCATAATCTCCACCCAAATATTCAAAACTTTCTCTCGCAACAGTTACTTCAGGAGCATCAACATTTTCTGGTGTCACTCCTACAATATACCCGATTTCTCTAGAACTATCTTTAGGAAAATCTTTAGGAGACCACTTCATAAATATTCCAGAATCTCCATTACTAAAGGCAATATCACCCGCTGGTTTATTTAAAGAAGCTTGACCAAGGTTTGTTGGGGTACTAAAGACAGCTGGAACAATTTGTCTATTATATTGATCTGCCGCCCAACCTTCTGGTCCGATTGGCATATGAAAATTATAAGACAATTTAGAATCATTCTGAGCAATATAAAGACCATTATTTGACCCTAAATATTTTACAGGTACAGCATCATTGCCATCCAACATCGTGTCATAGCTTCTAGCAATCCAGACATTTTTTAAGTCCTTACCAGAAATATTTTTAATAGTATCTGAAACGATAATATTATTTCCTCTTGGCGTTAAGGTTGAAGTGATTTCAAACTGATTTCCAGCATAATTAGCAGTATAAGTTGCCGTAATAGCTGAATTAATGCCACCTCCAGTAATTGAGCGGATAGTAATATTAGTCGGATCTACATAACTATTTGCCCCGTTAAATCCTATCGAAATCGTTCCTTTATTACTTCCGTTTTGATATAGGTGTTCCACTCGTCTCCCTTTAGTTAAAAAATTCACATTAGCTA
Source organism: Carnobacterium maltaromaticum DSM 20342 (assembly GCF_000744945.1). NCBI lineage: Bacteria > Bacillati > Bacillota > Bacilli > Lactobacillales > Carnobacteriaceae > Carnobacterium > Carnobacterium maltaromaticum. Next base: position 2,312,320 of record NZ_JQMX01000001.1, read on the forward strand.
CTTGCACACGATTCGGCTCAATCTCTACATTTCCTGGCTTCTTTCCAAAATAATAGGAAAGTTGTAAATCTTCTCCAACATCAATCACTCCCTCCGTTGCAATTGGTGCAGCCGATGCTGTTGGTGCCAGTAAAGCTAAATAAAAAAGAATACCGATCAACAAAAAGTTCATTGAAATATTACTTTTTTTTGTATTCATTGGCTTAGTTCCTCCCTTTAAATATAATTTTAACTAGTGAACAAAATAAATTTTGTCCACTAGTTAGATTAAAAAACTTGATTAATTTGCTGAAAACGTAATATATTGACTATCTACCCATTGGCTTCCACCTAGGTTATAGAAAGTTTTTCCGTTTACAGTTGCACGTTTGTACGTTAGCCATTTTGTCCCATGCTTTAATTGTTTACCTGTCCATGACGCTGATGAACTGGCTGGTGAAGAATACACATTGACACTATATCCCTCTACATAATTAATGGTTGCAACACCACTGACATTTTCTTCATTCGCTTCATTAATTGGTGTTAACGAAACATATTGGGCATCGACCCATTGATTTGTTCCAACTCGATACCAAACTGAACCATCTTTCATCGTCGCTTTTTGATCAATTTTCCAAGCTGTTCCATGTGCTAAGACACGATCTGATCCATTGCTTTGTGGTTCACCCCAAACACGAATTCCATAGCCAGGTACATAATTCACGTAACCAACACTTACAAATTTTTCAATAGTTGGTTTTTCAGTGGCTTTGCCTTCAACTGTAATAATACGAGTTAACTCTGTTGAAAGACCTTTAGGATTGGTCGCAATGTAACGTAAGCGATAGACGCCTGGCGTTGCAGTATCAATTGCTCCGTCAACTTTCCAAACAACATTCTGTCCTTCTACTGTCGCAACCTTATTTTCATAAACTTTAATATTCTTAGCTAAATCAAAACTGGTTCCAACTGGAATTGTTAGATTTTGACCTTGTGTAAAACGAATTACAGGTGCCGTTGCTGCTTTAACTATAACCGGAACTGTTATTACAGACGTAATGTTAGAACCCGCTTTTTTATAGGTTACTTTTACTTTATAGGTTGCTGTTTTACTTAAATCAAAGACTACCGGTGCTTCTATAACTGAATTTTCAGCAGTTAATGCATTATAATCACTCGTGGCTGATACATTCACATTCATATCAGATACTTTTATGTTATCAAGTACAACACGTTTAATGGATGCTTCTAATGAATGAACGCTATCCCCTTCTATAGGAGTTAAAAAATGAGATGTGTTTGTAATTGTTGAACCTGAATCATACTTACCGCCTCTAATTTCAAAAGAGGGTTGGGCATCTCCAATACTAATTTCTAAAGTACGTTCAACATTCGCTTTAACTAGCAAGTCACCAACATAAATATCAAATTTTTCAACATAGCTTCCTTCGTTAATAAACTTTCCAGTTCCGGCATCAATCAGACCTGCCTCAATTAAATATCCTGGTTTAGCATCAGACATAAGTTCTGTATTCGTTCCCGCAATTTTAATTGTGTAATCAGTGATTTCTAGACCCTCGGGATCTTTCACTTTTAAATCTCCTCTGACATTATAAACTTCCGTTACCTTTTTAACCAAATCAGGATTTATAGCAGAATAATGTTTTACATTTAGCGTTACAGGTTGACTAATTGAAGGAGCTGTTGAACCTAGACTAAATAGTTTGAATTCAATGATCAAACGCTCAGAAGATTTAATTTCTTCTGCAGTAATAGCTGTTTTACCATTAATTACTAATTGACCTCGACTAATTTGATTAGTTAATGATTGAAGAGTAAAGCTAGAATCGTCTACTTTTAAAATCGCCTTAAATAGTGCAGCTAAAGCTACATTTTTAGGCCCAGCTGGATAACCTGAGATAATCGCTTCGTTACTTTCTTGATTTACAATATCAGCTAAAACACTTGCATGGCCATTTAAGTCATCGATACTAATTGAAGCTTCGCGCTTTAATTTATCGTCCAGTAAACTAGCCATTCCGCTATTTTGGCGTGTTGTTGCACTTAACTCATCTGCATGGACAGTCTCCACCGCAGCAATCGTTGAAGCTACAGGTAATAATCCCAAGATTAATACTGCATTTAATGTAACATATTTTAATTTATTCATTTTATTTTACAATCTCCTTTGTGGATATATAGTTAGCTAAAAATGTTTTAATCTTTTTGGAAAGAAATATATTTAGTTGAAACCCATTGGTCTCCGCCTAAATTATAAAAACCATCCTTTTCACCATAAACACGCCATTTAGTTCCATGTTTTAATTGATTTCCTGTCCAATTTTCTCCAGATGCTTCTGCTCCGCGATAAACATTGACACTGTAGCCTTGAACATAATTAATCGTTCCAACACCTTTTAATTCTTTCATACCTGGTGAAGATACTGGAGTAAATTTAATATATGAGCCATCTACCCATTGATCTTTACCGACACGATACCAAATCGAACCATCCTTGAATGTAGCTTTTTGATCAATTTTCCAAGCCGTGCCATGAGGTAAATACTGATTGCTTCCGTTGCCATCTGGTGTACTCCAAACTCGAATTCCATACCCTGCTACATACTTAACATAGCCAACTGTTTCTAAACTTGTAATAGTTGGTTTGTTATTTGGTGAACCATTAGGATCCACTACATTAATCGTACGAATAAGGGTTGTTTTTAAATTATATTTATTAACGACAGAATACGTTAATTCATACGTACCAACTTTTGATGTATTCACACTACCACTAATTGAAACACGGTTTGTTAAAAGATTAGCCGCACTATCTTGATACGCTTTAAAATCATATAAATTAAAAGGTGTTCCAACATTGATTGTCATATCTTGGTTTGTGTTGAACTCAATAATCGGATAATTGGGCTGTTTAATCAATAATTCTAGTGTTACTGTCATAGTTTTCCCAAATTCGGTTACGTAGGTAAATGGAACTAGTGCCATGCTGTTTTCTTTTGAAAAATCAATATTTGAAGAATCTACACTTAAACGTAATTTATCTTGTGGTCTGGTATCAAACTCTACAACACCCTCTTCTGCCCATATGCGGAATAGTTCTAGAAAACGAGTTTTAAGATCCTCATCTAACTGAGCTCGATTTATTAACTTTGAATCAAAATTAAAATAATCAGGATTATTTTGGATTAGCATCTCAGATAAACGTTTTCCATCTGCACTAATATCCATGCTCCCAAGTTTTGCATTCAAAATAGTTGACCCTGATTTAAACGAGCTATTTCCATTCAGTTCTTGAAATTCAAACTCTGATTCATCATAATGATCTGGGATAACATTAACTGTGACAGAAATCGTTCTTTTTTCACGCAATTCAGTCTCACTATTCATTAATGTTACTGTAACTAATTGAGTGTATGAACCAGCTTTAAGATAGACACCCTCATCATCAATAAATCCTTCTCCTTTTATTCCTTCTTTAGATGGCATAGTTTTTTTATTTGTAGAACCCTCTAAAATTGACCAAGAATCATCTGCATTTGTTAGTTCAATAAACTCACTTGTCTGATTAACAAAATCTATATACCCATCTTCTTCACCTACGAATCTAGTTAAAGAAATGCCTTCTTTAAGTGCAATTTCAGGAGCATCTGTGTTTAGTGTAATATCTGCCTCTGCAGTTTTCCCATCCGTTCCAAATACTTTAACTGTCAATGTTAATACAGAACTTGATAAGTCATCCAACGTTACATCAGACTTACCATTTACAAGGAACTGGGCTTCTGAATTTTCACCGGCTGCCCCTAAAATTTCTTTCAATTTTTTCTCTTTTGCTATTACTTTTGTAAAAATTTTTGTGAAGAATACATTAGTCTCTTCACCTGTATAGATTGTATTTTTTGCACCACTATTTACTAGCTCCATTAAACCCTGTTTTAGATTCTTATCTACCACTGGCGTATCGGCTGGGTCTACACGGTTGTTCCAACCATCTACTCTAACAGATGCTTTCAAAGCATTTCTTAAAATTACGTCATAACTTGAATCTGCATAAACAACTGCCGAACTTACTCCTAAAATTGGTGTTACAACTGGCGAGATAGCTAGTAAAACAGCGGCACTCATTCCAATAAATTTCATTTTTTTATTCATTTTTTTTCCTCCTAAAATTTATATTAACAGGTCAACCTGTTAATCACTCTTTGACTGAATATGAATTTTTGGCAAGCTCTTTGTATTCAGTATTCATAAAAATCACATTCAAATCAGCGGTTCCATCAAGTATATAAGCTACCGCTACATCAACAGTCGTATCTTTTTTTAATCCTTGATTTGCTTGCTTAATTAGCTGCCCATTATTGTCCTCTCTATTCTTATAAGGAAGAGCACCAATCGGCAAAGGATCTTCATTATTTTGTGTGACCTTTACATACCTAAACCAAAATTCATTTGGGATAATCTCTTGCTTGGTTTTATTTGTTACTTTAAAATAAATAACCGCCAATTTTGTATTGTTTACACCAGCAATCGTCGAAACTTTTGATAGTGAATAATTGATAGCACCTATAGTTACATTTTCTCCCGAAGTTATAATACTTCCTTCTTCAAGCAAGTACGGTGTATCAATTATTATTCCCTCTGACTCTTTATCCTGGCTTCTCTCCTCTTTAACCGCACACGCACTTAAAAAGAACAATAAACCCATTATTACAAAGAAAACATAGTTTTTTTTTATAATTGAAATCCTCCCCCTAGTTCTTATAGACTAAATTGAATCACCACTTTCCAGTTACATAATTAAGAATGAAAAAGAGTCTAAGTAAAAATAGATTCCAACCAAGCTATTTAATCAATGCCACACAATAACATACTCAGAATATCAAAGTGTTCCCTTGATTAGAATTCCAACTTTTTCCGAACAATCGGAAAACTTACAGTTTTTATTTTATGTAGCTAAGCTAATCTTTTTAAATAAATAACAAAAAAAAGCCTGGCAATCAAGAAATGAAAACTTGAATGCCGAGCCTTTTTGAGTTTAAAAAATTATTTTTAGCCACTTAATACCTACTTAAATTTTGATATATTTTGTACCCATCTCTCCTTCAAAACAAGATAGTTCCTGTAATTTTTTCTGAATATTTTTCCAATCATGTTCATTCGGAACTGAATTAATGCTAATAACCGGTATATCAAAAAAATCTCCATAAAAATAAGACATTGTGGCTATCACCATGGCATATTTATTTTGATTAAATTTTAAATTTTCAGAGGCAATTATTGAAGCAGAAATATATTTACCAAAACGGTAATCAATTAATTTCCGGATAAATTCAGCATGTTCAGTACCCTGATCACTAATAATTCCAATTGAAATTGGAACTACAGATTTTGTTAACTCCATTGTTAAATTCGTCCAATGAATAATCAACTCATATAAAACTTCATTAAAAAAAGAGGGATTCTCTTTTTCTATCGTTGAAAAACTAGCAGCTTTAATTTCTTTTTTTAATATCTTACTAAAAAGTGGATATTCTTGCTCAATATGCTGCGAAAAACCAATTTTTTTATTATGCAAAATATAATTTTTACCAAATAAAAAATTCCGAGCATTATATATTTTCAACACTAATAACTCTTTATTTTGTAATTCAATGCCTAACTTTATTGATAAACTCTCTAAAAATTGGTCAATTATAGCAAAATCTTCTTCAACTTTAGGATTATGTAATTTTTCTGGAAATATGTTCGTGGACAAAATGTAATCATCATGGAAAAAGACATAAAACAGTTGGATTAGCATGTTTTTTGTTAGTTCAATACCCATTAATTGTCTAAAGGATTGAACTAAATTTGTATGACTCAAAATTTCATGAATAATTTCTTCGTTTTCCTTTGAAATCTTACCAATTTTACGAACATGACCATTTTTTAAACGAGTCAAAGCAGTCATTGCGCTAAATAAAAGTTTCTTTTTGTTTGAAAATCCTGAATCATCTTGATAATACTTAAGAAAAAAATCTAGAATGGTATTTATTAATCCTAGTTCTTTGTCCTCGAATGGGGAGCTATCTAGTAAATATTTTTCTAAAAAATAATGCACATAAAAATTTTGAATTTTTAATTCATCTCCAACCATTTGATAGGGCGATGTTCGAATTTCAATTCCAAATTGAGAGAAAAATGCCGAACATTTTTTAACAATTCGATTTAAAGAAGATGGGCTAATAAAAAGACTTTCGACCATTTCTCCCTTTTTTAGGCTTTCATTAAAAAAAACTAATTCTAAGAAATTAAACTCGTAGCTATTCCCCAAAGTAACTGAATAAACAAAATCCAAATTATAATTTTCTGGATATAAAATTCGAATCCCCCTTTTCACTGAAGTTGTAATTTGGAACGGGGCGTATATGTTATTTATTATGTTAATATTACTCCGCAATATTTTTTCAGAGCAGTCTAATTTTTCCGCGATTGTTCCTAATGTAATCCAATCGTCTTGAAAAAAAAGGACTTCAATAAAAGAAATCTGTCTAGAGTCAATTGAATTTAAAATTGATTGCATATATGCACTCCTTTCGAATAAAAATTAATTTATGAGGAAATTAATGGCATTAATAAATGATACGTGTAATTTACTTAAATAGCAATTAAAAAAAAAAAATTCTCTTATTTTAAACGTGAATTATTTGTGAATAAATCATTTGTTTTTATGACTTTTCCGCGCATTCGACCAAACTAAATTAGCTTTTACATTACAGCATATGTTAAAATATTAAATTTTTTAAATGTACGTTTAGCAGTGTTCTACTCACTCATTTCAAAAAAAGAGCTTTTCCACATGAACGGAATTTTTTGAAACAACCTCTTCTTTTTTTTATGTTAGGCTAATTCTATATTTAAATTTGCTTAAGGTTATCTAAATCAGATTTTTAATATATTTAATTATCCTTCTGTAAGTTATCTATACTCAAAAAAAGACCCTGTGTATAAAAAAGAGGTGAGAAAAAATGAATTTTAAAACGATTGATGTATTAGGAATACCTTTTACATGCACGAACCAATCAAATTTTATCTTTCAGTTAGAAAAAGATTTGTTCGAAAATAAATCAACTTTTGTCGTTACTGCTAATCCAGAAATAGTCATGTATGCTAAAGCCTCCCCAAATTTTAACTCGTTGTTACATAGTGCAGATTATATTACTGCTGATGGAATTGGAATTGTTAAAGCCGCTCAATTTTTAGGAACTCCTTTGCCAGGAAGGATTACTGGATATGACTTACTTTGCAGTTTGCTAGAAGTTGCTAGTCAAAAAAATTATTCAATCTATTTCTTAGGTGCAAAAGAAGAAACGTTAAATCTTGCACTTAAAAATATAACTAACTCCTATCCAAACTTAACTATAGCTGGGTCACATCACGGATATTTTGAAATATCTGATCCGACTATTATCGAAAACATTAAAAAGACACAACCTGATTTTATATTCGTTGCTTTAGGATTTCCAAGACAGGAGCAATGGATTGCCTCAGCACAAAAAGTTATTGGTGGGGGTATATTTATCGGAGTTGGAGGTAGCTTTGATGTTCTTGCTGGAACGGTTAAAAGAGCTCCACTATTTTGGCAGAATTTACATCTTGAATGGTTGTACCGATTAATAAAGCAACCAACGCGTTTGAAGCGAATGATAGCCTTACCAAAATTTGTTTACCATATTTTCAAAGATTAGAAAAATTTGATTACAAAGGAGAATTTATTTGAAAATTTTACACGTCAACGCTGGTAATGAAACGGGCGGTGGCAAATCTCATATTGTTAGTCTACTTTCTCAATTTAATCCTGAAGAAGTTGATTTACTTGTCTTTGAGGAGGGACCTGTTGCTGAGCATGCTCGTAAATACAATATCAACGTATACGTAATTGAAAATAAATCCAACTTACTCTTCACCATAAAATCAATTGAAAAACATATAAATAAAAAGAACTATGATGTGATTCACACACATGGTCCTCGAGCTAATTTTTTTATTGGCTTAACAAAGAAAAAGTCTCATCTTATTTGGACTACGACAATTCATAGTGACCCGTTACTAGATTTTGAAAATAGAGGCATTAAAGGAGCCATTTTTAAAAAGTTAAACATCTGGAGCTATTCCAAGATTGATTGCTTTTTATTAATTACTGAGTCTTTTAAAACTCAACTTACTCAAATGAACGTACCCGAAAATAAAATAATAACTATTTATAATGCGATTGACTATTCTGATAAAAATGAACTAACACCATTACCTAAGCAGCTTAATTCAAATTTTATTTTGCTTATTGTAGCGCGACTTCAACCCGTCAAAAATCATGCTTTATTGTTACAAGCTCTTTCTGAACTCGAATTAAATAATGTAACGCTTCTGATTGCCGGAGATGGCCCGTTAGAAGACAACTTAAAATCCATTTCACAAGACCTTAATTTGACTGATTCAATCGAATTTTTAGGTCACCAAGAAGATGTTGACACTCTTTATCAATTAGCAGATGTATGCTTATTAACTTCTTATAGTGAAGGTTTTCCTACTGTTTTATTAGAAGCTGCTAAGTTTAAATGCCCAGCAATTGCTACTAATGTAGGAGCGACAAAACAAATCATTCCGCATTCTGATTTTGGTTGGGTTATTGATAACAATAAGGATTCCCTCAAAATCGCGTTGACAGAAGCTTATATCGCTTGGAAAGAGAATCGGCTAGCTCATAAAGGAGAGTTATTTCACAAGTATGCTAAGACTAATTTTTCTATGCCAAAATTAGCCAAAGATATCAAAGCCATTTATTGTCAGTTACTACAGACTAAAAAATAATTTTAGAAAAGGAATATATAGCATTCTTTTTTATCAATTGCTATATAAGGTATTTTATGAATAAAATATTAATCACTGGTGGTGCTGGTTTTATTGGCTCTCATTTAGTAGATCAGTTAATTGAAACTCATCAGATATGGGTTATTGATAATTTATCTATGGGTGTAATGGCCAATTTACCTAACCATAAAAATTTAACATTTATCTACGGAGATATTTGTGACAAAGCCTTACTATCAAAATTACTTTGTTCTCATAAATTTGACTACATTTTTCACTTAGCTGCAATTGCGAATGTACAGGATTCCGTCATGGAACCCATTAAAACGCATCAAGTTAATTTTGAAGCAACCCTTACTTTGTTAGACTTAATAAAAAAAGAACAACCTACTTTAAAAAGGCTAGTCTTTGCTTCATCTGCTGCTGTCTATGGCGATTTAGAAGAACTTCCAAAAAAAGAAAGTTCTTCTGTTTTGCCTAAAACGCCTTATGCGATAGATAAATATGCTGCCGAAAGATTTGTGCTAAGTTACTTTTCTTTATACAATGTCCCGACTTCTGCTGTTCGTTTTTTTAATGTCTATGGTCCCAGACAAAACCCGACTTCTACCTATTCAGGGGTTATTTCAATCATTACAAATAAACTTAAAAATAATAAAGAAAAAAAAGAGACCTTCACTGTTTATGGAACTGGGCAACAAACTAGAGATTTTATTTATGTAAAAGATGTTGTTCAATCACTCATTCTAGTCAGTAAATCCGAAAAGAGTCTTGGTGAAGTTTATAATATTGGATCTGGAGAGCAAATTTCTTTAAATAGACTCATTAAAACCTATACTAGTTTGACAGGACTGTCCCTTAATTTAACATTTAAAACAAAACGGGAGGAGATATTCAGGATTCCTATGCCTCAATAACTAAACTTAAATCTTTAGGATTTAAACAAACTATTGATTTAAAAACCGGGTTAAACGAATACTGGCAAGCTACTTTCCAGAAATAATAAGTCGTGTCTGGATTTTTAAAATACTACCTAATCACGGTATTCAAGAAAGGATTTTTTTTTGAAAACAATCAATGCTAAATCTACGAACCATGTTTTCATAAATATTCTACACTTATTTTTTGGAACCATTGTCACTAAATTCATCGGGGCCATCGCCACTATCTTATACGCAAATTATACTGATGTAAAAGATTATGGTGTATTATCAATTGCTCTATCTTTTTCAGCGATATTAACCTTTCTAACTGATTCTGGGATCAGTCATACCGCGATACGGGAAGGAACTAAGAAAAATTCTGATATTGGGAAAATAATGTACTCTTATGTGACCGTAAGAGTCATTTTATTCTTTTTAGTTTCCTTATTTTCAACCATTTTCATTTATTTTGTCTATCGAAATGATTTACAAATGCAACAAGCTATCTTGCTCCTAGTCATTCCCTCATTGGTGGGGTCATTATTACAAGGGGTCGGTGGAACTTTTTTTCAGATCATTGAAAAAATGAACTATGTTTCTTACATCAATATTATTCTTGGCGTCGGAAATTCTCTTGCTCTTTTTTTAGGTATTTTATTTCAGCTTTCAATTGGAACTATTTGTTTAGTTTATGGGTTATCCAGTGTTCTTGCTGGAATTTATGGACTGGCTATCTCAGTCCGAGCAATCTCTTTTAAAAAAGAATTTGATCGAAAAATACTTTACCAGTTACTATCCTTTACAACGAACAGTGCGATTATTATCTTGACGCCACAGCTAGGACCAATTATTTTAGCTAAAGTTTTATCTGTAACAGATGTTGCTTACTATTCTGCAGCTTTTAAAATACCAGCCATGCTTTATCAGTTTCCAGCATTAATTGCGACAGCTTTCTATCCAAAATTATTTTCCTTAGGTAACGATAAAAATAGCAGTGAGCATCGAAAAACAAGCAGCTTAGAGCTTCAATTAATGACTATTTTAGGGGTAGGATTAGCCTTGCCTTTTATTTTAAATCCTGAGTATTGGATTTTAACTTTATTAGGTCAAAAATACTTGCCTTCTGTAAATGTACTTTTAATTTTATCTTTTTTAGTTTTCATCCAAGCAATAAAGTACCCTTTAGCTGATTTTTTAACTACTTATGGACTACAATGGCAACGTACGTTAATTATGCTGATTGGGCTCGCTATTTCAATCATAGGCTATATCGTTTTAGGACAACGCTTCGGAATTGTTGGTGGCGCATTAGCCCCAGTGTTTGCAGAGGTTATTATGATTATAGGCTGTGCATTATTCATTACGAATGGATTGTCTTTTTTATTCAAAAACATAGCTTTAATTTTATTAAGTGGCATTCTAACCAGTTTTTTCTTTATCGCATTTTTAACACAAATGAATTATTTATTCGCTATCGTTATTGTTGAATTTATTTTTATTTTTCTAACTATATTATCTAACAAAAACGTTCAAAAAATAATCAATCTAGCGATTACTAAACTGAAAATGTCTTTCCGTTGAAGTTTATTCACTACTACTATTTTATATAATTGGAGGAACAACATGCTAGATATAGCTACTCAAAAAACAAGTCGTTATTCTTTATTTTTAACACTCTTTATTCTTTTTCAACCTCTATTAGATTTATTGACTACCTTTAGCCTTCTAGTTTTAAAATCATCCATTACTCCGGGGATTTTAATTCGCTTTTTAGTTGCCTTAACTAGTGTCATCTATTTAATTTTGATGAAAAAAAATGAGAAAAACCGATTATTTTTAATTTATTTACTTTCCTTAGGTGTTATTTTAAGTCTTAACTTACTCACTACCTATCTGTTTAAGGATCTTTATATTCTTTCAGAAGAAGTAAAATCAGTTGCCAAAATTTCTTATTATGTCATTATGCTACTAGCCTACATTACGGCTTTTAAGGAGCTCCAGCTAGCTAATAAATTAAACAACTATTTTCCTAAAGTAATTATTTATGCGACTATTTTAGTTAACTTAGTAATGATAATCGCTAAGTTAACCTCTACCAGTGTATCTTCTTATATGTATATGAAAGCTGGGCAAAGTGGCTGGTTTTACGCTGGAAATGAACTAGGATCCTTATTAGCTATCGCATTTCCGGTTGTTCTTTGGTATACACTAAAAAAAAGTAGCCAACTAAAAAAACTTTATTTTTGGATACCGACGCTCTTAACTGTCTATTCTTTATTAATTATTGGAACTAAAGTAGGGTATGGCGCAATAATTCTAACCTTGCCGATTGCTTTTCTAACCATCTTTATCGAAATTTATTTCAATAAGCAGTACAATTTAAAGATGTATATTCTTAACGCAAGTATCACTTTAGCTCTATTCATAGGTGTGCTTATTATTACTCCAATGATTTCAGTTAGCACAAATACTACCATTCATCTCGACTATTTAGCTGAGCAAAAAACAATTACTGAGGTTGATTCTAGCTCTGAAAATACACAAGAAGCAGCTGTTGAGGCAGAAGTCCCCTCATCACCCGATATTCCTGCTGATAAAGACACCGAACTAAATGAATTAATCTACAGCGGTCGAACCGTTTATCTAGCTCAATATAAAACATTCTTTAAAGAAGCTAATTTATCACAAAAAGCTTTTGGAATGGGTTATGGTGGGAATTATAAAGATCAGCCTAAAACAATTGAAATGGATTTTTATGATATTTTTTATCAATTTGGCTTTATTGGGGCTTTTGTCCTTCTGTTACCTCTACTTTATTATGGTTTCAACTTAATAAAAGTAATGTGGGCTAATAAAAAAATGATTCTGCAATTAAAATATATACTCATCTTAGCTAGTTTGGCTATAGCATTAGGCATTGCCTATATAGCTGGTCACATCTTAACAGCGCCAGCAGTCAGTATCTATTTTGTTTCTATTTTAGCTTATCTAATTGTTGAACTTAATTTAGATTGATCTGATTCAATTTAGGTTTAGGAAATTTAAAAAATCATTTTATATAAAATAGAGTCCAACTAGAAAAAACTAGTTGAACTCTATTTTTAATTTATTAGAGAAGCGTTTTATCCCAGCCTCTTTTTCTATTAGTCTTCTTTGATTACATTAATAGTTAATGTTGCTACTACTTCTGGGTGAATCTTAACATCAATTTTAGCAGCTCCCAAGTTACGAATAGGAGTAGTTAAATCAATTTTTCGCTTATCTAATTTCACATCAAATTGCTTTTTAACAGCATCTGCAATCTGCTTACTTGTAATAGAACCGAATAAACGACTATCCTCTCCTGCTTTAGCAGGCATTGTAATAACCGTTTTTTCATCTTCTAAAAAGGCTTTTAAATCATTCGCTTCTTTTAGAATTTCTGCATCATGCTTCTCTTGCGCTTTTTTCTGACCTTGCAATTCGCTTAAGCTAGAAGATGTTGCTTCTTTAGCTAAACCATTTTTAATTAGGTAGTTTTGCGCGTACCCATCTGCTACATTTTTAGATTCACCTTTTTTACCTTTACCTTTTACATCTTGTAAAAAAATAACTTTCATTTATACTTCCTCCTTTATTTGTCCTTGGATGACTTTTCTAAGTTGCTCCTTAGCTTCAGCAACAGTGCAGCCTTCTATTTGAGTTGCTGCATTTGATAAATGACCACCGCCACCTAACCTCTCCATAATGATTTGAACATTGATTTCGCCAAGACTACGGGCGCTAATCCCTATTCGTCCATCGGAGCGCTTTGTGATAACAAATGATGCATCTACATCAGCCATTGAAAGCATTGTATCAGCAGCTTGTGCTGCTACTACTGTATCATATACTCTATCTTCTTCGCCAGTCGCTACAGCCATATTTTCACTTAAAAATTCGATAGACTCTATTAAATGACTTCTTAGAAGATATACATCAACGTTTTCTTTTAATAAACGCTGAATCATAACAGCATCTGCTCCACAAGATCTTAAATAACTAGCTGCGTCAAAGGTTCGAGAACCTGTTCGTAGTGAGAAACTTCGTGTATCAACTATCATTCCGGCTAGCATAGCTGTTGCTTCTATTTTATTAATTGGAGTCGCTTCATTAGATTGATACTCAAAAAGCTCTGTAATCAATTCTGCAGTAGATGAAGCATAAGGTTCAATATAAACTAAAACAGGGTTCTCAGGGAAATCTTCGCCCCTACGATGATGATCAATTACAACAACTTGATTGGTTACTTTCAACAAATCAGGAGCAATCGTAATCGTTGGTCGATGATGATCCACCATAATAACTAACGATGCTGGTGAAATAATTTCCTGAGCTTTTTCTGGTGTAATAATATAACGGCTAATATTAGGGTCTTTTTCAACTTCTTGCATCAGACGTGCAATATCATTACTAAATTCTTCTGGATTAACAACGATGTAGGCTTCCTTATTGTTCATTTCAGCGATACGTCTAATGCCTAAACAAGCCCCAATAGCATCCATATCTGGATATTTATGACCCATAACAAAAATTAAATCTGTTTGTTTCATAATTTCTTGTAATGCTTGACTAATCATCCTAGAACGAACACGTGTTCGTTTCTCCATTGGATTTGTTTTCCCACCATAAAAACGAGCTTCTTCATCTGCGGATTTCACAACAACTTGATCCCCACCTCGACCCAATGCCAAATCAAGATTACTTTGAGCAAGTTTTGCGAGATCACTCAAATCCTTATCTCCATATGCTAAACCAATACTTAAAGTTAATGGGAAATTTTGTTTAGATGTTCGTTCTCGAATTCGATCAATAATACTAAATTTTTCTGATTCAATTTTATCTAATGACTTCATATACATAAGGACAATAAATCGATCATCAGAAACTCTTTTTAAATAAATATGGTGCTCTCTCGCCCAATTGGTTAATTGAGTTGTGACAAAATTATTTAAATTTGAAACACTTCGATCATTCATTGATTGAACAATTTCATCATAGTTATCAATAAAAATATTACCAATAACTATTTGCTCTTCAATATACTGTTCTTTAATTTTTGCATATTGGGTAATATCCATTAAGTAAACAACTTTTATATCATCTTGAACAATCATTTGAAAATCCTTGTTGCCCCATTTTATATTTGTTAGTCCAGATTCTTGATTTTTTTTAATAATTCCAGCTAACTCTTTATCAATATCGGCAATCTTTCTACCTAATACTTCCTGTTTTCCAAAGTATAATTGTAAGTATGGATTTGCCCATTGCAACTCATATTCTTCATTATATAAAAGGATTCCAATTGGCATTTTTATTAAAGCTTCTTGTTCTCCTCTTTTTATACGATAAGATAAGTCTGCAATATATTTGTTTGTTTCAACTGTGATTTTTTTCAGAGCATATAATACCAATAATGATATTACAATAAATAGGAAAAACAAAGTTACACCAATCCAAAAATTAGCAAAGAAAGCTACTACTATTACTGAGAATAAAATTATCCCTAAAACTAATGAAGCTATTTTCAGCTTTTTATCTCTCAAAAAAACTGGAAGCTTTTCGTGAGGCAGATTTTTTTCCATATCAGACTCCTTCTCTTCAACACAACTATCACTACTAAATTAAATTGAATATATACTATATTTTACCATACTACAAACTTTAATTCTAGCAAGGGTTCATTGCTTGTTTCACGTGAAACAATCTGATAATCTATATTTCTACTTGAACATAGATTCAGTAATTCATCTCTTATTTCGACTTATTTTTTAAAATAAAAAAGTCGTGATTTACATCACGACCTACAATTTCTATTATTCAGCTGATACGAATGGTAATAATCCCATAATACGAGCACGTTTAATTGCAATTGTTAATTTACGTTGGTGTTTAGCGCATGTTCCTGTAACACGACGAGGTAAAATTTTACCTCTTTCAGAAACAAAGCGTTTCAACAATTCAACATCTTTGTAATCAATATTATCAATATGGTTTGCTGTGAAATAACAAACTTTACGGCGCTTGCGTCCGCCTCTACGTTGTTGAGCCATTATTAATCCTCCTTTTCATTCCATTCTGTTTAGAATGGTAAGTCATCATCTGAGATATCAATAGGTTGTCCACTTGAAGCAAATGGATCCTCATTCCGATTGGAATTTTGATATTGTTGTTGAGGAGCTGAAGATTGATTATTTGCGTTGCTGTTATAAGAATTTTGTTGATAGCCACCTGATTGTTGTGAAGGTTTAGAAGGACTAGTTGCCCCACCATTACTACCACTTGTATCATGACTTTGACGTTGCTCATTTGTTGATTTTGACTCAAGCATTGAGAACGTATCAACAACCACCTCAGTAACATAAACACGTTGCCCTTGTTGGTTATCGTAAGACCGTGTTTGAATACGACCTTCCACTCCAACTAAAGACCCTTTGCGTGTAAAATTAGCAAGTGTTTCAGCAGTTTTTCTCCATGCTACACAGTTGATAAAATCAGCTTCGCGTTCCCCACTCTGGTTTGTAAACTGTCTATTGACTGCCACAGTAAAAGAAGCAACGGCTGTACCACTAGAAGTATATCGTAAATCTGCATCTTTTGTTAATCTTCCAACTAAAACAACTCTGTTAATCATCTTTTGTTAGCTCCTTCCATTAAAATGTTTCATGTGAAACATTTTTAACATTACACTTCTTCTCTAATTACGATATGACGAATAATATCATCACTAATCTTAGCTAGACGATCAAATTCATTGATAGCCGCTGCATCAGTTGCAGTTAACTTAACGATATGGTAAATTCCCTCGCGGAAATCTTTAATTTCGTAAGCTAAACGGCGTTTCGACCAGTCTTTAGATTCGATTATTTCAGCGCCATTATCTTTTAAGATAGTATCGAAGCGTTCAACAAGAGCTGCTTTCGCTGCCTCTTCAATGTTAGGACGGATAATGTAATTAATTTCATACTTTGCTGTTTGACTCATCTGACTGTCACCTCCTTATGGACTTTGGCTCTTTTGATTTCAAAAGAGCAAGGAGAGCATTCTATAAGATAGATTACTCACGTCCTATCAGTGTAACATTTTTATCAAGGAATATCAATAGTTTAAACCATTTTTATTTTATCTATATTAAAAATAACAAAAGGAATATTAATTGTAATTCTATAAAAAATGCTCTTTGCAGTTAGACTAAAAATCTAACTTCAAAGAGCATCACATAATTTTTATTCTTGATCTAAATCTGTATCATTTTCTATTTCTTCAGCTGTATTTGAATCATCTAATTCATTACTAGCTTCAGATACTATAGGAGTTGTTTCTGTTTCTACTTCTTCTTCAATTGGTTCAGCATCTACTTTAGCCATTGTCGAAACAATTGCATCCTCACCAACACGAATTAATCGTACTCCTAAGGTTGCTCGACCTGTTTGAGAGACGGTATCAACATCAAATCTAATAATAACTCCTGTATTGGTAATCAGCATAATGTCTTCTTCGCCATTTACTGTTGTCAATCCAGCAAGATTTCCATTTTTAGCCGTAATATTAGCAGTTTTGATTCCTTTACCACCACGACCTTTAATTGGGTATTCACTAGCTTTAGTTCGTTTTCCATAGCCATTTTCAGTAATCACAAGAACTTCTGAATCAGGTTTCATTACGTCCATTCCAACAACGTAGTCATCTTCACGTAAACGAATCCCACGAACACCACTTGCACTACGTCCCATATCACGAACCGTATTTTCATTAAAGGTTACAGCATAACCTAAATGTGTTCCAATAATCACATTTTGATCGCCATCCGTTACACAAACATTCATCAGTTCATCGTCTTCTCTAAGAACAATTGATTTTAGTCCGTTGCTACGAATATTGGCAAATGCGCTAACAGACGTCCGTTTCACTACACCTTTAAGTGTTGTGAAGAATAGGAAATGATTGTCTGCTGCTTGTCCTTTAACATTGATAATCGCTTGGATTTTCTCACCAGAATCAATTCCTAGTAAGTTAATCGCTGGAATACCTTTTGCTGTACGGCCATATTCTGGAATTTCATATCCTTTAGCGCGGTAAACTTTTCCGTTATTTGTAAAGAATAATAACGTGTCATGAGTTGAACATGAAATTAATTTTTCAATGAAATCATCATCATGAACGCCCATTCCTTGAACTCCACGACCACCGCGACGCTGTGCTCTAAATTCATTATTAGGCAAACGTTTAATATAGCCATTATGAGTTAAAGTTATGACAATATCTTCTTCTTCGATTAGATCTTCATCTTCTAAACTTAGCACTTCGCCAACTAATAGCTCGGTTCTACGAGGATCCGCAAATCTATCTTGAATTTCAAGTAATTCAGTTTCAATAATGGTATGAATTCGTGTGCTGCTGGCTAAAATGTCTGTTAAATCTTTAATCAATTCAACTAAGTCATTGTATTCAGCTTCAATTTTATCTCGCTCTAAACCAGTTAAACGTACCATACGCATATCTAAAATGGCTTGCGCTTGTTTTTCAGATAAACTGAAACGTTCCATCAATTCATTTTTGGCAATCTCACCTGTTTTAGAGCCACGAATAATTTTGATGATTTCATCAATGTGATCTAAAGCAATTCGTAAACCTTCTAAAATATGCGCACGTGCTTCAGCTTTACGCTTATCAAATTCTGTTCTACGACGAATCACAATTTCTTGATGCTCTAAATAATTTTCTAAAATAGATTTTAAACTTAGTACTTTTGGCACACCTTTAACAATTGCTAACATGTTGAAACCAAAAGAAGTTTGCATTGGCGTTAATTTGTATAGGTTATTTAAAACAACACTGGCACTAACATCACGACGGACATCAATGACTACACGCATACCATCTCGATCGGATTCATCACCTAAATCAGTGATTCCTTCAATTCGTTTTTCACGAGCTAAATCAGCAATTCGTTCAACTAATTTCGCTTTATTCACCATGTAAGGCAATTCGTGAACAACAATCCGCTCTTTACCATTTTTTAGAATTTCAATTTCTACTTTTGCTCGGATTGTAATTGATCCTCGACCCGTTTCATATGCACGACGAATTCCAGATTTACCCATCACTAATCCCCCAGTTGGGAAATCTGGGCCAGGTAATACTTCCATCAAATCAGCTGTTGTTGCATCAGGATTGTTCATCAAGATGTGCAGTGCTGAAATAACTTCTGATAAATTGTGTGGCGGAATATTAGTTGCCATCCCTACCGCAATACCGGTAGCTCCATTGACTAGTAAGTTAGGAAAGCGTGCCGGTAAGACCTCTGGTTCGCGTTCTGAGCCATCGTAGTTGTCTTGGTAGTCAATTGTATCCTTATTGATATCACGCAGCATCTCCATCGCTATTTTCGACATACGGGCTTCCGTATACCGCATAGCAGCTGCTCCATCTCCATCGACAGACCCAAAGTTTCCGTGTCCATCAACCAATGTATTTCGGTAACTAAATGGCTGTGCCATCCGTACCATTGATTCATATATCGCACTATCTCCATGGGGATGGTATTTCCCCATAACATCTCCAACAATACGCGCAGATTTTTTGTACGGTTTATCAGGCGTAACGCCTAATTCATTCATTCCATATAAAATTCGACGATGAACTGGCTTCATGCCATCTCGTACATCTGGCAAAGCGCGGGCAACAATAACACTCATGGCATAATCCAAGAATGAAGTTCGCATTTCTTTGGTTAAATTAATTTCGGAGATATTCTCTTTAAATTCTTCGGCCATTCTATAAAATCCTCCTCATTTTAGAAAAGCAGTACTCAGTTCGTATGCTTAACATAGGGTCGCTAGTTTATGAAAAATTAACTGGTTTTAGTCCATTAGACGTTCTTTACTAAAATTAACTAGTAGTTCTCCAAACGAATAATCGTCTGTTAGATATCCAGATTTTGTACGTAAACAGCATTTTCTTCAATAAACTTACGGCGTGGTTCAACACGATCACCCATTAGCATTTCAAAAACTTGATCTGCTTCAATCGCGTCATCAACTGTTACTTGTAACATTCTACGACGTTCTGGATCCATGGTTGTTGACCAAAGTTGTTCAGCATCCATCTCACCCAATCCTTTATAACGTTGGATTACTGGTTTTGGTTGTGCTGGAATTTCTTTCAAGTAAGCTTCTAGTTCAGCATCTGAATCCAAGTAAACCATTTTCTTTCCTTGGCGGACTTGATACAACGGTGGTTGAGCAATATACACATAACCTGCTTCAACAACTGGACGCATGTAACGGTAGAATAAAGTCAGCAATAACGTGCGGATATGCGCACCATCGACATCGGCATCGGTCATAATGACTAATTTATGGTAACGAGCTTTTGATACATCAAAGTCTCCACCAAATCCGGTACCCATAGCCGTAAATAAAGAACGGATTTCTTCATTGGCTAAAATTTTATCTAAGGTTGCTTTTTCAACGTTTAAAATTTTCCCACGAATTGGCAAAATAGCTTGGAATAGGCGTGAACGGCCTTGTTTTGCTGATCCACCAGCGGAATCTCCTTCGACGATGAAAATTTCACTAATACTAGGATCTTTACTTGAACAATCGGCTAATTTACCAGGTAAATTACTGATTTCTAGACCACTCTTCTTACGTGTTACTTCACGGGCACGTTTAGCAGCTAAGCGAGCTTTTGATGCTAAAATCCCTTTTTCAATGACACGACGAGCAACTTGAGGATTCTCCATTAGGAATTTATCAAAATGAGCCGAGAACAAACGGTCTGTAATCGTACGCGCTTCAGAATTCCCTAATTTTGTTTTTGTTTGTCCTTCAAACTGTGGATCTGGGTGCTTAATTGAAATGACAGCTGTCAATCCTTCTCGCACATCTTCACCTGTTAAGTTTTCTTCATTTTCTTTCATCAACTTGCTTTTACGAGCATAATCATTGATGACACGCGTCAAGGCTGTTTTAAAACCTGATTCGTGAGTTCCACCTTCATAAGTGTGAATGTTGTTAGCAAAACTCAACAAGTTTGTATGATATCCATCTGTATATTGCATCGCTGCTTCAACAACAATCCCTTGTTGCTCACCTTCAATATAGATTGGATCCTCAAAAAGAACGGTTTTGTTGTGATTTAAGTGTTCTACATAACTCTTAATTCCGCCTTCATAATGGAATTCTTTTAACGTTTCTTGACCTTCACGTTTGTCTTCAATTGAAATTTTCAAGCCTTTATTTAAGAACGCTAACTCACGGACACGGGTTGATAATTTTTCAAATTCAAAGACTGTTGTTTCAGTAAAAATTTCAGGATCTGGTACAAAATGGACAGTTGTTCCTTGACGATCAGTATCGCCAATAATTTTTAAATCTTCGCCAACTTTTCCTTGATGGAACTTTTGGTAATGAATTTTGCCATCTTTATGAACCATTACTTCTAATATCGTTGAGAGTGCATTTACAACTGAAGATCCAACACCATGAAGTCCACCAGAAACTTTGTATCCTCCACCGCCAAATTTACCTCCGGCATGTAAAACAGTAAACACCGTTTCAACAGCTGGACGACCTGTTTTAGCTTGAATCCCGATTGGAATCCCACGACCATCATCAATAACCGTAATACTGTTATCTTCTTCGATAATGACATTAATCTCACTAGCAAAACCTGCTAAGGCTTCATCAATTGAGTTATCTACGATTTCCCAAACTAAATGGTGTAATCCTTGACCACTTGTTGATCCAATATACATCCCTGGACGTTTACGTACGGCTTCTAATCCTTCTAAAACTTGAATTTGACTGGCATCATATTCTTGCGCTAATGCATCCATATCTCTTGTTTCTTCCGACACGTTTATTCACTCTCCATTTCTACATGACCACTACTAACTTGAAAAACACGAGGTGCTTTCAAAATATTTTTTTTAATTCCATCCAAACTTGTTGTGGTTAAGAAAGTTTGAACTTTATTTTCAATCGCTTTAAGTAAGTGCGTTTGCCGTTCATCATCTAATTCAGATAACACGTCATCTAATAAAAGAATTGGATATTCTCCTGTAATCTCTCTCATTAAATCAATTTCAGCGAGCTTGATGCTTAAAGCTGTTGTTCGCTGTTGTCCTTGTGAACCATATGTTTGAACATTTTGATTATTGACTAGGAATTTTAAATCATCACGGTGAGGCCCAACTATCGTACTCCCTTGATCCAGCTCACGTTTTCGACCTTTTTCAAATGCAGCAAGTAAATCCTGATAAATACTGGCTTTATCCAACTCATTTGTGAGTGGCAAACTGCATTGGTACTCAATCACTAAATCTTCACGTTCCCTAGAAATTTCATGATGAATTGGCTGAGCCCACTTTTCTAATTTTTTTACAAAAGAAAGCCGTTCTAGTAAAATCTCGGCGCCATAAGTGGCTAGCTGTTCAGTCAAAACTTCTAAAAAGGTTAGATCTTTGGCTTTTTTCATCATTAATTGCTTTAAATATTGATTTCGTTGTTTTAAAATATGTTGATAATTTACAAGATTATGCAAATAAATGGGATTCATTTGTCCCATTTCCATATCGAGAAATTTACGTCTGATAGCTGGTGATCCTTTGACTAAAGATAAATCTTCGGGAGCAAATAAAATGACATTTAGTTTCCCTAGATAATCACTTAATTTTTTTTGTTCCAAGTGATTAAATTTAGCTTTCTTGCCTTTATTAGAAACGACAATTTCCAATGGGAAGGAGGAATTTTTCTTTTGAATGCGTCCACTAATCTTAGCGAACTCTTGGTTCCAAAATATTAATTCCTTATCATTAGACGTTCTGTGGCTTCTTGTCATAGCTAAAACGTAGACGGCTTCCATTAAATTGGTTTTCCCTTGGGCATTTTCACCCAAAAAAACATTAATGCCTTCTGAAAATTGAACTTCCGCAGCCTCATAGTTGCGATACTGAGTGAGTTTAATTTCTTCTAAAAACATTAATCTTCAGCCTTTTGGGATTGACTAGCATCTTGAATAAAATAAGTTCCTTCATCAGGAATTTCGACGATTGAACCAGGAAAAATTTTCTTTCCTCGGCGATTTTCGACTTCATTATCTAATAAAACAGTATGTTCAGCTAAATACCATTTAGCCATCCCACCACTACTAATAATATTCACATGTTTTAATAATTGCCCTAACGTAATAAATTCACTGTCAATATAAACGGTCTCTTTCACAAGCTCACCTACTCTCAATAAAATAAGCGCGGAAATATGGTTGTAAATCCACGCAATTCAGTATTTTGGTTATCCTTAATTATACCATTAACACACCTATTTTACAATGTAATTCTGATTATTTGAGGGCTATTTTGCATTTTGTTACTCTTTTAAAAAAAGACCTTAAATTAAAAAAAAGTGCTTATATCGAAAAATAGGGGGTATTTTAATAGGTTATTCATAATTTTTCCTCAAAATCTCATTTGAATTCGTTCTAAAATGAAAAAAATAGAGTTAAAAAAATTCAATGCGTGAATTTTTTTAACTCTATTTGATTATTTTTTAAAAAGTTCTGACTGGTGTAATTAGTTGAATAAAGGTTTTATCATCTTCACTTGGAACTAAAATAAATGGTCGAACAGGTGAAGTGAATTTAATGCGAATATCTGTTTGTCCGAAAGTTCTTAAGGCATCTTTCATGTAATCTGGGTTAAATGAAAGATCAATTGGTTCACCTTCAACAGAAATATAAGCAAGTTCCTCTTTAACATTCCCAACATCTGGAGAATTACCAGAAATTTCAACTAAATCAGGAGTAATAGAAACTTTAACAACATTATTTTTACCTTCATGAGAAAGTAATGAAGCACGTTCAATCGATCCTAACAATGAACTTGCATTAAATACAATTTCAGTTGAGGCTGTTTCTGGAATTAAACGAGCAGTGTCTGGGTAATAGCCTTCTAGTAAACGTGAGTAGAAAAGCATATTTTCCATTTTAAATAGAACTTGGTTCTCAGTAATCATCATTTCGATATTGTCATGTGAATCATCCAATGTTCGAGACAATTCAATTAAGCTTTTTCCTGGAATAATAACGTTATACTTTTGATCAGCTAAAGCGCTATTTAGTTCCAATGGAATAATTCGTTGACTTAAACGGTGACTATCTGTTGCAACTGCTAATAATTTACCATGTTCAATGACCATATTCACACCCGTTAAAATTGGACGACTTTCATGTGTTGAAATAGCAATAACTGTTTGTCCAATGACTTGTTTAAATAAATTAACAGGTAAGACAAATGTTTCTTGTGTATCAATGACTGGTAAGTGCGGATAATTGTTTGCATCTAAGCCATTAACCGTAAATGAGGCATTAGCAGATGTGATCAATGTTTGGAAATGATCTAATACTTCGACTTCCATCATTTCATCAGGTAATTTTTTAACAATTTCACTAAAGAAGCGAGCTTGTAAAACAATACTACCAGCTTGATCAATGGTTAAATTATTTTTTTCATCTTCTTGAGAAATAAAAGCTTCAATTGAAATATCAGAATCACTACCTGTTAAAGTTAGTCCTTCTTCTGAAGCCATAATTTTTAAACCTGTCAAAATTGGAATTGTTGTACGAGATGAAATAGCACGTTGAACGTCTGCTAAACTTTTTAAAAACTCACTTCTTTTGATTGAAAATTTCATTGATAATAACCTCCACAAATTGGTTTAATTTATTTAATAAATACTTAGTAATAGTAGTAGGGCCTGTTGATACTGTGGAAAAATGGAGTAACACTTAGAGCCTAATAGTTTTCCACATGTGTATAACTTGTGCATAAATAGCAGATAAGTTTTAAAGTTATCCACATAGTCAATTATGACGTGGAATGAAAAATAACTTAAAATTAGGGCTAAAACGAACAACTTAACTGCTTAATTTATTTTTTATTTCTTCTATATCACGGCGTAATTCTTCATCCTTTGTTAAGGCATGATCTATTTTTTCATATGCATGAATGACAGTTGTATGATCTTTACCACCGAATTCAGCTCCAATTTTTGGAAGTGAATTTGAAGTTAGCTCTCTTGATAAGTACATAGCAATCTGACGAGGGACAACAATTGATTTAACACGCTTCTTGCCTTTTAAGTCACTTAATGCGATTTGGTAGTACTTACTTACGACGCTTTGAATTTCTAAAATTGATAAGGTTGTTGGTTTATTTGAGGGCAAAATACTTTTCAAAGCATCTGCAGCTAAGCTAGTTGTGATATCACGACTTTCAATAGCTGCATAGGCTTGTACTCGAACTAAAGCCCCTTCTAATTCTCGAATATTGGAATCAATCTGTCCGGCGATATAGCTTAAGGTATCACCTGGAATTTCTAAACGTTCAGCATTGGCTTTTTTACGTAGAATCGCAATTCTCGTTTCTAGGTCAGGTGGCGTAATATCAACTGATAAGCCCCATGCGAATCTTGAAACAAGACGTTCTTGCAGTTTAGGAATCTCATTTGGTAAACGATCACTTGTTAGGACAATTTGTTTACGTTCATCATACAAGGCATTAAATGTATGGAAGAACTCTTCTTGTGTTCCTTCTTTATCCGCGAAAAATTGAATATCATCAACTAATAATAAATCAACGCTTCTATATTCATTTCGGAATTTTTCTTGTGACTTTGTTTGAATAGAATTAATAAAGTCATTAGCAAATGTTTCACTACTGACATATTTTACTTTAGCATCCGGATTGATTAGTAGCATTTGATGACCAATAGCGTGCATCAAATGTGTTTTACCTAATCCAACTCCTCCATAGAAGAATAACGGATTGTAAATAGTTCCAGGTTCTTCAGCTACGACTAGAGCAGCTGCATGAGCCATCTGGTTCCCTTTTCCGATAACAAAAGTTTCGAAGGTGTATTTATCATTTAGCAAAGCATCTTTTCTAGGACCATCTTTTTTAGAAATAGATGAATTATTTTCAAATGAAGAATTATCTGTAGAGTCTTGCTCATTTTTAATAATGAATAAAGGTGAAATTTCACGACCTGAGTATTCGTAAATGTTTTCAACGATTCGTGTCGTTAAATTTTTTTCCCAATAATCTTTGTGTAAGGATGAAGGAACTTCAATAATAATGTTTTGCTCGGTTATTCGAATTGGATGGGCACTTTTAACCCAAGTGTTATAACTGACTTCGGCAAGCGATTCTTTAAATCTTTCTTTTAGATAGTTCCATAGGCTCTGTAAGTCATCCACAAAAACGAACCTCCTTTATAAGTGTGTCTTAACTATTTTAGCATTTTAACTGAAAGTTTTCCACAAGTAGTTGCAATCTGTTGAAAATTTATAAAATCACTGGGTAAAAGTTTTCCACAGGACGAAAAAATAGTGTGTATAACTTTTAAAAAAATGAGTTTTCCTTTTCTTTTGTGGATAGAAAATGGTTTTGAAACCTTGTAACAAAAGGTGTTTCACGGATTGTTAACAAAAAATGTTGAGGTGGGTATAAAAGTAGTGCACAATCTGTGTACTTGTGGATAATTAGAATCTAACTCAAAATTAAATTTTACTGTGGAAAAAGTTATTCGAGACGTTTGTGGATAAAAAAAGGGAGATGTGGACAATTTGATTGAAAAATAAAAATGTAAAAATAATTGAAGCGAATGAATTTTTTTTAGCCAAATTTTAAAGATAAGAGAAAGAGATAAAAAATGAGATTTAAAAAATAATGACTCAGATAATAGGTAGTAATTATTTTTTGAAAGCCTTATCTTTAGAAAAAAGTTGGATTTTAATTAAAATCGAGGGGCTTTTATAATAAATATCGCGAAAATAGGTTTCTTATTGATAACATTTATGCTATTATATTTGAGTGAGTGAATGAAAGTAGACGAGTTGCACTTG
Organism: Carnobacterium maltaromaticum DSM 20342; assembly: GCF_000744945.1. Taxonomy (NCBI): domain Bacteria; kingdom Bacillati; phylum Bacillota; class Bacilli; order Lactobacillales; family Carnobacteriaceae; genus Carnobacterium; species Carnobacterium maltaromaticum. Next base: position 2,339,016 of record NZ_JQMX01000001.1, read on the forward strand.
ACAAGACTATTTTTGCTTCGTTATAATAATCAAGACTGTCTTTGAGAAAAGTAGAACTGAATATAAAGAGATAGTTTTTACAGGAGGTGTATTACGAATGAAAAGAACTTACCAACCTAAAAAACGTAAACGTCAAAAAGTACATGGTTTCCGTAAACGTATGAGTACTAAAAATGGACGTCGAGTATTACAAAGTAGACGCCGTAAAGGCAGAAAAGAATTGTCTGCATAGATCACTGAACGTCTCAGTGGTCTTTTTTTCTATCAAAATAGATTTTTTTAAGTCTATTAGTGAAATAGAAAGCATTCTAAAGACCCTGAGATTTTCAATTTTAGTAAGGTGTTTCTTTGCTAGGTAATCAACTGTGTGTATTATTATAAGAAGACAGTCAAATTTAGAGATGAATTATGGTATGATGAAAGAAAAGATAGAGATGAGAGATTGTTTATGAGAAAAGCTTATCGAGTGAAAAAAGAAGCTGATTTCCAAAAAGTTTTTCATAAAGGTAAATCAACAGCTAATCGACAATTTATTATTTATACATTAAATAAAGAGAACCAAGAACATTTTCGAGTGGGTTTATCGGTTGGAAAAAAAGTTGGTAACGCAGTTGCGCGTAATGCTGTTAAGCGAAGAATTAGACAGAGTTTAACGGAGCTGAAAAGTGAACTGAAGGCAGATAAAGATTTTATCGTAATTGCTCGTGTTCCAGCAGCTGGTATGTCAACTAAAGAAGTTAAAAAAAGTTTAACCCATGTGTTGAAATTAGCCAAAATGATCAACAAATAAAGAGCGTTAATTTATGTAAAAGTGAGGGAAAAAATAGTGCGTAAACGTAAGCGATTACTTATAGTGTTAGCTTCCATTGTTTTGATGGTTGTTCTAACTGGGTGTGGAACATCACCAATAACAGCAGATAGTACAGGTTTTTGGGATCAGTATGTCGTATGGAATTTTTCAAGAGCCATTACGAGTTTATCTAATATTTTCTTTGGTAGTTATGGATTAGGGATAATTGTTTTCACAATAATTATTCGAATTATTCTATTACCTTTAATGCACCATCAAACAAAAAGTACACGTAAAATGAGTGAAATGCAGCCTCAATTAAAGGCTTTGCAACAAAAATATGCTTCCAAAGATACTGAAACTCAAAATAAATTAAAAGAAGAAACACAAAAATTATATTCAGCAGCTGGCGTTAATCCAGTCATGGGTTGTTTGCCAATGTTAGTCCAAATGCCAGTCTTAATGGCGATGTACCAAGCGATTAGCCGAACTGATGTATTGAAAACGGGTCAGTTTTTATGGATGGATTTAGGTTCACGAGATCCTTATTTCATTTTACCAATTTTAGCAGCGATCTTAACATTTGCAACAACGAAGCTTTCAACAATGAGCCAAGCAGAATCAAACCCAACGACGAGTGCAATGTTGTATATGATGCCTGCTTTGATCCTATTTATGGGGATTAGCTTACCAAGTGCCTTATCATTATACTGGGTAGTTGGGAATGCCTTCTCAGTAGGACAAACGTTACTATTAAATAATCCATTTAAGATTAAACGTGAGCGTGAAGATAAAATTAAAGCTGAGCGTGACTATCAAAAAGCATTAGAAAAAGCAAAAAATCCTAAGAAAAAACGCAATAAAAAACGTTAGATTAAAAATGTAAGTAGGGATATAGATAGAAATGGAGGGAAAACAGATGGAAAAATATACTGCGACAGGAACGACGGTTGAAGAAGCTGTTTCAAATGGTTTAAAAAAACTTGGACTAAAAAAAGATGAAGCTCAAATTACAATTATTTTTGAAGGTAAAAAAGGCATTTTAGGTTTTGGTAAAAAAGATGCGATTGTTGAGATAAGTCCCAAACTAGTCAAAGAAACTCCAAGTGTAACAGAATCAACAGATGTTCCAGAGTTGGAAGTTGAAAAACAGACTCAAGAAGTCAATCCTGTAGTTGAAGTGGAAGAGCGCAATGATGAGATTGCTTTTAAAGCTATTAGTGATTATTTAACGAGTATTGCAACTGAAATGGGTGCACCGTCAACTGTTCAAGTAGATGTTGTGCAAGACCAAGTTATTTTTCATATGGAAACGCAAAAACCTGGTTTAGTGATTGGCAAACATGGCAAAGTCTTAAATGCTTTGCAGTCATTAGCTCAAGTTTTAATGCATCGCCATGCCAAAAGTAAATTGACAGCAATTGTTAATGTTGGAGACTATCGTGAGCGTCGTGAGGCCGTTTTAAAACAATTAGCTGATCGAACCTCTGAAAAAGTTTTGCGTACAAACCAAGCTGTTTTCCTAGAGCCTATGCCTGCATTTGAGCGAAAACAAATTCATTTTTATATAAGTAAGAATGATAAGTTGTCGACCCACTCAGAGGGCAACGAGCCTCACCGCTATCTAGTCGTTGAGCCTACAAAAAAAAGATTTTAATTGAGTTTGAACTAAAGAAGATGCTAATGAGTAGAATCATGGCATCTTTTTTTTGTAAAGATAACTTAAAGTTAATTACTTAACTAAACCTATTAATGTACGTATGGTATAATAAATTAGATGGATACATAGTAATGAAACTCGTTTGATCTAGGAGGAGAATGATGAAATATATTTTGATGGGATTTAGTATAACTTGCCTGATTTTTATTTTATTTCAGCCTAAAGCGAGTGCTGTAAAATTTGAAGAAAATAAGCATAAGCAAAAAACAAATGAATATTCAAAACTACAAGTCATTTCAGTTGAAAAATCGCTAGACGTTGCAGAAAGAACGGAAAAAAAAGAGCGTTTAGACTCAGTTGGTAAGTGGCGAGATAAGAATATGGAGAATTCAAAAAATAAAGAAAAAAGAAAAAGAATAAAAAAGTCTCCTAATGAAGCCAAAATGAGTATTTTAAAGAAAATAAGCAATATCTGGTTTAGAAGAATGTATTGCAAGGTAAAAAAGTTTCTTGAAAAAATTGGTTGGTCTTGGTATCGGGATGAAAAAATATAAAACACTATCCAAATGTATCCTAGTTTTAGGTTAGTCAATGTCACTGGTTCATTTTTAAGATAATAGTCTAAAAAGCAGTTTGAGAGGGATTCTCAAGCTGCTTTTTTGCGTTGTGGCGACAGGTTTATAAAAGGATGATAGTTTCAAAAAACAAGCGGAGTCTACATTGAACATAGTTAAAAAGTATAGTTAGTTTTGAAGAATATATAGTGGCTTCCAAAGAAATACAGAAAAAAATTACTTTAAAACTCAGATTGTTGGTTGAAAAATATTGTTAAGTTAGTTTCTTAAAGCTGACAGACTGTTGTCAAAACTCAATGGTAATATTGTTATTGCAAGACACTTTTATTTGAACTAGGAGGATATTAAATGACAATTAATTATGAATTTCCAACGCCAACACTTATTTCAGTTAATGGTGTGGAGCTAGAGGTTTTTGAAGCTGGACAAAAAAATTGGGGACGACCTATAGTTCTTTGCCACGGATGGCCAGAGCATGCCTTTTCTTGGCGATATCAAGTGACTCCTCTTGTAGAAGCAGGTTATCATGTTATTATTCCTAATCAACGAGGGTATGGAGAGTCTTCTCGTCCAAAAGAAGTCATAAAATATGATATTGAACATTTAACGGGTGATCTTGTTGCTTTGTTGGATCATTACCAATATAAAGATGCCATTTTTATGGGCCACGATTGGGGCGCGAATGTTGTCTGGAGTATGGCTTTGTTATATCCAGAACGTGTTAGTAAAATGATTAACTTAAGCTTGCCCTACCAAGATCGAGGAGAGACCTTGGCTTGATTTTATGGAAGAAGTTTTTGGAGACGAGTACTATTTTGTTCATTTTAACAAACAACCAGGAGTTGCAGATGCTATCTTAGACGAAAATGTAGAACAATTTCTTCGTAACCTATATCGAAAGAATGCTCCATCACAAGGTCCTAGTGAAGGGATGGAAATGCTTCATCTAGCTAAAGCAACCAAACCATTAGGTGAACCTATTATGAGTGCTGAGGACCTTTCTGTTTATATCGCAGCCTTCAATAAGACGGGTTTCACTTCAAGCATCAATTGGTACAGAAATTTAAATCGTAATTGGCATTTATTAGCTACTGCATCGCCCATTCTTCATCAGCCAACATTGATGGTTTATGGTGAGAAAGATCTTATTCCGCCACTTCCAAACATAACAGATTTTGTACCTAATATAGACATTAAGAGTTTAGATGCTGGTCATTGGATTCAAGAAGAAAGACCGGAAGAGCTCAATCAAATGATTTTAGAATGGTTGGGAAAATGAGTGCAGTTCTATTCTTCAGTGATCAAACAGAATTTATTGATTGGTTGGATGTTCATCACCAAATAGCTAGTGAAATTTGGGTAGTTTTTTTTAAGAAAAAGACTAATAAAGGAAGTCTCACTTGGTCCGAATCAGTAGATTGTGCATTAGCGTTTGGTTGGATTGATGGAATACGAAAAACGATTGATAAAGACAGCTATAAAATTCGCTTTACTCCACGCAAACCGAATAGTCTCTGGAGTAAAGTTAATGTGCAAAAGGTGCATAAACTGATAGAGTTCAATCAAATGAGGCCTGAAGGAATGGCTGTTTTTAATCAAAGAAAGGATGAAATAGGTTATTCTTCAGTTCATAGGAACGTTACTCTAATGAAAGAATATGAGGATGAAATTAGAAAGAATTCAAGTTCTTGGGAATTTTTTAATCAGCTTTCGCCTTCTTACAAGAGAGATTCTATTTGGTGGGTAATGAGTGCTAAAAAAGAAGAAACCAGACTGAGAAGATTGAATCGATTAATTGGTTCATGGGAAAAAGGAGAAAAGTTCAGATATTAGATTGCTTCTTTTGTTTTATTCCTATAGAGAACACAAAGATATTTATGATTACTATTTTGTTGAAGTGCTTTGCTTGATATATGAAGAAGTTTGGTATCAATATAAGAGCTAATAGAGATGATAGAGGAGCATTAGCATATACAATAAGAGAGGTTGGGATAAATACAAAGATAGCTTTAAAAACTCATAGACGAATTGTTTGGTGGGGAATTTGGCTACTACTTTTACAGGCGGTTAAAATTCGTTTTAGCCTTGATAAGAAAGAAAAGAGTTTACTGCAATGATTGAGAGTACTTTAAAATAGAAGTGCAAAAATCCCCACTAATAGAGTTTAGTGGGGTATTTTTTAGATATTAAACCAGTTTTGTGTTGAACTGGTTTTTTCTTCAGCTCTTTTTTTCTTTCGTTCCTCTTTTAGAATCTCTTCCATATTTTTTGCAGGAGTTTCGGATTCGGGTTTGGTTAACTCATAGAATTCCTCGCCATAGCTCAACCCAATATTGCTACCTGGTTTAGGGTTATCAATAAACGCTGTAAAGTCTAATTTTTCATTATCATTAATAAATCCTTTAATAGTAATAGCACCAGTAGGAATTTGTTCAGTAGTTGTTAAACTGATTGTATCGATGTCGTTAAAGTAGTAACGAATGTACTTTTCAATATAAGGTTCTTGATCTTGTTTAACTTGATTTAAATATTTTATTTTTGTTTGTTCATCTTTTTTTAGTTTTTGGTTCATTAATAACCCTCCGCATGTTAAAATTAATAGTATTGTCAAAACGATAGTTATATTTTTTTTCATTTAGTTAATGTCCTTTTAAAATTAATTTAGTAACACCAGTATATCATAAAATCAAAAGAGGTGAACAAAGCATGGTATCAGATGCACAAAACTGGGGTTTGTCGAATTTAATCTATGATGACTCAACACTTTCATTAAATCATATCTTCAATAACCCAGAGGATAATTCGAAATGGGTAACAGTAAATTCAATAAATAATCCAAGTGGTTTGCAAGCAGCTGCAGTGGTTCCACTTTCAGAGTGGGAAGCACAAAAAAATAAAAATCCTAAAAAGTATGACACGATTGTGGTTGTTGCTCGTGGATCATAAAGCAATAATGCTCTTGATGTGGTTCAAGATTGGTTAGTTGCGGATGTCTATCAAGGTACAGGGATAGGTCAGTTTTATACACCGAACTTAGGAATCAATCAAACCAATGAATTTGTTGAATTCTCTCAAAAAGTATTTAGAGATCAATTAGCTCCAGATGGGGTGGGAAGTTTTACTGGCCATAGTTTAGGCGGTAAATTAGCCACTGTTGGTGCAATAAGGTCTGGAAAACTTGCGACAACCTTTGCAGCTGCTAATCCGTTTCATGAGTTAAATACGGTTGAAAAAGCAAAAGCCTTACTTGGTATGTACAATGCTCAAATTCTTGATTATGCTCATGAAGGCGATGTTGTTCCATTTTCCCCTCCAGGTCCACGAATCGGCACGAAACGCTACATTAAGAACAACATAAAGAAAACAGGGAACTTTTTTAAGGATATGATGAACGCTCATATCCAAGCTGGTTTTAACTCAACAGATTTTTCTTCAGCATTTAAAAATGGGAGTGCGGAACAAATTTTTTATACGCCGGAACGGATAAAAGAATTGTCCGGGCGTTTTAGACATATTGAATCAGAATTAGATTCTATTAAAAGAAATTTATTGGATTATCAATGGTTTGAAGGCGACGAGCTTTATTATTTTGAAAAAAGTTTAAAGAATGAAGCCATGCCTGGTGGTCTCTATTCTGAATTAAGCGAGTATGAAATTGAAGATATGATCCGTGACATTGCAAAATTTAGCCGAAACGGCCAACCCTATCTACATGATCCTGACAAAATGGATGATGTGTTAAGTGGAATCGAGCAGGCTAAAAAAGAAATGGACGAGTTGGGCGGAGACACGTATCAAGCAGCTATAGTAATGGAAGCAAAAGACAAGGAATTATCGGAGAAAAGGATGAACTTTAAATGAGTATGTATAGTGGCGTAAAAGATACCATTAAGAAAGACATTGCTAGAGAAGAAGCAAAGGATCACCCGAATAAAATTTTGCTCGATGCCTGGAAGGAACAATATAAGGCTTACGAGTTAGCAGAAAAGAAAATGGCCCAACAATCTGCTTTAAAGAAGGCTATCAAGGCTAAAATGGATGATATGATTGAAGAAACCAAGAAACTGAAGGATAAGAATAGTAGCTCGTTTGAAAGTGCGAATACTCAAATTACTGCAGTAAAGGATGAATCACGTAATTGTTTTAAAGGAACAGCTGGCAGCAAGTATCGAGTGAAAGTTTCAAACAAGAATAAAACGATTATTGGTGTGAAAAATGATCATAGTAGCTTGGTGAAGTTAAGTGGCCGAAAGAAAGGCTTTTAATCTAAATTAGAAGTGAGGGGTAACTATAGTAGTTTTATTTTTAGTTATGATGTTTCGTAAAGCAAGTAAAATGCTGAATTAGGAGCATATTTTGAATACAAAAGAGAATTAATTAGAATTAAGAATACAGAAATAGTAAATAATAATGAATGAACAGGAGTGAATAAATTGGACTCAATGTTAACGCATAATCTTCATATTGTTAATTATTTAGACAGTTATATTGAAAATGAAAATAGTAAATTTGCTGTGATGATTGATGGTGAATGGGGGACAGGGAAAAGCTATTTTATTGAAAAATATTGTGAAACAAAAAAAAATACTGGAAGTCAAATTTATACTGTGTCGGCTTTTGGATTAAGAAAAATATCAGAATTAGAAAATCTAATTCTAGATTCAATATCTGGAGAAAGTGGCATGTTTAAAAAGGCATTAAAAAAATTATGGGGTAACACACGATTAGATGTTGATTTTGGTCCACTTACAACAGGTTTAAGTGGTGAAGATATAAAAGAAATATATCAAAAAGATTTTGAAAAAATAATAAAACAAAATAAAAATTGCTTAGTTATAATTGATGATTTTGAAAGGTCAGATATAAACTTTTCTGAAATGCTTGGTTTTTGTTCCCGCTTAATATTTGAAAATGGGATGAAAGTTATTCTTATTTGCAATGAATCAAAATTAAAAAATGAAAATGAAAAGAATACCATATATTTTGAGTTTAAAGAAAAAGTTATCGGAAAAAAATTCTCAATATACTCAGATGCTAATACAGCATTTAAAGTTTTTACTAAAGAGTTTGAAAACAAAAGTAAAATTAGTGGACAAGCAAGAAAATCTTTAGTTTTTAATGCACTAAATTTTATTAATAATAGGATAATAGATACGATTACAGAACAAGATACAAATTTAAGGATTTATCAATATGCTTTAAGTGATGTGATTTTCTTTATTGAAGAAATTTACAATGACTTGAATATTGATGATGAGTTTGTTACGAATAATAAAGAATATTTTGAAAAAATTATTTACAATAAGATGGTAACATATCTTAGTAATAACAACTTTTTCTATGTAACAAATTCAATAGACTCAAAAAAAATCAAACTAGATTCAGAGCAATTTTTACAGGATTTTTATAAATCTCGTGGAATGGATACTAGTACTCCCTTAATGGATGAATGGGTGCATATTAATTCTAAAGGAGATTTTAGCAAATATTCTAAACTAATAAAAATAGAAATAGAAAATAGACGAAGTAAAAGCATTGTTGAAAACTCACCAATGAATCTAATTAAAAAATTTCTTGATAATTTATATGATTTACCCAAAAATGGGATCACGAACATTATTGATATAAAAAATAAAATTATGGAAGGAGAGTCATATGATATTGGTGAAATATATCATTATCTATGTATTGTTGAATATTTAAATAAAAAAGGTATATCGGACTTGTATGTGCCTGAGGAATTTAAAGAAATTACAGACAAAAATAAAAGATTTGAAACAAAAGCAAAGTTTTACTCTAATACTGAAGGCTATATGGGTTATTCATTTCTAAGTCCGGATAAATATAGTAGAGAACTAGTCAAAATAAAAAAAGAATTAATGGTAATGAATTCAGTGGATGATCAAAAAAATATGGAAGCGAAGCTAAATGAATGTTCTTCAATAAAAAAACTTAATAAAGTAATAATTGAACTAAAAAAGAAAGAAATTGATTATGAATTGGATTTAAGTTTAATATTTGATGAAAAAAATAAAAAGTTTTCGCCAAAAAAAATTGTGAGTGACTTGATTTCTATTGATTATAGAGAAGGTGAGATTTTCATCAAAGAATTAATAAATAAAAAGGAAAATTTAAAAACAACTAAATTGCTTCAATATATACAAGAGGAGCTATTAAATCAAAAAGATAAATATCCAACTTCTTACAATGTGATTAAAATAGATCGCTTAATTACAGATATTGGAATAATTGATTATATGTGATAGTAAACAATAGGCAAAAACATTTGTTTATGCTGATTTCAAAAATAGCCTTAAAAAGGCTATTTTTTTTGTTTAAAACTGTGCCAATACTTGTGGCAAAATCAAATTACCATTAACTACTGTTTTTGCTATAAATATTACAAGGAGTTGTTCAAAAATGGAATACATTTACGGATACGCTTTAATTTATATAAATTGATTTTAATAGACGGTTTGAATTTAAAAATCAGTGACCAAAGTAAATGTTTATTTTATAAAAAAATACAACATTGTATAAAAACAATCTAAAAAAAGGGATTTAATTATCGTTTCATAAGGAATTTCTATTGTTTTGTTTACAAAATAATAGAGGTTTGATAACATTGTTTTTGGTAATGAAATTATATTAATTATTAAATGTAGAAAGGTGGTTAAAAAATGAAAAAAAACATTGTAATATTTGTGCTTGCTTTAATCACGTTTGGAACAGTTTTGACAGTGAAATATTCAGATAAATTATTATATTTTTGCAATGTAAGTTCTTTAAAAAAGTTAGATACGAATGATTTAAAATCATTAACAAAACAAGAAGGGACTCATATTGTTTATATTGGTAGACCTACATGTGAATATTGTATTGATTTTGTTCCTAAATTGAATAAGGTAGTAAAAGAAACAAACCTTGAAGTAAATTATTATGACACGGATAAAAATAGAAAAGATTTGCAAATGACAGAGTTATTAACTGAATTAAATGTTGAAACGGTTCCTGCAGTTATAGTTGTAAAAGATAAGACAGTTGTCAAACAAATTAATCCAACAAAATTGAGTGCAATCGATCTGGAAAATGAATTTTTAAAATATAACTAATAGTTGAAAGGAGGTAGCATAAATGAAGTTGAAAAAAGAACAGATAGTATTGTTATTATTTTTGGTTCTATTATTTATTGACGCATTGTTTCCATTTAAATTATCAACCATGGTTTTACTAGGGATTATGTTTTTTGTTTGCATAGGTATGTTTTATAAAAAAAAATAATGGAGGTTTTAAGATGAATAAAAATTTATTAAAAGTCGTTATTAATTTTTTTGCAGGTGTTTTAATCGTGAGTTCTGCTCTAATGTATTTTCCAACTCTAAGCAATAAGAGTGTTGAGGCAACGGATATAGGAAATATAGGGGATGCAATGAGGAATTATAAATACGAGGAAATTAGTGTTGATAGTGAAGATGCCGTTGTTAGTGAAAAAAAGGTTATTGAAACTGAAAAAATGTTGAATGAAGATGGAAACTCTGTACAAATAGAAAAAAATGCAAGTAGTTTAATAGCGATAACACAAAATGAAAAAACAACTGAACCGGCAGTGTACGTTTCAGAGCATAAAATAATTGGAGAAAATATAAAAGATAGTAGCTCGCTATCTATCGTCTATAATCAAAAAGGTGAAGTTTTAAAAAAAATGACTTTACTAGGAAGCCAAATGAACGATGACATACGAGTACAATATTACGTTAATTCTGAAAAGAAAATAAGCATGGTTGTAGATACAGAAGGGACTATTATTTCTGGAGAGTCTTTTTCTGATGGTATAGCTACAAAACTTAATGCCGGAAAAGAAAACAGTCGAAACAAAAGAAGTGTAGCTAGCTGGGGATCATGCATGGGTAGTTGTTTGAAATCAAAAGGGGTAGAAAGCTGGGTTATTAGTGCTGTAACTACTCTTTGTTCATTGGGATGTTTCCTTACAGCTGGTGCGGGATGTATAGGTTGTATTGTCGCAGCTGCTGCTATGAAAGGGAGTCAAGCCTCAACATGTGCAGTTTCATGTGCTGGTAAATAAATAGTATAGAAAAAAGTTAGTCATTAAATATAATTCAGTAAAAGCCATAATTTTGAATCTTTGGGATTTAAAAATTATGGCTTTTTATATACTGTTTTTAGAAAGTAAGTAAGTTTTAGTGATTAGGTAAAACGGAACTAACTTTATTTAGGCATATCTTTAAAAGTTAACTGAAAAGTGAACACTTTTAGGTTTAGACCTTTGCAAAACTTGTAGAAAAATCAAATTGGCGTTAGATGATATTTTTCATTTAGGAAGAGTTTGGGACATAAGTTCAGAGTAATAACTAAAATAGCTGGTCCACCAGTTATATTTTTTTAATTTAAATATTGACAAATTAAATTGACTATGAGAATATTAAAACGTAATGATTACGATTTAAAAAAGGAGTGTATTATGAATAAGTTTATCTTAACTACCATATTTTTTTCTTTAGTGTTATTTACTACGGCCTGTAGTACAAATAAAACAAATGAGTCACCTGTAGATTCTAGCCAAAACCAAAGCAATGAGTCTGTCGAGCATGAACATAGTCATGAACAGACAAAAGCTAGTCAAGGTATTTTTGAGGATAGTGAAGTCAAAGATAGAGAGCTATCTGATTGGGTAGGGTCTTGGAAATCAATTTATCCCTATTTGGTTGACGGGTCACTTGATGAAGTTTTTGAGAAAAAGGCTAAAGATGGGGACAAAACATTTGAAGAATACAAAGAATATTATAGGGAAGGGTATCAAACCGATATTAACTCTATTGATATCAATAAAAGCATTATTTCTTTTCATATGAATGATAAATGGGAAACAGCAGAGTATAACTATGACGGTTATGAGATTTTAACCTATGAATCTGGAAAAAAAGGAGTTCGTTACTTGTTTAGTTCAGTGGAAAATAATAGTAAGGCTCCAAAATTTATTCAATTTAGCGATCATATTATTGAACCTCAAAAAAGCGGTCATTATCATATTTATATGGGAAATGAAAGCCATAAAGAATTACTATCAGAAATGACCAACTGGCCAACTTATTTTCCAGAAAGTATGTCGAAAAAAGATATTATTCATGACATGCTATATCATTAAATATGAAAAAGTGATAAGTAAAGTTAATTAAAAGAACAAAAATCAAATGTAAATGAACGTAAAAGTCTTTAGTGAGCAACTTGCTTGCTGAAGCTTTTATTTTCGTTACTACAACAAGTCTTAGTTCACACTCAACTTATTTTTAAGCACTTTTTGGAAAAAGTTTAAAATAAGTGAATGACAATAAAAAACAGTAGTCCAAAACTTATAAGTATGTTACTGTCATTCAGAAGAGTATTAATGAATGTTGAGAATCAATATTATAAATAGTTATTTAAAAAAATTTCATCAAAAACAATTAGAAAGTGTGAAATGAATGTTTATAAAAGATAGTATATCTAACATAAGTTTAAGGAGTATAGAAACAAAAGACATTTTTGATTTATGGAAGATGGCATAAGATGGAGATTTAGAATGGACAAAGTGGAATGGACCTTACTTTAATAATCCAATTCTTACGTTTGAAGAATTTAAAAATGTTGCTGAAGAAAACTATTTAAATAATCCTTATCGAGCAGTTATTGTTTATGAAAATAAAGTCGTTGGTCAAGTTTCTGCTTTTTGGGAAGATGGAGAATTAAAAAATTGGTTAGAATTTGGTATTTTGCTGTATGACCAAAATACTTGGAGTAAGGGAATGGGTTCTATAGTAACTAAATTATGGATTACACATTTATTTGAGATTACACCTCATATTCATAGAATTGGTTTTACGACATGGTCTGGGAATAAAGGGATGATGAAAGTCGGTGAAAAGATTGGTATGACGAAAGAGGCGCAAATTAGAAAAGTTAGATATTATCAAAAAAAATACTATGACTCAATAAAATATGGAGTATTACGTAACGAATGGTTATTGCTGCAAGAATCATGATTTTCAAAAAATCGTAGCGGCATTTAATCTGATTTTGTAACAAACACCTCATCTGAATTCAGATGAGGTGTTTGTTTATGTGCATATGAATGAACTATCAGAAATGAAGGCGATTGAAAACAAGATGGCAGTGGTACAGAATGAGAATCTTATTGATTCTCACAAGGAGTTGGTAAACAATCAGGTTATGGCAAAGGACGCAGAAGAAACATGTATAAAATTAGTTCAATTCAGGTCTTTTTGTTGCAAAATCGAGTTTTATCTCAGTCTCATTTAGAAAGATTCTATAGTTATCCCAATAAATCAATTATTTTATTGGACAACTCTTCAACATTTAACATCCCGTAATCTTTTTTTGAAATAACTAATATAGGTGTTCCAGGGAATTTTTTTTCTAATTCATCTTTAGCATATCCAAATGTGGGCACCAATAATAGAACATCAGCTTGTGCACCATACTGATCTACTTTATCTGAGCTATAGGTTTTAACAGTAATATTTTCATTACTTTTTTTTAAAAGTAATTCTAGTTTACTAGTTAAAAATTGAGTCTGGATTTGGCCTTCATCTGAAATTAAACTAAAAACAATATCAAAAATCATTACTTTTTTTTCACTCTCCGTATTCTCAAAATCCTCACTTTGGTTTTTTTTCGTTACTTTTTCCATTTTCTTATTCCCCTTTATTTTAGAAATAAAAGAACCAAAAAAATTCTCGTTTTTGTTCCCTAAAATATCATCAACAGAAATATTGAAATACTTACTCAGAGTGACAAGCATTTGTATATCAGGATTACTTTCATTTCTCTCCCATTTTGAGATTGCTTGTGGAGTAACATTCAAAATTTGTGCTAAATCTTTTTGAGTTAACTTTTTTGATAATCTTAATTCTTTAATTTTTTTTCCTATTTCTAACATTAGTGTACCTCCTCGAATAGCGTTTTATCAATGAACTGTTTGTTGAATATGGATAAATCTAATTCAACCACTGGTTGTATTGCGTTTATATAGAGTATAACTCATTTGTCCATTTTCTACGAGTTAGCTAAATGTATTTTTTTTGTGAGCCCGGACAGATTTTAAATTTTGTCCGTTTAAAAGAAAGCGGTTTCGTTGTATAGTTGTTTTAGAGATAAAAGTAAATTGAAGGGTGGAATTGAAAATGAAAAAAATTATAAATCAGCCAGAAGCTGTAGTAGAAGAAATGTTGCAAGGACTTGTATATGCTCACGGAGATAGTATTAAACGTCTTCCTGAAAGCGGTGTTATTACGAAAAAAAATAAAGTAAATGGGCAAGTTGGGTTAGTAAGTGGTGGCGGAAGTGGGCATGAACCAGCTCATGCCGGTTTTGTTGGGCAGGGAATGTTATCAGCGGCTGTTTGTGGTCCGGTGTTTACTTCTCCAACTCCAGATCAAATTTTAGCAGCTATTCAGGAAGTTGATTCGGGTGCAGGTGTCTTTTTAATTATTAAAAATTATTCTGGCGATGTGATGAATTTTGATATGGCGAAAGAATTAGCTGAAATGGAAGACATTAAAGTTGATTTTATTGTAGTGGATGATGATATTGCAGTTGAAGATAGTACCTATACAGCTGGTAAAAGAGGTGTGGCTGGAACGGTTCTTGTGCATAAGATTTTAGGTGCAGCTGCGGATCAAGGAGCAACTTTAACTGAAATCAAAGAACTAGCTGAAAAAATTGTACCTGCAATTAAAACGTTAGGTGTGGCACTGTCTGGCGCAACGGCACCGGAAGTTGGAAAACCTGGTTTTGTCTTGGCTGATAATGAAATCGAATTTGGTGTTGGTATTCATGGAGAACCAGGGTATCGTAAAGAAAAAATCGCTCCATCAAAAGAATTAGCGCAAGAAATTGTATCAAAATTAAAATTAGCTTTTGATTGGAAATCTGGTGAGCGTTATGGGTTACTGGTTAATGGTTTAGGAAGTACGCCTTTGATGGAACAATACATCTTTACAAATGATGTTGGCTTGCTTTTAGAAGAAGAGGGTCTGGTTGTTGAGTTTAAAAAGGTTGGCGACTATATGACTGCGATTGATATGGCAGGTTTATCCTTAACTTTAATTAAGTTAGAGGAAAATGAATGGCTAGATCACTTAAATTACGAGACAAAAACAATTGCTTGGTAAATCTAAATAGATAGGGAGAGATTTAAATGAATGTTGAAAATATCATCAAATGGTTGGACCTTTTTACGGAAAAGGTTAACGAAAATAAAGACTATTTAAGTGAATTGGATAGCGCAATTGGAGATGGTGACCATGGTATGAATATGGCGCGTGGCACAACAGCTGTCAAAGAGGCACTGGATGCTAAAAAGCCAACAACTGTGGTGGATATTTTTAAATTAACAGGAATGACTTTGGTGAGCAAAGTTGGTGGAGCTTCAGGACCTTTATATGGTTCAGCTTTTATTGGGATGGCAAAGGAAGCTAGCGCGACTGATGATTTAGGTGAAATCTTACAAGCTGGCTTAGATAGTATTGAAAAACGTGGTAAAGCTGTTGCTGGGGAAAAAACGATGATTGATACGTGGGTTCCCGTTATTGAAGCCATTAAAACAAACGAGCTAACTACGGAAGTGATTGAATCTGCTGTAAATGCAACGAAGGATATGAAAGCTACAAAGGGACGAGCTTCGTATTTAGGTGAACGTTCTATTGGGCATATCGATCCAGGTGCAGCTTCAAGTGGTTATTTATTTGAGACAATGATGGAGGCAGGTGTTTGTAATGAGTAAATTAGGCGTTGTTGTTGTGTCTCATGTTCCGGCAATTGCGGAAGGCGTTGTGACACTAATGAAAGAAGTAGCGAAAGATGTTTCGATTACGTTTGCTGGCGGAACGGATGATAATGAAGTCGGTACAAGCTTTGCAAAAATTGAAGCAGCTTTTGAAGAAAATACAGGTGAGACATTATTGGCTTTTTATGATTTAGGTAGTGCCAAGATGAATTTAGAAATGGTGATGGAGTTAACAGACAAAGAGGTTCATTTATATGATACTGCATTTATTGAAAGCAGTTATACTGCAGCAGCATTGATTCAAGCGGGTGCAGAGTTAGATGCTATTGAAGAGCAATTAGCACCTATGAAGGTCAAATAAGGGAAATTTTAGACAGTTTTAACTTGTGTAAGGCTGTCTAATTTAGATAGTAATGTAAACGATTGCTAAAAAAACACTAAAATTAAACGGAGGTTATTGGAATGAGAAAAGCATTTATTGCACCATCAAAGTATGTACAAGGTGAAGGCGAATTACTGAATTTAGGTTATTTTGTGAAAACATTTGGAAAGTCAGCTTTATTAATTGCCCATAAGGATGATATCGGTCGTGTTCAAAGTCAGTTGGATCAAACAGCAGAAAAATTTGGGATTGAATTTATTTCTAGTAATTTTAATGGTGAATGTTCTAGGGAAGAAGTTGCTCGTCTTCAAGAGTTTGCTAAAGGACATAACTGTGATTGCGTGATTGGTTTAGGTGGAGGTAAGGCAATTGATACTGCTAAATGTGTAGCGGCAGGTGAAGCATTAATTATAGTGCCAACAATTGCAGCAACAGATGCTCCAACAAGTCATTCAGCCGTGTTATATACGCCAGAGGGTGAATTTGATGATTATGCCTACTTTAAACAAAGTCCAAGTGTTGTTTTAGTTGATACGAAGATTATTGCTCAAGCGCCAACTCGCTTTTTAGTTTCTGGAATGGGCGATGCCTTATCGACTTATTTCGAAGCGCGAGCTACTGCAAATTCATTTTCAAATGTGAATGCTGGCTTACCTTGTGGAGCTAATTCAGGAGAATGTCCACCAGCTAAAGGCACAAATGCTGCTTATGGGATGGCAAAATTATGTTATACAATGTTGTTAGAAAATGGCTTAAATGCGAAAATAGCTTGTGATAATAATTTGGTAACTCCGGCTTTAGAAAATATTGTTGAAACGAATATTTTATTATCGGGACTTGGATTTGAAAGTGCTGGTTTAGCTGCCATTCATGCGGTTCATGATGGATTAACAGCGCTAGAAGGCACGCATCATTATTTCCATGGTGAAAAAGTAGCGTTTAGTGCAATTGTTCAATTAGTTTTAGAAAATGCGCCGACTGAAGAGTTATACGAAGTCTTAGATTTCTCATTATCAATTGGTTTGCCTGTTTGTTTAGCTGATATCGGAGTAGAATCTATTTCCTATGAAGAAGCGCTAGCAGTTGCAGAAAAAGCGTGTATTCCAGAAGAATCGATTCATTCAATGCCGTTCCCAATTACAGTTGAAGCTGTGGCTTCTGCATTATTGGCAGCTGATAAAATTGGTGCTAATTATAAAGCCAATTTAGTTTAAGAGACAGAATCAATTGTGAGGCTTGGATAATTTTATCCAGCCTCATTTTTCTATACAGAAGGGTTATGAATCCCTTATTTTTTATTTTCACGTTATACTAAGATAAATAAAGAATAGAAAAGGGGAATTAATGTGGAAAATAAAAGTCGGAAGTTTAGTTTACAAGTGATTATGTATCTTTCTTTTTTTGCTATGGTTGCCGTTAATGCGCTAGCCAATATTTTGCCATTTAACGGAATGAATACAGGTGAAATTTCAAATCTGTATAATGTATTATTTACTCCAGCAGGGTATGTGTTTAGTATTTGGGGCGTAATTTACATTGCTGTTTTTATTTGGCTGGTAAATCTATCTCTGAATAAGGAACCGATTAGAAAAATTTCAGCTAGTTTATTTATTTTAAGTTGTTTATTAAATGGTAGTTGGATCTTTTTTTGGCATTATCAATTTGTAGGAACGTCTGTTTTTGTGATTACTGCATTGTTTGTAACATTACTGCTACTGTATTTATATGAGCGAGGACAAAAAGGAATTGTTTGGCCTTTTTCAATTTATTTAGGTTGGGTAACGGTAGCGACGCTGGCAAATATTAGTTATTATTTAGTAGCAGAGCAGCAAATATCGATGAGTAGTCAAGCGGTATCGGCTAGTTTATTCCTTCTTTTAGGGCTAGTTATAGGGGCGCTGATGTTATGGATTTATCAAGATCGAATCTTTAATTTAGTCTTTATCTGGGCTTACCTAGGAATCTTTTTCAGGGACTACGATTCAAGCCGCCTTATTTCATTGATTGCATTATTTTCGGGTATTGGCCTAATTTTGTTAATTGGAATTAGTTTTTTAAAACGAGGAAAAAATCTAAGTAAGATTAAATAAAATTCATTCAAAACCTTTGATTTGTGATAAGATAAGAAGTAGAAAATGCCGCTTATTGAAAGCCTAAATGTTGAAAGGGCTAAGTAGAATTGAGGAATAAAATGAAAAAGATCATGAATCATCCAGATAAAATTGTAAGCCAAATGTTAAGTGGTTTGTTATATACCAATAGTGATAAGTTAGCTGGTATTAAAGGAACTGGAGTCATTTACCGCCAAACTAAGAGTGAAAATAAGGTTGCTGTAGTCAGTGGTGGTGGGAGTGGTCATGAGCCAGCTCATACTGGATTTGTAGGAACGGGTATGCTAGCTGCGTGTATTTGTGGACCTATTTTTGTACCGCCAACGGCAGAGGAAATCTTAGCTGGTATTAAGGTTGCAGATCAAGGAGCCGGAGTATTTTTAGTGATTAAGAATTTTGAAAAAGATGTAGCTAGTTTTCTAAAAGCAAAAGAGTTGGCTGAAGCAGAAGGCTATCAAGTCAGTTATGTAATTGTTAATGATGACTGTTCGATTGAAGAAAATAGTTTTAAAAAGCGTCGTCGAGGTGTTGCTGGAACGATACTTGTTCAAAAAATTGTTGCTGCAGCTGCAGAGGAAGGCTATTCTTTAGAACAATTAACAGAACTAGCGACAAAAGTTGTTCGATCTATGAACACATTAGGCTTAGCTTTATCACCATCGGTTGTTCCGGGGGAAGATCAAGCGCAATTTCAGTTGGCTGAAAATGAAATCTCTTTTGGGATTGGTATTCATGACGAACCAGGCTATCGAACGGAAATTCTACATTCATCAGAACGTTTAGCAATTGAATTGGTGAATAAATTGAAAAGTCAGTTTCATTGGAAAAAAGGCGAAAAGTTTGCCATGATGATCAATGGTTTGGGCGGCACACCTTTAATGGAATTGTTTGTTTTTAGTAATGATGTCCGGCGTTTATTAGAATTGGAAGGCCTTCAAGTTGAGTTTAAAAAGGTTGGGGATTTTGTAACATCTAACGATATGTCTGGACTATCCTTGACGTTTCTCCGTTTAGAGGATGAGAAGTGGTTAGAGTGGCTAAAAGTACCTGTTGATACGTATGCTTGGTGAGGTGAAATTTAGGTAGATCAGCATGATTTTATGTGAAATCAGGCTGATGTGTTAGAAGAAATAGTTTTTTTGTAGTATACTGAATATGAAAAGAGAGACATGCTTTGAACATGCCCCTCTAGTATTGGGTTTAGATTTACTAGGCTCAATGATTCTAGTTTTATATTTTAACTATAACCACATCTTGCCTCTACAGCATGAGATGTGGTCTTTTTTTACTCTTCTGGTTTACGTAGCTCAATTGCTAGCTAGATATTCATTTATGATTCATGAGGAAAGCAGGCTCTCTAGGCTTGCTTTTTTTATTTGCATAAATGGCATTCAACTCAAGATTTAAAGCGTTCAATAACGGTTGAAAAAGATTCTTCTAAAAGCAATTGGATGTTTTGGGATAATAATTCAACAGGTGTTTTGCAGTCAGAAAAAAGCCATTCTTTCGTCATTCCTACGAAGGCGTGGGCATAAAACGTGCAAAAAAACTGAATGGATTCTTCAGGAATAACTACTTGTGCGTTGTTTTGCATATCGGTAACAACCGTTAAAATTAAACTTTTGGTATGTTCGAAAAAATAAAGATCAAAGGAATTTTGTTCCGTTACCTCTAAAGCATTGAGGTAAAATGTTTTATTTTCTTTTAAATAGTAAAAAAGCCGAGTAATAACTTTACTCCAGTGTTCATAATCTAAATAGTCTTCAATATTTTCTGAGGCTTCTTGGTTATAAATCCAAGCTAGCAATTCATATTTATCTTGAAAGTGGTAATAAAAAGTTTGGCGTCTAATATAGGCATGCCCCATGATATCCCGGATAGAAATTTTTTGAAACGGTGTGAGCTGCATAAGCTCTTTTAAGGAATGAGCAATCACCTTTTTTGTAATTAATGAATCATGCATGGGATTTTCCTCCGTTATTTTGACTTCACTTATTTCTATTATACATGGTTTGGACTAAATTAAAAAATTGAGTTTTGAATAGATTTTTGAAAGCGTATTAATTGACTTGCTAAAAGATTGCCTATACCATTTAAATAACAATAAATAGAAAAGGAGTGAAGAAAATGATTCCTATATCTAAAGGTATTTTTTTATTAGCATCCTTATTATTATTAGGTGGCTGTATGGAAGGTTCACCAGATTCGATGAAGAACAAAACTTCTGAAATAACGAATAATTCTTCTGAGAATAGTGTTTCTAAGTCAGATCAGTCTTCTGAATCATCAGAAAAAGCAGAAGATTCATCAGTAACTCCAGAAAATGGATTAACGATTGATCAAGTAATGGATACTGTTAAAAATCAGTTAGAAACTCAAGTGGTTATTCGTTTGCCTACAAGTATTCCTTTAAGTAATCCTAATTTACATGTATCGGCAGCAACGGTTTCTGACGCTACAAGTTATCATGTGATTTTTTTTGAAAGTAAAGAACCTATTCCCATCAATAATAATGCGTTGAACGATCCGAATCAAGCTAGCCAAATTGTAACAATTTCTGCTTTACGCTATCCGTCTGTTTCGGAAGCTAATGTGGCAGTGGGGTATCAAAAAGCTGATGCTGGTTATGAAAATGGCGCAGGTGGAATTGATCTAGGTCACGGTTTGACAGGCTATGAAAATGCAGGTGCAGGTTCGCAGTTTATCGGCTGGAATGAAGGCAATTGGTATCTTGATGTGCGTTCAAGTTTGGCTAATACTACTCAGCCAGGTCGTCAGATGGCTACTAAAATTGTTGAAAAATTGGAAAAGGAGTTATTACCAGCACCTAATAGTGTCGGGAAAATTCAAGCCGATGTGACAGACAACAAACCTAATCAAACCAGTATTGTTTGGCAAGAGGAAGACAGTGTATATACGATTGAAAGTTCAATTGATGTTTTGAGTACGATTGGAATTGCAACCAGTTTTGATGATGGAGCGACAGATTAAAAATAAATTGGGGCTAGAAGTGGATGATAGAGCTACTTCTAGCCCCAATTTTTATTTTGAATAAAATCAACTAAAAAATAAAAAGTAGTAAACCTAATGAAAAACGCTTGCATTTGTTAAAGAAAAGGTTTACAATTCATTTGTAAGTTATCTTGTATATACAAGTTGAAGACTTTGCTTATTAAGAGGAGGAGAAAAGAAATGGCAGACTACAAAAATGATGCACAGTTATTGCTAGAGGATATTGGAGGAAAAGACAATATTTCTGCAGTTACTCATTGTGCTACCAGAATGCGTTTCGTGTTAGTTGATCCAAAAGCAGCAGATAAAGAAAAGATTGAAAAAATTCCAGCTGTAAAGGGAACATTTACACAGGCTGGTCAATTCCAAGTTATTATTGGCAATGATGTGGCAACTTTTTATAATGAATTTGTAAAATTATCAGGAACAGAAGGTGTTTCAAAAGATGCCGTTAAATCTGTTGCGAAGCAAAATATGAATCCAGTTCAAAGAGCAATGGCTGTTTTAGCTGAAATATTTACCCCAATTATTCCCGCAATTATTGTAGGTGGTTTGATTTTAGGTTTCCGTAATGTTTTGGAAGGCGTTGAAATGGGCTTTTTAAATGGTCAAACAATTACTGAAGTCTCTGTTTTTTGGAGTGGTGTCAATGATTTCTTATGGTTAATTGGTGAAGCAATCTTCCACTTCTTACCAGTTGGAATTACATGGAGCATTGCCAAGAAAATGGGTACAACGCAAATATTAGGAATTGTTTTAGGGATTACTTTAGTCTCTCCACAATTATTAAATGCGTATTCTGTGGCTTCAACAAAAGCAGCAGAAATTCCGTTTTGGGATTTTGGTTTCTTTACAATTGATAAAATTGGTTACCAAGCCCAAGTTATTCCAGCAATGCTAGCAGGATTTATGTTAGCATATCTAGAAATTTGGCTTCGTAAGTTTATTCCACAATCAATTTCAATGATTTTTGTTCCATTCTTTTCACTAATACCGACTGTAATTGCTGCTAATATGATTTTAGGTCCAATTGGTTGGTGGGTCGGTGATAAAGTTTCAATGATCGTAAATGCTGGTTTAACAAGTAGTGTGAACTGGTTGTTCGGTGCTTTGTTTGGTTTCTTATACGCCCCGCTAGTTATTACAGGGCTGCATCATATGAGTAATGCGATTGATTTCCAATTAGTTGCTGATTTTGGTGGTACGAATCTATGGCCAATGATTGCTTTATCAAATATTGCGCAAGGTTCAGCTGTATTAGCGATTATTTTCCTACACCGTGGCAACAAAGAAGAGGAGCAAATCTCGATTCCTGCAGCGATTTCTTGTTATCTAGGTGTAACTGAACCGGCGATGTTTGGGATTAATTTAAAGTATGTTTATCCCTTTATCGCGGCCATGATTGGTTCAGCGATTGCTGGTTTGGTTTCAACCATTTTCAATGTCACTGCGAATACAGTTGGTGTCGGAGGTTTACCAGGTATCTTATCCATTCAACCACCTTACTGGGGCGTATTCCTAGTTTGTATGTTGATTACGATCGTCGTACCTTTTGGGCTAACCGTTCTCTTCCGTAAATATGGTATTTTTAATCAGTTAGATCCGATTGATGAATCTGTTTAATCAAATAGTTAAAAGCAATGTAAAAAGTTAATTTACGTGCTTTATACCAGTTCACTAGGAGAAGTTCTCTTTGGTGAACTGGTAACTTTGTTTTTATAATAGTGTTAAATAATTTTAGAAAGTGGCGATAATAGTGAGTAATTTTCATGATAAAGTAGTCTATCAAGTTTATCCGAAATCTTTTAAAGATTCGAATGGTGATGGAATTGGTGATTTGAGAGGTGTGATTGAAAAGTTAGCATATTTAGCTGATTTAGGGGTGGATATGTTATGGTTGAATCCGTTTTTTACTTCGCCACAAAATGACAATGGCTATGATATTTCCAACTACAAAGAGATTGATCCACTTTTTGGTACGATGGCTGATTTTGAAGAATTGGTGCATAAAGCTGAAGCATTAGGGATGGAAATCATGTTAGACATGGTTTTAAATCATAGTTCAACAGAACATGAATGGTTCCAAAAAGCATTAGCAGGCGATAAAGAGTATCAAGATTATTACTATTTACGTCCAGCACAGGAAAATGGCGATTTGCCAACAAATTGGGAGTCTAAATTTGGCGGGCCTTCTTGGAGCAAATTTGGTCAAACCGATTTGTATTATATGCATTTATTTGATCCAACGCAAGCGGATTTAAATTGGCACAACCCGAAAGTTCGAGAAGAACTCCACCAAGTCGTTAATTTTTGGCTTAACAAGGGTGTAAAAGGCTTTAGGTTCGATGTAATCAATTTGATTGGGAAATCAACGACAGAATTAGTAGATGATCTGACAGGTAATGGGAAGCCATTGTATACGGATCAACCAATTGTACATGATTATCTAAAAGAGATGAATCAAGCCACTTTTGGACGCGTAGCGGATACTGTTACAGTCGGTGAAATGTCATCAACAACGATTGAAAATTGTGTGCTGTATTCAAACCCAACTCGTGAAGAGCTTTCAATGGCTTTTAGTTTCCATCACTTAAAAGTTGATTATGTCGATGGAGAAAAATGGTCATTGATGCCGTTTGATTTCTTAGCGTTAAAAAACATCTTAAATGACTGGCAAACTGGGATGTCAGAAGGTGATGGTTGGAATGCTTTATTCTGGAATAACCATGATCAACCACGAGCGATTAGCCGTTTTGCTGATCCGGTAAATTATCATAGTGAAAGTGCAACGTTGCTAGCTCAGACGATTCATTTGTTACGAGGAACGCCCTATATTTATCAAGGGGAAGAGTTGGGCATGACGAATCCTGATTATGAAGCGATTGAAGATTTTATGGATATTGAAACACATAATGCCTATCGAGAATTACAGGAAAAAGGCTTATCTGAATCTGAGGCGATGGCAATTATTCGCGAAAAATCACGAGACAATAACCGGACTCCAATGCAGTGGACAGATGAGGAACACGCTGGTTTTACTACAGGGACGCCTTGGTTGAAAGTTGTTGATAATTATCGTGAGATTAATGTGGCAAAAGAAGTTGCGAAAGGTTCAATTTTCAGCTATTATCAACGGTTGATTCAGTTACGGAAGGAATTGCCGATTATTGCAAATGGAAGCTATGAAGGGCTTTTATTAGAGCACCCAAGTGTCTATGCGTATGCTCGTCATTTAGATGGTGAAACGGTGCTTGTTTTTAATCATTTTTATGCAGAGCCTGTCACGATTCAAGTTCCAGAAGAATACTTGAACCGTTCTAGTCGCTACTTGATTGGAAATGGCCAAGAGCGTGAATTAACTAGTAGCTTAACCTTAGCTCCTTATGAGACAATTGCGTTTTATTTGGATGCATAGAATTTATTGAGATCTAAAAGAGTCAGGTAAGAGGTTATCTGACTCTTTTTTTGTTCGTTTAGAACCGAGTACATTCTCTCTAAACTGACTAATTAAGTATCAACTACATACTATACTATTATTTTTAATAAGATCCATTAGGTTTGTACCAAGCTTCAAAAGTGGCTTTTCGTGGTCCAGTAGCTGAAGCAAATGACCAAGAATTCAATCCGCCTCTAGCAGATACTGGTTTGCCTCCTACTTTACTTCTTCCCCAGTTTATTAGTTTTTAAAAATAAACCCACCTTCCAGTTGAATAATTAAGAGTAGCTCGTTTATTTTGGTTTTCATTTTTTGGTAGATTTGATTCAATAATAGTTCCTTCAGAATCAAAATGGATAAAATCTTCTTTATCAGATGTGTATGTTACTTTACCGGCTGATTGAGATTCACTTACATGGGCTAATGCTGATTTTAGAGATGAATTAGAACAGGGTTTGAAAATGGGTTTTTAATGATAAATGCAATCGATTTTATCATTTATAGCCACTGGGAGTACAGATAACGCAAAATTTTTTCAGAAAAATTAGTGTTTTTATTTTTGTTAATGAAAGGTAATCAATTGTTTGAAAAGTCTGACAATATAAGGTTTTTATCTTATTTATCGGCTGTATAAGGGTTTGGTCTTTGTTATTTTAGACTTTAGGTAGGAATAATTATGATGAAATAGGTTGACATTGCCATGGAAAAACGTTAAATTATTAATTAACACAAAGATTAGAAAGTAATTAGAAAAAAATGAGATTAACGACAAGTGTTCACTTCAAACTAAAAAATAAGGGGGTAATGACTATGAAAACGATGAATACGAAAGCAGCAAATACACAAACAACATTTAACGCAGTCATTACATTATTATTAATTTAGAAGGGCTTTGAACACTGAAATATCAGTAGTTTGAGTCCTGTTTTCGATTTTTAAAACGGGATTCTAACTTTTAAACAGTTAGACATCCCATTGCCTTGGGATGTCTTTTTTTCTGGAAGAAATTAGGCAAAGAATAATGCGTGTATATATAGAAATGGGGTAAGTAAGATGCGAAGTGATACGATAAAAAAAGGAGTCGAACAGGCTCCAGCAAGAAGTTTGTTACATGCAACTGGTCAAATAAAAAGTTCCGGAGATATGGATAAGCCGTTTATTGCAATCTGTAATTCTTATATTGATATTGTTCCTGGGCACGTACATTTACGTGAGTTAGCTGACATTGCCAAGGAAGCGATTCGTGAAGCTGGCGGAATTCCTTTTGAATTTAACACAATTGGGGTTGATGATGGCATTGCGATGGGCCATATTGGAATGCGTTATTCTTTACCAAGTCGTGAAGTTATTGCAGATGCAGCTGAAACCGTTATTAATGCTCATTGGTTTGATGGCGTATTTTATATTCCCAACTGTGACAAAATCACGCCAGGCATGCTATTAGCAGCTGTGCGTACGAATGTTCCAGGCATTTTTTGTTCAGGGGGTCCAATGAAAGCGGGGCTTTCGGCAACAGGTAAAGCGTTAACGTTATCCTCCATGTTTGAAGCTGTTGGAACCTTTAAAGAGGGCAAAATGACTCAAGAAGAATTCCTTGATATGGAAGCCAATGCGTGTCCGACTTGTGGTTCATGTGCTGGAATGTTTACGGCAAACTCGATGAACTGTCTGATGGAAGTTTTAGGTTTAGCAGTTCCGTATAACGGTACAGCTCTAGCAGTTTCTGATGAACGTCGTGAGTTAATTCGTCAATCTGCTTTCCATTTAATGGATTTGGTGAAGAACGATATTAAACCACGCGATATCATTACTAAAGATGCGATTGATGATGCTTTTGCTTTAGACATGGCAATGGGAGGTTCGACAAATACTGTCTTACATACCTTGGCCTTGGCGCATGAAGCTGGGATTGACTATGAGTTGGAACGTATCAATGATATTGCAGCTCGTGTTCCTTATTTATCAAAAATTGCTCCATCTTCTTCTTATTCAATGCATGATGTTCATGAAGCTGGTGGTGTACCGGCGATTATCAATGAGTTGATCAAAGTTGGGAATGCGATTCATCCAGACCGGATTACGGTAACTGGAAAAACATTACGTGAAAATAATGAAGACAAAGAAATATTAAATAAAGATGTCATCCATCCTAAGGAAAACGCCTTTAGTCCTGTTGGGGGTCTATCGATGTTATTTGGTAATATTGCTCCTAAAGGTGCGACTATTAAAGTTGGTGGTGTCGATCCTTCTGTTAAAGTTTTTGAAGGAGAAGCGATTTGTTTTAGTACACATGATGAGGCGGTTGCAGCGATTGACGATCATAGAGTGACAAGGGGACATGTTGTTGTGATTCGTTATGAAGGACCAAAAGGCGGACCAGGAATGCCAGAAATGTTAGCACCGACTTCTTCTATAGTAGGAAGAGGT
Source organism: Carnobacterium maltaromaticum DSM 20342 (assembly GCF_000744945.1). Taxonomy (NCBI): domain Bacteria; kingdom Bacillati; phylum Bacillota; class Bacilli; order Lactobacillales; family Carnobacteriaceae; genus Carnobacterium; species Carnobacterium maltaromaticum. The sequence continues at coordinate 2,366,211 of NZ_JQMX01000001.1, forward strand.
TTAGGTAAAGAGGTAGCGTTAATTACTGATGGGCGCTTCTCAGGTGCAACACGTGGGATTGCGGTTGGGCATATTTCTCCAGAAGCAGCAGCAGGAGGTCCAATTGCGTTAATTCAAGATGGTGATCGGATTACGATTGATTTACCAAATCGGACAATCAATGTAAATGTTAGTGATGAGGTATTGGAAGAACGCAGAACTCATTTGCCACGCTTTAAAGCGAAGGTTAGAACGGGTTATCTGGCTCGTTATGCTGCCTTAGTAACTTCTGCGCATACAGGCGGGGTCTTGAAGATTCCAGATGAATTGTTAGATTAAATCGTGAGTATTAGTTTGGACTTCTTCCTATCACTAGCATAGGGGACAGGAAGAAGTAAATTTTCTAAAAAGGAGTGATGATATGACGAATGAAACGAAGATGAAAACTGGTGCGCAGTTATTAGTCGATGCCTTGGAAAAGCAAGAAGTTGAGATGATATTTGGATATCCTGGTGGAGCAGTTTTGCCTTTATATGATGCGTTCTATGATTCGGATATTCCGCATATTCTAACTCGTCATGAACAAGGTGCTGTTCATGCAGCAGAAGGGTATGCTCGAGTAACAGGGAAACCTGGTGTTGTCGTTGTAACTAGCGGTCCTGGTGCTACCAATGCATTGACAGGTATTGCGGATGCAATGAGTGACTCAATTCCTTTGGTAGTATTTACCGGTCAAGTACATAGACCTGGAATTGGGAAGGATGCTTTTCAAGAAGCAGATATGATTGGTCTGACCACTCCAATTACCAAATACAATTACCAAGTTCGGGATGCTAAAGAATTGCCGCGTATTATTAATGAAGCTTTTCATATTGCTACGACGGGGCGGAAAGGTCCAGTTGTGATTGATATTCCTAAAGATGTTGGGATTATGCAAGTAGCAGAAAGTAGTCCCGCAATTATTGATTTACCTGGATATACAACAAGCTATCCAGTTGATATGAAACAAATTGAAAGTGTGATGGCTGCGCTAGCTAAAGCTGAAAAACCATTAATTTTAGCTGGAGCGGGTATCAATCATGCAGGAGCCGGTTTAGAATTATTAGAATTTTCAGAACGTTATCAAATTCCAATTGTAAATACGTTGTTGGGACTGGGTAGTTTTCCGTATCATCATCCATTATTTACGGGAATGGGTGGGATGCATGGTTCTTATACAGCTAATATGAGTTTGACAGAATGTGATTTACTAATTAATTTTGGTTCACGCTTTGATGATCGTTTAGCCAGTTGTCCAAAAGAATTTGCCCCAGAAGCTTTTATCGTACATGTCGATATTGATCCTTCTGAGCTTGGAAAAGTTATTAAAACCGATATTCCAATTGCCGGCGATGTTAAAGAAATCTTGAATTACTTGTTGCAACAGCCTTTGCTAGAAAAGGCCGATACAAGTGAGTGGCAGGAGTTAACTCAAGCACGTAAAAAACGGTATCCATTTGGATATAAAGAGTCTGATGAAGAGATAAAGCCACAAAAGGTCATTGAACTAATTGGCGAAATTACTCATGGTGAAGCCTTAGTCGCAACAGACGTTGGGCAACATCAAATGTGGACTGCGCAATATTATCCTTATAAAAATCGCTATCAAATTGTCACAAGTGGTGGTTTAGGCACGATGGGATTTGGTTTCCCAGCAGCAATTGGAGCTCAGTTGGCTTTTCCAGATAAGACCGTTGTTTGTATTGTAGGTGATGGCGGTTTTCAAATGACCAATCAAGAGTTGTCGATTATTCACGAATATAATTTGAATGTGAAGACAGTTATTTTGAACAATGGTGTTTTGGGAATGGTTCATCAGTGGCAACAAAAATTTCATGGAGCCCGTTTTTCTCATTCAGAGTTCGATAGTCAACCAGATTTTGTTAAATTGTCAGAAGCTTATGGAGTCAAAGCCATTTCATTAAGTGATCCAGCTACATTAAAGGCTGATTTAACAGCCGCTTTCAATGAACCAGGCGCCATTGTCATTGATGTTCATATTTCTCCAGATGAGGTAGTGCTCCCGATGATTCCATCAGGGCAACCGAATCATGCAATGGAAGGGGTGGAGTAAATGCGCAGAGTTATTACCGCTACAGTTCGCGATGCAACTGGCGTTATGAACCGATTTACAGGAGTGATTTCTCGTCGGCAATATAATGTTTCCAGTATATCTGTTGGGCGAACGATTGAACCTGAAGTTTCGCGAATTACGATTGTTGTAGAGATCGAAACGGAGGAGGAAGCTCAACAAGTTATCAAGCAATTGTATAAGCAAATTGATGTTTTAAAAGTCAAAGATATCACAGATTGCCCGCATTTGGAACGAGAGTTGGCGTTAATTAAAGTGGATGCTCCGCTTTCTGTTCGGCCGGAAATCAATGCTATTTTGGAACCTTTTAGAGGCCAGATTATTGATGTTGGAACAGATAGTGTTGTTGTTCAAGTAACGGGCACTAGTGAAAAGGTGGAGGGGTTTATTGATCTGATTTCTCCATATGGGATTCTTCAAATTGCTCGAACAGGCGTGACTGGCTTCACGAGAAGTCCTAAAACATAGGAACAATGATTGACCATATAAAAAACAAAAAAATTCGGAGGTACACACACATGACAAAAGTATATTATGACAATACAGTAACAGAGGACGCTTTAAAGGATAAGAAAATTGCAGTTGTTGGTTATGGTTCGCAGGGGCATGCCCATTCACAAAACTTACGTGACAATGGCTATGATGTTGTTATCGGTATTCGTGAAGGTAAATCGGCAGAAGCAGCACGTGAAGATGGGTTTACGGTCTTGTCTGTTGCTGATGCGGCTAAACAAAGTGATGTAATCATGGTTCTTTTACCAGATGAAACGCAAGGTACAATTTATGAGAATGAGATTGCTCCTTATTTAGAAGCTGGCAATTCATTAGTTTTCGCTCATGGCTTTAATATCCATTTTGACGTAATTGCTCCACCCGAAAATGTGGATGTTTTCTTAGTTGCACCAAAAGGTCCTGGTCATTTAGTTCGTCGTACTTTTGTTGAAGGAGCAGCAGTACCAGCTTTATTCGCTGTTTACCAAGATGCAACTGGCAAAGCTCGTGATTTAGCATTATCTTATGCAAAAGGTATTGGTGCTACTCGTGCCGGCGTATTAGAAACTAGCTTTAAAGAAGAGACAGAAACGGATTTATTCGGTGAGCAAGCTGTCTTATGTGGTGGAGTAACAAGTTTGATTCAAGCTGGTTTTGAAACGTTAACAGAAGCAGGATATCAACCAGAAGTTGCTTACTTTGAAGTGTTACATGAAATGAAATTAATTGTTGATTTAATGTATGAGGGTGGAATGGGTAAAATGCGTCACTCGATTTCGAATACGGCTGAATATGGGGATTATGTTTCAGGTCCACGCGTGATTACAGCTGATACTAAAGCGGCAATGAAAGAAGTATTAACAGACATTCAAACTGGAGCATTTGCCAAAGCCTTTGTTGATGATAATAAAAATGAATTTAAAGAATTTAAACAAATGCGTGCTAGCCAACAAGGACATCAAATTGAAGAAGTTGGCGCAAGACTACGCGAAATGATGCCATTTGTAAAACCGAATAATTAAGGATTAAAAGCGTACTGAGCTCGTATAGGCCTGACCGAAAAATAGGGAAATATAGGAAAATGTTCTTAGTTTTCCGTAGATTTCATCTTTTTTCCTAAGGGCTAGCTCATGGAGCTGGATAGGATTAAAAGCGTACTGAGCTCGTATAGGCCTGACTGAAAAATAGGGAAATACATTTTGTTTTTTATGTATTTCGCCTTTTTTCAAAGGTCGAACAATAGCAGTATAAAAATATAAACAGAAATGATGGTGGAACACATGAGTTACATTCAATTTTTTGATACAACACTGCGAGATGGTGAACAAACGCCAGGCGTTAATTTTAACCAGAAAGAAAAAATTCAAATCGCCTTACAGTTAGAAAACTGGGGAGTAGATGTGATTGAAGCTGGTTTCCCAATCTCTTCAACGGGAGATTTTGAATCTGTTCAAAAAATCGCAAATACGTTAAAGAAAGCAACGGTCTGCGGTTTAGCTCGCTGCGTTGAAGCGGATATTGATTGTGCTTATGAAGCTCTAAAAGGGGCTGTTTCACCACAAGTACATATCTTTCTAGCAACGAGTCCAGTCCATTTAGAATATAAATTAAAAATGACACAGGAAGAAGTTCTGGAATCTATTGCCCATCATGTTGCTTATGCTCGAACGAAATTCGAAAAAGTGCAATTTTCACCAGAGGATGCGACTCGAACTCCGATTGATTTCTTAACAAAAGCGGTTCAAACGGCAATTGATGCAGGGGCGACAATTATTAATATTCCCGACACGGTGGGCTACACAAATCCGACAGAGTTTGGTGCATTATTCCGTCATCTTCGTGATAATATTGCCCAATTTGATGATGTTATTTTCTCAACTCATTGTCATGATGATCTTGGGATGTCCGTTGCTAATGCTTTGGCAGCAATTGAAAATGGAGCTAGACGTGTGGAGGGAACGGTTAATGGGATTGGTGAGCGTGCTGGAAATACTTCATTAGAAGAAGTCGCAGTTGCCTTGCATATTCGTCATGATTATTACCAGGCTGAGTCAGGAATTACGCTGGCTGAAACAAAACGTACCAGTGATCTAGTCAGTCGTTTGTCAGGAATGGCTATTCCTAAAAACAAAGCGGTTATTGGGGCCAATGCCTATGCCCACGAGTCAGGTATTCATCAAGATGGTGTCTTGAAAAACCCTGATACGTATGAAATTATTACCCCTGCATTAGTAGGCGTAGAAAAAAATTCACTGCCGCTAGGAAAACTTTCTGGGCGACATGCCTTTAATACAAAAGTTGAAGAAATGGGTTATCATCTTAGCGATGAAGAAAATAAAATTGCTTTTAAACGCTTTAAACATTTGGCGGATGTTAAGAAACAAGTTACAGAAGAAGATATTCATGCAATTATGCTAGGTCAAGTTGCTGAAGATACAAACTACGAGTTGACCCATTTGCAATTGCAATATGTTTCAGGTGGTTTACAAGGTGCGATTGTCAGTATTGCGGAAGAAAAGGGTACGGCTCCTTTAGAGGATGCAGCGACAGGCGCAGGTAGTATTGAGGCGATTTATAACACGATTGACCGGATTATGGAAGCTAGTGTTGAGTTAACAGATTACCGAATTCAAGCAGTAACAAAAGGACAAGATGCTCAGGCGGAAGTTCATACGACAGTTAAAGATGGAAATGGACGGACATTTCATGGAATCGGGATTGATTTTGATGTTTTAAACGCATCGGCTAAAGCTTATATTCAAGCGAGTGGAAAAGCCAAAGATCAGGTGGGAAAAGGAGCGAACTAAAGTATGGAATATAAAATTACAGCGTTACCTGGAGATGGGATTGGACCCGAAATTATGGAAAGTGGCTTGAGTGTTTTAAAAGCTATTGAAGAGGTCTTTGGGCATCAATTCCAAGTGACGAAGCGCCCGTTTGGTGGTGCTGGGATTGATGCGGAAGGCGATCCATTATCAGACAAAACGTTAAATGCTTGTAAGGAGTCTGAAGCTATTTTATTAAGTGCAATTGGCGGTCCTAAATGGCAAAAAGCTAGTAAGACACCTGAAATGGGTCTATTACAGTTACGTAAAGCCTTGGGTCTTTATGCAAATATTCGTCCGATTCAAGTCCCAACTAGTATTGCACATCTGTCACCATTAAAGGCGGAAATTGTTAGTGGCAGTGACTTTGTTGTGGTACGTGAATTGACTGGTGGAATTTATTTTGGTGAGCCAAAGCACTGGAATGATGAGGAAGCGTTGGATTCGTTAGTCTATACGCGCGAAGAAATTCGTCGTATTTGTGTTCAAGCTTTTGAAATTGCACAAGGACGTAAGAAAAAAGTGACATCTGTTGATAAAGCAAACGTCCTTTCTTCAAGCAAATTATGGCGCAAAGTTGTAGCAGAAGTGGCGCAAGATTACCCTGACGTTACTTTGGAGCATCTATATGTCGATGCCGCTGCGATGCTGATTATTCAAAAACCGACAACTTTTGATGTGATTGTGACGGAGAATCTGTTTGGCGATATTCTAAGTGATGAAGCGTCTGTTATTACAGGATCGCTAGGTATGTTGCCATCAGCCAGTCACGGCATTGAAGGCCCATCTGTCTATGAGCCGATTCATGGTTCAGCACCAGATATTGCTGGAAAAAATTGTGCCAATCCAATGTCCATGATTTTATCTGTAGCAATGATGTTAAGAGAAAGTTTTTCTTTAATTTCAGAAGCAGCAGCGATTGAGGTGGCTAGTAATACGGTGATGGAGGCAGGAATTCTAACAACGGATTTAGGTGGAACAGCGACAACGACTGAATTTACTGAAGCCGTTCGCAAACAAATAATTGAAGGAGGTCGAAGATAATGGGAAAAACAATGTTTGATAAATTGTGGGATCGTCATGTTATTTATGGAGAAGTTGGTGAACCGCAATTATTATACGTAGATTTACATTTGATTCATGAAGTGACCTCTCCTCAAGGTTTTGAGGGTTTGCGAGTAGAAGGCAGAACCGTTAGACGTCCCGATAAAACTTATGGAACGTTAGATCATAATGTCCCAACAGAGGATATTTTCAATATCCAAGATTTAGTTGCGAAGAAGCAAATTGAAGCTTTGCAAAAAAATTGTGCTGAATTTGGGATCACATTAGCCGATAACGGGAGTGAAAATCAAGGGATTGTGCATATGGTTGGTCCTGAAACAGGCTTAACTCAACCGGGGAAAGTGATTGTTTGTGGCGATTCTCATACGGCGACTCACGGTGCTTTTGGTTCAATTGGCTTTGGAATTGGGAGTAGTGAGGTGGAACATGTATTAGCTACGCAATCTATTTGGCAACAAAAACCAAAAACAATGGGGATTGAAATTGTGGGAGAACTGCCACCAGGCGTGTATTCTAAAGATATTATTTTGCATTTAATTGCTACTTATGGTGTGGCTTTTGGAACCGGTTATGCAGTGGAGTATTATGGCGAAACAGTGCGCAATATGACGATGGAAGAGCGAATGACTATTTGTAATATGGCGATTGAAGGCGGAGCTAAGATGGGTATGATGGCTCCTGATGAAACAACCTTTGAGTACATTCGTGGTCGTGCATATGCTCCTAAGAATTTTGAAAAAGCAGTAGCAGATTGGAAAACATTACCTAGTGATCCAGATGCACTTTATGATTTAGATATTAAAGTAGATGTCTCTGAATTAGCACCTTACGTAACTTGGGGAACCAATCCAGAAATGGGGGTGCCTTTTACTGAGAATTTTCCAGCCATTGAAAATATGAATCATGAGCGTGCTTATCGCTATATGGGATTAGAGCCTGGTCAAAAAGCCAGTGAAATTGAGTTGGGTTATGTCTTTATCGGTTCTTGTACGAATGGTCGTTTGTCAGACTTGAAAGAAGCGGCTCGTTTTGTAGCTGGACAAAAAGTCAAAGCGGGCATTCGAGCGATGGTTGTACCGGGATCTAGACAAGTTAAGCTGGCTGCTGAAAAAATTGGGTTAGATCAAGTTTTTAAAGATGCTGGTTTTGAATGGCGTGAACCCGGCTGTTCTATGTGTTTGGGTATGAATCCAGACCAAGTTCCAGACGGCGTTCATTGCGCATCAACATCGAATCGAAACTTTGAAGGGCGCCAAGGTAAGGGAGCTAGAACACATCTAGTTAGTCCAGCAATGGCAGCAGCTGCAGCAATCCATGGACATTTCATTGATATTAGACAGGAGGTAGAAATTTATGGAAGCCATTAAAGTTCACGAAGGGCAAATCGTTGCGTTGATGAATGATAATATTGATACGGATCAAATTATTCCTAAGGCCTTTTTGAAACGAATTGAAAAGACTGGGTTTGGTGAGTTTTTATTTGATGAATGGCGCTATTTACCAGATCGTTCTTTAAATCCCGATTTTTCATTAAATGATCCTAAGCGTCAAGAGGCAACTATTTTGATTACTGGCGAGAATTTTGGCTGTGGGTCTTCAAGGGAACACGCGGCGTGGGCTTTGTTAGATTATCGTTTTAGGGTAATTATTGCTGGCGGATATAGTGATATTTTTTATATGAACTGTACAAAAAATGGCGTTTTGCCCATTCATTTGCCTAAGGATGTTCGAGAGAAGTTAGCAGCTTTGACACCGGAGCAAAGGGTAACGATAGATTTGCCGAATCAGCTTGTTAAAAGTCCAGTTGGCGATTATCCATTTGACATTGATCAAGTTTGGAAACATAAATTTATTCATGGCTTAGATGATATTGGAATTACTTTGGGAAGCCATCAGGACGCGTTACAGGGCTATGAAGATAAATACGATCAACAATATAACTAAGAGTTAGAGGGTGTCAGAGTGAGCAAAAATAAGTTAGTAACGAAGGAAGATGTGCTAAAGGCACGAGAAGTTTTGCGCTCTGTCGTAAAAGAGACGCCTTTAGAAAAAGATTTATACTTATCGGAAAAATATCAGTGTACAGTGTATTTAAAACGTGAGGATTTACAGTGGGTCCGCTCCTTTAAGTTACGTGGTGCCTATTATGCTATTTCACAGTTAAATGAGTTGCAATTAGCGCAAGGTGTTACTTGTGCTAGTGCAGGGAATCATGCCCAGGGAGTGGCTTTTACGTGTGCTAAATTGGGTATTTCGGCAACTATTTTTATGCCGACAACAACGCCTCAACAAAAGCAAAATCAAGTCAAGTTTTTTGGTAAAGACAAGGTTGAAATTGTGTTAATTGGAGACACTTTTGATGAATGTTCAAAAGAAGCGCTAGCCTTTTCGGAAAAAATGGGCTCAGCTTTTATCCATCCTTTTGAAGATCCAGATACAATTGCTGGACAGGGGACGATTGCAGTTGAAGTATTTGAGGAGTTAGCTCGAGAAGAGGCGCAGGCTGATTATTTATTTGCGGCAATCGGCGGTGGTGGTCTAGTTTCAGGCTTGTTAAGTTATACGACAGCAGTTAGTCCAGAAACAAAAGTGATTGGTGTTGAACCTAGTGGAGCAGCTTCAATGGCTTTGTCTTTAGATGCAGGTGAAGTCCTTTCTTTAGACACGATTGATAAGTTTGTTGACGGAGCATCCGTAGGAAAAGTTGGTGGTTTAAATTATCAGCATTGTGTGGAGATGGTGCATGATGTGATTGATGTTGAAGAAGGTTTGGTCTGTTCGACAATTTTAGATATGTATACAAAGCAAGCAATTGTGGCGGAACCAGCTGGCGCATTATCAGTGGCTGCTTTGGAACCTTATCGCGAGGAAATCAAAGGGAAAACCGTTGTATGTATTATCAGTGGTGGCAATAATGATATCAATCGCATGCAAGAAATTGAAGAGCGATCGTTGTTATTTGAAGGCTTGAAGCTGTATTTTCTAGTCAACTTTCCACAACGTCCAGGCGCATTGAAAGAATTTGTTAGTGATGTTTTAGGTCCTGATGATGATATTACGAAGTTTGAATATACTAAAAAAGTAAATCGGAATAGTGGACCAGTTATTATTGGTATTTTACTAAAATACAAAGAGGATTCTGTTAGTTTGATTGAGCGTTTAAGTCAATTTGATCCAACATATATCTCGATTAATGATAATCAGATGTTGTATACGTTGTTGGTATAATCTAAAGCAATTTTGAAATTTATACCTAAAAAAAATCTAACTTAAAATTTAAGTTAGGTTTTTTTGTCGTAAACTAAGTTATTAAGACGGGGACAACTTCCGAGAAAATATGAATAGTGTTAGCAATTTTAAAGCTAAACTAGCTACAATACCAATTAATCCAAAAACAATAATTATAGTGTTCCTAATGGAGTTTTTTCGAAAATAAATAACTGTTTTCTTTATATTTAAAAGAGTGTCGGAATCTATATTAATAACGTCTAATTTATAATTTTAGATTTAAATAACGATTAATACGGAAATATATAGGACTTGTTTTCGAATGAGCACGAATGTTATTATTTTTGTTTGTTATTTTTTAATTAAGTTGAAATTCCTTTTGTTTCTACATTTTTCTGTAAAATGTATTTAAATTAAGGGTAAGTGTTTTTACTTTTAAAGTTTATACAATGGTGCTATAGCGTAGGTAATAAATAACAAATAAAAAATAGATAAAAGGAGTGTTTTTATGTGTACAAGTATTTTTTTAGAAACCAAAGATAACAAACATTTGTTGGCTAGAACGATGGATTTTTCATTTCCATTAGACTTTGACGTAGTATACCTCCCCAAAAAGAATGAGTGGGTATCTGAAGCTGATAAAGAAAAACATCAGTCTAAATATGGGATGTTGGGAGCAGGCCGTTTACTAGGAACTTCTTATTTTGTTGCTGATGGTGTAAATGAGCATGGTTTAGCTATTGCCGAACTATATTTACCTCAAAAAGCAGTTTATCAAAAAGAACTTGATAGCGAAAAAATAAACTTAGCTCCTCATGAATTTATTACTTGGGCTTTAGGTGAATTCAAATCTATCTCAGAATTAAAAAAAGAACTTTCTAAAGTTAATCTTCTTGAAGTACCCGCCCCGCTTATTGATACAGTGACCCCTTTGCACTGGATTTTAACAGATACCACTGGAAATTGTATGGTGATAGAACCAACTGGTAAAATGCTTCATCTTAAAGAAAACCCCGTCGGTGTTATGACAAATACTCCTCTTTTAGACTGGCATATTGATAATCTAAGTAATTATTTAAATGTCCGTCCTAAACAATATGAACCTACAAAATTTGGAAAATATACTTCACATGCCTTCTCTCAAGGAACAGGAACGCTAGGATTACCTGGTGGCTATACTCCTCCTGAAAGATTTGTTCGTGCTGCTTTCTTTAAAGAATATATCGATCAAGCGGGTATAGAAATTGAAGCGGTTACAAATGCTGTGAGAATTTTAGCAACTGTTCAAATTCCTAAAGGGATCGTTGTTACAGATGACGACAAAGAAGACTATTCTCAATATATAGGGATGATGTGTAACGAAAGTAAAACGTATTACTACACGGATTACAATAATACTCGTATTTCTCAAATAACTTTAACAGACGAATTACTTGAAAGAAATTCACCTAAAGTATTTGTTACTAAAAAGACAGAAGATATCGATATTCTGAATAAAGAAATCCTATCACCTGAGGAAAAAATTTCTAGTATGGGACAAAAAGGTGAAGCAGGAATAAGTACGTTAGATATACTTCGCCAAGAACTAGCATTAGGCTTAAAATCAGCCAACAATGGTAGCTTGAATAATGATGCACATCAAACTATTGATCAAGCAATTGAGCAACTAAAACAGTTGAAAAACAATGTGTAAAGTTTTAGGATGTGCCATAAAAATTAAATAAGTTTACACAACTCCTGAATAATTCATAGCTTTAATTCTTTGGTACATTTTATTGAAATATGTATCACTAATATCCCTATCAACTGATTTTGACTAAAAAGTTACTTCAAACATTCACTGTTCAAAAATATTGAGGAATAAATTTTGGGTGTAAGGCATTTTGAGCATACTTCTCCCTGGATAACTTCCCAGTAAAAAAATCGTTAGATTGTTGGATTAGATCCATTGACTGGCTCGCCTCAGGCGAGCAAAGACCCTGTAGAATTCATTCTGATACACATGATAACTAGATAATTTGAGATAGACTCGTCTACCCGTTTGGACTAATTTCCCAGCAACTTTCAGAAACTTCAATCGAATAGAATGAATGGTCATTCCCTTTTGGACTTCCTCAAAGCCAATCGTTCTTAAGAAGTTGACTAAGTTGTAAGCTATCAAGCTGAGCATCATTCGGACATGATTCTCCAAAAAGCGAGGACTGTCTGTCTTGTCAAAGTAAAAGCCAGCTTTCGCTTCTTTAATGAAGTTCTCCATTGTGCCACGTTTGGCATAGAGAGAAAAGATGGTATCAGGAGAAACATTTTCTGATAGATTCGTCACGATAAACTCATGTCGAAAGAGTAGTTCGCCCGCTTCACGTGTTGAGCGTATACACACGCGACGACTTTGTGACCAGGATTGTGCTTGATAAGTGGTGGAGAAGTACTGAACTTCTCGTTCTTCCCACTTTTGATTATCGCCATAAAGTACTGATTTCTCAGCTATTTGACCTAGTCTACGATTATTCTTCAGTCGAATAACATAATGACTCTTTTTTGATTCACACGAATCATACACACCAGGTGTAGCGAACCCGCTGTCTCCACGAACCAAGATGTCAGTGTTTGGTAGAGAGTGATTATAGTGCTCTAATAAAGGTGTGAGAAACTCCTTTACGCCTTTTGATGTATATTGATTTCCTGAACGTAGTTCAGCTTTTAAGAAGTCACCAGTCAATCCGTCAAAAGCTACCAATGGATGATAACCATAGGTTTGGTAGTGGGTATTATAATCCGTTTGTTCTTGGTGACCAAATGTATCTGAATGGGTCGAATCTAAATCAATGATTAATTCCGTATCATTACGGATGAGGCGTGCTTTATCAATAAGTTCTTGGTTCAAAGCTTGAAGTTCATGGATATTCTCCTCAGATAGTCGATCTAAAAATCGAGAAAGTGAAGATTGAGAAGCGAGTTCTTTCCTATCTAAAACAGCTTTAAACACAGGATCTTGTCTCAGGAGATTAGCTGCAGAATCAGCTGAGTAACCAGCAATTAATTGCATAATGAACTGCTCAAGTATGGATAAGTTGTCATGAGTAAAATATGCTCGTTCGTCTTCAATGTGAATGTGTTGCTTAGCCAGTTCAGAAAAACCGAAGGTGTTCATCAGCTCTTTCACTAGGACGAGACCCGAATCACTCGATAATTGACCACCTGTATGAGAAATAGTGATATTTGAATTGAATTTTACTTGGTTTTTGTGTAAGCTAGTCATTAGAAGAACTCCTTTCTTTTGGTTGGTTTAGTCACTTTAACCATAGCAGAAAGGGGTTCTTTTTTCATCACTTAACGGGTGAAGATGAAAAAGTAATTGTAAGCTGCCGTGAGGCAGTTTCACATGGTTTTAATTAAAAGTATGAATTATTCAGGACAACTATTATTGTTATAAACTAAAAAGCTGAAAAATATATTTTTTAGCTTTTTTATGGCATATTAATACACGATTTTTTGTTAAATATAGAAATATATTTGCTGTTTTTGGTTAAATAATTGTTGAAAGTAAGATTATAAAATTAAATACTTTCTAAAGATTAAAAAAATTTAAAAGGGAGGACAGAAAAGTGAATAAAAAGAAAAACATTTCTAAATTTGGATTTTTCGCAATGACAGCCTCGCTGTTTATTACAGTTTATGAATATCCAACTTTCGCTGATTCAGGTAAAACATTAATCTTTTTCTTATTGCTTTGTGGAATATTTTGGTTTTTACCTGTTGCATTGAGTTCGGCTGAACTTGCAACGATAGAAGGGTATCAAGACGGCGGAATTTTTAGTTGGGTTGGTGAACCGTTAGGAGAAAAATTTGGTTTTGCTGCTATCTTTTTTCAATGGTTTCAAATTACTGTTGGTTTTGTCACGATGATTTATTTCATTATTGGAACAGTATCAGATGTTTTGAATGTACCGGTTTTAAATACTAACGTAGGTGTGAAATTTATTCTTGTTATTTCAATATTCTGGTTATTAACTGCACTTCAATTTAAGGGAACAAAAATTACAGAACAAGTAGCAAAATATGGCTTTTCAATCGGTATTGTTATTCCAGTGTTGCTTATGTTGGTTTTAGCAATTAAATATATAGCATCAGGAAATCAAATTTCAAAGAATTTTACAGATACCCACTTTTTCCCCGATAAAAGTAATATTTCTGCGCTAGTTTCATTTGTACTCGCATATATGGGTGTAGAGGCATCAGCTCCTCATATTGCCGATTTGGAAAATCCTAAAAAAGATTATCCAAAAATTATGTTTGCCTTAGTCATTGTTGGAGTTGTCCTTAGTACGATTGGTGGTAGTGTTGTAGCTATGGTTTCACATGGAAATATTTCAGCCAATGCAGGAGTTGTAAATGCGTTAAAAGAAATAATTTCTCCAGGTAAAGAATCTCCGTTGGTCATTATTTTAGGTATACTGGTCTCATTTGGTGTTATGGCACAGGTGAGTTCTTGGATTGTTAGTCCAACAGAAGGTTTACAATTCGTTGCTTCAAAAGGTTTATTACCAAAAAAATATGAAGAAGTAAATAAGCATGGCGTTCCGGTTCCATTATTAATAGTTCAAGGAATCATTGTAACTGCTTGGGCGGCGATTTTAACTTTTGGTTCTGGTAGTTCAGGTGGAAATGTTTCATTCCAAACAGCAATTTCATTGACAGTAATCATTTATTTAAGTGCATATATATTATTTTTTATCGCTTATCTAGTTATTGTTTTCAAAAAGAAAGAGTTGAAAAGAGAGTATCAAATACCTGGTGGTTCAAAAGTGAAAATTTTTGTTGCTGGTTCAGGTCTATTACTTTCGATTGCCGCCATTATGACTGCATTTATGATACCAGATACAATGAGTAAGACAGAAGGTAAAACGTATATTACTACATTGATTTTTAGTTACATCGTGACTGTAGTTGCTCCATTTCTATTTTATCAATTTTATAGCAAGAATCATAGCTTGAAAGGGGCGGCACATCATGAAGATGACCAAACAAGAATGGATTAATTTATTTCGTAATAAGATCTTATTAATCTCAGTCATCGCAATTGCCTTTATTCCGATTTTGTACTCATCTATTTTTGATAAATCAGTTTGGGATCCGTATGGTCGTGCAAAAGATTTACCTGTAGCAGTCGTAAATCAAGATAAGCCGACAGAATTATTAGGACAAAAAATGAATGTTGGGCAACAAGTTGTTGATAATTTGAAAAAAGATCATCAGTTAGACTGGAATTTTGTTTCAAAAGAAGAAGCAGAAAAAGGTATGAAAGATTTAAAATATTATATGATTGTGACAATTACCGAAGATTTTTCAAAAAATGCAGCTAGTATCATTAATCATACCCCTCAAAAAATGGAAATTATATACACAACGAATGATTCGTTAAATTATATAGCCAATGAAATTTCAACTGTAGGTGCTACTGCTCTGGAAACTCAAGTCAGGGAACAAGTTATTGAAGCATATGCAACGGCAGTTGTTGACGCGGGTCAAAAATTAGTTGGTGCTCTTGGCCAGGCCGCTAATGGAGCGAATCAACTTGCAGATGGTGGTGGTGAACTTCAAACAGGGCTAAAACAATATACCGAAGGCGTTTTTCAAGCAGATAGTGGCTCAAATCAGTTAGCAGATGGAACGGGTCAATTAGCAAATAGTATTGGCCCATTAGCTTCAGGTGTGTCGCAATTAGATTCAGGAGCGAATCAACTAAGTTCAGCTTTGAATCAAGCAAATCAAGCTTTAGGACCAATTGAAAATAATGTCGCTGGCATTGATGCTGGTTTAACTCAATTGGCTACTGGAACTCAAGATTTGGCCAACGCTTTAACCACATTTGAAAATAATTTAGATCCTAACGTAAAAATAGTCCTAGAAAATGATTTACAAAATATTCGTAATGAGATTAACTCGATTATTACCAACAAAGATAAGCTATTAGGAATTTCAAATGATGCAACAGGTGTAGCGGATCAAGCAAAAGTGGCAAGTGCTAGTTTGAGTGGCGCCAATTTGGAGATGCAAAAAATACAAACAGATATAGATTCTTATGTTGCAGATTTACTTGCAGGTACCACAATTTCAGATAATGAGAAAGCGGATATTGTAAGTTCAATTAGTAGCAAAGTTGATGCGATTTTAGATGAGCAAATTTCATCGATAACAGCACAAATAAATACTTCTTTATCGGCAGTTGAATCAGAATTAAATACACTAAGTGCTAAAGCATCAGATTTATCTGCTTCAGCAAATGATGTAAGCAATGTGACAAATGCTATGGCAGCCTCTGCACAACAACTTTCTTCTTCTGAAGCGAGTATCCATGCTGGAATTAATTCGTTTGACGCCTTATTAGCTCAGGTACCAAATTCATCACATGCAGTAAGATTAACCAATGGATTATATGCAATTAGTTCAGATTTAAATCTTGCGGCAACCAAGTTACCGACAGCTTTAGCTGGTGTAAATCAATTAACAACAGGAAGTAGCCAATTATCTACTGGTTTAGATCAATTGCAAAGTCAAATTCCAACTTTATCAAACGGTGTGAATCAATTAAATACAGGTGCAAACCAACTGCAAGCAGGATTAGCAGAATTAAATGAAAATTCACCTGAATTAATGAGTGGTATTGGGCAATTAGAAGGTGGAGCAAAAGAACTATCTTCTGCTTTAGATGAGGGTGTGAGTGAAAGTTCCACACTAAAAATTACGAAGAAAAATATTAACCAATTTGCAGCACCTACTTCCTTGAAAAATAATGAATATAGTAAAGTAGCAAACTACGGTGAAGCATTAGCTCCTTATATTATGTCACTAGCACTATTTGTTGGTTCAATGTTGTTCAATTTTATCTACCCAATTAGAAAAATTTCACTAGAGGGACAATCAAGCGGGGCATGGTGGTTGAGTAAAGTGAGTCTTGGATTTGTTGTTTCAAGCATAATGGCGTTAATTCAAGCAAGTATTATGTTATTAATTGGATTACAAGTTGATAACATTTTCCAATTTTTCTTAACAGCGTTTGTTAGTGCTTGGTCATATATGGCGATCACGATGTTCTTAGCAATGACCTTTGATAATCCAGGTAGATTTGTTGCGATGATTCTTTTAGTATTGCAACTTGGTGGTGCTGGTGGAACTTTCCCAATTCAATTACAAGCACCATTCTTTAAAGCAATTCATCCCTACCTTCCTATGTCCTATTCCGTTTATGCGTTTAGAGAAGCTATTTCAAGCGGAATCGGAGCCCCATTATTTAGAAAGAGTATTTTAATTTTAGCTTTATTAACAATCATTTTTGTAGCATTATTACGCTATTCAATGCATGTATTACAAAAAAAGAACCTGCAAAATGTTTCTGAATTAAATGATAATCAAAAGTTACAAGGCCTAGAAAATTAACTAGTTAAACAAAATTTAGAACTCAAGATAGTCAATTTTATGTATTGTAATCAAGCGAATAATTAGTTTGTACAGTATTAATTTTATAAAAAAATAGAGAATAGGGTGGTTTATAATGACAAATAAAGATTTTTCTACTCAAAAGTTACCTTCAAAAACATTCTTTGAAGATGGGATTGGTTCAGCTGTTGCGTATGATGCAATTAAAAGTTATTTAATCGATGAAGGGAATTCTAGACAAAATTTAGCAACATTTTGCCAAACGTATATGGATGATGAAGCTATCAAGTTAATGTCAGAAACCTTAGATAAAAATGCTATTGATAAATCTGAATATCCAAGAACAGCTAAAGTAGAAGCTTCATGTGTAAATATGTTGGCAAATCTATGGAATGCACCGAGTGAGAATTTTATTGGAACTTCAACAGTGGGTTCGAGTGAAGCGTGTATGCTAGGCGGGATGGCTATGAAATTCAGATGGCGCCATCTAGCGGAAAAAAAAGGAATTGATACGACAAAAAGAAAACCAAACTTAGTTATTTCATCAGGATTTCAAGTTTGCTGGGAAAAATTCGGTGTTTACTGGGATGTTGAACTTAGAGAAGTGCCTGTTGATCCAGAACATTTAAGTTTAGATTTAGATCGAGTATTTGATTACGTTGATGAATATACGATTGGTATTGTAGGCATTCTTGGCATCACATATACAGGGAAATTTGATGATATTGAAGCATTAGACAAGATGGTTGAGGAATACAATAAAAAAAATAATGCTAATTTAGTCATTCATATTGATGGGGCTAGTGGTGGGATGTTTGTGCCTTTTGTTAATCCGGAATTAGTGTGGGATTTCCGCTTGAAAAATGTCGTTTCAATTAATACATCTGGACATAAATATGGCTTAGTTTATCCAGGTGTTGGTTGGGTAATTTGGAAAGATCGGGAGTATCTTCCTGAAGAACTAATTTTTGATGTTAGCTATTTAGGAGGTCATATGCCAACAATGGCAATCAACTTCTCAAGAAGTGCTAGCCAAATTATTGGACAATATTATATGTTTTTAAAATTAGGCTACAATGGTTATCGTCAAGTTCATACTGAAACTAAAGAAGTCGCTATGTATCTTGCGAAATCAGTTGAAGAAACAGGGTTATTTAAAATATATAACGATGGGTCCAATATCCCAATTGTATGTTATACCTTAAAAAATGATGCACAAGTTAAATGGTCATTATATGATTTGGCTGATCGTTTACTCATGAAAGGTTGGCAAGTTCCAGCATATCCATTGCCAAAAAATATGGATAATATAATCATTCAACGCTTTGTCTGTCGTGCAGATTTAACTATGCCAATGGCTGAAGAAATGGTGGAAGACTTTAAAGAAGCAATTAAAGAGTTAGCAACAGCCACAGTGTTAGGCCATGATAGTGGTGATAAAGTTCACGGATTTACTCACTAAATACAAAGTATTTGTCCTATTTGTGAGTGTGAAAAAACTATATTAAATACAATATATAGTTTGATAAAATAGAAATTTATAAAATCAGTCAGCATGAATTATAAATAAACTTGTCAGATTAGTTTCTCTTTCAGCTGACCATAATATGTCGCGCTAAGCGACACATTAAGGCACTAGTAAGTCATGTATTATCTTATAATTAGGTTAGTTAATTTAATAAAAATAGATTTAAAGGAGACGAACAATATGTATAGAAGTAATGGTAATTATGAAGCATTCGCACGAGCAAAAAAACCAGTTAGATCAGATGAAGTATCTGCCTATTTAGTCGGTTCAGGATTAGCCTCTCTTTCAGCGGCTGCCTTTCTCATCAGAGACGGTCAAGTGAAAGGTGATAAAATCCACATTTTAGAAGAACTCCCAATTGCTGGGGGATCTTTGGATGGTATTTACAAGAACGAATATGGATTTGTTATTCGAGGTGGACGTGAAATGGAGAGTCATTTTGAATGCCTTTGGGATTTATTTAGATCTATTCCGTCATTAGAAGTAGAAGATGCGTCCGTTTTGGATGAGTTTTACTGGTTAAATAAAGAAGATCCTAACTCTTCGAAATGCAGATTAATCCACAATCAGGGAGAACAATTCCCTACCGATGGACAATTAACTTTGAGTGAAAAGGCAATTAAAGAGATACTTGCATTGTGCTTAATGAAAGAGACTCAGTTAGATGACAAAAAAATCACGGACGTTTTCACAAAAGAGTTTTTTTCTTCTAATTTTTGGACTTATTGGTGTACAATGTTTGCTTTCGAAGAGTGGCATTCAGCAATGGAAATGAGAAGATACTTGATGCGCTTTATTCATCATATTGACGCTCTTGCGGACTTTTCATCATTAAAATTCACAAAATATAATCAATATGAATCATTAGTTTTACCAATGTTAGCCTATTTAAAAGAAAATGGTGTGCATTTCCAATATGATACAAAAGTTGAAAATGTATTAGTTACTTCTGAAAATGGAAATAAGAAAGCAGAGCGTCTAATTTTAAATGTAAAAGGTCAAGAAAAAATTGTCAAGTTATCAGAAAATGATTTGGTGTTTATTACGAATGGATCCATTACTGAAAGTTCAACATATGGAAATAATACTACACCTGCACCACCAACAAAAGAATTAGGAGGTAGCTGGAATTTATGGAAGAAAATGGTGGAACAAGATTCGGATTTTGGTAAACCAGAAAAATTCTGTGAAAATATTCCAGATGAAAGTTGGTTTGTCTCAGCTACAGTGACAACATTAGATAAAAAAATAGCGCCTTATATTGAAAAAATTAGTAAAAGAGATCCTTATGCAGGTAGAGTTGTAACGGGTGGTATTGTCCATGCGAAGGACTCTAATTGGAAAATGAGCTATACAATAAATAGACAGCCTCATTTTAAAAATCAACCTGAAGACCAATTAGTGATTTGGGTATATGCATTACTTTCTGATAAACCTGGAAATTATATTAAAAAAACGATTACTGAATGTACTGGAAATGAAATTGCTTCAGAATGGTTGTATCAAATGGGTGTTCCTACAGATCTGATTGATGATTTGGCTAAGAATTCTTGTAACACCGTTCCATGTTATATGCCCTATATTACGTCGTACTTTATGCCAAGAGCAAAAGGTGATCGTCCATTAGTCATACCAGACGGATACAAAAATTTGGCATTTATTGGTAATTTTGCAGAAACAGAAAGGGATACCGTATTTACTACGGAGTATTCTGTAAGAACAGCTATGGAAGCTGTCTATACCTTATTGGATATAGATCGTGGTGTACCAGAAGTATTTGCATCATCCTACGATATTCGAATGTTATTGAATGCTTCTTACTATCTAAATGATAAAAAAGGGATTAAAGAAGTGAAAGTTCCGCTATTAGAGGGAATAATCGAACGAAAAGGATTGAAGAAAATAAAAGGAACGTTCATTGAAGAATTGCTTGAGGATGCAAAATTGTTATAGTTTGAGTTGATTATAAAGTTAAGTGAATTAGTGAGAGTACTAAATCATTCATAACTTGTAATTTTATTTCTGAAGTCATGCACAATAATTTTATTTACTAAAATTATTGTGCTTTTTTACTTTCCTATAAGTAACATTTTTCTTAAGTAGTCTAGCATTTTTCCACGTAATTCTTTAATTCAGTTTGAAAGTAGTGTAAAGTAGAAGGGTAGCTTTAAGCTGAATGAAGAGAGAGGAGTTTTATTATGCAACTACCAGTTGAAAAAAATAGCAAATTAGCCAAGAATTTAACGTTAGCATCAGCTTTATCATTAACTGTTGTGACCTTATTATCTGTGTTACAAGTGCTTTACTTAGTGGCATTAAGCAATACAGATTTATCTAAATTGAAAGAATTAACTGCGGAACAAGCGGCTGTTATTCGAGAATCAATTACCTTGCCGACGATTTTATTTTTTGCAGGAATCGCCTTAATTTATTTGATTGTCACAGTTTTTATGTATCTATTTGTCATGAAAATAAAAAAAGGGAAAGCTATTTCAGTTATTCCTTACTATGTATCCATTTTAATGCTAGCTTATTCTTTTTTACAAAGTGCAATTGCAGTAAATATATTCAATGCTGCACTTTATTTTATTGTAGGCGTTGTTGTAGGTTTTGCAGTGTTTTACGGGTATAAATATAAAAAGAGTATCGTCTCAGAATAAAAAGTTAAGAAACCTCATTGCTGAATGAAGCGATGAGGTTTCTTTGTTTAGTTAAACAGGACTTTTTCTGCGGGCAAATTCAACAAAACGAAAACGGTCGAGACGATGCCGGGATTCAGTGTATTGAAAAAGAGTGGTATCTTCTAAATAAACGTCGCTACGTACGACTACAATATGTGTATCATCACCTAAATCCATCAACTCTTGGTCTTCAGGAGTGATTGGGTCGACTGTGATTTCTTTCTGAGCATAGCTAATTGCGAGTCCCAGAGTGTGTTCAATATAGTTATAAATGGAGTCTTGCGCTGCAGCTTGAGGCATCTCAGAAATGATTGAGAGCAATAAGTAATCTTTATCTAGAATAACCACCTCGCCATTAAATCGGCGCTGTCTTTCGATGTAAATCACTTTAGTATCTGTGGGTAGTTTAAGTCTTTCGGCTAATTTTTCAGGGATTGTTTGGACTTCATTTTTAGTCACAATCGTTTCGCTTTTCATCTGTTGTGACTCTTGGAGCTCTTTGAAACTTGTTAAACCTGAGACTGGAAAATCAAATCGATTTACATCTAAAACGATAGAGCCTTTTCCTTGTTTTTTTTGAATATAGCCACTCTCGAGTAGTAATACTAAAGCTTTTCTAATTGTTTCACGGGAAACACTGTACTCTTTAGTTAACTCATTTTCACTAGGTAAAAGTTGACCAGGTTGATACTTTTTTTCTAAAATTGCTTTTTCTAAATCTAAGTAAATTTCATGGAATTTGTTCATAGGGTATCGACCCTCCTTTACTAAAAGTTCATTGAGCCATATAGGACTGGCTCAAAAAAACTAGCCTAAATAAAAAGTTCGTTGAGCTGGTTAGGCCTGGCAGAAAAATAGGGAATTCCAAGAAAAGTGGTTCTTTACTTTTTTGGGAATTTATCTTTTTTCCGAAGGACTGGCTCAAAAGAACTAGCCTAAAAAAACATTCTCTTACCATTTTAGCATAGACGGCTTTATAAATGGAGAGTGAAGTCAAATAAAAAAGACAAGCTCTAACTAGCGAGCTTGTCTTTTGATTTATTCGGATTATTTACGTGTGAAGTTAACTTCTGGTGTTGCGAAATCTTTATTTTTCAACATTAAGTCCTTACCTTGTAACGCAAAATTAAAATTCGTTAAACGATAATTAAAGTATTCATCTAAATTCGTATCTTTAAAGGCTGTTTCATAAGCAGCTTTTGTATAAACGAGTACGACTTCTTTGTCTGTTTCATCTTTAACTTTCACTTGATCAGTTAATTCTTTGAAGGTTTTGATATTTGCTTCATCAATCGTCTTTTTATCTAAAACAATTTTAACGCTTGTGTCAGTAGCCCCAAATTGATTAACACCCTTACGCGTTAATTCACTTGTGAAAACTAAATTCATACCTTTAACACCATTCATATCAACAAAGCTAAATTCAGACTTGCTCCCTTTATTGACAATTTTAAAGGTACCAGCTGTATTTTCTCCTTGCCATGTACCACCAATTTTACTGAAAAACGGGAAGACATAGTAGCCAAAGATTAAAACAGCAACAATCATAATACCTAATAAGCTATAAAGGATTTTACCCATGTGTTTAGCCAATTTACCTTTAGGTTCTTCATCTTCAAGGTCCTCATCTTCTAAATCTTCTTCGTCAAATTCGCCATCAATTTCTTCACCTTCTATAGATACACCTTCAACAACACCAGAACTAGCTAGTGCTTCGATACCTTCTTCTAAAATTACTTCTTCAGCAGTATTTGTTGCAGTAGTCTCAGTTGTAGCGTCCACTTCGTTAAGATCCTTAGACGGAACTTCTTCATCAACGATTACTTCTTCGGTTACGACGTCATCTTCTACTACTGTTTCTGTATCAGAAGGTGCTACGTCATCTTCTTTGGCAGGTGTTGCTTCTGTTTCAGTACTTACTACTGTTTCTTCGCTATCTTTAAGAACTTCATTCTCAGGAGTAACAACTACCTCCTCTTCATTTTTCTTAATTTCTTCTTCGTTTGTCTTTTTTTCAGTCATTTTTTTTACTCCTTTCTGATTTTCTAATTTTGTACGTAAAGCAATGGAACGTACTATCCTTAAATTCACACTTTATAAAATAAACGAATGATTTCTTTAATCGCTATCTTGAAAATCGCAACATATCTTCTATTATATAACATTTTGGTTCCTTTATGTTTGTTTTATTTTACCTTATTGAGTGAATAAATGAAAATTTCAGTCAATAAAAAGGCTTTTTTTAGAAGGCTAGAGTCAGTGAGTTGTTTTTTTATTAGAGGGAAAATCGAATTAAACCATACATGCAAAAAGGAATTTCATTTCAGAGTATTTTGTAGCTGTTTTTTTATTAGGATTTTTAAATTTAAAATAATAGTGTTTATCAGTAGATGAAAATGAACGATTTATGTAAATAAAGATCAAATTAAGTATTGAAACACCCATAGATCATTGACAAAAGCTTTTACGAACGGTATATTTTTAGTATAGTTAGAAATGACTTTTGTTTTTTACTAATTTAATTTTAGATAAGAGTAGTCGAGTATACATAAAAAAGAGTCAGGTATTCATTCCCTTTTTAGTAAAATAAAGTTGGAAGGGATGCTTTTGTGTTGGTATAAAATTGAAGGAAGTGTCCGTTCAGGTATGTTGGATTTAAAAAAATTTAAAATCGGATTGCGCACATTAAAAACAGGGATTAGTGTGTTTTTATGCATGCTTATTTTCACCATATTTGATCGTGGTACACCGATTGTTGCTACGTTAACGGCGGTTTTTGCGTTAAGGGAAGATATGAATAACACCTTGAAGTTTGGTCGACATCGGATCGTGGGAAATACCTTTGGGGCGATTTTTGCTGTTGTTGTCATTTTATTATATGAATGGGTTGGCAATATTGTTTTAGTACAGCTAGTAGGTATTCCACTATTAATTATGATTATGATTACGTTTTGTGTCGCAACAGGGCATAGTGAAGGTGTAGTTGGAGCTTGTGGTACATTTTTAACGATTATTTTTATGATTCCGGAAAACGAGTCTTTTGGTTATGCGTTGCAACGTGTAGTCGATACCTTTATTGGCACTGGGATTGCTTTAGGTGTGAATCATTTTATTCGTCCTAAAAAAGCACGAGCTTCTTCTATCGAGTAAGTAATTATTCGTCAAATCCACAAAAAAACCACTTAGAAAGTTAGATTTCTAAGTGGTTTTTTAATGTAGTTAGAGAACTATTTTAGTTAAAGAAACCAGTCAGCCAGTTAACAAAGTTATCCCAGTTTGTTCGAACATTTTGTAAGAAACCTTGTGCTTGCTCTGAATTTAAACTATTTCGTGCTTCGCCTAACCAGTTTTTAGCATTATTCATGACATCTTCACCAAAACGATTTAATTGATTAATCAATTCTTTATTATCGATGGCAGATGAATTTTGAAAACGAATCATAAAATTGACAATCTCCGTTTTTTGTTCGGGTGTGACTACATTTTCTAAACTATTATTTTTTAAAGCGTCATTCACGATACGTTCTACGTCAGCTTTGGTAGCAAGCTCATCTTGCTTTTTACGGATACTCGCAAGCTCCGCTTTGATTTCAGCAAAAGCCACATTTAAATTGGCATCACTAAACTTAGAGTTATCACTATTCGCATCACTAATACTTGAAATAACCCCTAGCTCTTCTTGTCCAACTGCAATGGCTTCTTTATCAAGTGCTTGGCCGTTTTCATCGAAAGCCATAAATACACCCGCCAAAGCTCCTTCGCCAGTAACTGGAACAGCGGAAGCTACTTTGATAGTCGCATCTGTGACACCGGCCGTAATACTAGCATTACGATATTGTTCTGTTGTGATTAATGTAATATTTTTAGGTGTAACAATTTCAACTTTAACGCCATCACCAGCAGATGTTCGTTGAATTAATGAGCTTGAAAATACTTGAGCTCCGGGGTTATTGCTATTTTGTAAATATTTCCCAATTACTGTCCCATCTACAACAAATTCATCTACAGAATCATCTTTTTTGATGCCTAGCAAATCCCTAGTTTCTTGAATTTGAGCATCACTCAAAGTTACTCCTCTAGTAAAGGCCGGTTTACCCCAAGTTTCATTAATAGGTGTTTGAGCAAAAGCAGTGGTTGAACTAACTAAAAATCCTGTAGCCAATAGTCCTACGAGCCCCGCTGTGATTATTTTTTTAAGTTTCATATCCATACTCCTTCATAGTCAAAATAAGTAAATAATTCTTTTATACAAGTAGTAGGTACATTGTAGCAATATTCCTGCTGGTTCTACAACTGATAAGACTACTTAATAAAAGAATCTTACAAATTTTAAGAGAAATTTAGAGTAATCAGAGCATTTCTTTTGCAAGTAAGCGATAGACATTTAAGCGTTTTTCTTGGCTATGAGGGGTACTGATAATCATCGCTTCTTGGAATCCATAGTACTCGCCTTCTTCTACTAAACGATCTGCCACGGCTTTGGCTGTTCCTACAAAATGAATTTTGCGACTCTCCTGTATTTTTAAACGGTCCATTTCGGTCAAACTGAAATTTTGGGCTTCTTCAGGAGTGATAATTCCAGTTAATTGGCCTTTGGTCATCATTAGACGCTGGATATCTGTTGGTCTAGCTTCAAATTCAGCTTCTTCTATGCTTTCTGCAACAGTTGCTAAATAAGCGACATTGATTTCAGGTTTTTCCATAAAATAAGAGGGGATGAAACGATCTTTATACAGACTTAAGATTTCTTTAGTCATGGAACCACTGAAAAATTGGGCAAAGGAATAGCCGACTCCCATGCGTGCTGCTTGTAACGCACTATCGCCACTAGAGCCTAAAAGCCAAGCTTCAGGTAAAGTAACTGGTGTAGGTGAAGCAATGGTTGTTTGGTAAAGTTCATCTGCCGGGACTTTATCATTGATCAAGGCTAATGTTGTTTCTAGTTTTTCATATAGTTCTCGCATTTGCGGCCGTTTGCTTTGTGCTAAAGCGTAAATAGCTTTCATATCTCCACCAGGCGCACGACCTGCGCCGAAGTCAATTCGTCCTGGACTTAAGGCACTGAGAGTTTTAAATGTTTCTGCCATTTTTAACGGCGAGTAATGCATAATCATAGTTCCACCTGTCCCTAAACGGATATTTTTAGTTAAGGCAGCTAAATGAGCGACAATGATTTCTGGGGCAACACTGGCGACAGATGCAGAACCATGATGCTCTGCAAACCACATCCGGTGATAGCCTAATTCGTCAGCTAACAGGGCTAATTCTTTGGCTTTATCTAGTGCTGCAACGGCAGTATTTCCTTTAGTAACGGGTATTTGATCGAGTACACTTAATTTCATTATTTGTAGGCCTCCTAGGTTCCACTTATTTTAAATAAGATTACTACTTATTATAACCTTCCTAGTTAGATAAGTGAAATAAGTTATCTTCAAAAAATTAACTAAATTCAATGGTTTAAATTAGACAAAAGTGATGTTAACGGTTAGGATTAACATGAATAACATGCTTCATAATTGAAAGGGGTATTTTACTATGTCTGAACAAACTAAAAAAATCTCTACTTTTCTCACATTTTCTGGAAATGCTGAAAAAGCGATGAATTTATATGTCTCTTTGTTTGAGGATGCTAAAATTCTTTCTTTAACGCACTTTGGAGAAGGTGATCGTGGAGTTGTGGGTCAAGTGATGAACGGTGAATTTGAAATCAATGGTCAATCGTTTATGGTGATGGATATGGAAAAACAATATGCTCCAGAGCTTAATTGGGGAGTATCAATTTTTGTACGTTGTCAAGATGAAGCTGAATTTGATCGTTTATTTACAACGTTTTCTGAAGGTGGTTCTGTAATGATGGGACCAGAAGCTGTGAATCATTTGCGTAAAGTTGCTTGGGTGACAGATTCGTTTGGTATAACTTGGCAGCTAATTTGGGAATAGGTATTGATTAAGTTAGTGCGCTTAAGATAAAGCTGTAATTAAAAATATAAAGGAGGGTTTATAATGAAACATATTAAAAAAGAATTCCTGCTTAATTGCAAACCAGAAGAAGCTTGGCAACTAGTTGTTGACCGTAATAAGTATGAAAAATGGGCATTTGCATTCCAAGAAGGGTCAACTTACACAGGCGATATGGGATTGAATGAAACAATCTCATTCGTTGATGGTTCAGGGGATGGTTTAGTTTCTAAAGTGGTTGTTTTTGAACCAGAAAAAGAAATCAAATTCTCATTTTTAGGTGAAGTCACTAGTGGTAAATACGTTGAAGTTCCAGCATTTGCCGATATGCT
The DNA here is from genome assembly GCF_000744945.1 of Carnobacterium maltaromaticum DSM 20342. NCBI lineage: Bacteria > Bacillati > Bacillota > Bacilli > Lactobacillales > Carnobacteriaceae > Carnobacterium > Carnobacterium maltaromaticum. Next base: position 2,393,867 of record NZ_JQMX01000001.1, read on the forward strand.
TGAACATTATATTTTTGAGCCGGTGGGTAATCAGACTAAAATGTTTGTAGATGTTGCGATGGATGATGAATATTACGACATGATGAATGAAATGTGGGATCAAGCTGGAATTGAGCTTATAAAACTAAGCAACTAATTAATAAGTACAGAAATTTTAACTCGTTATCAATATGACTGATTGTTGATTTTTCTAAAGATAATGAATGAGGAGTTCGTCTCACATTTATTATCTTTTTTCGTTTAATAGAATATAGGTGATGAAAGGATTTAAATATGACTAAAAAAGAAGATATATTAATGCAACTAAATAATCCGCCGACTAGTTTGGGGGACTTGCGAAAAATAGCTAAAGATATAAAAAAAGATCATGCATTAGCTATGGAACTGTGGGATACAGAAATATATTTAGCACGACTGTTATCCATTCTCATTATGGACAAAAATATGCTTACTCAGGAACTAATTGATAAATTAGATAAAGATAGTGAAGAATATAATACTAGTGAAAGAAATCAGTTAATCGATTGGCTAATGGCAAACCAACTAGCTAAAAGTAAAAAAACAATATCGCTTATGGAATCGTGGCAAAACAGCCAATCATCGCTCCAAAGACGTGTTTTTTGGTATTATCAAGGTCGGCTGCGCTGGATGGGGAAAACGCCACCTCCAAATACTGAAGAGCTACTGTTATTGATTGAAGCTCAAATTGAGAATGAAGCTCCAGAAGTACAATGGGCAATGAATTTTACTGCCGCACAAATCGGAATCTTTCAAAAAGAATATCGACCAAGATGCATTCAATTAGGCGAGCGAACAGGTTTGTATAAAAATCAAAAAGTAGCAAAAAATTGTACGCCTGATTATTTACCGCTCTATATAGCCATGCAAGTTGATAAATTAAATAAATAAGTGGAAAATAGAAGCTTGGATCAATCATTCAATGAGGTTTTTAAAATACTATCGATGAATTGTTTGAGACTATCAGAAAAAGTCACACTATTGTAGCTAGCCTAGCTACAATAGTGTGACTTTTTAATTTTTGGTAATTGTATTCAAGTATTTTAAAGTTAAGTGATGAACTGAATGATTTTAAAAATTTACATAGGTTAATACGGACAACGGAAGAGGGGCAGTATCTGATTATAAAAGAAATTCTTAATTTTTATGATTGTTATTTTTAACTGCTTGAATCTAAGTTGGTATTCGTAAATTTGAAAAATAACTATCAATAATAGTTATTATATGACAATTGCTAAAAATTGTGATTTCCTGTACAATAAATCATCATTTAAGTGTTATTTTAACAGATGAATCAACAGTAATTCTTGATTTAAACAAATTTTTTTGAGTAGTCGAAATTTTAATTAAAGGAATTAACACGAGTAGCGTTTATTAGAAAATTGTGATAAAGTCTATAAAATACGAAATAGAATTTTGAAAAGGTTGTGATAATAACTGCCAAAAATTAAATTAAGGTGTTTGAGAAAGGGGCATGAAAGTGATTATTTAGAACTATTAGATATAGGGCTAACTATGTAAAAATTGTTATCATGTATGAGATTTATCGGAAGTTGTAGGTAATTAAGGAGAAAATCAACGACTGAAGTTATAAGAATAGCTTGTTCAATACAGAAGTTAAAGTAAAAAAAAGAGAGTTGATTAGATATGAGAAGAATACTGTCGCCGCAAGACGGTCGCATTTTAAAATTAGTTGAGTTTTTGTATGATAAAGATGAGTTATTCATGGGCGATCTTTGTACTAGCCTGAATGTCTCTTCTAAAACATTAAAAAGAGATATCGAGCAGGCGAGGTTAATTCTATTTCCTATTGATATTAATGTTAGTGGGAATAAAGGTGTGAAAATTGTCATTCCTTCTAGCTATTCGATTGTGTATATTTATTCTGCTTTGCTTGCTTCAAGCCCTGAATATAATTTACTTGAAAAACTTTTTTTATGTGAAACTTATACAGTAGAACAGTTGTCAGAAGAGTTGTTTCTTAGTTCATCATCTTTGAGAAGAATGATCAGCAGAATTAATGTTGTACTACAGGAAGAAGGAATGGAAATCAATTTAAGCCCGTTGCAAATAACGGGGGATGAACAAAGAATCTGTACCTTGTTTACTTATTATGTGTTAGAACGTTATTATTTGAATAAAACTATTTTCACAGAGGCACAAATAGCTGCGGTTAAGGCGCTTATTAATTTTACATTTAAACAATATGATGTTGATTTTGAATTAGAATGTCGAAGTAGAGAACAAACGGAAGTGTTTATATTAGTGCAATTAATTCGACGAAAAAATAATCATTTTTTTGTTGATAGGTCAATTCTTACTCGGGAAAATGTTTATTCTGATGTCGACACTTCGGCAATAAGAGAACAATTAAAAGATGCTTTTGATACAGATATTAATAACCAAAATCTACTTCAATTCTTTGCTATATTTTTAGATGGGAAATGGTCTTTTAGTTACAACCAATTAGTAGAGCACGCAAAGATAAATAATCAGCTTAAAAAAACAAAAGAAAAATTTGAAGAATTAATTGATAACATAGCTTTTAGGTATAACATTGAACAAACGAACAGAGAAGAATTATTAACGCGCCTTTGTAATAGTCGGATGATTGAGTATGGAACACATCATGTTTTATATGAGCAATCCTTAGATATTGTCAATCATTTTTGCCATGACTATTTTGAAGGGATTGAGTTTATCCGTTTAAAATTAAAAGAAATTTTTCAAGATGAAGGGTTAGAAGAATATAAATTAAATGACTATATCCGTATATTGATCATCTATTGGGACGATTTTGTAATCGCACTTGAGAGTGAAGTAGTACCATTGAAAATTGGCTTTATTTATAATACAGAAGAGAAGTTTATGAAACATATTCAAAATAAAATTACTTATAGATTTAAAAAACGCTTTGATGTTAAAATTATGGATTGTTGCTTAACGGACATAGAAAGCATCAAAAATCAATGCGATTTAATTCTCACGAATATACCTGGACTTGTTATTCCGGATGTAGAAGTCCTTTGTTTTCCAACATATCCAAGGGAAAAGGACTGGTCCAAACTAGAAACCTTTTATTCGAATTTTTATGTTCCCAATCAAGGTGAATGATTTTTTTGTTATTTATTAATTTGGTTTTAATTGTAATTGATCAGAATTAGATACATTAATCGAAATGAAACAATAATTTAATAGCGTTATTAATTAGAATGCGTTTCAAAAACTCCATATCGGTTAGGAGTTTTTGAAATGTATTTTTATTATTAAGTAGACTAAAATTAAATTTGTTGAAGCAACAATATTTTTTTGAAATTTAAAATAACGAACGTAAAAGGTTTTTTTATTTGAAATTAGGAATAGTTAAGTATCCATGATTTATTCACATAAATACATATCTGATTGGAATAAATTGTCTATGCTATCTAAGAATAAATGTATGTTCAAATTAATAATTGTGAGAGAAACGAAACGAGATGGAGGAAAGTAACGTTGAGAATAGAAGATAAGTGGGAAGATGGAATATTATACTCTGTTGAGTTTCAAGTATCTTTAGAGGGTACGGTGAAAAACATTAGAAGGAATGTTGTTCTTCCAGAAGAGTTAGACTTTTCAGAATTAGAAAAACTAGTTAAAAAAAGTTTTAATTTAGTGACGAAAGTGCTATTCGTCGAATATTGTTCGGATGTCTTATTGTTAAAAAATAATGGTTAATATAAATAGATGAATCATCAATCTAACGCGGGTTTTAGGTAACCCCTTACTAAAAACCTAAGGCAATAAATTAGTGGGAGGTGAAAAAATTGAAGTAATTAAAGCGTTTTTTATAGGGGGACTTAGTTTATTTTGTTTTTTTACTTTTTCGTCAACAAGTATTGCAAATACAGCAATTAGTCAAGCAGGTATTTATTTTACTGAGAAAGAAGAAGCAGGAGATGTAGATCTGCAAAAAAGTAAAAAGCTGCCTAATACGCAAGCTGATAGAACCAAGTCAACGTTACCACAAACGGGAGAAAGTGAAAATTTCACTATACTTTCAGTCGGATGGATCCTGTTAATGGTAGTAGCAATAATAAAAAGAGGAGGAATAAAAATGAAATTAAAAATGATGACAGTAGTAGGGTTAATTGGGAGTGGTATGTTAGTAGGTACAAGTTTAGTCCATGCAGCAGAAACAGCTGCACCACAAGATGAGATTACAGGAAGTGTTGATGGAAAAGGTGGAACGTCCCGTGGATATATCAATTTAACAGCTGGTGATACAGGCCCTAAAGAGCCTCTTGAACCAACAGTTCCACCAGGTGGCACAGGAAATGAAGGAGTTTTAACCTTAGATAATATCGCTCCTCTTCACTTTTCTACACATAAACTAGAAGGAAAAGAACAAGTGTACACATCAGTTGTAGAAAATTCAAATATTCAAGTAACGGATGTCCGTGGCGAAGAAACAGGTTGGAACGTTCAAGTATCACAGACACCATTTAAAGACATGGCGGACGAAACAAAAGTCTTGAAAGGGGCTAAATTAATTTTACCAGCAGGAGTCGTAAAACCAGATGAGGGCAATGTCTCTCTCGCACCGACAGTTCAGTCTGTTGAAGTCAATGCTGATTTAGCGGTAGTAATGAATGCAGCTGCAGGAACAGGCGCGGGAACATGGAGAACGGTTTTTGATAAAGATGAAATCAAATTAACTGTTCCAGCCGGAAATAAAAAAGGCGAATATATGTCGACAGTTACATGGACATTAATGGATGCACCAAAATAAAAATAGAGAATAAGGAGAAATAAAAATGAAATTAACTAAGTATTCTATCGTAGGTTTAGGACTTTTAATAAGTGTTGCAGTTTTAGGAAATCAATCTGTTGAGGCAGCTGAGGCAAGTGCAGGTTCTTCGAAAGCAAATTTTGAATTACAAGCAGGCGACGATACAACGGTTCCGGAGCTGTTAGATCCAGAAATTCAACCTCCAACATTAAATAAAGGCCCATTAAGTTTAGATTCGGTTTCTAGCTTTAATTTTCCAACTAAAAAATTAGGCTCTGAAGCAAAAGCTCCATTTGAAGCAACACCAGTTGAAGGCACGAAGCTAGGTTTACAAGTAACGGATTCTCGTGGACAAGATTTAGGTTGGAATTTAAAAGTTAGTGCAACAGCTTTTGAAACGGCAGATAAATCATTAACCTTAAAAGGTGCTGTTATGACGATTCCGAAAGGGAAATTAACGACAGAAGATGGCGTTGACCCGCTTTTAACACCAACAGCTTTCAAAGTAGATTTATCAGCAACAGCAACAAGTATCATGAGCGCGACAACCACACAAGGTCGTTCAAGTTGGAGTAATGCCTTTGAAGGAAATGGAGAAAAAGTCACGTTAGCGGTTCCTGCAGGGAATAAAGTAGCGAGTTATGTTTCAACGATTACGTGGTCATTGGAAGATGCACCGTAAACAACTAAAAGAATAAAAAAGGATGGTAAAGAAAAATGAAAAAAAGTTCATACATTATGGCGACAGTAGTCTTGGCTTCTTTAGCTTTTGGAGGAGCAGAAGCACAAGCAGCAGTATCAAGCACACATACATCAGAGAATAAAATCAATTTTACAGCAGGTGAAGGCGTTGTGACCCCGCCTGTTGATCCAACCAATCCAGACAATCCAAATGTACCAAGCCCAATTGACGAAACAGATCCAGAAAATGCAGGAACTGGTCAAACCGGACCATTATCGATTGATTATGTTTCCAATATCAAATTTGGCGAACATAAAATTACAGGGAAAGACATTGCCTATAAAGCGAAGAATGCCAACCCATTTATCCAAGTAACGGATTTACGAGGGGCAGGAGAAGGCTGGCACTTATCAGCTAAAATGAGCGAATTTAAAAGCGGAAATAAAGTGTTGAGAGGTGCAACGTTAGCCTTTAAAGATGGTGTTGTCAAAGCAGGAAGTTCAAGCAATATTTCTGTAGCCCCAACTAAATCAGATGTTTTATTTGATAATACAGATAGTAAACCGTTTATGAATGCGATGGATAAAGGTGGACGTGGGACATGGGTAACAGTCTGGTCTGGAGCAGATCAAGCCAATGAAGCTGTTCAATTAAATGTGGTAGCAGGAACGCCAGAAGCGGATACAGAATATACATCTTCTATTACCTGGGAATTAGCAGACGCACCAAAATAAGCAACTAAATTTAAAATTTGATAGAAAGGGTCGTTTTTTTCAACGATCCTTTCTATTCTAGTTAGGAAAAGGGGAACACAATAAGATGAAGAAAATCATTTCGATACTCGCTTTATGTCTACTAGGGATCCATTATATGCCGATGACAGGAGAAGCTGCAGAAACAATGGCCTACTCCGTTAAAGCGAATATACCAGAAAACCAAATCAACAAAACACTTACTTATTTCGATTTAAAAATGGAGCCAAATCAAAGACAAGAGTTGACGTTAACCGTCAGCAATTCTAGCGATGAGAAAGCCACGATTCTTATTTCTCCAAATGTAGCGATGACCAACCAAAATGGAGTGATTGATTATAGTAAAATGGATGAGAAATTGGATTCTACGTTAAAAAATCCAGTCACATCTCTTATTTCTAAAGCACAGGAAGTGACATTAGAACCGAAAGAAAGCAAAGAAGTTTCCTTCACTGTGCAAATGCCTGAAAAAGAATTTGATGGGTTGATTTTGGCTGGTTTCTATATTTCTAAAAAGGAAGACGATTCAGCTTCAAAGGATAAAGAAAAAGATGTGCAAATCAAGAATAAATATTCCTATGTGATTGGACTCCAAATAAGAGAAAACACCAACGAAGTAAAGCCTGTGATGACTTTACATGATATTAAACCTGTCTTATTAAATTACAGGACAGCGGTCACCGCGAATCTTAAAAATACGGAAGCTACGATTATGAAAGATTTAGCTGTCGATGCAAAAGTGATGAAAAAAGGGACTACAAAAGTGCTTCATGAAACAAAAAAAGAAGGAATGGCAATGGCGCCGAATTCGAATTTTGATTTCCCAATTAATTGGGACAATCAAAGTTTAGACCCAGGGACCTATATGTTGCAATTAGTTGCACAGTCAGGTGAAGAGAAGTGGGAATTTGAAAAAGAATTTACTATATCTGCAAAAGATTCAACCGACTTAAACAAAGAAGCTGTTGAATTAGAAAAAACAGAACCGAATTGGATCTTGATTATTTCAATAGTTATAGGAGTGATGTTCCTTCTTATTCTAGTGGTTGTTTTCTTTATTTCTCGTCATCAGAAGAAAAAAGCCGCAGAAAAACGTGCACGTTTAATCAAACAGAGAAAACGAAAGAAACAACAAGAGTTAAGAAAAAGAAGTTCAGAAGGACTACCTAAAAAAAGACCAAATAATCAGACCACAAAAAAATAAAGTCAACTAGATTAATTCTTTATGAAAGGAGAATTTATCATGCTAAAAAAACATAAAAAACAAATAGTGTTTTTTTTCTCAATTAGTTTAATTTGTGTTACTTTGTATGGGAATTATGAATTTTTAAAAGGGCGTATATTTGCGGAAACAGCTGAAGAAAGCAATGTACCAGAAATTAAGAAAATTGAAAGCAATGAGGACACTAGCTTAGAAAGTCCTTCAGAAGAGAGTCAAGCTAATTCACAACAAGTTGAAAAAGTAACTAGGGAAGCTGCTGAAGACGGTTGGGTGGCTACAAAATACTCCGATTCTATTGAAGAAGGTGGTAATAAAATTAGTTGGAAATATGGTGAATCTTGGTATTACACATACAATAACAATAGCTGGATAGAGGGTGATTTACTCTATACAAATTTGATTGTTAACGATAGTATTTTAACAGATTTTACGAAAGGATTCGTATGGGCAAATCAAGCTGGATCTTCGTATGCTAAAAATCCTACAACGAATACATTACGTCGAAGTTTTGAGTATCAAAGTTTTCAAATTGCTATTCTTCAACAATTGTTAGATGACGGGGCGGTAGTAGTCAGTTATCAAGTGACGAATAAGGCTTCAGTAGCTAAAAAAATTGGAGTTTACCAAAGAGTTAATCTATTAGATAAGTCCTCAGTACAGGTTCTTAACGGATTCAAAGGACTAAATGTTGCACCGAGTTCATTGGCACTGATGCCAGACTCGGGAACTATGCCAAATTGGACAGCTGGAGTTAATGGAAGAGTAAGTAACTTTGCCGGATACAATCCAAATTCCGTCAATGGGGTTGGCTGGGAGTCAGGGAAGAAGCAACCAGATTCATCTATCGACTTGAAAGAAAATAAAGGACTATATCTAGGTAATACAGATGTAGTGATGAAAAATCCAGGGGTTATGGTGCAGCCGAATGAATCGACTACTTTTAAACAAATTGTAAAATTGGGTAGAATGGTTCCTCCAGCTGTTACATTAGATCAAAAAAATACGGAAATGTATAAAAACGAAAGTATAGATATTACAGGAACTATTTTCGATAGTAATAATCATAATTATCGGTTGTATCTGGAAATGGATGATATAGATAAAACGCTAATTCCCTTAAAGGATTTTGCCAATATACCTTATCAAGAAGTGCAGAATTATCAAGTAACTATTGAAGGGAAACATTTTAAAAAAGGAGATCATATCGTTTCAATTGTTGGGATTGATGAATATGGAACTCAGTCAGTAGCTCAAAAATTGTCCCTTACAATTAAAGAAATAAGTGGAACACCACTTCTACAAAAGGTTAAAATTGGCGATAAAATTCAAGCAGATATAACGAAATTATTTGCAAACATTGTTGGAAATGAGACGAAGTTGAAATCGGTCTCCCAAATAGATTCTACAACAGTAGGATTTCAATGGGCAGAGGCAGTCTTGATTGATGCGGATTTAAAAGAAGAATCTTTTAAAATACCTGTAGCAGTGTATGATGCTGAAACGACAACATTTAATGATATAGATCATCTTGTGCTAGATGTAAAAGATGATCTAGAAATTACGATGTCAGAAGTAAGTGTAGCGGTTCGAGAAAATCGTTTAGATGAATTAATTCTTCAAAAAAGCGAAGCCAAAGCTTGGCAAGCAGAAAATGGAGAAGCAGTCACTATGGAAGTCGCGCATAATGTGAAGTTGCAATTCGGAAAGTATGAAGCAACAATTAGAGCAATAAGAAAAGACACAAATAAAGTCCATACAAAAAAAATCAGTCTATTTATAATAGACGGGCCCTTAAAAGATGGCTGGGAATTTGTATCAGCTGATGAATCGGTTTCGAAGGCTGGATACAAAATTGAATGGGATCAAGGTTCTTGGTGGTACACATTTAATGGGAATAGCTGGATATATAGAAATTATCTTGAAACGAGCTTAATAATAAACGGCGTATTTCCAGCGGGAACATCAGATGGTATGGCTGGGTATAATCCAGTTGGGCAAGGGTTTTTAAGAAAAAAACAGACGGAATCAATTTATAGCATTCAGAGAGAAACGAACTCCCTTAGACGGACGTTTCAGTATTTAGACCGCTATAAAATTGATATAACTCAAAGATTATTAGAGAATAATGGGGTTGAAATTACGTATCAAGTTACAAATTTTGGTTCAGACACTCAAAAAATCGGTCTTAGTCAATTTTCTGCTACGTTTTTTGGTTCAGCTTCATATCCAGTAGTTGTTACACCAATCAATAACTTTAAGGGAATTAATTTAACTTACAATGGGTCTTCTATGGTTGTTATACCAGATCCAGAAACCATACCCAATTGGGCAGCTGGCCAATTGGCAGATAAGTTTCAACAATACAATGTACAAAACGCGAATGGCGTTGGTTGGGAAACGGGAAAACGATACCGTAACGATGGTGGAGGTTTGTTGTCTCCACCGGCTGTTTTAAAAGAAAACCAGCCTGTTAGAGTATCGAATACAAGTATTTCAATGAAAAATCAAGGTGTAGACATTGCAAGTAATGAGAGTACATCATTCAAACAAATTTGGAAGTATGGTGTACTTGCACCTCCGAAAGTTACGCTGAATCAAACAAAGGCTTCCATGTATCGGGATCAAAAAGTTGAAATTGATGGAACCATTTCTGATGAAGATAATATGGATTATCGCGTATATCTAGAATTGGATGATAAGGATAAAACATTAGTTCCATTAGCTGACTATACAAACATTCCTTATAATGAAGTTCAAACCTATCAAGGAACAATTGATGGGAAACTATTTTCACCAGGAATTCATACAGTTTCAGTAATTGGGATTGATGAGTATGGAACACGTTCCGCAGCACAGAATATCGAATTGACAATTACTGAATTAGACGCCACACCTGACGTTCAAAAAGTCAAATTAGGGGAAGCGCTCAATAACGATTTAAACATTTTATTCAAAGAAATCAAAGGAACAAATGTCACATTAAAGCCATTATCGATGGATTCCTCAGTAGTAGGATTTCAATGGGTAGAAGCAACGTTAACTGATGGAAAACGGGATGTCATAAAAAAAATTCCAGTTAACGTATATAATGCCGAAAGTACACTATTCAATGAAAAAGATGCCATTGCTTTAGATGCTAAAGATACCTTCTTTGATTTGGTGGATGTGCGCAAAAACAGTGAAGAAGGAACTTTAGATGAACTGGTTCGTCAAAAAGTTGAACCAAAAGCTTGGGATATGGCTGATGGAACGACTCTTCCTATTGAGCTTATTACAAATGAAATTGAACCAGCATTTGGTATTTACAGTGCCACATTCAAGGCTACCAAAGAAGGTTCAGGGGGAATGTTACAAAAAAATAGTCAGCTATCAGTTGGTGGCGAACTTAAATTTAAAGAACTACCAAAAAACTTAGATTACAAAACAACAAAGTTAAGTCAAAAAACGCCATACGTGGAGCGAATACAAGCTGATTGGAAAATTGAAATAGAGAACACAATCGGGTCAAACTGGTCGTTATTTGCTAGCGCTGTTTCTTTTGAAGATCAAGCGAAACAAAAATTAAGAAGTGCCTTGATTCTTAAACAAAATCAGATACCAGATTTAGTTATTAGTGAAATAAGCCAAAAAATCGCAACAGGAAGTGAAACTTATCCAATGATTCAGTGGGCAGAAACAGCAGGTTTGTTATTGAAAGTCAGCCCAGATGCCAAAGTTGGAAACTACCAAGGTGAAATAACGTGGTTATTATCTGATGCTCCTTAAGAGAGCTCACTAGTAATAAAATATTCTGTTCTAATTTAGGTGCTACCATTGACAAATGAGCGAAATACATGTATATTTCTAACGTATAGTAAAAATTAATTATAAGTGATTCAATTAAATAATACAGCAGTCAAAGTGCTTTTCCATTTCTAGCTAATTTTAGCCAAGGGGTGGAGTGGGCACTTTTTTGATGCAAAAAAATAAGAAGGAGTGAGATAAATTGTCATTAGAATTTGATACAATTGCAGCCGTATCAACGCCGCCAGGAGAAGGTGCGATTGGGATTGTGCGTTTATCTGGGGGAGAGGCTTTACAAGTTGCTGATAAAGTTTATCAAGCAGGTACTAAAAAATTAGTTGACGTTGCCAGTCATACGATTCATTATGGACATATTCGTGATCCAAAGACTTCTGAAACGATTGATGAAGTGATGGTTTCGGTGATGCGTAGTCCAAAAACATTTACGCGAGAAGATGTTGTGGAAATTAACTGTCACGGTGGCATTACATCGGTGAATCAAGTCTTGCAAATCGTTTTGCAAAATGGTGCACGTTTAGCTGAACCAGGTGAATTTACAAAACGCGCTTTTCTAAATGGGCGCATTGATTTATCGCAAGCTGAGGCCGTGATGGATTTGATTCGTGCGAAAACGGATAAAGCGATGTATTTAGCGTTACAACAATTAGATGGCAATTTATCAACTTTGATTCGTAATTTACGTTCGGAAATTTTGGATACATTAGCGCAAGTTGAAGTGAATATTGATTACCCAGAATATGATGATGTTGAAACGTTAACGGCACGTTTGTTAGTGGAGAAAGCTTACCATGTTAAAGCTAGTATTAACCAATTATTACAGACGGCAAGCCAAGGGAAAATTTTACGTGAGGGCTTGGCCACAGCTATTATTGGTCGTCCTAATGTTGGTAAATCCAGCTTGCTGAACTTCTTATTGCAAGAAGAAAAAGCAATTGTGACGGAGATTGCCGGTACGACGCGGGATGTTATTGAAGAGTATGTGAATGTTCGAGGCGTTCCTTTGAAGCTAGTTGACACTGCGGGAATTCGTGAAACAGAAGATATTGTGGAGAAAATTGGTGTAGAACGAAGTCGTCAAGCCTTACAAGAGGCGGATTTAGTTTTACTGGTCTTTAATCAAAATGAACCCTTAACGTTAGAGGATAAACTGTTAATTGAAGCTACGGCTGATAATCATCGGATTATTATTTTAAATAAAATGGACCTACCAAACCAATTAGATTTAGCTGAGTTAGAAGGATTGGTTGATCCAGCTAGTATTGTTAAAACGTCAATTTTAACGAAATCAGGAATTGATGTTTTAGAAGAAAAAATAGCGGCGTTGTTTTTTGCAGGTGCAACAGGCGATCGCGATGCAACTTATGTATCCAATGTCCGCCATATTGCTTTATTGCACGATGCAGAAGCAGCTTTAGATGAAGTCATTAACGGCATTGAAGCGGATATGCCAGTTGATTTAGTGCAAATTGATATGACCCGTTGTTGGGATTTATTAGGTGAAATTACAGGAGACAGTGTGCAAGATGAGTTGTTAACACAATTGTTTAGCCAATTTTGTCTAGGAAAATAGAACATAAGAGAAGGGAACGAGATAATGGAACGATTTGAAGCAGGAACATTTGATGTTATCGTTGTTGGAGCAGGTCATGCAGGTTCAGAGGCGGCTTTAGCTAGTGCAAGAATGGGGCAAAAAACCTTACTTTTAACCATTAATTTAGATATGGTTGCGTTTATGCCATGTAATCCATCTGTTGGTGGACCAGCTAAAGGAGTTGTCGTTCGAGAAATCGACGCTTTAGGCGGAGAAATGGGACGCAATATCGACAAAACATACATCCAAATGCGGATGTTAAATACAGGTAAAGGACCAGCTGTGCGCGCATTACGTGCACAAGCGGATAAATTCCTTTATGCAAATGAAATGAAACACACGATCGAGCGTGAAGATAATATTATTTTACGCCAAGGAATTGCTGAAGATTTAATTATTGAAGATGGTGTTTGTTTAGGAATTGTAACCAATACGGGAGCTGTTTACCGTAGTAAATCGGTTATTTTAACAGCTGGAACGTCTTCTCGTGGTCAAATTATTATTGGAGAATTAAAGTATTCGTCAGGCCCAAATAATTCACAGCCTTCGATTAAGCTTTCAGAAAGTTTGCTACGGAATGGCTTTGAATTAGCGCGTTTTAAAACTGGAACTCCACCACGCGTAAAAGCATCAACGATTGATTATAGTGTGACTGAAGAGCAACCAGGCGATGAAAAAGCGAATCACTTTAGCTATGAAACGCCAGATAGTGCTTATGTGAAGGATCAATTATCTTGTTGGTTAACGTATAGTAATGAAAAAACTCATGATATTATCAAAGCCAATTTGCACCGCGCACCGATGTTTACAGGAATTGTTGAAGGGGTTGGAGCACGTTATTGTCCATCTATTGAAGATAAAATCGTGCGCTTTAGTGACAAACCACGTCACCAGATGTTCTTAGAGCCAGAAGGACGTAATACAGAAGAAGTTTATGTTCAAGGCTTGTCGACTTCAATGCCGGAAGATGTGCAATTAGATATGATTCGTTCAGTGGCAGGCTTGGAAAAAGCCGAAATGATGCGGACAGGTTATGCGATTGAATATGATGTCGTTGTACCTTATCAATTACGTCCTTCATTAGAAACAAAAATCGTTGAGAACCTATTTACAGCGGGTCAAATGAATGGAACGTCTGGTTATGAAGAAGCAGCAAGCCAAGGTTTAATGGCTGGGATTAATGCAGCTTTGAAAAACCAAGGCAAGGAACCATTTGTGATGAAACGTAGTGAAGGTTATATTGGGGTTATGGTGGATGATTTGGTGACAAAAGGCACGATGGAACCTTATCGTTTACTAACTTCTCGTGCAGAATACCGTTTGCTGTTACGTCACGATAATGCAGATTTTCGTTTAACTGAAATTGGACATGAAATTGGATTAGTCTCAGATGAACGCTACGAAACTTTCTTAGCTAAAAAAGCTTTGGTTGAAGATGAGATTAAGCGTTTAATGAAAACGCGTTTGAAACCAACAGCTGAATTACAAGCTTTCTTGGTTGATGTTAAAGGTGCTTCTCCTTTAAAAGATGGTATTTTAGCTGCTGATTTCTTGCGCCGTCCTGAAATGACTTATGAGGAAGTTGTGAGTTTTGCTCCTGCTACGATTGAGTTGCCGTTGGCTGTCAAAGAACAAGTTGAAATTCAAATTAAGTACGAAGGATATATTCAAAAAGCGATTGAAAAAGTAGAAAAAATGAAACGTATGGAATCTAAACGCATTCCAGAACGCATTGATTATGAAGCCATTAATGGTTTAGCGACTGAAGCTCGTCAAAAATTGGTTAAAATTCAACCAGAAACAATTGCCCAAGCGAGCCGAATTAGTGGCGTCAATCCAGCCGATATTTCTATTTTAATGGTCTATGTGGAACAAGGGAAAATTGCGAAAGTTGCGGAATAAAGTCTTCAATTAGAGCTTTTTGTAATATTTAGCAATTTAGTAAAAACTACCACTTTAACTATCCTTGTTTTAGAAGTTAACATAATTTCATTTGGATAAGATTTGTAAAGGTACTTTATAAGCTTCATAGTAAGAGGGACACTCTTCTTACTATGAAGCTTTTTATTTTTCTATAAATACTGGATTGAACGTCACATAGGAATTTTACCTTTTTGCGATCCTCACGCGAGTATAGTTATCAATAAGTATCAAGTTATTCCGTATAATCCTATCGTTATAGATTATTTTGTAGTTATAATTTTTAATAATTACTATTAAAAGGCAACAAGAAAAGAGCAATTTTTATAAACAGCGTTTTTAAAATTTGACGAGAAAACACCAGAGTGCAACAGCGAAGAAAATTACAGCAAATATTAAACTATTCCACAGTCCTAACATAATAAATGGAGAGGTATTTTTATCTCCTTCACTTTTTATACTAGCGAATGTTCGCCAAGTTATCACTAGCTGCCATATACTTACTAATAAAAAAACGAATCCTACTAAATATCTCATAATAATTACCTCCTTTTGGTTAAAGATAACACTTAACGAAAGCGTTATCAAGTTAAGATATAAACTATTATTTTGTAAAACGACTTGATTGATATTATAGAAAAATATATTGAAGATTTTGATATTGATGTTGTTAAATGAATAGACATGAATACTTGTGATTGATAAATGTTTGTCTATGTATAACAAGGCAAAGTTGCGGAATAGGATTTGAGTAGTAAAACGAAGAGTAATTGAAGATATAAGATGTAGTTCACCTCGCTAATTAGGCTGAAAAGTTTAATTAGTGGGGTGTTTTTTTTGACTATAATGAACTAGTGCGGTCGAAATAAAAGTAGATTATTAAAAACAAGTCATGTACAAATAATTAGAAAAATAAAATGTTTTTAAAATTAAAAACTCGAAATGAATTTAATTATATTATAATTTTTTAAACCATATTATTTGGAATAGTAAAAAGCTTGTGATAACATAAAGAAGTAGATAAAGTTAGAAAAAATAAAATGGAGGTAGATGGATATGGAAAAAAGGAAAACTGGGTTTAGAACTTATTTAACAGATGGAGAAGCAGGAATTAATATTTCATGGGGATCTATTTTTGCTGGTGTTATCACTTTTTTATCAATATTTATAACTCTCTCTCTAATTGGTTCTGCTATTGGATTTGGCACGCTCAAATTAACGACAGATCAACCTTTTGAAGGTGTTGGTACGGGTCTAATCATTTGGTCAATTATAATGTTAATTATATCTTTAATGAGTGCAGGTTTTGTAGCCGGTGTTGCTGCAAGAAGAATCGGCTTGTTACATGGATTCTTAACATGGGCGACAAGCATGTTACTAGTGGTTATTTTAGTTAGTTTTACAGCTGTAGGTGCTTTTTCAGCAGTTGGCTCATTATTAGGAAATGTTGCATCTGGTGTAGGCAGTGGAGTTCAAACTATAGCTTCGGGCACTGGTGATGTTATATCTAAAGGAATTGATAAAGTTTCTGATGAGGTAGGGACTGTGAATACATCTGAATTACAAGATAATATCGATAAGTATTTAAAAGATACAGATGTACCAGAATTACAACCTGATTATTTGAAAGACCAACTAAGTCAAGCAACGGATACAATTAAAGATGCTGGAAAAGAAGCTCTAAAAAATCCAGATGACTCAGATAAAATCTTTGAAACAACTGCAGATTCACTAAAAGAACAAGCAAAAACAATTGGAGATTCTGTAGATAAAGATGCTATTGCAAATGCAGTTGCTAAAAATAGTGATCTTAGCCCAGAAGAAGCGCAACAAGCTACTGATAATATCTATAATGAATTACAAAAAGCTTCTAAGGAAACACAAGAACAAATTGATACGGTTCGTGAGAACTTAGAGGAAACAAAAGCTGATTTAAAAGAATCAATTGACGATGCAAGAAAAGCAGCTGATGACGCAGCTGATGCGACAGCTAAAGCATCTATTTGGGGCTTTGTTGCGATGGTTCTTGGTATGATTATTACTTCTTTAGCGGGACTTTGGGGATCAAATTTAGTTAAAGATCCACAACGTGAAGTTAAAATGTAAGAAAAATCAATCTATGTAGGAAATACTCGAGCTAGCATTTTAGCTCGAGTATTTTTATATCTTGTCTAATTAGGTTAGTTTTGGCCGATATTCTTGATTGGCGTCAATCAAGGTTTTATGGAAATCATTGATAGAATCGATTCAATCCTGTTACATCAATTTAAGAGTGAATGGGCATATCTGTAAAATATTTTAGAATAAGATTATTAAAACAAATGCATATCGGAAACGTTTCAATTTGGTTGATGACTATGCTATACTAATATAAAAAAGTGGAGGATAACATGAAAGCAACGATGAAAGATGTGGCAAAGCTTGCCGGTGTAGGTGTAGGAACTGTTTCTCGAGTCATTAACGGTGTCCGCGTAAAAGATAGCACATTAAAAAAAGTGAATCAGTCAATTCAAGAATTAGGCTATGAGCCAGATATATATGCAAGAGGAATGAAAACAAATCGATCAAATACGATAGCTCTGATTGTTCCAACAATTTGGCATCCGTTTTTTTCTGAATTTGGATTTCATGTTGAGAAAGAGTTGAAAGCGTTAGGCTATAAAATTTTTCTATGTAATTCAACTGGAGATCCTGCTGTAGAAGACGAATATATTCAAATGATTAAGCAAAATAAGGTCGATGGGATTATTGGAATTACGTATACAGACATTGATAAAAGCGTTTCTTCGGATATTCCGTTTGTTAGTATTGACCGCCATTTTACGAGTAAGGTAACTATAGTAGCAGCTGATAGTAAGCAGGGTGGGGAAATAGCTTTTAATGAATTGAATAAGAGAGGATGCCAGCATTTTGCTTTTGTTGGGACGCATCAAGATAAAGAAAGCGAGACGAAGAATCGCCGGATTTATTTTGAGAAAAGTGCGCGTCGGGCTGGGAAAAAAATTTCTATTCTAGATTTTGAAGAGCCGATTATTGATTTTGAAAATCAAGTTCAAAAATTTTTTATCGATAATCCAACAATTGATGGGCTTTTCGGAATTAATGATTTTTTAGCAATGGATGTGATGAAAGAATTAGAAAAACTAGGTAAAAGAATTCCTGAAGATATTCAAGTAATTGGTTTTGATGGTGTGAAACTTTCAGAAGAACGGGAGTACTTGATGACCACGATTCGTCAACCTTTAGAGACGATGGCTAAAGTTGCTGTTGAGCAAATTATGAATGCAATTAATGGAGATCCGATTGACTATAAGACGATTATTCCAGTCACATTTATTGAAGGAAATACAACTAAAAATTAGAATAGAAAATAAAAGGAGTGTATGATTGTGCAGTTATATGGCAGTATCGAAGGTGGAGGCACAAAATTTGTTTGTGCGATTGGAAATGAACAACTGGAAATAGTGGAAAAGGCAGTCTTTAAAACAACAACGCCAGAAGAAACATTAAAAAAAGTTGTCCAGTTTTTTGAAGGAAAACGCGTTTCAGCAATTGGTATGGGTATGTTTGGCCCATTAGAGCAGCGCGTTAATCATGAAAAATATGGCTATATTACAAGTACGCCTAAACAAGGGTGGGCCAATGTCGATGTGGTGAGTCAATTAAAAGAAGTACTTAATGTGCCTATATATTTTACAACAGATGTGAATTCTTCGGCTTACGGTGAATTTATTTCTAGAGGTGCCGTACCTGGGCTAGTCTATTACACAATTGGAACAGGGATTGGAGCAGGGATCGTTTTGAATGGTGAAATTATTGGTGTGACGGGTCATCCCGAAATGGGCCATGTATCAGTAAAACGTAGATTAGATGATGCTGATTTTGAAGGTGTATGTCCTTATCATAAAGATTGCCTTGAAGGGCTAGCTAGTGGACCTACTCTTCAAGCTAGGCTTGGTATTTTAGGGGAACGTGTTGCTTTAGATCACCCTGTTTTTGAGCTGATCGGTTATTATATTGCACAAGCTTGTGTTCAAGCTACCTTAACTTTGCGTCCCAGTGTGATTGTACTTGGTGGCGGTGTTATGAGCTCGAATTTATTAGAAATTGTAAAAAAAGAATTTAAAAAAACGTTGAATAATTATATTGAAATAGAAAATATAGATACGTATTTAAGCTTACCGACTGTGGTAGAAAATGGATCAGCGACAATTGGAAATTTTGCGTTGGCTAAAAAAATAATTTAAAAATTTATAAAATCGTTGTTGAAAAAATGAATTATATGGTGTAATATATTCTATATCGGAAACGATTCCAAAATGAGTTGGTTCTTTTTTTAAGACAAAATGGAAACGTTTCAAAAACGAAAGGAGAAAAAAAATGAAACAAAAAGTGAAGAATAATTTGTTTTATATGCGAAAGAATTACCTATTATATTTATTGGTGTTGCCAGCAATTGTTTTAACGTTTATTTTTAAATACGTCCCAATTTATGGATTACTCATTGCGTTCAAAAACTATAATCCTCTTCAAGGGATCATAGGAAGTGAATGGGTTGGACTCGAACATTTCACTCGATTTTTATCATCGCCTAACTTTATGATCTTGTTAGTAAACACTTTGAAACTAAGTGTTTATGGTCTATTACTAGGGTTTTTCCCGCCCATTATTTTGGCAATTTCATTCAATTTATTAGCTAGTGATAAATTGAAGAAAAGGCTGCAGCTAATTCTCTATGCACCAAATTTTATATCAGTTGTAATTATCGTCGGAATGATTTTCCTATTCTTCTCAAATAAAGGACCTGTCAATCATATTTATGAATTTTTTACTGGTAAAACGGTGCCGTTCTTAACTGAACCTGATTTCTTTCGACCCTTGTATATTTTCTCGGGCATTTGGCAAGGAATTGGATGGTCGTCGATTCTCTATACAGCAACATTATCAAATGTGTCACCGGAATTGATTGATGCTGCAAAAATTGATGGCGCTAACATTTTACAAAGAATTTGGCATGTTGATATACCTGCAATTAAACCGGTCATGGTAATTAGTTTTATCCTTGCTGCAGGAGGTATTATGAGTGTCGGTTACGAAAAGGCTTACTTAATGCAGACAACGATGAATTTACCGAGTTCAGAAATTATCGCAACTT